>CAVKZJ010000018.1:0-34632 GCA_963660905.1 bacterium | reverse complement strand
AGTATTTGATCGCATCCCCGAGGGACGAACCCTTGTCATAGGACACGTTGGCGATTGCATCCTTGAACGCATCGACCTCCCTTATTTATGTTAAATTGGATACCACACTCACCATTTCATTCGACATCTACTCAAGTTTTATCGTGATTGCAGGACTCACACCAAATTCTTTGGATCAACAGTCTTCTTTGCATAATATTCACCATCAAGAAAATACCACCCAGTCTCATCGATAAAAGCATATTTCTCAAGACGTGAAATTAAATCCGAATCATTCACATGACTTTGAGGATACAATCCATATGTAATGATATATGGAATTTGCACTTTCCTTTTCTGAAAATCTATCTCTTTCCATTCACAAATATAAGGGACTTTACCAGTTTTCTCTTCAGGCGTGCATGGTTCATCAAGTCCTTTCAGTTCACTTAAGACAAAGAATCTCTCATTCATAATTTTCTACCTTTCTCAAGGCCAAAAAGGCCTCAGCTTTTAAACCAAGACCTAGACAGGTGTATAGGGATTACCCCAACTTTTTTCTGCTCAAATCAGGGAGACGCAAGGCTAGAAATCGTTTGATACGACTCGGGTACAATTGTTCAATCAATCAAATCAGATGTGGAAATCCTCTTTGATTGGACCATCTACGGTCTGGATTTTGCATCTCGTCGTTCCATATTTTGTCTTAGCCGTGACGACCATCTCGCCTTCCTTGATGGTCGGCCTGATGATGGCAAGAGCCTTTCCATAATAGGCCTTTGTCTTAGAATCCAGATAACTGCCTTTGTAATAAGGGCAGGCATTTCCCAGACCGAGAAGCATGCCATTTTCGATGGAGACAATTTCGATTTCATCATTGGCAAGACGTTTGGCGACACCATTGCTATCGGTAAACCAAAGACGCACATAGGCAAGATCATGGTTGGAATTGAGTTTTGCCTTCTCAGGAAGAAGTCTGAAGCAGGTCTCGTCGTTCGAAGAAGAAAGGAAGCAGCGACCCAGTTCCTTTCCATCTTTCTTTTTGGCAATGGCCATCAGCTGGCCGGCCTGATATTTGATTTTGAAAATATAAAGGCCATCGGCATTCTTCTTTTTCCGTCTGCCTACAAGTTTGTCATTCAGATAGAGTTCGACAATCTCCGCCTGGGAATAGACTTCGACAAGCGTCTTCTGACCTTCGCAACCCGGATAATCATAGGTATAATGGGCCCAGGAGAGTTTCCAGCTGGAAGGCGAATGGCCAAGTGCATGGTCTTTTGGAGAAACGCAGGCCATCGAAATGACTTCCTTGCGGAAGGCGGTTCTTGTATATTTCATCTCTGCACATTCATTGCCAAGAATATCGATTCGGCCGCTTCCGGCAAGAAGCCATCCCGCTTTGTCATCATAGATTTCTGGACTTTCACAGGCGACCCAGCTTCCGATTCCGGCCTCGCCGATATAGTCCCATCCTGCCCAAACGAAGTCGCCGATGATGCGAGGATATTTCTTGGAAAGTTCATAAAACTTTCCGCTATCAGCGCAGAATGTCTCACTTCCCAAAATGAAACGATTTGGGTATTTCTTGATATCGTGTTTATAGCGTTTGATGCCATAGTTATATCCGGCGACGTCGAGTTTTTCAAAAGCGCCTCTTGTCTTCCGGTCCGATTGAGGAAGCGTTGCACCGGTTTTCATGAACCCAGCGCCGAGAACACCAGCCAGTTTATTGAAGAATTCAGACCCGACTGTCTTCTTTTTCTGTGTCGGTTTCTTTTTGGAATCCTTTTCCGCCTTCTTGTCCGAATAGACACCAAACCCCCAACTGAAAAGTGCATTGAAGAAGATGTTCACGCCACAGCTCACTGGTCTTGTGTCATCCAAGGAATGAAGATACTTCGTCATCGTTTCGACAAAATCGATTCCTTTCTGCTGGCTTGTCTCTGCCACTTCATTGCCTTCCGAATAGAGTACGACACAGGGATGATTGTAGTCCTTGTCGACCATATCCTTGAGGTCTTTCTCATACCAGTTCAAGGCAAAGGAAGCGTAGTCATATTTCGTCTTATGGATATACCAGCAGTCCGCATATTCATCCATGACGAGCATGCCGATTCGATCGCAGGCAGAAAGAAGGGATCTCGACATCGGGTTATGGGCTGAACGGATGGCATTGTACCCTGCTTCCTTCATGATGCGGACTTTTCTCTCGTTGGAGAAATCATCATCCACCGCACCTAAAAGTCCATTGTCATGATGAATGCAGGCGCCGTAGAGAATCTCTCTCTTCCCATTGATGAGGAAACCTTTTTCCTTATCTAGGGCAATCGTACGGATGCCAAAGGTTTCTTCAGCCTTATCTTCCTTTAAGGTGATCCTCGCCTTATAGAGATAAGGAGTTTCCACATCCCAGAGATGGAAGTCTTTTATCGTGATTTCCATGTTCAAGGAAGTTGTCTTTTCGAAGGTGTTCGAATAGACGATCTCATCCTTTGCATCGAGAATTTCGATTTTTCCATCCGTAGGATAGGAGAAATCAGAACGAACAAGAATCGTGCCTGTCTCATGCGACAATGTCTTGATCTTGAAGGAACGGGGAAGAATATGGACTTTTGGGAGGACAAAAAGATGGACAGGGCGATAGATTCCCGAACCGGTATACCATCTCGAATTCGGCTGGTTGGAATTATCCGCGACAACCTTGATGTGATTTGTTCCATTCACGGCAAAATCCGTAGCGTCGAAAATGAAATCGGAATAGCCATACGGACGATAGGCTGCTTCCTTCCCGTTGATATAGATTCTTGCCCACATGTAGACACCTTCGAATTCGAAATAGAGTTTCTCTCCTTCCTTAAGAGAGACATCGAAGTCTTTTTCAAAAACATAGGTTCCACCGTCAAAATAGGAGATGTTGGCTCCACCAGGGTTTGTGATATCCCTTTTTTCGGCAAGCATGGCATCATAAGGAAGAGAAATGATTTTCTTCTCATCCTCTTTTCCTTGCTTATAGAAAGTCCAGTCCTTGTTGAATAACATAAAAAAAGCCTCCACAATAGTCTTCCAGAGAAATTATAGAAGAAAAGAAAGGGGTTTCCTAGAGTATGTCTTGAATTGTTCTATTTTTGACATTTTCTGACAAAACAGTTCTTTTTCATCATCGTAGGGCTTACAATCATACAAGACGGCAACGACAAGGAGAAAACATGTTTGAAATCAAGACTTCGGACTTACATATCTACCATCGCGATGAGTGCATTCCAAGAGAGGGCTCCCCTATAGATCATCGGCATGAATTCTATGAGATTTTCCTTTTCATAAAAGGTGAATGCACCATCTCCGTCGAAAACGAGACGCGAGCTCTTCTTCCAGGTGACATTGTCTTCATCAAGCCAGACCAAGAACACATTCTTTCCACAAAAGACAGCACGGAGAAATACGAGCGCTATGTCCTCAAATTCTCCAAATCCATCCTTTCCGAACGATTTCTTTCCTCATTGGATGATTGTTTGACTTTCTATCCGAAGAACGATTATTTCAACTCCATCATCAAACAACTGGACTATGATTCCCGTTCTTTTGACGAAATGGATATGTATTACATGTGCAAATGCAAAATCTGGGAACTTCTCCTCTATCTAAAGAAGGCAAGCCAGCTTGGGAAAAGCCAGCCATCTTCTTCCAACCAGGTCATCAGCCATATCATCCGTTATATAAAATTTCATCTGACGGAAGACATCACTTTCGAGGAACTTGAGAAAGAGGTCGGATTGTCGATTCCCTACATCCGGTCCCTGTTCAAAGCGAAAATGCATGTGCCTTTGATGAAATATATCCGTTCAAAGAAGATTCTTGCCGCCCAAGAAGAGATTCGATCCGGAAAAAGTCCTGTCGACATCTGCAAGAAATATCACTTTGGAAATTATTCGACTTTCTATCGGGATTATCTCTCCGTGACGGGGAAGACCCCTTCACAGGACAGGGAAGAGGATTCGAAATAAAAAGGAATTGCAATCGATGATAGTTATATTTGCAATTTTAAGCGCTTTCTCAATTCCTTACAATATTGTGGTATTTTGAAATCTTTCATTCTGGATGAAGGGATGAAAGCCATATCAAAAAAAAGGAAAAGAGGAACACAAGAATGAGAAAACAGGTATTACTCAATCAGGACTGGGATTTCTCCATTAAAGAGGGATCTCATGAAAGCGTCTGCCTCCCCCATTCCTGGAACGGAAAAGACGGACAGGACGGCGGAAACGACTATCTGAGAACCATCACCACCTACACCAAGCATTTCACAAAGCCGGAGATGAAGGAAGATGAAATTCTTTTTCTTCAATTCGATGGCGTGAATTCGCTCTGCGATGTCTTAATCAATGGAAAGCAGGCCTATCATCATGAAGGTGGCTATTCCCGCTTCCTTTTCGATATCACCTCTTTTTTGCAGAATGACAATGAATTGGTCGTCAAGGTGGACAACAAAGCCTATGCAACCATCTACCCAGACGCTGCCGATTTCACCTTCTATGGCGGCATCTATCGTGATGTCTCTCTTCTGATTCTCAATAAAAGTCATTTCTGCTTCCATGAGGATTCCGCCCCAGCACTGAAATGCACACCAAAGACCGACGGAAAGAATTCCACCCTCCTTGTGGAATGTTCCGCCACCTCGAATGACAGAATCCAGCTTTTCCTGCTCGACAAGGAAGGAAAGAAAATCGCCACCCTTGTTCCGAATGAAGAATGCAAGTTGGAGAACATCCATCTCTGGAATGGCTTAACAGATCCCTACCTTTATACAGTCAAGGCCGAACTTCTTAAAGAAGACGACACTCTTCTTGATGTAGCAAGTCAGAAGATCGGATTCCGTTTCTTCCACATCGATAGCAAGAACGGTTTCTATCTCAATGGAAAGAAATATCCGCTCCGCGGTGTGGCCCGCCATCAGGATCGCCCCCAAGTCGGAAACGCCATCACCAAAAAGGACATGGATGAGGATATGGCCCTCATCAAGGAAATCGGAGCCACGACCGTCCGTCTTTCCCATTATCAGCATGATCAATATTTCTACGATCTCTGCGACGAAAACGGACTTGTCGTCTGGACAGAGATTCCCTATATCTCCAAGTATCTAAAAGAAGGAAATGCGAATGCGAAATCCCAGCTTTCCGAACTGATTCATCAGTGCTACAACCATCCTAGCATCATCTGCTATGGTATCTCCAATGAAATCACCATGTTCAGAAAGCAGTTTGGAAAAGCCTGCCGGGAGGATCATCATGTTCTGAACGATTTTGCCCACAAGGAAGACCCGACCAGACTGACGACCATCGCCTGCTTCTCCATGATGAATGTCTTCAATCGAATCGCCCACATCACAGATCTCGCAAGCTACAATCTCTACTGGGGATGGTATGTTCCCTTCACTCCGATGACTTGCTGGATTCTCGACTTCTGGCATCTTTTCTATCGGAAGCACCCGATCGGACTAAGCGAATACGGAGCAGAAGGCATGCCGAACCTTCATTCCTCCAAGCCAAAGAGATTCGACAACACAGAAGAGTATCAGGCCTTGTATCATGAAAGAATGCTCAAGGACTTCGAAAAGAGAGATTATATCTGGGCAACCCATGTCTGGAACATGTTCGATTTCGGTAGCGATGGAAGAAACCAGGGTGGCGAAAAAGGAATCAACCACAAAGGACTTGTCACTTTCGATAGACAGACAAAGAAGGATGCTTTCTATATCTATAAAGCATATTGGAGCAAGGAACCATTTGTCCACATCTGCTCGAAGAGATATGTCAACAGAACTGAGAATTCGACAACAATCAAAGTCTATTCCAATCAGAAGGAAGTCACCTTATATGTCAACGACAAGAAGGTGAAGACCTTGTCCGGTGATAAGATTTTCCGCTTCAAGATTGATCTGACAAGTGAAAACAACATCAAAGTCGTCTCTGGAGAATTGGAAGATACTGCCTTCATCAAGAAGGTCAGCGAAAAAGATCAAAGCTACATTTTGCCAAAAGGCGGAAACAATATGTCCTGGCAGAAGTGATCCTGCCAAAAGAAAAGGGCTGCATGAATGGCAGTCCTTTTTCTATTGGTATTTTCTTAGAAAAATAAAGGAAGCAGGTAAGAAAGCATAGAAACATTCTGCTTCGCATTCTGAAAGACAAGATACAGGTTCAGAATCAGAATTCCTGTGGTCATGACAAGACCGATGATAGAAAAGAAGAAAGCATCCTTTTTGTATCTTCCCTGCGATTTATCCACACTGGAGAGGACACAGGCAAGAATAAGAAACAAGAGAGAAACAAACGGAATGAGGCAGAAAGCCATTCCAAGGCCGACAAGGAGAAGTTCGTAGAGTCCGGTTTTCTCCTCCTTGTTCATCTTATCCGAGAATTTCAGTTTCTTTTGGCAACGAGGACACTTCACATCCTCTTTATGTATGATCTCATGGCAATAAGGACAGCGGAGAGACTGATCCATCTCTGTCTTCGTGTTCTGCATATCCGTTCCGCAATAGGGGCAGAACGAGCAGGAATCCTGTATATCCTTTTTACAGTTCGGGCATTTCTTCATATGTTAAAAAAGAAATGGCAAAAAGCAGGCTGTATTCGGAGTGGAAACAGCAGCGATGATGATAATGAGATAGATTAAGAAAACAACTGTCCAGACGACAATGCCGATGATGGAAAGAACCTTTCCGACCTTTGTCTTTGGATCATCTTTGTCTGCCTTTCCAGAAAAGACGACACCAAGAATGCCAAAGAGCAGTCCACCTAATACAATGGCAAGAATGCCCATGACGAGCGTGAGCGTGCTGAATTCATTCGAGCTCGAGGATTTGGTTGGGGTGGCATGCTGCTCATAGGGCTGAGAGGATGAAGCACCCGACTGATATTCTCCCTCATAGGACGTATTTCCCGCATAGCCATCGATGCGAGTTCCGCACTTCGGGCAGAACGAACTGTCCGGATCGATTTGTGCACCGCAATGAGGACAAAACTTTTTTTCTTCCATAATGAAAACCTCCTTAAAACTTCCTTATTTTACAACAAAGAAAGAGGACATAAAACAAAAATTTATTCTCCATGAAAAAAACATATATCCCTCAAACCCAATAGTTCGAGACGATATATGTTTTCTTTTTTAGGCGTGGGCGCTCGTGGCCTGGGAGATTGTCGAACAGGAACGTTCGCAGATGAAGTTGAAGTGGTCACCGCAGCGTTCAAGATTTCCGACCAGATTGACGAAGATATTCGAATTCTGAGGCTGACATTCCCCTTTGGAAAGTCTTTCCATATGGGAATTGACCATGCTTGTTCTCAAGGCATCGATTTCATCCTCGACCTTGCTTGTCTTCTCAAGAAGTTCCAAAGATGGATTCTCGACAATGATTTCCGTATTCATAAACTGCTCATTGAGAAGTTTTTTCATCGTATTGAGCTGTTCGTAGACGATCTTGGAGAAATTGAGATTCTCGTTGACCTCATGGGCTGTATAGCCTGTGATGTTATCGGCTACTTCGGTAAGACGGACAAGGTCAGCAATATCCAGCTGCATCTTCGAAAGCCTGGAATAGGCTTCCTCGGTGACACCCAAAGATTGAATCTTGACGATAAAGCTGGTCAGATTTCTTGTCATCTGAAGGACTTCATCCTGAATTCGATCGATTTCTTCCTTCTTGGAAAGATCCCGATTGACAAAGGCATCGATGGATAAATTCAAATCGCCCAAGGCTTTCTTGGCAATGAGATGATAATATTTGATGGCCTGTGCATAGGCGATTGCCGTATTCTTGAGGAAGCGTTCATCGATCAGTTCATCATCGCCTTCCATGGATTTCTCAACCTTTTCAGGAATGATGAGCGTCGCAAGCTTGACAAAGAATTTGGTGAGCGGAAGGAAGAGAATCGTACAGCTGAGATTGAAGAACGTGTGGAACATGGCGATGCTCGTCTGTGGAGAATCCTTGAACCAGGCATTGAATGTGGCGTCATTGAATCCGGGAACCAAGACAAGAAGGATGAAGAAGAGAACGGATCCAAACACGTTGAAGAGGAAGTGGATGACGGCGGCACGTTTTCCATTCGTGGTCGAACCGATGGCAGAAAGAAGTGCGGTGGCAGTTGAGCCGATATTCGTTCCAAGAATGAGGAAGAGAGGTGCATTGCCACCAGAGCCGATTGTCGCACCCGCAAGGGCCATGGCGATGATGATGGAGGTGATGGCACTCGAGGACTGCACAGCCGCTGTGGCAATAATGCCGATAAATAACAATAAGAATGGATTGTTCAGTTCGGAAAGGAATGTCGAGAAAGAGGAATTCTGGATGATTTCCTTCATGTTTCCCGTCATGACTTCCAAGCCAAGGAACAAAAGACCCAAGCCGACAATCAATAGACCGATGTCGGCAACCTTCGGCTTTTTCTTGCAGAAGATCATCTTCATGGCAACACCGACAAGAGTTAAGGCAATCATGACCTGGGAGATTGGAAGATTTCCCAAGGCGACAATCTGGGCGGTGATCGTTGTTCCAATATTCGCACCCATGATATAGGCCGTTGCCTGGGCTAAGCTCATGACACCGGCATTGACAAAGCCGACCACCATGACTGTCGTGGCACCTGAAGATTGCATAATCATCGTCGCCAAGGTTCCGATGCCTAAACCGACAAGTGGATTCTTGCTCGTCTTGGCGAAAAGTTTCTTCAAGCCAGTCGTCGCAAGTTTTTCTGTTGCCGACTGAAGAAGTTCCATGCCAACGAGAAAAGCACCTAAGGCACCGAGAATCAACAATACGGCTTTGATTAATTCACTTGTTTCCATAACGCTTTCTATTTTATCGATTCCCCTTTCTATTTTCAACTCAATCGTAAAGAGAATGCTTTCAATTTCTTGGAAATGTCTAACAAATGCAAACACATTGTAAAGAGAAGATTTCCCTTTTCATACAGGTTCCTTTTATCTACAATAATGCAAAGGAGAAAATCCGATATGAAAAAAGAAATCGATCTGAAGACGTATCCAAAAAGAAACCAATACTACTTTTTTAAGACGTTCGAAGATCCCACCTATGGATTCGATGTCGATATCGACGTCACCAAGATCGTCTCCATCACCAAGAGAAGACATCATTCCTTCTTCGAATACTTCTATTACGTCATTCTCAAGGCAGTCGATCAGGTCGATGAGATGAGGCTGAGGGAAATCGAAGGGAAAATCTATCTTTTCGATACGATTCACCCGACTTTCACCATCATGACAGACGAAGGCGTCTACCAAAATGCCGGAATCGAGATGGACTGGGATTTTCCTTCCTTCTATAAGAAGATGAAGAATGTCATCGAGGAGGTCAAGCATCTGAAAACAAGCGATGAACTCGATCGATTTCCGATCTGCAAGATTCCAAACACACTCTATACAACCTGCATACCGATTCTCTCAATCAAGGGAATGTGTCATCCCACACCGGCAAAGAATTATGATTCCCTCAGCGTTCCAAGAATCTGTTGGGACAAATATCGCCAGGAGAAGGATGGGAGCTATCATGTCACGCTGAACATCACCGTCTGTCATACTTTGGTCGATGGATTCCCTTTGGCCAGAACCTTCAATCTGATTAAGGAATATTGCCTGGATGCCGAAAACATATTTGTTTCAGAATTCTAGACAGAAAGAAGGGATTTGTCCGACAATGAAGACAAATCCCTTCTTTTTTCTTTTGGCTAAATTTTACTTAATCAGAGAATTCTTGCATTTTCCAGTGGCAAGATATTCATCCATGTTCTTCAAAGTGACTTCGATCATATCGATCAGGGCCATATCTGTGGCCGAGCCGATATGTGGGGTAATCAAGACTTTCGGATAGAGGTCGACGATTTCCTGGTGGATCGGAGTATCCATCTGCTTCGGGTCAAATTCATGATTGAAGAGTTTGGCTTCATCTGGAAGGACATCCAAGCCAAGGCCGGAAAGTTTGCCTTCCTTGATGGCATCCAGGGCAGCCTGAGTATCCAAGACCTGGCCACGGGCCACATTGATGAGGATGGCATCCTTCTTCATCTTGGAAATCATCTCCCTAGAAATGAAATTGTCATTCTTTCCCTTGATATAGGCCATATGGCAGATGATGATATCCGCCTCTTTGATGAATTCGTCGATAGTCTTGAACTCTAAAATGCTTTTTGCATAGTCCGATTCATAGACATCATATCCGATGACCTTGCTTCCAAGACCGGCAAAGAGCTTCGCCGTCGTGCAGCCGATTCTTCCGCATCCCATGATGCCGACGGTGCATCCGCGGACTTCACGGGAGAACATCTGATTGGTGACCTTGAATTTTCCGTTGTGGGTCAAATCCGTGGTATAGACAACATTTCTCAGAAGAGCCATTGCCAAGGAGAGAGCCAATTCGGAAATCGCATTTGGGCTATAGCCTGGGACATAGGCGGTTTCGATGCCGAGTTCCTTGCAGGCAGCGACGTCAACATGATTATATCCAGCCGTTCTGGTCAGATAGTACTTGAGGCCATTTTCCTTGAGAAGCTTAAGGTGCGCTGCATCGAGATTGCAGTTTCCTCTCACCATGACCATTTCATATCCTTTGGCCAATTCCCAGGTATCATTGCTGATATAGACAGGGCTGAGAACCAGCTCATAATCATATTTCTTTCCCAAATCCTCGAAATAGGGCTTTTCGTAGTCACGGACACCAAAACAGATCATTTTACCTTTCATAGACAGATATACTCCTTATTTATTACGCGACAAACCAGCTCGGATCATAGAAGAGTCCCGTATTGTTCAGCACGGTGATGACCAAGACCCAGATGACGATTCCGATGACAGAAACGAAAGTTCCAATCAAGGAAATATGAGAGGCCATCTCCTTTTCCTGATCGAAGTTGATGCAATAGCCAACAGCAACTGTTGCCGGTGGAACCATCCATGTGATAATGCAAGATGCAAGCGTATTCACGCTGACAAGCTGAGAAACGCTTCTTGCGCTTTCGGAAGCGCCCGAGGCCAAAACACCATTTGTATTGAGAAGCCAGCCGCAGGAATTGCCGATCAGCTGCATGCAGACAAGGAAGACAAGGACAATGCTTGGAGCGACAAGCACCTTCATGACAGCCCAAGCCCAAGCATATTTGTCTCTGGCAGCATCCTTGATGTTTGTTCCGCCAAGTGTGCAGCCGATAGCAAAAAGAATAACCGTCGAAGAAAGATTACCCAACGTCTTAAACGTCTGATGAATCCAAGGCAATGTGACATCGAATCTCCAAAAAGCAACCTTCTTTGCTGCTTCATAAGAGACACCCGCCTTTGGACTGAGCCAATCCGTGCGAACAATCTGGAAAGCCTCGATTCCGCCTAAAGCCCATAAAATCAAACCGGCAAAAGTTGCGATGACAATCGGATTGAGGAAGATTTTCTTGAGCATTTCCGCTTTCGAGGTTTTCGTTTTCTTCGCATTTGGATTCGCATCCAAGGATTCCCCAGCCTGGTCTTCATCCTTGAGATTCGCAATCGCAATATAAGCATAGGAATAAAGGAAGACACGATAGGCAACATTCATGATGTTGAAGTCGATTGTCGCGGCAGAGCCATAGATGGCACTCGCCAGCGGCAAGCCGAAGAATGTGGTCGAACCGAATGCGAACAAGACGGCCAAAACCGTACGTTTCTTCTTCTCTTTCACCCAAAGGAACAGAAGTTTCCCCAAGAAGATGAAACCGATATAGAAGACAAAACCCAAAACGAAATTCAGAATGGCGTCAATTCCAGCCGACACGGTGAAGTCCGACATGAAGGACGTGAATGCAAGACAAGGCAAGCAGACCGTCATGATGAACTTCGTCAAAATCTTTCCTGTGTTGTCCGGCAGCAATTTCTTCTTCGTGAAAATAAAGCCGAGAAGAATGAAGATGACTGTTTTGGCAATGCTCGTCCACAAGTCTGTGCTCGACAGAGCAACGCCAAGTTTTGAACCGACATCATCAGCCAAAACGAATGAATTAGGCATATGAATACCCCCTTTTAACGAAAAGAAATATAGCAATCAATTTTTATCTCTTCAAGACAAAAAAAGAAAAATTGCAAACAGAAAAAAGGATAATGCAATCAAAAAAACATGAAAAGTTTTCAAAATTCTTTGAAAAAACGTATCATTTTATAAGCAATAAAACGATTTTATTCTCAAAAAAGTTCTTTGGACATTTATATCAGTTTGTCAAAGTTGTAGTATTCTTTGTCAATGTTTTTCATAACTATTTATCGATTTAGCAAAAATATCAATTATATTTCTTGTATACAAGGTAACCCCTTTCTTTTCCTTGCCACATTTTTTTCTTTTTGACTTATAATAGTTCACATAAGGAGAAAATCTATGGAAGGAAATTTTGAATACTATAATCCGACGAAGATCTATTTCGGTAAAGAGAGCATCCTCAATCTGAAAAAAGAACTGCATGCAGTCGGAAAGAGAATTCTTTTAGTCTATGGAACAGGTTCCATAAAAAAGAATGGGATTTACGATGCCTTGATCAAGATTCTCAATGAAGAAGATAAGGAAATCTATGAAGTCAGCAACGTGCATTCCAACCCGAGCTATTCATCTGTCCTGGAAGGAAAGAAAATCATCGAAGAAAAGAACATCGATTTCATTCTCGCAGTCGGCGGTGGCAGTGTCATCGATTGCTCGAAAGCCATGGCGGCAGCCGCTCACGAAGAGGATCCCTGGGGAAAGTATTACGAAAGACAGGAAGAACTCACCCATCCTGTAACTCCGATCGGAACCATTCTCACGATGGTCGGAACAGGAAGTGAAATGAATTCTGGCTCCGTCATCACCAACGAGGAAAAAAAGTTGAAGATTGGAAAAGTCTATGGAGAATACAATTATCCCGTCTTCTCCATCCTCGATCCGAGCTATACGTTGACCGTTCCATATACTCAGATGGTCAGTGGAATCTTTGATATGTTTTCTCATCTGATGGAACAATATTTCTCTTTCGACGGAGACAACACATCCGATTATCTCCTGGAAGGATTGATGCGTGCCGTGATCGACCATGGAAGAAAGGCAAGCAGGAATCCCCAGGATTATGAAGCAAGAAGCAATCTGATGTGGGAAGCCACGCTCGCCTTGAACACGATGGCTGGACTCGGAAAGAAGCAGGACTGGAATGTCCATGGCATTGAACATCAGTTAGGCGCCTATACCCATTGCCCCCATGGGCTCGGCTTGGCTGTGATTTCCTATCCTTATTATAAATATATATGCAAATTCGGAAAGGAACAGTTTGCCAAATTCGCAAAGAACGTCTTCGGTGTAAAAACCGAATGCAAAGACGAGGATGAGCTCATCCTCGAAGGCATTGAAAAAATGGAAGACTTCATCAAGGAATTAGGAATCCCGACCACGCTCAAGGAACTTGGTGCCACAAAAGAAATGTTGCCCCTCATCGCGCATAGTGCATATCAGAATGGTCTTTCTGCCGGATTCCATCCATTGAGTGAAGAAGAAACATTGAAGATTCTTCAAGACTGCTACGAATAGTTTCCTATCAAGGAATAACTTTCATGACGAAACAAGGCATTTTGTCGATAAGGCGAAGTGCCTTTTTCATTCGTCTTTTATATGGGAAATCATTTTGTTTTCACTACAGAGATTGCTTCATATCCATTCATTCTGTTATACACAAGATTTTGTTTTATTCAGCCATAAAATTCAATGAAGCAAATTTATCAGAGTGAATTCCATGCTCATGGATTCCTACCTTCTATCGATTCACAATATCCTATCGCTTTCTTCTAAGAAAATAATCCGTTAGATGAGCAAGCATACTTAAGTTACCCGAATGAATTGAAAATCGAATTCAAATAAAAAAACTACCCTTTCGGGTAGCATATTTTCAATGGTGACCTGGACGGGGTTTGAACCCGTGAATGCATCCTTGAAAGGGATGTGAGTTAACCACTTCTCCACCAGGCCAAGTGAGAATGGCGCCTGCTGTAGGACTCGAACCTACGACCTACCGGTTAACGGCCGGTTGCTCTACCGACTGAGCTAAGCAGGCAGCGAATAAGAATATACCAAATCGTTTGGGGCTTTGCAATACCTAATTGTAAATTTTATTGTTTTTTTCTTTCAATCAAATCCTTGACATCTTTGACCGTCTTGATTTCCATCATCTCATCCTGGGAGACTTCCTGAAGAGAGAATTCGTCTTCGATGTTGATGATGAGTTCCGCTTTGTCAAGAGAATCCAAGCCTAAGGAATCCAAATCCGTTTCCGGGGTCAGAGAATCGATATCAAAGCTTCTCTTCTTCACCTGCTTCGACAACATTGTTTTCAATTTTGAATAGATTTCATCCATAAAATATTATTACCTCATTTCAAATACTGAACTATTATAATTCGAAATCATGAAATGTTCAATTGTAGAAATTGCTTAATGGGCTATAAAAGATTATAATATCTTTCGATTTTAAACTATGTTTAACAAAATATTTTCATATGTCCTCATCTCAGAAGCACAGCAAAGAACATTTCCTGCGAAAGTTGCCTCAATCGTCTGGTTTTCTGTTTTTGCTTCCATCATTGTGATTTTTTTCTTTGTTTGTTTTGTATTCAACAAGCAGATTTTTTCGAACCGGAAGAAAAAAGAGAAACTCGACTTCAATGTTCGAATGTTTACCTTCAATTATGCGACGCAGACATTCTATCGCTTTGACAAATCCAACCTTTCCAACACAAAAGAACTGACGTATGACGAATTCTTCTCCCAATTCTCCAAATCGGATAAATATCTGGTTGAGGATTGGCTGAGAAACATCGCTCACAACGAAGCACATCTGGATTATCTGCAGGCAGATATCGTTCTTTCAAAGAAAAGAAAAATCGCATCGACCATGCTCGAACTGACGAGCGTCAATCGTCAGAAGAATATCATCCATTTCGTTTCCCATCTCCTTCCAAACACCTATTCCTTCAATCTGAAGAGCAATGGCACGCAAAAAATCAAGACGCCGACAAAATTCATTCTCGCCACGATTGAAACAGCCCAAAAATTCATCGAAAAGCATTCAGATGATGCTATCGGCGCCCTCTACTACTTTAAGATCTATAAAAAAACAAATCCCGATGTCGTCGATGAGGAAACTGAAGAGATGAATAAGAAAGTGCGTCTTATTCTTGGAAAATTCCTCAGCAAGCAAAGAAAGATCATTTATCTTTCACCCTATGAGGAAACCATGATCGACACCACCTCCATCTCGAAAATCTCCGCTATGAATTTTGCCACCACCCTCCATACCCAGATTCAGCAGCTCCTCAACCACACGGAGAATGGTGACAGATATGCCATCGCCATCGGCATCTCCAACGGCGCCTATTATGAAAAGAATTATCCTTTGGGAAAGGAACAGGCCATGAAGATGGCCAATGCCATCATCAAAGGACTTACCAAAGACAAGGTTCTTTTCTATGATGAGACCTTCTTCACCAACTATCAGCTTTCCAAAGCTCAGAAAGATGAAATTCGCATGGTCGTCAAAAATTCGACATTCCGCAATTTCTTTATTCCGACCTTGAGCATCTCCGATGGAAAAACGCCTTTCTACCTACTTGTATCCTATCCTTATGGCACAAGTGTCGATTCGTTCTACTCCGCGGCCCAGATTGCCAAGGAAATGAATATTACCGGAGAACTCTTCGATGACTTGATGCAGAAAGTCGGCTTAATGACTAAGAATCTGAAGAAAAAAATCACAATCGCCAAACGTCTCCCCTATAATTCCATCAGTGAATTCATCAAATCAGCGGAAAGAAGCCATCTGACAAACGTATCCTGGATTATCACCGTTGAGGAAACGGACCTTCTCACCAGCGGAGAAGACTCCAACACCATCGCAAAACTCTTCCATGATTATTCCAAATACGGATATAAGTTCGGACTGATCTTGGAAAATCCATCATCCAGCCTTCGAACAAGAATCTTAAGGACGATATCCTATTTCTTCATTCCGCCTTCCTTCACAAGTCAGTCGAAAGATATCAATCGAAGCAAGACGACCTTAAGAAGCTTCCAGGCAACCTATGGAAACTATCATATTCCGATGGTGTATTATGGCCTAGAAGATCTTGAGGATGTCGAGCTTGGCGTCCACTATGGAGGAACCATCTTCCAGTCCGATGCCTTATCCCTTCCTTCGAGTCATGTCGAAGAGATTTCATCGGAAACAATCAAGAAGGTTCTTGATGAAGCAAGAAGCTTAGTGCCAAAGAATTAATTTTCAAAAAAGAGGAGAAAAACAAAAAATGTCGCAAAAAAATGTTACCAGCATCACTTCGAAGAGCGAAAATCTAACCCAGTGGTATACGGATGTCTGTGTCAAAGCCGAATTGATGGATTATGCCTCAACCAAAGGATTCATCATTTATCGTCCCGATGGATATGTCCTTTGGGAGAACATCAAGGAATATTTCGATAAGAGGATCAAGGCTCTCGGTGTCAGGAACGTCTATCTTCCCAGCTTGATTCCTTTCTCCCTTTTAAAAAAGGAAGCGGAACTAGTCGAAGGCTTCGCCCCTGAATGCGCTGTTGTCACAAGAGGCGGAAATAAGGCCCTAGCCGAGGAACTCGTCGTCCGTCCAACCAGCGAAACGCTTTTCTGTGACCATTTCAAGAATATTGTCCATTCCTATAATGATCTGCCGGTTTTATACAATCAGTGGTGTTCCGTTGTCCGCTGGGAAAAGACAACACGTCCATTTCTTCGTGGTGCCGAATTCCTTTGGCAGGAAGGACATTGTCTTTTTGAGACCGAGAATGAGGCACGCGAATTCACTTTGACCATTCTTCGTGAATATAACCGCATCGGAAGCGAATTGTTGGCAATTCCATTCGTTATGGGGGCCAAACCATCGAGTGAGAAATTTGCCGGTGCCCAGGATACATATACCATCGAAGCCATGATGCCCGATGGCCAGGCTCTCCAATCCGGAACCTCCCATTATCTAGGAACTGATTTCCCGAAGGCATACAATATCCGTTTCCAAGGAAGAGACAACAAATTGGACTATCCTCATTACATCTCCTGGGGTGTCTCAACCAGACTGCTTGGTGCTCTCATCATGGTTCATGGCGATGATGAAGGTCTTGTCTTGCCTCCAAGAATCGCTCCGATTCAGGCCGTCATCATTCCGATTCGCATGGATAGTGATCCGAATGTCCTCAAAGCCTGCCGTGAGATGGAAGAGAAACTCAGGAAAGCCGGCATCCGTGTCTATCTTGATGACAGCAATAAGACACCTGGATGGAAATTCTCTCAATATGAGATGAAGGGTGTGCCGCTAAGAATCGAAGTCGGTCCAAAGGATCTTGCCAACAATGTCGCAACTCTCACCAAAAGATACGATTCTTCCAAGACGACGATGCCGATTTCTGAAATCGAAGAAAAGCTTCCTTCTTTCTTGGAAGAAATCCAGGCAAGCATGTATCAGAAGGCCTACGCTTTCCTTCAGGAACATATCCATGAATGCCACAACTATGAGGAAGTCAAGGAAGTCATCCAGAATGGAAAAGGGTTTGCCAAGATGATGGTCTGCTCCAAGAACGAAGCCATGATCGAAGAAAAGCTCAAGGCGGAACTCAATGCAACCCCACGCGTCATGCCTTTCGATCAGCGCCCATTCCAGAATATAGACACGATGACTGGTGAGGAGAATCCGGATACGGTCATCTATTTTGCCAGAGCCTACTAAAAAGAGGATTTACCATGAATATTTTTGATGAAAGAATTCAGTCTCTTCAAAAAAGATTGAAAAAAGATGGACTGATGGCCTATATCATTCCGGCCACCGATCCACATATGTCAGAAGAATCCGCTTCCCGTTTCACAAAGGAAAGATTCTATTTTTGCTCCTTCAAGGGCAATGATGGAACACTTTTGGTGACACAAGACAAATCCTATCTTTATACAGATGGAAGATATTGGACGGAAGCTGAGGGGGAACTGAAAGGAACTTCATGCACTCTCGTGTATGCCGGAAAAGCCGGTGTCCCATCCCTTTGTGAATTCATCAAGAAAGAGAATCTCTATCCTCTTGGCATCGACGCCTCTTTATTTTCCTATGGTGATCTGAAAAATCTCTATTTGGATGAGGAACATAAAATCAGACAGGTCTCCTATCGTTTCATGGTCGAAAATCTTCCTGAGCTTCCCAACGGTAAAATTTGGAAGGTAGACGAATCTCTTCTTTCAACAACTCGAAAAGAGAGAATCGATATGGCGATGGATGAAGTCGAGAAAAAAGGTGCGAAAGCCATTATCATTCCGACACTGGATGATATCAGTTATCTTTTAGGATACCGCGGAAACGATATTCCCTGCACACCTGTCTTCTATTCCTATCTCTATATCGGAGAAGACAGAATCCCGCATCTTTTCATCAATCAGGAAAAGTTACCTGAGGAAGGCATGCCAAAGGATATCATCCTTCACCCCTATGATTCCTTCTATGATTATCTCAAGGAAAAATCAACGATCAAGACCTTGGTCGATAAATCGAATACCAACGCTCGTATCTGCTCTCTATTGAAAAACAAGGTTTTCCAAAATAACCCGACTATCCGTCAAAAATCCATCAAGGGCGATGTCGAAGTCAAGAATACCAAAGAAATCCAGGCAATCGATGGCATCGCCGTATTGAAATTGATGAAATTTATTGACGACCATATCGGAGAGGGAAAACTCGACGAATATGTCTGTGCAAAATATATCGATGACGCAAGAAGAAGCCAGAAGCGCTGCTTCGACCTTTCTTTTGAAACCATCGCGGCTGTCGATGGCAATGCTGCCATGATGCATTATGCCCCAAGCAAGGAAAGCCATGCCTTGATGAGTCTTGACAACCAGTTGCTTTTGGTCGATTCCGGTGGCCAATACTATGGTGGAACGACCGATACGACCAGAACGTTCCTTTTCGGAAGAAATGTTTCCGATGAAGTGAAAATCGATTATACGAAGACTTTGAAATCCCAGATTTCCCTATCGACCGCCATCTTCGAAAAAGGATGCTCCGGTCATGAAATCGACATCATGGCCCGTGAAATCATGTGGAAGGAAGGCCTTGACTACAAATGCGGAACAGGTCATGGCGTGGGCTATATGTCCTGCGTTCATGAGGGCCCAATCGGTTTTCGATATTACCATCGAGAAGGCGTCTATGATGATGGCATCCTGACTCCGGGACATATCATCACCATCGAACCCGGCGTCTATAAGGCTCACAAACACGGCATTCGTCTTGAAAACAATCTTCTTGTCGTTCCCGCTTTCGAAACAGAAGATGGAATTTTCTACAAATTCGAAACCATCACCTATGCGCCATATGATGAAAGAGGCATCGTCGTCTCCATGCTGAACGACGAGGAACTTTCATGGCTCAACAATTATCAGAAACTCGTCTATGACACTCTTTCTCCTCTCATTGAAGAACCTGAACTTCTTGAATACTTGAAGAAGGTCACGCGCACCATCACTCGTTAATTTATGAATCATATCGTTCTTTTCCAGCCGGAGAAGCCAGCCAATGTCGGAAACATCATCCGCACATGCATGGCTTTCGACAGCAAGCTTGTCATCATCGGTCCTTTGACATTCGATCTCAATGACCATAATCTGAAGCGTGCCGGAATGGACTATGCCATCGGTTTTCCCATCGAAATGTTTTCCTCGCTTGACGAATTCTACGAAAGATATGGAAAGATGGATGGCTATTATGTCACCCGCTATTCAGAAAAAGTCTATTGTGACTTTGACCTTTCCTCTTCTTCAAAGGATATGTTCTTCATGTTCGGAAGGGAATCGACTGGCATTCCAAAGGAAGTCCTAAAGGCACACTATGACCATACGATGAGAATTCCCATGGCCATCAACGCCCGTTCCTTGAATCTCTCCAATTCGGTTGCCATCGTGCTTTCCGAAGCACTTCGTCAGCAGAATTTCCCCTCCTTGAGCACGATAGAAACCATCAAAGGAAGAGATTTTCTGAAAAACTATCCGACCAAATAGTTTTCTTCTTTGCCTATTGCATTATAGAGATTTCATCCCTATAATGAAATTGTCTAGGATATATGCGCATTTCCGACACATTTGTTACGGAGACTCATAGACCGATCTGGTGTTGAAAGCCTATCTCGAATAGGAATCCCGAAGATCCGTTGCGGTATCCACCTATGACCATAGGGAAAATGAAAATTCATCTTAGATGCAGGTGATTCGTCACCTGCTTTTCTTTTTTTGCGCCTTTCTTTACAGTCAAAAATTCATGTATCAATCAAGAAAAAGATTTGATAGAATATACAAGTTATCAAGGAGAACTACCAATGAAATATGATAAGATTGCTCTCGCGAGTTTACGTGGACTTTCTTTAGATATCATTACCAAGGCAAATTCCGGTCATCCAGGAATGTGTCTAAGTGCCGCTCCGATTCTCTATACTTTATTCACAAGGCATCTTGTTGCCGATATCGATGATCCGAATTGGATCAATCGTGATCGTTTCGTATTGTCTGCCGGACATGGATCCGCACTTCTTTATGGTCTTCTTCATCTTTGTGGCTATAAGATCACAATGGATCAGCTCAAGGAATTCCGCCAGCTTTATTCCTACACCCCAGGCCATCCGGAAGTCGGCCATACTCCTGGCATCGATGCCAGTGCCGGTCCATTAGGTCAGGGAATCGCCCAAGCTGTCGGCATGGCCATGGCCGAAGCCCACTTGAAATCCATCTATAAGGAAGGAGAGAAGCTCGTCAATCACTATACCTATGTTCTCTGTGGTGACGGGTGTCTTGAGGAAGGAATCTCCCAAGAGGCAATCGCCTTGGCCGGATTCCAGAAGCTCAGCAAACTCATCCTTCTTTATGATAAGAACGACTGCACATTGGATGGTCCTTTGGCTGATTCCGGAAACGAGGATGTCAAGGCCCGTTTTGAAGCCGCTCACTGGAACGTTCTTGAAGTCAGCAACGGAAATGATCTTGAGGCCATCGATAAAGCCATCACCTTGGCAAAAACCGCAAAAGAAAAGCCGACTCTCATTCTCTGCCATACCGTCATCGGCTATGGTTCCTCTCTTGCTGGCAGCCAGGAAAGTCATGGAAAAGCCTTCACTCCGGAAGAGGTTGTCAAGACAAAGGAATTCTATGGCGTTCCTTTTGCCGCCTTCGATGTTCCCGCAGAAGCCTATCTTGCCTTCAAGGAATCCTTCGTTGTCCGTGGCAAGAAAGCCCATGATGAATACGATAATGGTCTAAAAGCCTATGAACAGGCTCATAAAGAAGACTACCAGCTCTTTAAGAATCTCGAACAGAACGATATCTCTGCCTATCTTTTCGATAACGCACCCCATTACGAACCCGGATTCAAGGATGCCACAAGAAATTCGTCAAACGCATTTTTGAATTTGATTGCGGATGAAGTCCCCAATCTCTTCGGTGGATCCGCTGATGTCGCATCGAGCGTCAAGACCAATGTAAAGAAATTCAAGACATTCACACCAGAATGCCGTGAAGGCAGCACCATCAATTACGGTATCCGCGAATTTGCCATGGCCTGCATCCAAAACGGAATCCTCCTCCATGGAGGATTGAGAACCTATGTCGGATCCTTCTTTGTCTTCTCTGATTACATGAAGCCGGCCATGCGAATGGCTGCCATGGAAAAGGTTCCCGCCATCTATCTTTTCAGCCATGATTCCATCGCTGTCGGCGAAGATGGTCCAACCCATCAGCCAATCGAGCAATTGACGATGCTCCGCACGATTCCTGACTTCTCTGTTTATCGTCCAAGCGATGCCATCGAAGTGGCTGCCGCCTATAAATATGCGTTTGCCAGTGTTGACCATCCAACCGCCATCGTCCTCTCACGCCAGGCTCTTCCCAACAATCCCGGTTCTTCCTTCCAAGGTTCATTGAAGGGTGGATATATCATCAGCAAAGAACAGAAGGAAGCCTGTCTGACGCTTCTTGCCACCGGCTCGGAAGTCTCTTCCTGTCTTTCTGTCCAGGCGATGCTGCTTAGTGACGGCATCGATGTCCGTGTCGTTTCCCTTCCATCCCTCGATGTCTTCGATAAGCAACCCGAGGAATACAAAGAGAAAATCTATGGAGTTCCATATGAAAAGAGAGTCTTCGTCGAAATGGGAAAAAGCGATGCACTCTATAAATATGCCAAGCATGTCATAGGAATCGATCGCTTCGGTCTTTCGGCGCCTGCAAAGGATGTCATCAAAGCCTTTGGCTTCACACCGGATGCTCTAGCAGATCAGATTCGTTCGTTCATCAAGGACTAATTCACTTCGGAGAGGAAAAATTTTCCTCTCCTTTTTTCATGTTTTTCAAAAAAACGGCTCTCAGATGGAAATAACTATTATGAAGAGAAATCTTCAGAAAGCGAGGTCTATCATGAACCTGAAAAAACGTCGTGTCTTTGCCTCTTTGGCTGTACTGTCCTTGTCGACTCTGAGCGTCTTTGTTGGCGGAAAGGCTCTTCTAGGCAAGAAGGAAACGAAGAACCATGGCATCGAAGTCGAAGAAATTTCCGGAATCGAAATCACCAACAAAAGAACCATCTACAACGCAAACAGAACGACAACCACCATCGTCAACTATTCCATCGGCCCAAGCACAGCCGATGGCTACACTCTCGTCGACATGCTGGATTGGTCAACCCACATCTCCAGCCAGTGGGAAAGCACATCCTGGGGTGAAAACGAGAATCCAGAAACGTATGTCACCCATTCCTTGGACACATCAACTTCGACCATCACCTTCACCTGTCTAAAGCCATTCGGAAGAAGTCTGGAATACACTTTGACCTGCCAGGAAAATCCAGCGGTGAAAGCCACCATCAACATCGACTATGTCAGAGAAGTCACCAAGAAGGCAACGGGAACGTTTGCTTCCACCGTCTTGGAAGACAATAAGCCTTTCAGTGTCAATGTGACGGATGCAACCTATTGCATCGGCTCAAAAGGAGAAAGGCCGGCACCGACAGTCGAAATCAAGACATGCATCAATGGAGACTGGAATGACTTATTTCCCACAAGCATCGATCTATCCGGATTCTCCGATACCGAAAATGTCATCTATGATAGCGGAAGCGGAGAAAAAACCATGAAGGCATCCGCAGCATTGGATTCGATGAAGACGAGAACGAGAGAATATTTTGACTCCGTCGTGAAAAGCCAGGGAACCATCAACTTCCAGCGTTCTGAGCTTATCAAAAGAATGACATACAAGAAGGCACCTGTCGCCTATGCCTCCCCCATCACCTTCACCTCGGTCGGGGAAAACTTCATCAAGAAATACAAAACAATCCTAAATGGCTTAGGCGTCTATGAAGCGATGCTTTATGTCAACGGAGAGAAGGTGCAGGATAGCACACTCCAATTGAATGTCAAGGCCTCCGATATCTCAACCATCACTGTCGGACAAGGGCAGATCGACTTCTAGCAGATGACCTTCGCCAACCCACCAAGGCTCGTTTCCTTGAGTTCACAGGGCAATTCCTTGCCGGTCTCTTTCATGGCAAGAATCACATTGTCGAAAGAAACTTTATTCTTTCGATAGAGAGAAATGTTTTTGCTGAAAAGATAGCTAGAATAGGAATGAATGGCAGCCATGCCGTTTCGTTCGATGCATGGAATCTGGACATATCCATCTACCGGATCGCATGTGAGGCCCAAGAAATGTTCCATCGCCACTTCGCTGGCGTATTCAATCTGATACAAAGAGAGATGGTTAAGATAAGCCAAAGAAGCACTGGCAAAGGAACTGGCCGATCCGATTTCCGATTGGCATCCCAAGAGAGCACCGGCCACTCCCGCATTTTCCTTGATGAAAGAACAGACCAATGCTCCGACAAGATAAGCCCTAGTCAATTCATCGATATTCTTATGATGGTTTTTCCATTCATAGAATAGACAGGCAGGAACCACACCCGCAGCTCCGCATGTCGGGGCAGTGACAATCATCTCATTGTTGGCATTGGCTTCTGCGGTCGCATAGGCGTAGGAAGTCAGATACATCAGCCGCCTGTCGGTATCATCCTTGATATTCTTCGCTCTTCGGTAAATGTCCCCGGCAACCCGCTTCAGTTTCAGCGGCCCAGGAAGGATTCCTTCCTTTTCCAAGGCGTCTTGAATCGTCGAAAAAGAATGCTTGAGCATTTCCTTTCCATATTCGAGAATATCCTCATCCTCTTTATCGAGAATGACATCCATGACATCATGGATGTCATTTTCCTTCATATAGTCTTTCAATCCGTCAAAGGTGGAAAAAGGATAGACTTCGTTTTCTTTCCTGTCATCACCTTCCAAAAGATAGGCCCCTCCGCCGATGGACTGATAACGCAAGGACAGAGAGCCTCCATCCTTGAATGATGCAATGCATTCCATGGTGTTTGGATGCTTTATATTCTCAAACGTCGGACAAAAGAAGACTTCGCAGGGATACGAAGAAAAGGTGTTTCGGACAATTTCATCGGTCCGATGTCCTTTTCCGGTCAAGGCAAGAGATCCATAAAGAGTGACGGAAATCTTCTCCACCTCTTTTTTTTGTAGCCTGTCAAGAAAAGCCTTCGAAATACGATAGGGACCAATCGTATGGCTAGAGGAAGGTCCCGGTCCTAAAATCAACAATTCTTTGATAGATTTCATTGCAACACCTTCTTTTTTATAAAAGAAAAGGAGAGTCAAAACGACTCTCCGCGATAGAGTAAACGAATTAATGTTTACGTCTGGCGTTTTCGGACTTCAGCTTTCTCTTAAGACCCTTCTTAAGGAAGTAGTCATGCTTTCTGTAGTCCTGGATAGTGCCGGCCTTGTTGACCATACGTTTGAATCTCTTCATGGCGATGTCTAAGGTTTCACCATCTCTAACAGTTGTCTTTGGCAAAGTAACTCACCCCATTTCTTTTAATAAGACGTGAAATATGATACCCCAATGAGAGATTCTTTGCAAGATTTTTTTCTTGTTTTATCGACTACATCTGAAGTATTTTTTCAGTAATTGATTTTTTTCAGTTCCTTATCGTATGTCTCTTCGATGATGCCTGAGCCGACGCAGCGGTTTCCTAAGTAAAGAACCGCAATCTGACCTTTGGCAACATAATCATATCCTTCATAGTCGAGGTAGGCGGATTGCAAATCCGGATTGACGGACAAGGAAACAGGCATATCCTTTCCACGATAGCGGAATTTGCAGTTGCAGTCGATTTTCTCAAGGGGAATATCCGATCCAATCCAATTGAAATGATCAATCAGACAGCGATATGATTTTCGGAATGTATTTCCATTCTCCTGAGCGACATAGAGAATATTTTTCTCTACATCCTTGCCGACGACAAAATAAGGATCCATGCTTCTTCCCTTTATGCCACCAATATTGAGTCCACGATGCTGTCCGATGGTGTAATACAAGACACCATCATGTTTTTTTAAGACCTGATTATTTGTGATATCCACCACATCACCTGGCTTAGAAGGAAGATAGTTATTGAGGAATTGCTTGAAATTTCGTTCTCCGATAAAACAGACGCCCGTCGAATCCTTCTTATGCATGACAGCGGAGAGATGTTCCCTTTCAGCGATTTCCCTGACCTGTGGCTTCGTGAAATTGTTCAAAGGGAAAAGACAATGGGATAACTGCTCCGAGGAAATCTGTGCCAAAAAATAGGACTGATCCTTATTTAAATCGAATGCCTTATAGAGATGAGATTCATTGTCTTCATCGATACGACTTGCATAATGGCCCATGGCGATGGTATCAAAGCCAAGGCTTTTGGCATATTCATAGAAATGTCCAAACTTGATATACTTGTTGCAGAAGACATCAGGATCGGGGGTATAGCCTTTTTTGTAGGTTTCAATGAATTGAGAAAAAACCTCTTTCCAATATTCTTCAATGAAATCCTTGCGGACAATTGGAAGATCCAAATCGAAAGCTGTCTCCACGGCATCATCATAGTCGAATTCCTGGGAGCATTTCGAACCGGACAGAGTCGGATTCCCCAAGATGTCATTATTCGTGATGCTATCCCAATTCCGCATGAAGCAGCAGGTGACATCATATCCTTGTTTTTTTAAGAGATAGGCGCTCACAGCACTGTCTACACCGCCTGAGAGACCCAATAGAACTTTCTTATTTCTCATTTTTTCACAATCTCCTTCGAATCGAGCCATATGGTAAATGGTCCATCATTCACCAAAGAAACCTTCATATCAGCACCAAAGATGCCAAACTGTGTCTTAGGTTTTCTTTCCAATAATTTTTTTGTAAACAAATCATAAAGGCGATGTGCTTCCTCACCTTTTAGGGCATTGACAAAACTCGGGCGGTTTCCCTGCGTGAGATCAGCATAGAGAGTGAATTGAGAAACACAGAGAATTTCTCCTCCGTGATCTTCCAAATTCAGATTGGTCTTTCCCTGCTCATCAGAAAAGATTCGAAGTTTGAGCATTTTGTCAAGCATCTTATCAATGATGGATTCGTCATCTCCTTGCGTGAAGGAGACAAAAATCACCTCCCCTGAAGAGATTTCTCCGACCACCTTATTCTCTACCGCAACACGGGCTTCAAGACATTCCTGTATTAAAATTCGCATGTGAACATTATAAAGATATTCTCATCTTCAAGAAAGAGAAATGAAATATTTCTTTTCATATTTCTTTTCATATTCGTATCTCAGAAAGAGGAAAATTGTTAAAATATCTTTAAGGAGAGAATTTCTATGAAGTACCAATACCAGGATTATCAAAATGTTCTTGCCCAGATACAAAAGGAAACGGATTTCAAGCCTCTCATCGGCGTCGTTTTGGGAAGCGGACTTGACACATTGCTCGATAAAGTCAGAATCATCAAAGCCATCCCGTACAGGAATTTAGAGAAAATGCCAGTCAGCACCAACAAAATGCATCACGGGAGATTCGTGTTTGGCTATTATGAAAATATACCCATCGTCTTCATGGATGGACGTCTTCACTGCTATGAAGGATACACAAGCGAGGAAGTCACTTTTCCGATTCGAATCATGGGCATGCTGAAAATCAAATATCTCCTTTTGACAAACGCGGCCGGTGGAATGGGAAAAGGCTACAAGCCAGGGGATATCATGGTCATCAAAGACCACATCGCCACGTTTATGCAATCTCCTCTGAGAGGAGGAAATATCGAAGAATTCGGAACACGATTTCCCGATATGAGCGATGTCTACGACTCCTCCCTTTCCTTGAAAATCGTTCAAAAAGCAAAGGAAGAGCATCTACCCGTGCAATATGGCGTCTTCTGTCAATTCCCCGGGCCTCAGTATGAGACCAAGGCAGAAATAAAAATGGCACAGATTCTCGGCGCAGATGCGGCCGGAATGTCGACAGCCATCGAAGCCATCGTCAGCAATCATATGTCGATCAGAACCATCGGCCTTTCCCTGATCACGAACTACGCCTGCGGCATATCTGACGAGAAACTTTCGGATGAGGATGTTCTCAAAGTCGCCAAGAAGTCATCCAAAGACATGGAATCCATGTTTTCGATTGCAATCCGAACATTGACAGAGGAATCTTATGATCGATAAGCCACTCGCCTATAGAATGAGACCAGAAGGTCTTTCCGAAGTCCTCGGACAAGAAAAAATCATCGCTTTCTTAGAAAAGCTCATAGCCTCTCAATCGCTTCTGAGCATGATTTTCTATGGTCAGCCGGGAACAGGCAAGACGACTCTCGCCCGTGCTTTCTGCAAGACCTACAACATCAACTGCATTTCCTTGAACGCCACGATTGACAACAAGAGCAAAATGGAAGAGGCTTTTTCAGAAGCTATCCGTTTCTCTCCGAGCATCGTCATCATCGATGAAATTCATCGAATGGACAAAGGAAAACAAGACATTCTTCTTCCACATCTGGAAAATGGAGATTTTTATCTCATCGGATGCACGACGGCGAATCCATTGATTTCCATCAATCCAGCCATTCGTTCGAGATGCCGTCTTCTTGAGACAGAGCCACTCTCTCAGGACAATGTCCTTCAGGGACTGCAAAGAGCCATCGAAAGTCCCCAGGGATTGGATGGCCGAAAAAAGTTTTCCTTCGATGCTCTGAGCTATCTTGCCAAAATCTCATCTGGCGACATGCGTTTTGCCTACAATCAGTTGGAAGCCATCGCCTTATCCTACTCAAAGGATCATCTCATCTCACTTGAGGATGCCAAAGAAATCGCCAATACCCCGAACTATCTTTCCGACAAAGATGAAGACAATCATTATGATACCGTCTCTGCCTTCCAAAAATCGATCCGAGGCAGTGAAGTGGATGCCGCCATCTACTATCTTGCCAAACTATTGAAGACAGGTGATTTGGAAGGGACAATCCGCAGACTCTTGGTAACAGCATATGAAGATGTCTCCCTTGCGAATCCGGCGGCTGTCGATCGATGCTATCACGCCTGTCAGGTCGCAAGGGAAGTCGGCCTTCCCGAAGCACAGATTCCTCTTGCCTTCACCGTCACAGAGTTGGCCCTGTCTCCGAAATCGAAATCGACAACCCTTGCAATCGAGAAAGCAAGCGACATGGTTGATGAATCGCCCGTTCAGGTCCGGGACTATTTGCGCCTGACAAGAGCGAATGTATCTGAAAAGGATGCCTACCCCTACAACGAGTGGGATACCCTGGATTATCTCGAATATCTTCCCGATGAACTTTTGGGAACCACGTTCTATAAGATGGATGAGAATCGAACCGGAAAATACGAAAGAAACCTGGATGAGTATTGGAAAACACATGCCCATCCGCGTGTCGTCGGCGTCGAAAATGCACGCCATCTGTCCCAAAAAGAAAAAAGAAAAAAGAAATCGTAATTTTATGATGCTTTTCATTCTTTTTCTATATTTCCATCTATTTTTTAGTAGAAAAACATAAATGTAACCGCTATAATGAATACATAAATAAAGGAGACAGCACAAACATGTCCATCAAAAAAGTTGTTGTTGCCGGAGGCGGTGTCTTAGGAAGCCAAATTGCCTTCCAGAGTGCCTATTGGGGATTTGATGTCACCATCTGGCTCAGAAGTGAAGACAGCATAAAAAGAACACAGCCAAAACTTGATAAACTCAAAGAAACCTATCTCCATGCCATCGATGAGATGAAGAATGCCAAGCCGGATGAACCGAACTGGTGCAGAGGTCTTGCTGAAGGGGATGCATTCGATGCAGACAAGGCCATCGAACGTACGTTGAAGGCCTATAGCAGTCTGAAGCTGGAACTCGATATGAAAAAGGCAGTCCAGGATTGCGATCTTGTCATCGAATCCATGGCAGAGGAAGTCGAGGCAAAAACTTCATTCTATAAGACTCTCGCTCCCCTTTTGGAAGAAAAGACCATTTTGGTCACCAATTCCTCCACATTGCTGCCGAGCCAATTTGCCAAATTCACCGGAAGGCCTAAGAAATATCTTTCTCTTCATTTCGCGAATTCGATTTGGAAGAACAACATCTCTGAAGTCATGGTCCAGGATAAGACGGATCACAAGTATTTCGAGGAAGTCGTTCAGTTTGCCAATGACATCCATATGATTGCCCTTCCTGTCCTCAAAGAAAAGAACGGTTATCTTCTCAACTCCATGTTGGTCCCCTTCCTTCTTTCCGGTCTCGATCTTCTTGCAAACGGCGTCTCAGATCCAAAGAGCATCGATACAGCCTGGAAATGCGGAACTGGAGCACCGAAAGGTCCCTTCGAAATCTTCGATACTGTTGGACTCAAGACAGCCTACAATATCGTCATGCAGTATCAGAAGGTTCCAGGACTCTTCTCACCTCTCCTTAAGAAGATGATGATGCCTTACAACTTCAAAGCAATGGAAAAAATCCTGAAGAAATATATCGACGAAGGAAAACTCGGCATGTCTTCTAAGGAAGGCTTCTATAAATACTAAAGAACCAATTTCTTAAAAAGAAAAACAAAGAACGGAATGTCATATGATGTCCGTTCTTTTTCGTTTCCATCATTTTCTCTTTTGAGATATGAGGTACTACTTTTTTAAGAGAAATTCCAGATTGATTCATATTTACAGAGATTCGAAACATTTCCATAAATATGGATAAGGAAAGAGCATAACGAGATCAGACTTATGGAAACATATAGAAGTTAGTTATATATAACTTTTTATTGACATTTCTCCTTTTCTTTTCTATCCTCTTCTTGCTCGTCTCTCTTGAGGAGGTCACATATGTCTACTATCTTTGTATCGATATTCTGCTTAGGAATCATCTTTTTTGCAACCACGATGGGTTCCTCCTTCGTTTTTTTCTTCAGAAAAGGTCTTTCCGATAAGGCAAACAATCTCGTCCTGGGATTTGCCGGCGGCATCATGATTTCCGCATCCTTCTTTGGTCTTCTGCTGCCTTGCATCGAAAAGAGCAAGGGTATCTATTCCTCTATCTATTTCCTTCCTCCGATTCTCGGTTTCATCCTCGGCGGATTGTTTCTTTATCTTTTGGATATCTTCATTCCTCATTTTCATAAGAACACTGGCGTCGAGGAAGGAAGAAAGACGGCATGGAACAACAATCTGAAATTCTTCTTGGCAGTCACAATGCATAACATCCCTGAAGGACTCTCCGTTGGCTTTGCCTGCGGGATGGCACTGAGCTCTCCAAATGAGGAAGGCTTGATTTATTCTGCCTTATCTCTGGCCATCGGCATTGCCATACAGAACATTCCCGAAGGCGCGAGTGTTTCCATACCTATGTTTTCCGATGGAATGAAGAAATCAAGAAGTTTTCTTTTTGGAACAGCCAGCGGAGTAGTCGAACCTCTTTTTGGCGTGATCGGCCTTTTTTTAGCGCAATTATCGAATATCACGCCATGGCTTTTGTCCTTGGCAGCGGGTGCCATGATCTATGTCACCTTGGATGAGCTTCTTCCCGAAGCGAGAAAAGGCGGAAAAGAGCATTATGGGCTCTGGGCTTTCATGATCGGATTTGCTTTGATGATGGCTTTGGAAATTTGTCTTTGAATCTTCCTTTTTTAAAAAAATCACGATAAAATAGTACTCGTTTTTTAAGGAGACCAGAATGGAAGAACAGGAAAAGAAAGAAGAAATCATCGAATACACGGGAGACGAAATCATCACCGATGAAACGAACATCGATGTTGCTGATCATATTCTTTTAGCCAAGGAAAAGAAATCAAAGAATTTCTTTGAGCATCTCTTATTTCATCTAAGAAAAATCTTTTCGATTCGAGACGACGTTGCCTCGCATGAGGAAATCAGGGAGAGAATTCTTTCCAGCGGTCGCTTCAAAGGCTCCAATATGGTCATCATGTGCTGTGCCGTCCTGATTGCCAGCGTCGGATTGAATACCGATAGCGTCGCTGTCATTATCGGTGCCATGCTGATATCGCCTTTGATGAACAGAATCTTGGTTCTCTCTTATGGGACTGCAAGCAATGACAAGGATGCACTATATCGAGGAATCGGAGGATTCCTATTGCAAATCTCCATCTCGTTTGTCATCGCAACGTTCTATTTTCTGATATCGCCTGTCAAGGATGTGACAGAGCAGATCAGAATGAGAACCGAGCCATCCTGGTTTGATGTCATCGTCGCCATCGCTGGCGGTGTTGCCGGAATCATCGGCCAGACAAGAAAAGGCCAGTACAACAATGTCATACCGGGCGTCGCGATTGCCACTGCCTTGATGCCGCCGATCTGCGTCATGGGCTATTCTCTTGCCAATAGCCAATGGTTGATGCTTCTATCTTCTTTCTATCTTTTCTTCATCAATTTCTATTTCATCTACTTCTCGGCAGTTGTGGTCTTGAATATCCTTGAAATACCGAAGGTAAGATCTCTCACCGTCAAGGAATGGAAAATAAGACGCATGAGAATGATTCGAAATACGATTATGGTTCTCGTTCCAGTTGTCGTCCTCAGCGTCTTATATTTCCTCGGCTATGCTCCAAATTCACAGAAAGAAGCGACCGCCTGTCTATTATCCCTATTTTGATTCCTCATTCATTTCCAAAAGCATCTTCTGAAGCTGTTCTGGAGTGAAAACATATTTCTTTTCACAGAAGGCACAGGATGTTTCGACATCCTTTCCTTCCCTGATCATCTCGAGGATTGCGTCCTTCCCAATGCTTTTCAGAATCTGTTCCTTTCTTGCTTCGCATCCGCAATAAAAGGAACAGTCTTTTTTATTGGTGATTGTGATGTCAAATCCACGAAGAACAATCTGTAGAAGTTCCTCCGGTGTCTTATTCTGTCTGAGAATATCCGTGACGCTGGGAAGATGATCTAGGTTGCTTTGGAGTTTTTGGATTGTCTCTTCCTTGGTAAATGGCATGAGCTGAACAATAAAGCCACCCGCACAGCAGATAGTGGAATCCGGATTCACCAAAACACCTAAACCGACACTCGAGGGAGTCTGTTCGGATTGAGCAAAATAATAGGTCAAGTCATCGGCAATTTCTCCGGAATGAAGTGGAATCGTTGAGGAATAAGGTTCCTTCATATGGTAATCGCGAATCACGGTCAGATTCCCTTTGCCGATGCCTCTTCCGACATCCAGATGACCATCTTCCCTCAAGGGAAGCTCGGCACCCGGATTGGAAACATATCCTTTGACATGTCCATCATAGTCCGCAGTGACAAGAAGATGCTTCAAAGGACCATCACCCATGATCTGGATGGTCAAAAGGTCTTCCTTGCTTTTGAGCATATCGCCCATCAACAGGCCTGCCGACATCAATCTTCCCAATGCCGCGCTGGCAAGATGGGTGAGGTGATGAATATTCTTGGCATACTCAACCAAGTCCCTGCTTGTCAGGGCAAAAGCGCGGATCTGTTCATCGGCGGCAATGGCACGGACCATATAATCATGATATTTTTCCATAGTCTTCATTCTCCTAATCGAAATCATTATAATTGAAATTCTTGACGAAAAGAAAAAAACGGATAGATAGTCTTTAAAGAAAGAGGTTTCATTGAGAGAATATATCAGAATCGTTCTATAATTGAATTTGCTTTTTGGAGGCAATATTCATATGCTGACATTATCGAACATACCAATTGAGAGCAATCCACAGGCCTATAAAATTTTATTGCCTTTGGGTCTTCTACTCATTCTATCTAAGGTCTTTTCGTTGCTTTTAGGAAAAATCAGAATCCCTCAGGTCATCGGCTATCTTGTCGCGGGCTTGGCAGTTGGATTGATTTATCTCATTCCAAATCAGATGATCTTAACCGACTACACAAAGAATGGAATCGACTTCTTTGCGAAGATTGGCGTCATCCTCATCATGTTCTCTGCTGGCATCGAAACGGATATCAAGAAGGTCAAAACTGTTGGCCCTGCCGCTTTCTTTGTCGCTCTCATGGGTGTCTTGACACCGATGCTGCTCTGCTTCCTGATGGCCTTCCTGTTTGACAAGATTGCCGGAAATGATATCAACATCTTCAGGGAACTCTTCTATGGCGTCATCCTGACTGCGACTTCTGTCTCTGTCACCGTCGCGACATTGAAGGAACTCGGAAAGTTGGATACCAAAGTCGGAAGCTGTCTTGTCTCTGCAGCCATCATCGACGATGTCTTAGGCATCATCGTCCTCTCTCTTGTCATCTCCTTATCTGGATCGAACAAGGCGGGAACGGACTTCGCGAGCATGGGCGTCCATGCGATGGGGCAGGACAGCAATACATTCCTATCGATTCTCTTCATCATTCTCTTCATGATTCTCTATTTCGCACTGACTGTCGGTGTCGGATACCTCGTCAGAAAGCTGTTCAACTGGCTTGGTGCCAAATACCCGCATCACATCCGTATCGTCATCATTTCTCTCGGTTTATGTCTCTTATGGTCCTATATCTCAGAATTCTTCAATATTGCCGATATCACCGGAGCCTATCTGATGGGCTTGATTCTCTCAAGCACACTTGCTCATGGCTATATCGATCACAGAGCCGAAACGACATGCAACTATCTCTTCGGTCCGATCTTCTTCGGTTCAATCGCAATGGGGCTCTACCAAGCCGAATTCGATTTCTCCGATCCTGCATTCCTTTCGTTCATGCTCTTCGGTCTCTTCTGGATCATCATCGGCATCTTAGGAAAGATTATCGGCTGCACATTTGCCGGTCTATGCTTCAAATTCAAATTCAGCGATTCCATCAAGTTCGGTTTCGGAATGATGGCAAGAGCGGAAGTCCTCATCGTCTGTGCCCAAAAGGGTGTTGACTGCGGACTCGTCGACAATCGTATCATGATGTTCTGTCTTCTTCTCATCCTCATTTCTTCCTTCATCACCCCAATTTTCCTGAAATTATCTTATAAGAAAGAGATAGAAAGCGAAAGCACACTGAACAATCCATGCCATGAGATGGCAAAAATGGCAGATAACATTGCCAGATCGCAGGTCGGATCCGGCGACACAAAGTAAAATCAAGAAGATTCCAGGTGCTTCTCTCACATGATGAGAAAGCACCTTTTTCTTTTGCCTATATAGATTAGAATCGAGAATACAGATCTGCTTCAGTAAATCAGATAGTACCAGAAAACAAACAT
>CAVKZJ010000017.1:0-34639 GCA_963660905.1 bacterium | reverse complement strand
CACCAAAAAATGCCTCGGATGACTTCATATGTACCTAACTTTTTGACTAGTTATGCTAAAGACAAAATAAAAGAATTTCTAATTCCTCCATGCCTCCAATCATGTGCGTTTCGCACATAAGGGAGACATGCGAGGATTTTTTTTGCTTAGAAAATGTGCGACGAACATCTCATTGTACAAAGAAAGATACGATATTCTTTCGACAACAGCCGTCTCAAGCAGATTCCATTCGAAAATGAAAGAATTTAGATCTTACAGGCCAATTCATGTTTTCCGTGTTCGAGCACGATTGTCGTATGATCTGGCAATTCGACAATACATTTTGTAGACATGGGGACATGAACAGAGATTTTGAAATCCGCATCCTTTCTTTCCCAGAAGACATGGATTTCCCCATAAGGGGTCATTGTCGATCCTTTTGCGTAGGTGATTTCACCACCGAGCACTGGTTTGACAAGGAAAGATTTATATCCTGACTCACGAATCTGAATGCCGACAATTCGGGAATAAAGAAATTCGCCGACGCTCCCTGAGGCATAATGGTCAAAGGAGACCATATTTCCCGTCCCATCCTTGCTTGGGCGGCAAGTTCCATCCTCTAGCATGCCATCAAATTTCTCCCAAATCGTCGTTCCTCCGACTTTGACATTGTATAGCCATGAAGGAGCTTTCGTGTTCAAAAGCATCTTATATGCGATGTCACTATAGCCATTGTCGGCTAAGGCAAAGAGGATGAACGGGGTTCCAGGGAATCCAGTGCCGATGCAATAATCATTCTTCTCGATAAGGGAGACAAGATTTTCCAAGGCTTTCTTCTTATCTTCTTTCTCGAACATATCAAAAGCAATCGGAAGAACATAGCCCGTCTGGAATTCTTCCTTCTTCAGTTTTCCCTCTTTGGTAAAGACTTTCACATAAGCGTCCTTCACCTTTGAGGATATTGCAAGATATTTCTTCTCATCTTCCTTATAGCCTAAGATGGAGGCGATTTTGCTAAGCAGCAGACTGCAGCGATAGAAGCTGGCAGTGGCAGTATATTTCGATCTCTTCTGCCAGCTGGACATCTTATCGACATCCGGCGAGACCCAATCCCCGAAGTGGAAGATGGAAGGCGTGTGCCAGATATAGCGATATTTTCCTATACCGATGAGATTCGCCCAGAATTTCTCAGCGTTCACATATTTTTTCATGGAAGGGTAGAACTCCTCCAAAATCCCTTTATCTCCATAATATTCATAAAGGGTATAGGGAAGAGTCAATATGCAATCACCCCAGAAATCGATGGCCATCTTCGGCATCGTGGCGGGAAATTTATATCCATGGGCCGGAATCGTGTTTGGAAGGCCGCCGGTTTTCAATTGTTCAGATTTCACATCCCTTAGCCATTTCCTTAAAAAGCGATGCATATCAAAGTTATAAGAGGCTGTATTGGCAAAAATCGAGATGTCGCCTGTCCATCCCATCCTCTCATCCCTTTGCGGACAATCGGTCGGTATATCCATGAAATTATTTCGACTCGACCAGAGAATATTATGATTCAGCTGATTCAGCATCTGATTCGAACATTCGAATGTGCCGTATTCCTCCATCTCACTCGTAAGGTGGTATGCCATGATTGTGATATCATCGAGAGAACGGATGCCTTCGACAGAAATATAGCGAAATCCCATGTAAGTGAATTCTGGCGTATATTCCTGATTTCCCTCTTTGCAGATATAAGTCAATGTCGCTTTTGCGCTTCTTAGGAGGGACAAATCCAAATCGCCGTCCTTGTTTAGGACTTCTGCGTGGTGGATGATGATGCGATCATTCCTCTTGGCGTTTCTGATTTCAAGATGTATGATGCCGGCGAGATTCTGCTTGAAATCGAAAAGGTATCTACCGTTGATTTCTTTGATGAATTCCGGCTTGAGAACACTGTGAACCTTGACATCATTTCCATCATCGGCAATGAGTCTTGGATTGAATTTCAGTTTCTCTTCCATGGCGGAATGATAATCCAAAAAGGAGGAATCGATATTGCAGTCGAAGGTTTCTCCATCATATAGGTCTGCAAGAAGATAAGGCCCCTTGGCACTGACAAGGAAGGATTGATCCGAAGCGATGATTTGTTCTTTTCCATCCAGATCCGTCATTCGTATCTCCAAAAGAAGCGATTGTTTCTCTTTGTAGACCCTGTTGACTCTCGTGAAGACAAAACTACCGACAGCCCATCCACCGGCGACATGAACGATGAGTTCATTCTCGCCTTCCTTTAAATAATCCTTGATGTCATAGACCTGATAAAGAAGATTGTTCCAATAGGAAGTGAAGCCGGGTTTCAGATAGGAAGAAGAAACTTTCTTTTTGTTGATTTCCAATCGGTAGATGCCGATGCAGGTGATATATATCGAGGCGCTTTTTATCTTGTCTATAGTGAAATTCTTCTTGAACGTCATCACCTTTGGCGAAATTTTCTTCTCCTTGAATTCGTATTCAGGATCCGTAATCCATTTCGCCTTCCATGGATCAGACATCTTTCCCGTGGAAAATGTGATTTCCTTTCTATCCTCAGATTCATCGAATCCATAGCAGACAAGACTCGCCTTATATTCCTTGTAAGGTTCTAAATTTTGGCCATCATAGGAAAAGTAGACCTCATCCTTCAATTCCTTTTGATAGCCATTTGACAAAGTGAAAATTGCTTTTTTTATAGACGTATCTTCGCTTTCATAGCAAAAATGAAAAGTGGGATGGGGATTGTCAGTAATACAGCATGTTTTTTTTCCTTCGATTTGAAATTGCTTGATGGAAATCATATGAAACAGTCCTTTCTTAAATTATAAAAGATTTGAGAGAAAAAGTCTTCGTCAAGATAGAGACCTTAACGAAGACTTGAAAGGGGAAACGAATTTATTCAGCTGCAGGTTCTTTTCTCGTCAAGCCGAAGAAGGGAGTGACGACGCTGAACAGCCAAGTCACAAGATAGAAGATGAAGGCCGTGATGCTTAAAGAAGCGCTATGAAGATTATCCTGCGTCTGAACTTCAGATAAGACGTTCGAATCCGAGAAATAGATGTATCCTAAGCCTTCCGCTCTTGCACCGATGATATTGATGGAGCAGGAGATCAGGAAGACACAGGCACCGACCAAGAGAATGGACTGTGCAATCGGGAGAATCTTTGCAACAATCCCTTCTTTTTTCGGGACGAAAGATAATCCGATGGCAGCAAGAAGACAAAGAAGAGCGAAGATGGTGAATAAAACGACATAGGCAACGGAGACATTGTGGAAATATCCTGCGGCATTGACGGAAACACCATATACGATCCAACTGACAATGGTGAGAACAAATGTGACGATGGCAAGATAAGAACCGATTCCTAATTTCTTTAACATGTGATTATTCTCCTTTCAATCCATTGAAGACAATCATGCCGAGACATGCGACGCCAAGGACACCGAAGATGATGATGACAGCGACGATTGTTCCTTCCCACCATGGCGTGACTCTGACTGTTTTGACATTGACCAATGCAGAATTCGCGAAGGCAAAAAGCTGATATTTGAGATTCTGACGAGCCTGCTCAACCAAGGTGTTGTCATTCTTGATCGCCTCAGGGGAGAGATAAGTCCAAGTCTTGTCTTTTCCATCTGTTCCTAAGTTCAGATGGTTGTCATTGGCAGCGAAATCAGCCATCATGGTGACTGTCGCCATTGTTGCAGATTCCGGATTGAAGTAATATGCATTATTCATCATATCGGTGGAGATGATGCCTTTGAAATCCCATTCACTGCGGAAAATGCCTTTGAGGAGTCCGACATTGTGTGAGACGTTTGTCGCACCCAAACGGTTGAATGCCACCATCATGCCTAAGGCGCCTTCGTCTTCGATGGCCATCTGGAAGCCGCGCAAGTCGGTTTCTCTGGCCTTCTGTTCAGTCATATAGACCTGGATACCGGAACGGTCATGTTCCTGATCATTGAAGCCGATGTGCTTCGGGCCGACGATGATGCCATATTTCTTCGATCCGCGGATGATGCCGCCACCGATGATGTTGCTGAGCATCGGATCTTCCGACAAATATTCTGTGTTACGTCCGTTGTAGGCTGTTCTATGATAGTTGAGAGCAGCACCCCAAATTTCGAATTTGGATGTCCAGAGGCCGGAATTTCCTAAGATGCAGCCCCAGTCTTCAGCCAATTTCGGTGAGAAGCTCGTGCCTAAGAGAGTCTGGGAATTGATGGCGACCTTGAATGCACCTTCTTCGCTTTCCGGATCTACGTAGTATCTGTCACTCGCCGCATCCGTGCCATTGTTCGCACTGAGCTTGGTTCCGTTGAAGCCATTGGGGCCATCGTTTTGACCGACAATCGGGTTTTCGACACCAGTGAGCGTATCCGATTGGTTGCCGCCGTGTGCAATCGCACCAAGTGCTTCTTCGGCTGGAATCTCCTCGACCAATTTTGTCCAGAAATCGGAATTGATATCTGTAAAGGCGTCACCGCTGGCATCTTCGAATTTGATTCCGTTCTGCTTTCCTTCGAAGTTTTCGACTGGCTCATCCGTCTTGACCGTATAATTCTTGTTCTGAAGGTTCTTGATCCATTCATCCTTCTTTGTGGAATCAGCGATGGTCAGGGCATTTTCATCCAGGTTCCAATTCTTCGGATAGGTCCCAGTCCAATTCTGTCTTGTGAGATAGGTAACCTTATTATCTAGCCAATAATTGATATCCGCATCATCGACCTTATTGGTAATGGCAGCACCCGAAGCCGATTTGGAGAAAGTGGTCGTATCCGTATTAGATTCCGTTCCATTATCCCAGACAAAGACTTTGGACTCGTCACCCTCGACATTGTATCCTTTCTTCTTAAGGACATTGTTGACAGCCTCATGAGAACCATTTCCGACAGCGAAATAATATTTGCCACCATCAAGGATATAGGTCTTCGCATTCTTGTAGTCATAAGAGGCAAGATATTTCGTCGGGATTGAAACTTTGACCTGCTTTGTGGCACCCGCCTCGATTTCCACTCTTTCGGAAGTGAGGAAGTTGATCGCAGACTTCTCGACGAGATTGGTCTTGTCATAGTCTGTATAAGGCGTATTGACATATAACTGGCCAACAAAATTGCCTTTCTTATCCGAGGTGTTCTTGATTTCGATGGTCGCCGTGACATTGCCTTTGACGCTCTTGTCGACCTGAACATCCACCAATTTTTCAGTATAGCTTAAATAGGAATATCCATATCCGAATGGATAGCAGACTTCATGGTCATAAGTCCAAGTCGAATCACCTGGATAAGAGATGCCGACATTGCCAGAAGCATTTCCAGAATTGGTGATGGCATCATAGTATCTCGTTTCATAATAGAGATAACCAGTGTAGATGGATTCCGCTTCGACGATATAATATCCGCCAGAATAGGAGGCACTTCCACCAAACGAACCTGTGACATCATTGGAGATGTCCACGTTCCAGCGGGAATCCTGTCCAGCGGTCGTGGCAAGGGTGGCATAATCCGTGAAATATCCGCCACCGAAATTCTGCATTGCAGGATTGACGGCGGTATTATAGGCATACGTATCTGCCAAATGTCCGCTGGAATTCGCCTTTCCTGTCAGGACCTGGGCGATTCCAGTGAATTGATAATCATTCGGAATGCCGATATAGGCGATGCCATCGACAGCATATTCACCACTCAGAAGAGGAGCGATTTCGATCGTGCAGGAGGTATTGAGAAGGACAACGACTTTCTCACATGTCTCCTTGGCAGTCTTGATCAATTCCTTTTCCTCCGGAGATAAGGCAAGAGGATTCTGATTCAATTGATTGCCATAATAATCCTTGGCGACACCAGGACGATAGGTTGTGCCCTCTCCGCCAGGTCTCATCAAGACGACAACACCCGTGTTCTTATTGGCTTTCACCGTGTCTTTCCAGTTGGAAGCGGCACCGCCACCGCCATCTTCTTTTTCGCTCTTATAATCCTCTGTGAATTTGGAGACCGGGATTTCCTTGATCTGATAGCCATCTGCCAAATAGTCACCTGCCGATGTGTTTGGCTTATACAGATAAGATTTTTGAATCGATTCCTTTCCCGTCCACTGATTGACAACCTTTTGTTCGGTATAGATGCTCAAAAGGTTGTTGTAGATACTTTCGACTGTGGGATCAAGACTGATTCCTTCCGCCTTCAAAGCGGCAACCAGATCGACGGCATCACTGTTTCCTGCCGCAGATGTGTAAGGTGAATAGGCTGAATTGCCAAAGAGCGCGACCTTGTTTCCCAACGGCAAGGCATCATTGTCATTTTTCATGATGACGGTCCCTTCGACACCTTCTCTGACGGAAAGTGCCTTTGCGGCATCCATCATTTCCTTGCCAGTCTTATAATCGGAAACATATTTGCTGCTGTTGTTGTTCACAACATAAGACTGGGTGTTTAAGGCATTATCCACCTGAGTTCTAAATCTATTTGCGATGCCATATCCCAAACTGGCTAATACAACTAGAGATAAAGAAGTCCCGGCCAAACCACGCCATAAATTGGATTTCTTCATAGACTTTTCCTCCTTATATGTCTATATCTAAATCATGATTCGTTCCTTCGTCATTGGCATAGGAATCAACTTGGAAACCGCTATCATGCTTAGTTGGCAGTATTGTATCATGCATTTTTCTATTTTGCTCATTTTTTATCATCTTGAATAGAAAATAGAAAAACCGAGCATTGAAAACGCTTTTAGCAATCAAAAACGAACATGAACAATCAAAGGAAGAAAATAAATCATAAAAATAAGGCCTTACATTCCAGGCCTTATTCTCTCAATGGTTATAGATTTTTATGCCAGAGGATTGCAAAGGAGAAATCGTAGAGTCATTTGCGTTTGTGTAAATCGCATCATATTCTTTTAGAGTCCGCGTTTTATAAGGATGCGAATTGTTGAATTTGTTTTTATCCGCAAGAAGAATCCGCTTGTCGCTTCGAGCGAATGCGACTCTCTTGATTTCCATCGTCTCCAAGGTCGGCTCATAGGTTCCATCCTGTTTTATGGATGCACAGCTCGAAAGCATCAAGTCCATATGGAACCGATCCAGCATATCCGTTGCCAAGGAACCATCGGTCGAATAAGAAGAATATTGAATCACCCCACCCAAGAATATGACTTTGACATCCTTTTTTGTCGCCATTTTGACAGCGAGCTGAAAGCCATTGGTGATGATGGTCTTATATTGGAAATCCATACGCAAGGCACATGCCAAACATGTCGAGGAATTATCGATGAAGATGGTATTGAATTGAGGAATCTTATCGATGGCGATATCGACAGTTCTTGATTTATCGTTTGCGTTCTTTTCGATACGCAAAAAGATATTTCCATCATCATTGCTATCAAGCAAAATCGCACCGCCATGCGTTCTTTTCACAATGCCTAATCGTTGCATCTCATTGAGGTCTCTACGGATGGTTGCATTGGACACATATAAATAAGATGCGAGTTCCGCAACTGTGGCACGTCCATGTTCCTTCAGATATTCAGAAACGAGCTTGAATCTTTCGCTTGTAAACAGGTTTTCGTTCATATATATGATCCTTTTTGAAATATTATGCTCGTTTCTGTTCATCGTTTCAACAAAAACAGTTTCTCTAGATGCATTCCTTTTCTTCCTGGCCATCAAAGAGTCGACAAAGCATTCTTTTCCTGCTCATAGCAGATTCATCTATTGAAAACCATTGCATGTTTCATTTATCCCTTTCTCCGTAGCAAGAAGAGGATAGGATATCTAAGTCTTATGGCAAAGATTATCAGTTTGGGCATCGAGCATCTGCCTTTCTCTTCCAATCACGTGAAGAATTCCTTTTTGACCTCATACGAAAGCCGCGTCAACGATCATTCAGAGAATATCCACGGAAACACTTCGTATGGAATTTCCTGCTTGGTCCAGGTTCCGTTCTTCATTCGAGGAATTAAAATGAAGAGTAAGGAAACAAGTATAAGAAAAGAATAGTTTTTTTGTAATAAGTCTTGAAATCAGCACCCGTTTGAGATAAGATACTAAGGCTATTTGGGCCTGTAGCTCAGTTGGATAGAGCATCTGCCTTCTAAGCAGAGGGCCGAGTGTTCGAGTCACTCCAGGCTCACCATTAGCAAACTTATGGTTTGATACCTCGTATCAGACCTTTTTTTCCATTTTGACTGATTTTACAAATAGATTCCTAAAATTTGGATCGGAATACTATTTTTTAGCCATACTTGAATAACAATCTAGACGAGTTGAATTTTCCAGTGCATTCTGACTCATAGAAGTACATTTTTCAACTCTCCTCTTTTTTGTGCGTCTCCCAGGATATAGTAATGAAAAGCGGAGGCACACATATGAACGAATTCGATAAAGTCATAGGCTATGAGAACATCAAGATGGAACTAACGAGAATATGTGACATCATCAAAAATCCAGGAAAATATGAGAGACTCGGTGTCACTCTCCCCAAAGGGATTTTGCTTTATGGCGTTCCGGGCGTCGGAAAATCATTATTGGCAGATTGTTTCATGAAGGAATGCGACATGAAGAGTCATGTCTGCAGAAAGAATAAACCGAACGGAGAATTTGTGAATTTTCTCAAGTCCACATTTGATGAAGCAAGAAAAGAACAGCCTTCCATCATTCTTCTTGATGACATGGATAAATTTGCCAACGAGGACAGCGATCACCCTGATGCAGAAGAATATGTCACAATCCAATCCTGCATTGATGAAGTCAAGAATGACCAGGTCTTCGTCATTGCAACAGCAAATGACATTCGAAAAGTGCCCAAGTCCTTGATCAGGGCCGGAAGATTTGACAAAGCAATCAGAGTCGACTTGCCAAAAGAACAGGAGGCACTGAAAATCATTCAATACTACTTATGCAAAAAAGAGTATACGGAAGATGTCGATGCTGCGGAATTGGCAAGATATTTGCAAGGCCGTTCCTGTGCGGAATTGGCATCCGTCATCAACGAAGCTGGAATTCATGCCGGTTTTGCAGGCAAAGAGAAGATTGAAATGGAAGATATGATCAAGGCATGCCTAAGATTGCTCTATGAGGCTCCGGAAAGTCTTCCCGACGGCGGACATCTCGATGATGAGGAAACAGCATATCATGAAGCCGGCCACCTCGTCGTCGGAGAAGTCTTGGAACCGGGAAGTGTTTCCCTATTATCCATAGGCGGTTATGAAGGAGACACCTCGGGATTCGTCGCTTATTACAGAAGTCCGGATTACTGGCGTTCCTTTCAACTGATGAAGATAAGAGTCCTTGTTCTTTTGGCAGGAAAGGCCGAGGTCGAATTGAAATATGGACGTGCGGACACAGGTTCTTTTTCGGATATTTCCAGAGCTGAAAATGTTATCAGGAGAATGATCACAGAATATGGCCTCCTCGGGTTTGACAAATATAACGCCGATAAAAAGGGCTATGACAATTCACCGCAATTACAGGCTCGGATTGAAGATTCCATGTTCGATGAACTTGAAAAATGTTATAAGGAAGCAAAAGAGATACTCTGCAAGAACAGAGAGTTTGTCGAAAAAATCGCCCAAGCCGCAAAAGAAAAGAAGCTTCTAACCCGGAAAGAAATACAGGAAATCAAAGGGACATGCAAAATCCATCGATGAATCATGTCATAGAAAAGCAGAAAGAAATAGGCTGATCAATGTATAAGAATATAGAACTTCCAGGAATCTTCCATACTACTTCATGAAAAACATCGTGAGAACAAAGCGATGATTGTCAACAGATATCTTAATGATGCCATGATAGGATTGGACAAGATGTGCTATCGACTTCAACCCATATCCATGATAGCCATCATCCCCTTTCGATGTGATGGGAAGGCCGTCTTTCATTTTGATCTCACCGACATAAGGGTTTTCTGCGACCGCAAGAACGCCATTCATTGTCGACTTGATTTTTAGACGGATGACTCTCATATCCTCCTTTTGAATCTTCATGCAGGCTTCAATTGAATTATCGATGATATTCCCGAAGAGAGAATAAATATCATTTTCCTTCATAAAAGAAAGTTGTTTTCCATCGATGATATAATCGAACATGATTTTGTTCTTCTGGCAAATCAAAGATTTTTCTTGGAGAATGATATCAAGGGAAGGATTTCCTGTCTTGACACGCGTATCATAGATGCGAATGGCATCCTCGATCTGTGAGAGTTCCTCTTTGGACACGACCTTTCCGGAATTCTTAAGATCCCGGATCTGATGTCTCAAGTCATGACATTTTATGTTGATGAGATCGATGGATTCCTTGCTGAGATGATATTGTTTTTCTTCCTGATAGCGAAGCTGATTGATGGCCCGGATTTCATCTTGAAGGCTCGCTTCCCTGACATTTCCAAACAGGATGAGAAGAAGCATGGCCGTAGCCAAAAAGGAAAAAAGATTGAGGACATAGGGAAGAGAGGGTGCCATGGAAGAGAAATCATAATAGAGGGCAAAATTATTCAAGACGATATTGATGAACAAGGAAAGGGAAGCGGTCAATATGATCTTTCCAGTCGGAAGAACGACATTCGGATATTCCTTGATGTGGCGATAGAAGAAGATACCCAAAGGAATATAGACAAGTCCGCTGATAAGTGCCAAAAGAATCCAGATATAGGAAAAGGAAGCCATATTGATGGAAAACCAGGCTTCACAAAGATAACTGAGAAGCTGCCAAAAAAGATAAATCAGATGGCGATAGCTATAGCTGAGAACCGAGAAGAAGAGAGCAGAGATGAAATGGATGTCAAAAAGAATGAGAAGGAAGCAGACACCGGAAAGGAAGATCAGGGAATAATTCAGCGTATTCGATAGGATGAAATTTCCCACATCGATGCCATAGGAGAAAAAAGAGAGAGCAACAAAAACCAAAAAAGAGAGGATTCCTTTCCAATAGAAGCCGCTTCTTTTTTTCATGGAAGAGGAAAATACGAAGCAGAGGAAGAGATTCAGTGCTTCCAGACTCATGTTCAGGAAATATTCGATTGTGACATTGCTCATCAGTTGTATTTTCCTAAATAATCCGTCAATTCATCCATGAACTGCTTCTTCTTATTTCGAGAAATGATCAAGGATTCATTTCCGACAAAGAGCGTGAATTTATCGACATGGGAAACATGTCGAAGATTGACCAAATAGCAGTGATTGCATCGAGAGAAATTGAACTTTGCCAATTTCTTTTCGATTTCGTTCAATGAACCGGTCGTCGAGAAATTACCTTTTAACGTATGATAGATTAGTTTATGATTCATGATTTCCACATACAGAATTTCCGATAGGGAAAAGACTTGGATGCTGTCACTGGATTTGATGGTGATTTTTTCCTCGTTCTGCTGAGAAAGAATCTTGATGAGTTTTTCTAGGCGAAGCGAGAGATGGGAATAGACCACAGGCTTGACAATGAAATCCATGGCATCGACCTCATAGCCACGGATGGCATATTGGGCTAGATCGGTCACGAAGATAAGGACATTGTTCGGAGAGGATTTTCGCATTTCCTTGGCGGCGCTCATCCCGTTTAGATTCGGCATCTGGATATCCATGAAGACAATGCCGAAGTCACTCATATCCGAGGAGAGGAATTTATCGCCATCAGAAAACCAGGTGATTTCGAAGTCGACGGCATTTTCATGGCCATATCGCTTCAGCATCGCCGTCAGATCATCGGCCGCTTTCTTTTCATCCTCAACAAGAGCAATTTTAATCATAGTTTCAAAGCCATCTATATATTATAATGAATAAGAGTGCTCACAACAACTCTTGACATATCTGAACCAGTGGCATCGAAGAAAGGAGACGAAGCGATCTATGAAGCAAAAAAAATATATTTTTCTATTTCTTGCGACGGCTGGAATGATTTTGTCTTCCTGCTCCTCGAATAGTTCTGATGGCAACACAAAAAAGGATACGACTACCATCACTGTGGAAGTGGAGAATGACAAAAGCAGCCTGAAAATCAACGAGACCGTCCGTCTGACTTGCCATGTCTACGGCTCCATCAGGGACGAGATTGAATTTCTCTCCCTCAATGAAGATGTCCTGTCGGTGGATGAAAACGGACTCGTGAAGGCCTTAAAAGAGGGAAGCGGCAAAATCCAGGTCAGTGCAAAAGAAGATGCTTCCATAAAGAAAATCGTTTCTTTTGATGTTTATGCAAGATTGGATGAACAATTCGAATCCGTCAAATTGATGATGGATGATTTTCATTCCTATGATTACGAGAAAGGGGTGGCATTCCCTTGTAAGGTCAATCTCGACCTCGGAAAAGTCAAGGGAAGCCTTTCCGGTTCGAATGAGATGGAACTTTTTGACACGAGCAAGAATTCAACCTATTCCACTTTGAAGCTCCCCGTTGAAATGACGATTGTCAAAGAAGATGACGAGACCAATTTCATGAAGGCAAGAGTCGATACCAATACATTCTTCAACGATCTGTTTTCCAGGAATATTCTTTTATCGGCTGCAAACAAGACACTGAAAATCAAAGAGAATGTCCTTCTTTCCCTTATTGGAAAATTAGATGAATCCTATTTAGACTACCTTTCCTTGAATGATTTCTCATCGTTGACGGACATCAGTTTCTACGCTTCGAAGAATCAGGATTTCTATACAAGCCTGGATATGAATTTCTCGAGCGATGAAACGGATTCCCTTCATCCCTTTGCCTTCCAGGAATTCGAAATCACGAGTCTTCTTTTGCCACTTTATAAAAAGATTTCTTCCTCTCTTGCAGGCGAGAATGAAAGTCTCGATGTTTCCTCTTATCTGTCCGAGAATGGACTATTGAAGCTTCAGGGCATGCTTTTTTCCTACCTTGTGGAAGAGAAGACGGAGAATGGATATACCCTCTCCATCAATGAAACCATTCTGAAATTCATCAACAGCTATTACAAGGAAAAAGTCACGAATTACACATATCACGTCTCTTCCTCCTCTTTCGATGTCTCTTTCCAACTTCCGACAAGCATCACGAAAATCTATCTCAATATGGAAACGGATGATTCCACTCATCCTCTTTCCAATCTCTCCTTCATCGTGGAAGGAACAAGACAGGACAGTGAGGAAACGTATGATGTTCTTTCTCTTTCCATGAACAGGGATGACATAAAAAATGATGATAGTGCATCCACAAGCCGCAATGAATACGAGAATCTCAAGAAAGACATACAGGGTTTCACATTCCAGGGTGAGAAATCAACAATTGTCCATCTGATCAAGGAGAGCGACATCCTCTATCAGGCAGAAAACACCTATGGGGCAAATAAGGAGAACAAGAATCTCCAACAGAAGAAAAACGACTTGCTTTCCTTTTATTTCCAGGATTTTCATGATGAGGAGTTCACAAGGCTTCTTTATCCGATGTATCGAAGACTCAAGTCTTTGGATTATACATACCAGGATGAGACTTTCGCTTTTCTTTCAAGCGATGCCATCAACGATGACGAAATCATCCAAAGCGAAGCGATGCATCTCGTCAACGGCGAAAAGAAAGAGGATTTCACTTATTCTTTGAAGGCCAGCGATGAGGAAATGTTTTCCATTGTCGATGAAACAAAAGTGAAGGCGATTCAGGCCATCTATGATGGCGGCGTCAATTACAAAAACGAAAAGACCTATTCCACGGAAAGCAAAATCGAATTTGTCATTCAGCCAAAGGATGAGACCTCTTCCCTTACGAAGCAGACAAAGACCGTCACGCTCGAATATACAGGGACAAAAGTCGGATTTGCAAAATCGAGCGTTTCCTTCAAGGAAAGCGAAAAATTCGATGCTACGAGTCGAGAATATCAAGTCAATGAGAATACGACAATCGACCTGAAGGACATTCTTGTCCTCTCAGACAATGACTATCTTGCCCTAGCGAGTTCAAGCGATACTTCTCTTGCCAAGACAAAAATTCTGACTCCAAACAAGATTGACGTTCTCTCGATTGCACAAAAAAATGGATACACAAGAGATCTTGTCAGCATCCAATTCACGATTGCATCCTTAAGCATCAAAAGCGTCAAGACAGGGTTTGTCTATCTAAGAATCAAAAAGGCAGACTGAATCAGTTCTTCCTCTTGGCCAAATCCGTCAGGGTGATGAGGCCTAAAAGTTTCTCGCTTCTTCTTCCATGCTCCGTCACGAAGAGGAGAGAGACATTCTTTTCATGTTCCTTTTCCTTGAAGAGAAGAGGATAGACGAAATCGATTCGTTCATTTCTTTTCACAAAGAGAAAGCGTTCATTGAGATGCTCATCCAGAGAGAGGAATTCCTCAAAAAGGGAAATCTTGGTTTCCTTATCCACTGAGATGGATTCATTCATGCTGAGATAATCAAAAAGTGTCGAGCGGGAAAAGACACCCTGAACACACCCGTCCTCATCGAGCAAGGGGAGATGCGACAGGGAATAGTATTCCATCTTCTTCAGACAGTCTTCGACTTTGTCCTCCATCGTGCAGGAATAAATCTTTTTTGTGCAGATGGAATAGCAGGTTTCCGGATGGAGGAGGGAATCCTTCAGGGACAGGAATTTCCTGACGTATTCTTCCGAAGGGACACAGATATCGTTTTCATGCGAAAGTATGTTCCTCAAGTCGCTTGCCGTCTTGAGGAAATCATAATTCTCATAGCGCAGAAGAAGAGGAGAGGCATGACGATAATAGACCTCATTGAGCGCACGGGAAAAGGAGACATGACCTTCCTCCTTGATTTTCGCAAGGCTGATCAATTCATTTTCCAACTCTTTGAAGCCTGTGAGAAAAGCTTCCAGTCTCTCCTTTTCATTCATATTCAGTTCTTATCCGATTCGATGCTGTTCTGAATGATGGCCTCAATCGTCGAGTCGAGATAGCTGACCTCGAGGTCCTCGATTTTTCCTTCGTCCATCGCCTTGGAAATCTCCTTGTCAAAAGGAATTTCATCATAGACAGGAATGCCATGCTTCTTGGAAATGGATGAGTCCATCTTCCCATAGATATCGATGCGTTCATCGCAATGCGGGCATTTCACATAGGCCATATTGTTGACCAAGGAAAGAAGAGGGACTGAGAGCATTTCCGCCATCTTGGCTGATTTTTCGACCACCATATTGACCATGGATTGCGGAGACGTGACCAAGACTGCGGAACTCAGTTTGATCTTCTGGAAGACGGTCAATGAAATGTCACCGGTGCCCGGAGCCAAATCGATGATGAGATAATCGACATCCCATTTCACCTCCGAATAGAATTGTTCGATCAAGGTCGAAATCATGCTTCCACGCCAGACGATGGGATCCTCTGGATTGTCCAGAAGAAGGTTGCTCGACATGATCTGGATGCCAGTCTTGGATTTTACCGGTTCGATGATGCCATCGCTCGAATAGGTCGGACCTGAGACATGGAAGGAAAAAGGAATGGAAGGTCCGGTGATGTCGGCATCAAGAATGCCGACCTTATATCCCTTTCTTTGCAAGGCGACAGCCAGATAGGAGGAAGTGAAGGATTTTCCCACGCCACCTTTTCCAGACATGACTGCAACAGCATGATCGACTCGGCTTCCCTTTGCAAGTCCGGATTTCGGAAGAAAACTCGCTTTGGATGTATCGGCTTTGTTTTGATTAGACATAATAGAATCCTTTCTTAGGCGAGAGAGTGTTCGCCATCATTGAAATATAAGACACCCAGACAGTTCGGCCCGCAGTGACAGGAAATCGTCCCACCGGCCAAAGTTTTATGAATATGTCGGAAACCTTCCTTTTTTAGTCTCGCCTCGACTGCATTTACAACATCATCGGGTGCGGAGGAATAGGTGATGAAGACTTCTTCCCTGTCGGGGTTGTCAAATTGGGCAAGAATCTCATCAAGATAACCCATCACCGCCTTTTTCATATTCCCCCTGAATTTCTTGCCAGGGACCATGCTTCCATCTTTGACAAGAATCGCAGGCTTAAGATGAAGGACGTTGGCACCAAGCATTTTCAGCATTGAACATCTTCCACCTAAATAGAGGAAGTGGACGCTCTCCAAAGAGAAACTTGCCTGATCGAATGGGATGCGTTCTTCAACCTTCTTGATGATGTCCTCAAAGGAATTGCCTGCCTTATTGAGTTTTGAGGCGTAGATGGCCTGCAGAGCGATTCCGGTGGAAAGGCTTTTTGTGTCAAAGACATGGACATTCTTCATTTTGGATGCCACCTGTAGTGCGTTATGGCAGGCAGAGGAGATCTTCGAGGATAGGGAGAAATGAAGAATCGCATCATATTCCTTCAGAAGCGATGTGAAATGTTCTTCGTACTGGTATTGATTCACAGCGCTAGTTTTTGGAAGCTTCTTTGTATTCTCTACGAAATCGAAGAGATTCTTGGAGTTGACCTTTCCGTCAAGATAGTTTTCCTCGCCCATGATGATGGTGAACGGAACGATATGGATATCGTATTGTTTCAGAAGTTCGTCATCAAGATCGATGGTCGATTCGGCGGAGATGGCAATTTTCATCTTGTGTTTTCTCCTTTTCTGGATATGGTTTTATATTCCTCGAACAGTTTCATCGTCATTTTGAAATAAACTTGGTCAAGATGGCTTGCCCCGAGTTCCTTTCCTCCATAATAGCGGACAATATAGATTCCCATATTTCGGATATCATCTCTTTGGAAGTAGCGACTGGCTTTCTTCATGGAGGAGATGGGTTCCCGATCATCGCTTGCCTGAAGAGTCCAGGAAGAAAGATGATTCATGAATCGGGAAACATGAAGGATATGCTTGCTGTCCGGGTGTTCCTTTTCCAATTTCTTCAAAATCATCTCGTTATCCTCTTCGCCGTCCAAAGAGAACATGAAAGCAAGAAATCGGCTCTTTTTTTCTTCGTAGGATAAGTTTGACAATAGTTCAGCCATATAATTTTTGACATCAACTTTCTTTTTACCTAAAATATATATTAGCACAAATGAGAGGTTAAAAATGTCAAACTACAAATTAATTGTCGATTCCAGCTGCGATTTGCCGCTTGATTTCTATTCGAAATACAATATCGGTGTCACAGACCTCGTTGTCAACTTCAATGAAAGGCAATACCTTGACCGCAAAGAAATCACATCCAGCGAAATCATCGAAAAATATAAGCAGACAAAGATTTTTCCAAAAACATCCGCACTGAATATTCCAGAGATTTCCGCGATGCTCGAAAAAGAGACAAAGGATGTGGATCATCTTTTCTATATGCCGATTTCCTCCTATATCTCTTCCATCAACAACAATGCCCATATCGCTGTCAAAACACTCGGTCTGGAAGAGAAGGTAACCATTCTTGATTCCTTGAATCTTTCCAGCGGTATCGCATTGGAGGCCATTGGCATCTGTGAGGATTTCAAGCAGAATCTCTCCGTTGATGAAATCATCAGGAATCATGGAGAAAGAACGAAGAAGGTCTCTATGGAATTTGTCATCCAGACGATGGAATTCCTCCACAAGGGCGGAAGATGCTCAGGCATGACCTATCTTCTAGGCAATAAATTCTCAATCCATCCGATTGTTGAATTATCCCAAGGAAAAATGAGTGTTCATTCTCTTGTCCGCGGAAAAGACATTTCCAAAGGAATCAGCAAAATGGTTTCTGAATTCAAGGAACAGTTTGACAATGACAATATCGATTTCTCCTACCCGATCATGATTCCGCATGTCACGGGCGATTACGGCGTCAAGAAAATCGAAGATGAACTGAAGGAACTTGTGGGTAACACGATTCTGATTCCGGTGGAAGCCAGCGGCATTATCTGCTGCCACTGCGGTGAAAATACAGTCGGTCTGGCTTACATGCTGAAGAATCCAATCGAAAAGAAATAAACGATTCGCGGTGAACAAAAGATTCACCGCTTTTTTGATGGCACAGCAAAAAAGGAAATCGTTGCCTTTTGACAAGAGAGACAGATAAGGTGAATCACTTCTTTTCCAGTGCCAGCAATTCTCTTTTCCTTTCGATTCCATAGGCATAGCCGACAAGGCGATCCTCTTTTCCGATGACGCGATGACAGGGAATGACAAGAGCGATCGGATTCTTTTTGAGTGCCTGTCCAATGGCCTGACAGGACATATTCTTCTTCTGAAGCCTTTCTTTGACTCTTTCCGACAAGGCATGATAGGTGATTGTCTGTCCATACGGAATTTTCATCGTCTCTTCAAGTACGATTTTCTGAAAAGAGGTGCATTCCTCAAGGGAGTACTCAAAATCGATGCACGGCATCTTCCATGAAAAATAATCGTCAAGCCATTTCCTGACCTTTCTTGAGCAGTGAGAGTCAATTTCATCATCAGAAAGAAAGCATTCATCAGAAAAGGACAGAGACAGAAGTTTTCCATCCTTGATCATATAGACGATATTTCCGAGTCTTGAATGATACACGGCTTTCTGAATCATAGAATTCGACTCTGTAAAGAAAGAAGAATCCATTCATAGGAATGATTCGATAGATTGAAGTCCGTCGAGGCCATCAACGAGAACGTGGAAGGGAGAGATGTCGTTTTGTCGATGACCGGCAAGGAAGAAAGAAGTGTCTTCATTTGTATGCCAATCTCCGAATTTCCTTTCTTGGAGGAATAAAGGGAGAGGTAATGATTCAACAGATCATTCTCATCGGATTTCTTTTCCAGTCCGAAAAGAGGAATGAAGGAAGAAAGTTCTTCATAGGTGAAATACGTCTTTGTCAAAGAAAGAGAATTCTTCTTTGAGGCAAATGCCAAGAGCCCATCAACAGCGGACCCCTCAATCGGATTGACTAGGAAATGATCATTTTTGTAGAAATCAAGAGAATCGCTCGCCTGAATCTCGAGAATGACATCACTTCCCAATTTTTCATTCTTGAAAAGCTGCTTCATGGCACCGGCGATGATCTCGCTCGCCAGTCTGGAACGATAGCAAGTCGACGTCGTCTCGTCATATTTCAGACACTTTGACATCAAGGAGGCGAAGTCAAGATGGATATCATCAATTTCACAATCCGCGAGAGTCTGAATAGAGTCTAGAAGCGACACAAGAACATCTTTCAGCATCTTTAAGTCGGAAAGGGCCTTATCCTTGTCCTGTTTGAAACTGTTCGGAACAAGAAGATCCGAATTGGAATAGAAGAGTTCTTCAAAGCGATAAACTTTTCCATTCTCGCCATAAGGGGTGATTGCCGAGGAAAGGAAGATTTCGCCAGCCGAGAAACTGCCTAAGGAATGATCGATGAGATTGTAGACGAGGTAGGATCGAGAATCCTTCAGAAGATTCATATTTCCGAGATAATAGAGGAAATCAAGATTCATGCCAGAGGATAAAGAAAGATCATCAAACGATTTTCCGTTCGTGAAGAACGATCCGATTCCTTCTTCGTCAAAGACGATTTGAACAATCATATCCAGATCATTCTGCCAGAAGAGAATATCCTCTTGGCTAAGACCGAGATGCTGATAGAAATCCAGTTCATGTGGGATTGTTCCTGTGTCAGGATCATGAATATAGGAACTTAGATTCATCTTATCAAAGGAATCCTTCAACAAGGAGATGGGATATCGATGGAAGAAAGCAGATTTATTCATTGCCGTAAGAATCTGTATCGTTTCCTCTTTGTTGATTGTCTTTCCAAGTTCAAGGGAAAGGCTCTTTCCCTGCAATGTATGAAGTATCTCCTTTAATACAAAAATTTCATCAATGACACTCGAGGAATCCATCTGCAAGACGATGGCATTCAGTGCGCTCTCCTGAAGGAAGGCGCTGTCTTCAAGAGTCAGAGATTTTGTAATGTTCATCTCCGTGGCAAGAATCTTGAAGAACTGCTGCAACGGGGTAAACGTTTGCTCTTCTTTTTTCGCATTCATGAGTTTGCTATTGGAAAACTCGTCCAAAAGAAGAGAAAGGTCGTCTTCCATCGTCTTCGTCTCATCGTCGGTTTGCAAGATCGAAGCATGGTCCTTCAAGAAGAAGATATTCTTCACCATGAAGGAAAGATAAGATTCATCCGTCGCATTTGTCTTGGAAAGACGAACGAGATTGTCAAAAAGACGCAATTCCCTTTTTGCATCTTCTGCACTCAGCGATGCAAAAGATTCAACATCCATGCTCGAAAGGAAGTCTTGGAAATTCAAAGGAAGGGAAATCTTGTTAAGAGATGTGCCTAACAGTCTGGAAAGGATTTTTCTTAATAATGACGAATCCATGACATCGCCAAGGGAAAGAAGAAGACCATCCGGAACAGTTCCGCTTTTCAGTTTATCCAGCCCATAATCCTGAAGGATTGAGAAAAATTTGACAAAGCGTTCGATTTCGCCTTCAGTGGTGATTTCGAATGTTTTTGTAACACTTATGGAAGAGGAGGAAGAGACATCGATTTCGACATTTTCTGTCTTTGTCGACCATAAGGAAGAATCATCTAGGGAAAGAAGCGATTCGGAAAAAGAGAATCCGAGAGAGGAAGAGAAGGAGCCACTGCCCAAAATGGAACATAACGCCGAGGCAAAGGGATCTGTTGAATTCTTACTTCCTTCCTTAATGAAATTCATCTTATAGAAGATTGTGAGCATGGCATTGAGGATTTCCGGATCGATGGCGTCAATATCATTGAAGTCAGCCTTCTGAAGAAGCGAAAGAAGCTGACCGATTCGATCGGAATCATCAATCCATAATTCGGTACGCATCTCGTTCAATGTGAGGTTCAAGCCGATATCTTTTAAGTATTGGTTCAGTGATTGATCGATGATGCTCAAAACCGAATCCGAAAGAATGTCGGACTGCAATCCGCATTTGAGAATATCCGCAAAGGCGGCAGTATCCTCGATATCCTTCAATTCATGCTTGTCCGAGACAAAGAATGAAGAATTCTTTTTCATGTCTTCAATAATTTGTGTCAGATAGGAAATCTCACCGCGTTTTGAAGAAGTCGTCTCCCACTGGATGTCTTGAAGGTCTTCGAGTGCCGGCACAACGAATCCGACATTGCCAAAAGGCTCGGACTGCAAAAGATTATTCAGTAAAGTATGAATATTGACATTTTTCTGCTTTGTGGAAACAATGCCTGTCTTCTGATCGGCATTGAAGAAATCCGAATCCACGACAATCAGAAGCATTTTCTCAATCAACGAGGAATCAAGAGCTTCAATTTTCTCTTTGGTGGTAGCCTTCTCATCGCGGATGACTTTGACCATCTTCTGAATTTCTGGCATCATCTGGAGCAGTTGAATGAAATCATCCATGAATGTGTCTGAACCATAGTTGAAGTTATAGGGCGTCAAACCGAAAAGATACTGCGAGAAATCAAAGCGATTGTTGAATAAAACCGCCTTCATCAAAGAAGGATACATGGATGAGAAAATCTTGGATTCCTTGGCTTTCTTGAGAAGCGCAACCAGTTGCTTTGTCGTCTCCTCATCCTCTAAATCCATCGAGGACAGATTATTGATATTCAGTTTCGAATCCTCGGAAAAGAGAAGCGCACACAAGGAGAACATGACTTTGACTTCCCCTCGATATCTGTCCTTGTCATATCCCTGAAGGATTTCTCTGAAATCAATCTGCGAAACATATTCCTTCAATGCCGAGACATTGGAAAGACTCGAGGAAAGGATATCGGGAATCGAAAGGACACCAAAAAGATCGGTTTCCAGGATTCCCGTCGTCAAATCATCGGAGCAGATATATTTTTCGATAACGTTTCTTTTTTCTTCGTTCTGAAGGGCAGCGAAGAATTTCTCACGGAAATCGGTGAAATCCATTTTGCTCGACAAATCCATATCCAAAACCTTGAGGATGGATAATGCCGCCTTGACGAAAATCGAGAGATCCTTCGACCAATCGATATCATCATAAGCGGAGATCTCTGTCGGGAAGATGTCATATCCTTTTTGGTTGAGATAGATGCCAGAGGAGGCCAGCAAAACCGGGAGATTCTTCTTTAGGGCTTCCATCTTTCCAAGTTCCGCGACGGCAGAAGCGAAATTGTCGATGTCCTCGTCACTGAACGAGGTGACTTTCAGGGAATAATTCTGCAAATCGAATTTGGTTCCATTAATCATGGGCTTGATGCCAAGATCGTAGATTTTTTCATAGACGCCACTGAGGATCGTCAATTCGGAAGAATAATCGAGATCAGTAAAATCGAGTTTGTCCAAGGAAAAGAAGCTTCCACTGATGGAATTTAAGGCTGAATCGATCAGGGGCGGAAGAAGAGAGAGGAACATCGGATTGGCAATCATGGTCGTCGTGAGATTGTCGATGGTGTCCACCGAAAGAAGGGTCGCATAATTGATGGTCAAGGAATTCGTGGCTCTTTCATAGGATATGGCCTTGTTTTCCAAAAGAGGGTTGACGATTTCGAATGTCGAGTCAATGAGACTGTTAAAAGAAACATCCACGCCATTCACCTTCCTCGAGGTCGCCTTGCTGATGATCAAGGAATCCAATTTGCTTTGATTAATCAACTTATATAGAACAGAATCATTCACGGTATCGAAATAAGAGAGAATGAGGTTTGTGTTCTCTTCGCTCTGATCCATGCTTTCAAGAACGTTCTTGACTCCTTGCTTGTTTTTGATGGCCGTGCCACAGAGAGCGGAAATCGGGGTCAAAAGAATCATAACGAAGACAAATTCCTGGATGAGGCCTAAAATACCCCCAGGGATACGGTAGAGCTTCCATTTTTTCTTTGGCTTATCCAATACCTTTCCATTCTCGTCTTCCAATCCGTTTTTCAAAGTGGAAGCCTCGGCCTCCTTTTTTCTCTTCTTGCGATCTTTTTTTGTCTCGACCGGCAAAAACCACCGAAAGATTCCTTGATAGAGAATCGCAGTGATGGGGCTTGCAAAAATCTGAATCAGGATCATGCCAAGGAAAAAGACAGCAAAGGAAATCAAAGAAGTGACAACGCCAAAGATAGTTCCATAGATGGAAATGGAATTGATGGGCGAGAAGAATCCAGTATCCGTGATCAGATTGGCCAAATAGGTCTGCAATGTGATGGCATTTTCCGTATGAAGGATTCCTTGGAGGTTGATGTTTCCAATCAAAACGGCAAAGGTCGGAGAAAGAAAGACCAAAACCAAAACAAAAATTGTTTTGACAATGGTTTTCAATGTGGTCTTATAGATGCCCTTGAGAAATCCAATCAGCCCAGCCAAAAGTGAGACGAGAAGAAGGAAGAAAAAGGCGATCCACAGAAGAGCAGATAATGTCTGTTGACTCATAAATATAGTATAGCAAAAAAAGACAAGATAAACTATAATGAAAACTATCTTTTAGGAGTCAATATATGGAAATATACAATAACCATGAAAATAAGACGGAAACCTACCGTGCAGACGAAAAAACAAAGAACTTCTTTCCTCGTTCGGAATTCAATGATTGGCTTCCGCTTTGGGAGAAGATTGCCTTTTTCATTCTAGGCTTTTTAGGAATCAAATTATTCAGTTATATCACGTCCATCATCATCGCAAGAGCAGGATTCATTGAAGTCCACGATGGTTATTTCTCCTATACTCCTTTGGGAGCAACCTTGATCAATTTCTTTACCTATCTTCTTCTCGTCATAGCTTTTGCTGGATTTCTATTCTTCGACAAAAGAAAGACCTACAAGAAGTTCGCAAAGGAATTCACCCATGTCGATACCTATATCTATGCCTTGATCGGCTTTGGACTCGTCTTGGGTTTTCAGCTTCTCTTGGGCAATATCTTTTCCAATACGATTTCTTTCTATGGAAACAATGCCAATGAGGAAGGCATCGAATCGATGACAAAGTCCTATCCTGCCTTGCTTTTCGTCATGACCGTCTTCTTCGCACCATTCGCTGAGGAATTGACCTATCGCATCGGCTTGGTCGATACCATCGGACATAAGTATAAGCTTCGTTGGCTTGGCATCGTCCTTTCCGCTCTCATCTTCGGTCTGATCCATGCGAATATCGCATCCGCCTACAGCGATCTCGCTTCCTTGATGGCAAATGAAGAAGCCACAGCTGAGGCGATACAGAAAGCGCGCTATGCTCTTTATAATGAATGGCTGAACCTTCCCATTTATATCGGATCGGGTTTCTTTCTTGCCCTGACCTATGCCAAGTCCGGAAAAATCTCTTCGAGCATGTTGGCACATTTCGGTGTGAATCTATTTTCCATGATTGCAACTTTCATCTCCAACGCAGGAAAATAAGAAAATGGAAAACAAAAAAACATTCGGTCTCTCTTCTTTTTCTCTGAAATTGATTGCGGCGATTCTGATGACGCTTGATCATGTCGCCCTTCTTTTCATTCCAAGAGGAATCGGGGATATTCCGACAAGCTACTATATTCTTCGTGCCTTAGGGAAAATGTCATTCCCGATTTATGCTTTTTTGGCTACCGAAGGTGCCTATCACACCAAGAATGTGAAATATTATCTTCTTCGCCTTGGCTTCCTAGCCATCCTCATGGATGGATTCGGATATGCCTTTGGAGCCGTATGCAATCTTTCCATCGCCACGAATCCGCTTCTTGGAAACGCCTTTACGGACATGTTCATGGGCGTGTTGATGATCACCCTCTTCCGAAGAAAGGACAAATATTCGATTTTCGGTCTTCTTCCCATCGCCTATGAAGTCCTATCGAACGTCGTCATCGATGCGAATTACGGAACGCTGTTCAAGTCCGACTGGGGAACGTTCTCGATTGTTCTCTTCCTGCTTTATTTCCTCTTCAGGGAGGCAACAGCCTATCGATTGAAAGCGAAAGCCAGGAATGATGGCTTGGATGAAGAGGCCTACCTCATGGAAGAGAATCATTCCATCCAGATTGCCGAAGCGATCGCGTTAGTTCTCACCGAGGCGATTTTCTATCTGATTTATCGGATCAACTATCAGGCTTTTGTCCTTCCGAATGAATTTGTGCCGATCGGAACCTATTCGACCCTTGCCTTTCTTTTCCTTCTTCTCTACAACGGAAAGAAAGGATATGAAAGCAAGAAAATCCAGTATGGATTCTACCTCTATTATCCATTCCATCTCATTGTTTTAGGTATTATCTCGATGTTCTGTGGTGTTTTGGCTGCTCTTTAAGCATATTGTTTTTCATTTGCCTCTGGATTTGATAAAGTAACAGGAGAGGAAAATATAATTATGATCAAAGTACTTACAAAATTAGAAGAATTCATTTCGACCATCAACGAGGAAGAGAATGTCCTTGTCGACTTCAATGCCAAATGGTGTGGTCCCTGCCGAATGATGTCCCGGGTCATTGAGGACATCGAGGAAGAAAAGGATATGGGCATCACCTTTTTGAAAGTCGACACCGACGATTTCCCGGAAATCGCTCAGAAGTTTGGCGTGCTTTCCATTCCGACCATGGTCGCCTTCAAGAAGGGAAAGAGAATCCCCGTCACCATCGATGGGAAAAAGGAAGAAGTTCTCATGGGGGCACGAAGCATGGATGATTTCGAGCTGATTCTCAAGGAAACCTTTTCCGAATAAAGGCAAACTGGAAACACTTACTTTCATCAGGCAATGAAAATTTGCCATTTTTGCTTGATTAACATTTCAAGAGTGATAAAATATCTTTCGTATTTGAGGGAATAAGAAAATGAAACAATTAACACCAGAAGAAAAAGAAGCAAAGAAAATTGCCAAAAAGGAAGCCAAGGCAAAGAGAAAAGAAAACGGCGAAACATTGTGGAACGATTTCAAGAAATTCGTTTCCAAAGGAAATGTTCTCGATATGGCTGTTGGTGTCATCATGGGTTCTGCCTTTGGTGCCATCGTCACAGCCTTGACCAACATTCTCCTTTCGGTCTGCACATGGGGTGTTCCTGGCGGTATCAAAGGACTTGTCACTGTCCTTCCTGCTGTCAATGATGCGCAGAAGGGTTTGGATGGCATCGGTCAGACCTTCCAGGCTTCAGAGCTTCAGGGAATTGCCAAGCAACTTGCCATTGACACTTATGGCCAGGCAACCGTCGATGCAACTCCGACCTTGATTGAAAACGTCAAGACCACAATCTTGGGAAAATATACTCTTCACGGAACAACCTATACCTACAATCTTTCCGCCGTCATCGATTGGGGAACCTTCATCAATGCCATCATCTCTTTCCTCATCATCGCCATCACCCTGTTCACGATTGTCAAGGTCTTCAATGGCCTGAAAGCCAAGAGAGCCGCCTTCGAAGCTCAGATGCTTGCCTTAAAGAAGAAAAATACTGAAGAAGGAACAACAGAAGAAACTGCTGCAGAAGCTAAGTAAAAGTCATCATAGAGGCCTTCGGGCCTCTTTTTTGTTTCTTTTTTTGACAAAAAAAGAAGAAAGAGAACCTATGCGGCCGTTTCTCTTTCTTCGTGGTCTTCCTACTTGTTGTCTGTCAGATAGTTTGGAGCTTCCTTTGTGATATCAATATCATGCGGATGCGATTCCTTCAATGAGGCGCTCGTGATTTTGATGAATTCACTCTTTTCCTGCAGATCAGCGATCGTGGTGACACCTAAATAGCCCATGCCCGAGCGGATGCCGCCCAAGAGTTCGAAGATGACATCGCTCGCCGATCCACGGAAAGGAACACGGCCTTCGACACCTTCGGGAACCAATTTCTGATGGCCGGTCTGGAAATAGCGATCAGCCGATCCATGAGCCTGCTCCATGGCAGCCAAGGATCCCATTCCGCGATAGACTTTGTATTTTCTTCCATGGAAGAGTTCCGTATCGCCGGGAGCTTCCTCACATCCGCCGAAGATGGCACCCATCATGACAGTATCGGCACCGGCAGCCAGCGCTTTGGTGATATCGCCGGAATATTTGATTCCGCCATCGCCGATGATCGGGCAATCGTATTCTTCGCTTGCCCTCTTGGCTTCCATGATGGCCGTGATCTGCGGAACGCCCATGCCGGAGATGATTCTCGTAGTACAGATGGATCCAGGACCCATGCCGACTTTGACGGCATCGGCTCCCGCTTCCATAAGGTCTTTTGCACCCTGATAGGTCGCCACGTTTCCGGCGATGACATCCGTATCCGGGAAGTTCTTTTTCAGTTCATGGAGGGCAAGGACGACGTTCTTGCTGTCGCCATGGGCGGAGTCGAGGACAAGAACATCCACGCCCGCATCGATCAGGGCTTTGGCACGGACAAGGTAATCCTTCGTGATGCCGATGCCAGCACCGCAAAGAAGACGCCCATATTTATCCTTCGCAGAATTCGGATACTGCTGAATCTTATCGATATCCTTGATGGTGATCAAGCCACAGAGATGGAAATCATCATCGACGATGGGAAGTTTTTCCTTCTTTGCCTTGGAAAGAATATCCTTGGCTTCCTCCAGGGTCGTTCCAATCTTGCCGACGACAAGGTTGGTCGAGGTCATGACCTCGGAAATCTTCTTTTTCATGTCATGTTCGAACTTGATGTCGCGATTGGTGATGATGCCGATGAGTTTCTTTTCATCATCCGTGATCGGAATGCCGGAAATATGATAATCCGCCATGATTTTGATGGCATCAAGCAGGGTCTTGTCGCTATGAAGCGTGATGGGATCGGTGATGACACCATTTTCGCTTCTCTTCACTTTGTCGACTTCCTTCGCCTGGCGTTCGATGGTCATATTCTTATGAATGATGCCGATTCCACCTTCTCTGGCTAAGGCGATTGCCATATCGGACTCCGTGACAGTGTCCATGGCAGCCGAAAGAAGAGGAATGTTCAATGTGATATGCTTGGTCAAACGGGCTTTGAGAGAGACCATATCCGGAGTGATTTCCGAATATCTCGGCAGAAGAAGTACGTCGTCGAATGTGATACCTTCCATAACAATCTTGTTTTTCATGATTTGGCTCCTTTATCCTGAACAAGTACTTAGAAAGTCGGCAATCGAAGAATAATATTGTTAAGTTTATCAAAATTGCTTCATGAAAAAAACTAGGCACTCAAAAATGAAAGCCTTTTCATCAAAAGCCTATCGAAGCACAATCGAGAACTTCATGTATTTGTGAAACGTCGATTCGATGGACAAAGGATATTTATAGTTGTCGCAGATCTGCTTGACGATGGCAAGGCCAAGACCCGATCCGATGCGTTCATTATCGGCGCCGGATTTCCCCTGATAGAATCGTTCGAAGACCTTTTCTCTGTCGGCATCAAGAACTTCGCATCCGGTGTTGTAGACTTCAAAGATAAAGTCCTTCTTGACCTCCTTAAGGTTGATGCGGATGATCTTAGGTCCTTTAGTGTATTTCATGGCATTGTCGATGAGAAGATTGACAAGGCGGATGAGATTTTTCTTGTCCGCTTCCTTTAAGACAAGTCCCGGCTGAATATCATAGGCATAATCGATTTCTCTTTCATAGGCAATGGCATCAAAGGACATGGCAAGGTCCAAAAGAAGCTGGGAAAAATCCACGGACTCCAATTTCTTCACGCCGACTTCGAGTTTCGATAGGGCAATCATATCCAAAACGGTCTCATTCATATTCTGACACTGGGTGATGATGTTGTTGACATATTCGGAATTTTCCGGATTCTTTTCCTGAAGGATTTCCGCATCCGCTGTGATGATGGCAAGTGGCGTCTTCAGCTCATGGGAAGCATTGGCGACAAATTCCTTTTCATGACGGATGGTATCTTTCGTTGGCTTCATGACACGTGCGGAGATGACATACACCAACGGAATCATCAATAGAAAGCCGATAAAAAGGACAATCGAGAGAATCCAGCTGAAGGAAGATAGGGAGGCAACATCAGCTTGGTAATCGATGCCGACATAAATCAAAGCTTCATCAGGGACATCAATCGGCTTGGTGATGATTTCCTGGCTTTTTTCGATGGCGAGATTGTTTTCGACATAATCCGAATCCATCGCAGCATAAAAAAAGCCATCATCCTGGAAGAGCGTTGAGGAATTCTGCTTGATTGTGACATCTGCAAAGACATCGTTCCATTTTTCAAGAATTTCATCCGATTTTTTCTCAGGAAAAACATGATTTCCATCATTATCCTGAATGATGACAAAGATATTCTGTCTTTCTTTTTCCAAGAGGGAGTCATTCGACCCATAGCCGTATGTGGCATTGACGCATTGGATGACCGCCTCGTTGATTTTGCCATTGGCGTTATTTGTGAGATTCCTCATCTGGAAAAAAGGAACAAAAAAGCCGACAATGACGATGAATACGGCCATGACGGCCATGACAAGCAGGGTGATGAAGATTCTTTCACGGAAGATGAGTTTCTGTGCAGTGGAGGAGCTTTTTTTATTCTTCATTTTCCTTTTCCATCAGTTTATAGCCGACATTTCGTATGGACTTGATTTTGCTTTCGGACTTGATGCCTTCGAGTTTCTTTCTCAAGAAGGAGATATAGACTTCCGCTGAATTGTAATATGTCTCATCCTTGGAATCCCACACCTTGTTGATGATGAAGGATTTCTCGATGATCTTGTCTGAATAGGTCATGAAGATTTCCATGATCTGGAATTCCTTCAAGGACAGCGTCACCGTATTTTCCGCATGGCTGAGGACATGCGTCAGTTTGTTGAGCTTGATATCGCCAAAGGAAATTTCATTGGGAATGATATTGCCTTTTCTTCTCGTCAGGACGAGAAGACGGGCAAGGAGCTCCTCAAGGACAAAAGGCTTGGTGAGATAGTCATCCGCGCCGGCAAGAAGGCATTCGACCTTGTCTTCCGTGGAGGATTTGGCAGTAAGAACGATGATGGGGGTTTCAATCTTGAGTTTCCTGAGGTCCTTGATGATGGAAAATCCATCCTTCCCAGGAAGCATCAGATCGAGCACGATGACATCATAATTTCCTTTTTTTGCCTCTGAAAAACCTTCGATTCCATCATAGGCAACCATGGTATCGACTTTTCTCATCTTCAGATATTCTTTGATGGCATCCGCTAACTGAGCTTTATCTTCGACAATCAATGCTTTCATACTATACACCCCTCCAGGAAAAGACAATTTCTTAAAACTGTTTCAATAATTCATAACTAAAATTATATAATACTCATAGCCCTATTTTATAGGTTTTCTATGCCGTGAACATAGTGAATATTGAAGAAAAAAGACATCTGATTTCTTATTTCATAAAGCAATGAAGCCCATGAAAGAAGAAAACTCGATTCGAAAAAATGATGGTTTTTGAATAAATCCTCTTTTCTGTCAAAACCATTTCTTTTCCATTTGCTTCCTCATTATCTGATACAATTCGCATTTGATATTCTTTAAAAAAGAGGTCATATCATGAACAATCTGCAAAACGAGATTATTTATCAGGTCTTTGTCCGGGATTACACGAAAGAAGGGACTTTGAAGGCACTTGAGGAAAAGCTTGATGACGTCTTCTCCTCGGGCGGAGATATCCTTTATCTCATGCCGATCTATCCGATTGGAAAAGTCGGAAGAAAAGGAAGCTTTGGTTCACCCTATGCGATTCAGGATTATCGAAAGATCGATCCCGCCATCGGAACGATGGATGATTTGCGCTCTCTGATCGAGAAAGTCCATGAAAGAAAGAAGAATATCATTCTGGATATGGTCTTCAACCATACTTCTCGAGATAGCCGTCTTCTCAAGGAACATGAAGAATATTTCTATCATGATGAAAAAGGAAATGTCGCAAACAAGGTCTCAGATTGGTCGGATGTCTATGATCTGAATCATGACGTTCCTGAATTGGAAGAATATCTTTCCGATACATTGAAGATGTATGAGGATATGGGAATCGATGGCTTCCGCTTTGATGTCGCCTCCTTAATCAAGCCATCCTTCTATCAGTTGGCAAGAAGAAAGCTCAAGAAAGATACGCTCTTCTTTGGCGAGTGTGTGGATACCGGATTGATTCTATATCTGAGAGAAAAAGGCTTCTCTTCTTATTCGAATGAAGAACTCTATGAAGGCGGTGTCGAGCTATTCTATCCATATTCCTTTTTCGAACCCATTGAGGAATATCTTCTCTCCCGAAAAAAGGATTGCCTCGAAATCTTCAAGTATGCCTATAATCTCTCCCTTGCCTCCCTATCGAAAGAAGCATTGATTACGATGGCAATCGAAAACCATGACAGAAGAAGAATTGCCAGCTATGATGAGGATGAATCCTTCACACGTTCTCTCCTTCTTTTGACTTTCTTCTCGAAAGGTCCTGCCTTTGTCTATGCCGGAGAAGAATTCAAAGCCAAGAGAACACCTTCCCTTTTTGAAAAAGAAGAGATTCCTCATGAAATCCATGATCAGGAATATTACGATTTCTATCAGAAACTCGTCAATTTGAAACATAGAAAGGAAAGTCTTGATATCCTCGAAAGCGTGATAGAGAAAAGCAAGGAAGAAAGCATCCTCTTCAAAAACACATTCAAGGATAAGAAAGAAGAATATGCTTTGATCAATTTTTCGAAAAAGGAAATGGAATTCCCTCTTGAAAACGGAAAATATCAGGATTTGATCAGTCAGAAAAACTATTCTGTTACAAATAAAGTGTTGATCACAAAAATGCCTTTATGGCTAAAGAAAGTTTTTGAGTGACTCATTCTTTTTAAGAATACTTAAAGAAAAAATTCATTCTTTATACCTTTTTCAATATAACTTCAACACTTACTTCAATGTAACTTCAATGAAATTGTGACCTGGTTTCAACGTGATTCGATTTATATCTTTTCAACCAATTCTTTATTTGTGAGATATTGTTTTTCTCGAGCCGTTTCTTTTAAAATCAAGAAATTTTGTTTTACGAGATTATCTAATACATTCTTTCTGATGAAAGTAGAATTCGAGATGTTTAAACGAGAAGTGATTTCTTTTACATTTTTATAATCATTAAAACAATAAGCCAAGATTCTGACATCATACTTGCTTGGATTTTCAATGTTTCCTTTGATTCCTAACGCTTCTTCTTCAAGACTTACGCCATCTAGATAAGTCAAGTCTGGCAAGGTGATAGAGAATTGATCATATTTATTTCTTATGAATGGCTTATGATTTTCATCGCTGTCCTTATAATCTTCCAATATCTTTTCAAAACCAGTTCCCTTAGCTTCCATCACATTGCATAAGACAAACGTATTGCTGATAAGTTCGTTTCTTCTATTTGAAATCAATTTATCCAAATGATAAGTGGTATTTGATTCCTTGTTTTTGAATATGGAGCCGGGTGAAGAAATGACAAGTCTATTTTTGAATAAATCGACATATATGTCACTGCCTTTAATAAAGTAATCCCTATGAGCAAGGGCGTTGATTAAACTTTCAAAGACGCTTCTTTTTGGAAAGGCATCCAAATCGATTCTATATGTCTCCTTTTTAATGAACCCTTTATTCATATGCATGAAAACAAAATTGAGCATATAATTTAAAGAATCAATTAAATTTCCTTCAAATTTATTGCTTGCAAGAATTTTGTTATCGCCTCTGGTGAAACCTTCATAAATGGAACAGACAACACTCGAATCTTTTCCATCATAATCATCCTTGAATAAGATAGCCCCTTTTGTTAGATATTTGCATTCATTGAAAAATCCGATGGAGGCTAATTTCTTTTCGGTTAATTCCTTATTTGTGTTTTTATTATAAAATTCACATAATTTTTTAAAATTGTTGATATCAAATTTTTCATCAGTTATCGATGTATCATATTTCACAGTTTTGTTATTGATACTCATTTCAATCAATTCTTCAGTTGTGACAGCTGAAGTATATCCGTCTCTTCTTTTAAAGATCAATGGCATTCCTTGATACATTAAAATAATAGGCTTGGTTTCTGATTCAGATACATTTATTTTTAAAATATATCTCGTCTTATCATTGATGATATATGGGATGACTTCACTATTTATTTCAGGTAAAGTTTCGAAATGTTCTTTTACGACATGATAAAAATATAGCTTTTCCTTATCTAAATCTTTTTGTTCGAATCCAATCAGTTTATTCGTTTTGTCTTCAACGCCAATGAATAAGGTTCCTCCTTTGGAATTGGCAAATCCATTCACGGCCTTAAGCCACCCTATGCAATTCTCTCTATCAAGTCTTGCTTTGCATTCGAATTGCATGTCTTCCGTTACATGATTCTGAAAAAGGTCATTTAATTCCATATATTTTTACCTCTTGAATATTTTACTTCAATGTAGCTTCAATATCAACTTCAATGTAACTTCAATGGAATTGTAACCTAATTTCAACGTGATTCAATTTGTGTTTTTCAACTGATTCTTTATTTATGAGACATGAAAAACGAAAACAAAAAAATAGGATTTCATCCTTTTTTGCGGTAAGATAACGTGGTATGAAAAACAAAACGGAACTCTCTTTGGATAAGGATTTCATTCTATACGCAACCCCAATCCTTCAGAATGCGGACTATCAGAAAATGAAGGACTATGTGATACATGGAAAATACACGCTTTACGATCATTGTTTTCGTGTCGCCCTTTTGGCTTATAGCCTTGCCAAAAACAAAAAGAGGAAAGTCGATTATGGAGCCCTTATCCAAGGGGCGCTTCTTCATGATTTCTATCTTTATGACTGGCACCATAAAAACGAAGGACATCGATTGCATGGGTTCCGGCATCCTGGTTTTTCCTATAAGAAAGCCAAAAAGATTTTTCCGATCAGCAAGAAAGTCAGGAATATGATTCTCAGCCATATGTTTCCTCTGACCTTCTGGCGAATTCCACTATCCAAGGAAGCCTGGATTTTGACTCTTGCCGATAAAATCTGTGCAAGGAAGGAACATTCCAATACATTTAAGAAGGAGAACAGGAAAAAATGAGCATAAAAAATATTATCTTCGATTTAGGCGGCGTTCTCATCAAGCATGATCCCACCAGTCTGATTGCCTCTCTTCCTTATCCTAGGGAAGAAAAGGAACGCCTTTCTGAGATTCTTTCCTCAAACCACTTCTGGGATGATCTCGATTTGGGAAAATATGAGAACATTTCCGAGGCACTTCCACATATCCTTGAAGCCTATCCGAATGAAAAGGAAATTCTGTCTTCCTTCTTTTCGTCATCCTTCATGAGTCATTATGATTTATTTCCATTCGGTGTGGATCTCTATAAGAAACTAAAAGAAAAAGGATATGGCATCTATATCCTGAGCAATTTCTCCAAGGATGGGATATCGAACTTGAAGAATACTTTCTCTTTCTTCTCCTTGGCGGATGGAATGCTGATCTCCTCTTCTGTCCATCTGATCAAGCCGGATAAAAGAATCTTCCGTCTTCTCATCGAGAAATACGACCTGATGGCAGAGGAATGTCTTTTCCTGGATGACAAAGAGGAAAACGTCCTTTCGGCAAAGGATGTCGGATTTCAGGCCATCACCTACAAGGAAGAGACGATTCTTGAGGAACTGAAGAAATATCAGATTGACTTATAGGGAACAGGATTCTTTCAAGGATGGATCATCCACATAGAGGGATGAGGGATGCTTTCCAAAGTAGGCTCTTGCAAAAGAGCAGGTCGCCTTGATTTTCAGATGATGTTCCAAAGCATATTGGGCAATTTCCTCCATCAGGAAAGAGCCCTTTTTCTGTCCTCGAAGCGAGGAATCGACAAATGTCTTATGAATGATGAGAAATACACCCTCTTTCAGAAAGCCAACTTCCATGAGTAGTTTACCATTTTCCTCATATTTCAAGGAATTTTCTTCTACGATTTTTTTCATATTTATCTCCTTTTTTGATTT
>CAVKZJ010000016.1:0-35760 GCA_963660905.1 bacterium | reverse complement strand
ATTATACCAAAGCTTTTCTTTTATGTACACACATAGAAAGGTGTTTTTTTCTTCAAATGGAAGGATCATCCTTTTTGTCAACCGAAGAAATGAATTCGAAATTTTTAATGCGTCGATATCAAACGTGCTTTTCTCGGTAAATAGAGAAACGAAATTCAATATTTCTTGTCATTCGAGATTTTTTATAATCAAAGGGGCGAGATAGATTGGCTTTAATTCCAGCATTTCATCATGAGAGATGTCATCTTGGGAAAACAATATTCTCCTTGATATCTTTGATAGATATTTCTTGGAAAACTCATTGATTGATTTGTGATTCTTTGTTTCAGAAGATTTCACTTCGATTGGCACCAATTTAGTATTATTCGTTGTCAAAAAATCAATTTCATAATTTCGAGTGGTCTCATTGTTCTTGAAAACGTGATAGAACAGATCCCTATCACATGATTTTATAACCTGGGCGATGGCATTTTCATATAGATATCCTAAATTTACGTCTAACTTGTCAGACAAAAGCTTAACATAGATATTTTCATTGCTTGAAACGTTGTCATTAAATAACATCGTTGTAAATAAACCGACATCTGAAAGGTATAGCTTGAAATTATCAATATCTTTACTTCCGTTTAAAGACAATGAAGGATCGTTAACCTTATAACAAGGTAACACAGTCTTGGAATCAAGCAAGTCGAATATCAATTCCCTGTCCTTGATTCTCACCTTTTTGTTCGTTACCTTTGTAATATAAAACTTATTGTTGTTAGCTAATTGAGAAGGAATTGAATTATACAATTCTGATAGTTTGCCACTAGGGTCTATTCTATAAAAATCATCCGAGTATAATTTTAGGATTTCTTTTTTTATTCTATCGACCGACTCAAAGTTCTTATCGTTTATGAACGCCTCGACAGCCTGCGGCATGCCTCCAACTGCCATGTATGTTCGAAAATCCCTCATCAGTTTTCTATTGACGGCTTGTCCCATTGGTCGATTGCATTTATATATTTGCTCGAAAATTTCATAGTTGTACCCTATAGCAGAGCAAAATTCTTCGTAATCCATCGGATAAACATCGATTTTATGTTCTTCAGAAGGAATCAAAATATCCTTGATGTTTTTCTTTATCGATATTAGAGATCCTGTTTCTATGTAGTCGTATCTTCCGTCCTTGACGAGATGCTTAATCGCTCCCCTTACTTTCGGCTCAAATTGTATTTCATCGAAAATAATAACTGATTTCCGTTCCTTTAAAACAACTCTCTTAACAGACTGAAGCCTAAGAAAGAAAATATCCAAATCATTGATGCATTCAAAAACTTCTTCTTCCTCTTTTGTCAATTTAGAGAAATCAATCAATATATAAGATTCATAATTGTTTTTTGCAAACTCTTCAGCAATTGTTGATTTGCCAACACGTCTGGCGCCTTCTAATAAGCAAGCATATTTGCCAGCCATGTTCTCTTTCCATTCCAGCAACTTATAATAAGCCTTTCTTTCAAACATAATGAGCGCCTCCACTTCTTTTTTTACATTATATATCCATTTTTGCAGCATCAAAAAAAGTAAAATATGACCATTTTTGCAGCATGATAAACATGAAAAGTGACCATTTTTGCAATATCAACGCATTTCGTTTGTAATCACAACTCCAAAACAAACACGAAAAAAGGCTCGGGAAGAATGACATTGCATTCTTCTTTGAGCCATAAAAGATCAATATTCTTCTTCGTCGACCTGATTACTGTTCCTCAGTCTTCAACTCTTCTTTTTCTTCGTTCTCAGCAGGCTTATCTTTCAGAATTAGATTCATGATGATGCCTAAGATCATGCCGACTGCAGTGGAAGTGATTGTGATGAATGGATTGGCTGGGTCGACAAGGATGATGGAAAGCCCACCGATTCCGGAAACCAGAATGACGGATGTGACAAAGATATTCTTTGTCTTGCTCATATCGATGTGCTCATTGATCATCATCTTGACGCCAGAAGCTGCAATGAAGCCATAAAGAAGCAAGGAAACACCGCCTGTGACACAGGTTGGAATCGTCTCGGTCAAAGCCATGATTGGAGAAATGAATCCCAAGAGAATCGAGAATAGGCAAGCCAGAATAATCACTTTGACAGAAGCAACCTTGGTCACGCCGACAACGGCGACATTCTCTCCATAGGTGGTATTGGCTGCACCGCAGAAAATGCCGGAAACAGCTGTGGCAATGCCATCACCCATCAATGTTCTTGTCAAACCGGGCTTCTCAAGAAGATCTCTCTGGAGAAGTCCCGACATATTCTTGTGATCGCCGATATGTTCGCAGATGGTCACAAAGGAAACCGGGATGAAAAGCAGGGCAATTGTGCCGATCTGCTGGGCCTGGAATGGATTCGAAGTCAGCCGGACAAGCTGTCCTTGTGCATCTTTGACAAAATATTCTGCGGCGGCATAGTCATAATTGCTCGGAAGGAAAAGGAAATCAGGAACATCCAAGAAAGAGCGGAAAGAGATATTGGCCACTCTCTCACCAGTGGCTGGATCGATCTTGGAGAAAAGATTGATGAGAGAAGAGAAATCAACAATATGGAAGAGTTCGCTCTTGCAGGCGTAATAACCGATCAGAGTGAAAACAACCGCCGTCATATAGCCAGCCCCCATACCCAGGACAAATGGAATCAAAGACACTGTCTTCTTTCCATAATGAGAACAGAGAGCTGTCACCACCATGGCGACAAGACCACAGATGACGGCGATGATATTGTAGCCCGATTCACCTCCACTTGCTTTGGTCAGATTCGAAATGGCAGATGTGGAAAGTCCTAGACCGATGACCATGATGACAGGTCCGACAACGACAGTTGGGAGAAGTTTATTAAGCCATTCGACACTCGAAAACCGAATGACAAGGGCAACGATGACATAGGCAATTCCTACAAACGCCATGCCGAGGGGCAATGCCCAGAGATTGGCTGTATAACCTAAGGAAACGCCCTGTGCATCGAAGACTTCCTCACTTCCCAGACTGACGGCGGCAATCATTGGAGAGATATAGGCAAAAGAGGAAGCCAAAAACATCGGGGATTTCATCTTCGTCAAAAAAATATAAATCAGAGTTCCGATACCCGCCGAGACAATGGTCGGTGCAATCAGAGCCTGCGAAAGAGAGGAGCCATCCGCTGCGATATAGCCTCCTCCAAAAACAATCAACGGAACCGTAATGCACGCAACAAACATCGCAAGAACATGTTGGATGGCCAAGATGATCCATTTCGATGCCTCTTTGGGTGCTTCGTCGACTTCCAGTATCAGACCGTTTGCATGTTTAGTTTCCATGTCTTCTTTCTCCTTTCTTCATTTTTTCCAAAAAAAGAGGCTATCATGCCTAGCCCCTAAAAAACGATGATTTTGATTTATCCTCTCTGACAAAGAGGACAAAAGAAGCTGTTTCCAGAAAGCGTCATTGGATGAAAGAATTCGATTTCTGTTCAGTTTCATCTTGAAAACCCTGTTTTTTATTCTACTTTCTCCACCTGTAAAAAGAAAGGATTTTCTGAAACTCATACAAAAAAGGAGAAGAAACAGGTGCTTCCTCTCCCTTTATCCTAGTTTTTCTTTTGCTTGGCAAGATACTGGGCTCTTGCTTCTTCTTCCTTATGAATCTTGTTATAGGCCTTCTGCTGTTTTTCAATCATCTTTCGATTTTCGAAATAGTTGACACCTAAGGCCCTTCTCACACGGAGAATCGTCTCATGGGCCTTCTTTTGTGCCTTAAGAGAACCTTCTTCAAGAATCTTGTAGACTCCGGCAATATCATTCTCATACATTTTTCTTCTCTGTCGAATCGGCTCAAGAGTATCATTGAGTACATTCGCCAGGAATTTCTTGACAGGGACATCGCCCAATCCACCTTTTTCATAGGCAGCCTTGAGTTCATCGAAGTTATGGAATTCCGGATAGAATTTCGCAAAATGCTCATCCTTGACGAAAGCAGAGAGATAGATGAAGACAGGATTGTTCTCTGTATGTCCAGGATCCTCTATGCGAAGATGGGTAGGATCAGTGAACATCGTCTTGACTTTCTGCTCCACGGTCTTCTGATCATCGCTCAGATAGATGCAGTTGCCTAAGGACTTGGACATCTTGGCTTTTCCATCGGTTCCCGGAAGTCTTCTCGAGGCTTCATTTTCAGGAAGCATGATCTTGCATGGTGTCAGAGTCTCACCATATAAGGAATTGAATTTATGGACAATTTCATTGCACTGCTCAATCATCGGTGCCTGATCTTCGCCGACAGGGACAATCGTGGTATCGAAGGCTGTGATATCCGCCGCCTGCGAGACAGGATAGCATAAGAAACCAGCAGGAATCGATTCATCGGAGAATTCTCTCATATGGAGTTCGTTCTTGACCGTCGGATTTCTTTCCAGTCTTGACAGCGTGACCAGATCGAGATAGTAGCATGTCAGTTCGAAAAGTTCCGGAACATGAGACTGAATAAAAATCGTTGTCTTCGTTGGATCCAATCCACAGGAAAGATAGTCCAGGGCCACTTCGATGACATTGTCTTTCACCTTTTGTGGATTTCCGGCATTGTCAGTCAATGCCTGGGTATCTGCAATCATGACGAACATATCGTCAAAGCCACCCGCATTCTGCAGTTCGACTCTTCTTCTCAAAGAACCGACATAATGACCGATATGAAGTCTGCCCGTAGGACGGTCGCCCGTGAGCATGACTTTTTTCTTTTGTGTCTCTTCCATGTTGAATAACCTTATTTGACGATGGAAGAAAGATAGTCCTTCACCTGTTTGCCGATATCTTCACGCTTCAAAGCGAAATCGATGATTGCCTTGACATAGCCAAACTTATCACCGATGTCATAACGTGTTCCTGTGAAGATCTTCGCATAGCATGGATTTGTCTCCATGCTGGCCTTGATGGCATCCGTCAATTGGATTTCGCCTCCAACGCCTGGCTTTGTGTTTTCCAGATAATGGAAAATGGAGCCTGGAAGAACATATCTTCCCAGAACAGCGACATCGCTTGGAGCCAAGGATGGATCTTTTGGCTTTTCGACCATATCACACACTTCGAACATATCCGATGAGAAGTCACCCGTCGGCTTGACAACGCCATATTTATGAAGAATGGATTTATCCACTCTCTTGCAGCCTAAGACGGTTCCACCATTCGTCTGATAATAGGCATCGATGAGTTCGCCAACCGCCGGTTTGACATCATCCGTGATGAGATCATCGCCTAAAAGAACGGCGAATGGCTCATCCCCGATAAACGGCTTGGCGCTCAAGACAGCATGGCCCAGACCTTTCGGCTCCTTTTGGCGGATATAAACGATATTGGCCATATCAGCAATGGCACGGATCTGATCCGCCTGCTCATTCTTTCCGGAGGCACGAAGTCTCATCTCCAATTCAGCATTCACATCGAAATGATCTTCAATCGATTCCTTTGCACCAGAGATGATAATCAGGATATCCTTGATTCCAGCCTTAACAGCTTCCTGGACGATATACTGAATGTTCGGCACATCGACAATCGGAAGCATCTCCTTGGGCAGGGCTTTCGTTGCAGGAAGGAAACGTGTTCCCAATCCAGCGGCAGGTATAACGGCTTTTGTGATTTTTTTCATAAATAAAACCTCTTCTTTTTATTCCTCGATTATATCATAAAGTGATAAATAGCGTCGTTCTTTTTAAATAATGACTACAAATAGGCAAGTTACGACAAATACAAAAAGAAATAAGAAATGGATATTTTCAAGACAAAAAAAGCGTTGTATAATAGTGCGGATAAGAAAAGCGGTATCAATTTTGTCATTATTTAGTAAACGCTCTATTGAAATCGCTTACATTTTCTTATATAATCTAATTGGGAAGGATCAACTATGACAACAGTAAAAATCAAAGTTAATAACATGGGCGGACTTACCTCTCGTTCCAGTGCCGAATTGGTTGAAGAAGCAAATCACCATAAGTGCAACGTCACCATGAAGTTGGAAAACGGCGATGAATGCGATTTAAAATCCATCATGAATGTTTTCGCCCTTTCTCCAATCGACACGGGAGCCACCATCACTATCGAATGTGAAGGCGCCGACGAAGAAGAAGCCGTTCAGGGTTTCAACAAACTCTGCAGCGAATATAGCTTCTAATAATTCATTTCGAATCAATTATCCCCTCCATCATCACTCGTTTGCAAGCAGACATCTTAAAACGATATCATTGGCCATGGTATATATCCGAAGCCGATATGAGATGTTTTCCTTTCTAGACGAGACGAGCGCTGTCGTGATGGGATGTTTTGAGACTCTATAATTTCTTTCGGAGTTGCCTATTTTCACGACCATCAAGCAAGAATCAGAGCTGTCATTCTCCGCGATTGCTGTGAAGAGACGCTTATGAGACGGTCGAGATGAAAGTTTCCAATTCGACGAAGACGAAAGAAGAAGAGACTCCTTGTCTAGTCGGGATGAAGAAGAGATGTTGTCGAAGAAGAATCTGAGTCGTTCGAGAAGAGAAGAGCTGATCTGATACATGTATCTTTCTTCGAGGCGAGACGATAGACGAGATGAAATGGATCCAAGAGAAAAGACCTAGCCCTAATTGTTGAATTAGTGTGAACTAGGTCTTTTTTCCATTTCACTCAGTGATGAAATCACATTATACGAGACAGTTTTCCTTCTCCATCCTTACTTTTTCGATAATCGCACACATTCCACATGATCATAGATCGTCAGGAAAAATAGAAACAGCAGAAAGAGGCAAGAAGAGACTATAGAGAGAACCATCATCTCTTCATTCATGGTTCCATTGACATTGATCAATGTATTCTGAAGAACAATCAGAGAGACAATCGCATTGGTAAAGGAAACCAACGCCATTTTTCTTTTCAATGGATCACATTCTCTTTTTCGTAAATGAATCCGATGAATACAGATAGCGATATTGAAAAAAGAATAGGTCGCCATCGAAATCGAAGTGATGCGATCGGCATGAACGGCTTTCTGATTCTGAATCAAAAGAAGACAAGGCCCAATCAAGACCAGATCAAGAAGCAAGAGAAACACAAAAGCAAGACAGGAAACTTTCATTCTTTTCTCTTTGTTGTCATTCTCTATAAAACGATTCGAAAGCGTTAGCATGCCTTTGATCAAGAATAAAAGTCCATAGTAAACAAGAATGCAGAGATTGAAATTCGCATGATAAAGGAATCCAATGATTCCGTTATAGAATGCAAATCCGAAAGGAAGAAAGACCCCGACAATCTCCAATAACGATTTTATTCGAGGATCATTCAGGATTCTTTTCATTCTTTTTGGTCAGTCCTTCAATCAAAGAGGCAACTTCCCAGATTTCCAAGTCGCAGTCATTTCTACACCATCGAAAAAGAATGGCTTCGATCCCATTCACATAGAAATCGAAATAATATTCCTGATATTTTTCATTCACGTGGAATCGATCCATGATTCTGCTGACAATGTCCTGGAAAGACTTTTTCTTTAAGGAATCCATATGGAAAAGCTTTGTATGCATCGACATTGTCTTGTATAAGTTCTTATTTTCCTTGACGAAGGAAAGATACGGAATCAGATATTCGTCCTTGACCAGTTCGAGATCTTCCAAGTCTATTCTTTCAATTTCTACTTCCTGAACCATTTGGGTATCCTGGAAGTGATTGAAAAAGGATTTCGATGAATTCTCGAGTACTTCCTCAAAAAGGTCCTGGATATTCTCATAGTGAAGATAGAAAGTCGATCGATTCACGTTGGCTTTCTTGCAGATGTCACTGATGGTGATATAGGAATAATCCTTCTCTTCCAAAAGAAAAAGAAGCGCATCATTCATTTTCTTGGCAGTGTTGAAATATTTGCTTTCATTCTTGTTCATATGATGCGCCCCTCTTTCTATTCCTCGGAAATTTCTTTTGCCAACTTGTTGATTTCAAACGCGTATTTCTTTTTTCTGGCGTTGAGAATCTTCAGATAGATTGGATAATTGATTCCACAGAGAATGAAACCAACTACGCCAAGAAGAACCCCGAGAACGATCTTCAAGGTTCCACTCGGCCCGAAATCCGTCATCAGGATGCTCATTCCCAGTCCAGCAACCAAGGCGGAGAGAATGCCAAATGTATAGCCAAAGATGCGGGCTGGATTTTTCACCGAATCATCCAATTTCTTCAGCTGAACCACCTTTCTTTCTGTCTTTTCAGAGTATTCCTCTGCAAGACGTTCGGCATAAATTTTGTCTGAATCCTTCATTTTATTATCTCCTTTTCTGACGTTCTCAGTTTAGAGGAAAACAAGGAACAACTGAACAACAAAAAAAGGAAAAAATGTCGAATTGAGAAAAATCACTTCGAAAAATAGGAATCAAACAGATGAAGAATCTCCTGATAATGATCCTGCTTGAAGGGATGGATTCCCTTGATGGCGAGATATGTGAAATTCTTTTCTTCCAGGAAAAGGAAGAATTTCAAGGAGAAATCAGCCTGATTGTCTTCATATCGATAGGCTGTGTATTCATTCCTGACGAACTGGATTTTGCATTCATCATATAGACGCGTCAGGATCGAATCGATTTCTTCTTTCGAAAGAATGATTCTCTTCACCGCATCATTTTGAGACACAAGCATCAAAAAAGCATCGTCCTTCCTTTCGATGGACAATCGATCGATAGACTCGACACTTTCTGGATTCCTTCTCCAAAAGGAGAGCTGACGGAATTCGTTTGCCTGGATCTTCTTCATATCTTATTGAAGTTCAAAGAAGGAAGCAAAGAGATCTTCCAGAACCTTGAAGTACGGCGGGAAGCGATTTGTTCCAGAGAAGGTGATCTCCGGTTTCGACTTGAATTTCATCTTGATAGAAAAGGATTCATCCTGGCCAAGGACCAATCCGACATTGATGCGATTCCAATCCAGGATGAAAAGTTTCTCAAAGATGAGAGTTTTCAAGGAAGGATAGAAAGCGGTCAGATTCTGTGATTCGATCGGCTGAAGCTTCTTATCCGGATAGACGATGCTCGGAGTCAAATAGACTTTGCTTTCTTTTTCATCGACCTGAATCAGAATGCGCTTCTTCGTCTGATCCTTATAGACTCTTTCATATTCGAAGGAAAGAAGTTCGTCTTCCCATTCCTTGATCTTCTTTCCATCATCGACGCCGAAATCCTTCTTGCAATCCTCACATTCATACCCGTGGGTATGATAAACACTGTCTGAGAAAGGAATGGTATTGTCCTTTCCACAGCGCGGACAAATGATACTCATAACTGTTCCTCCTTTTTTAAATGGGTGATCAATAACAGAGAATCATATTCTTCTTCTGAGAGAATGCGGATATCGCCCTCCTTGAGATCGCCTAGTTCAATCGGACCGAATCGCACTCTCTTCAGCTGTACCACATCGTAATTGAAGTGCCCGAAAATTCGTTTCACTTCATGATATTTTCCCTCTGACACCGTCAGATAGGCATGATATTCATCTAAGATCACAAGTTTCGATGGACGGGCAATCTCGTTTCTCCCGATATCGATTTCATGATTCATCAGGTCGACCAAAGTCGGTCGAAGAATGTGATTGACACTGACATAATATGTTTTTTCCACCGCCGTCTTCGGATGGGCCAGTCTTGCATTCAAGACGCCATTATCCGTTAGAATCAAAAGACCGGTCGTATCCTGATCAAGTCTTCCGACCATTCGCATCCTCTGGCGATATTCCTCTGGAATCAGATTCATGGCGGAAGGATAGTTCTCATCTTTCATCGAACACATATAGCCGGCTGGCTTATTGAGAATCATTGCGATATAAGGCGTATTGGGTATGACTTTCCCATTGACCGTGATGACATCATCCCCTTTGATCTGCATGGTATAGTCTTTGACCAACTGTCCATTGACCAGAATGGAATTGTTCTTCAAGACTTTCTTGCTCGATCTTCGAGAACCAAAGCCATGAACGGACAGGAATCGATCCAATCTCATAGATGCTCCTTATCTATCTTATCTTTTTTTGAAACAAATTGGTGAATTCCCAAAGAGATGGGAACAAGAAGACTGACCGCAAAACAGGTTCCGATTGTCAGCCATTGAGCCAAAACTGTAGAGACGCTTGTTAAATAAGGTGGCTTGATGAGGGTCGTCATGATATAGAAGATTCCAGCGACATAGATGCCGGAATTCAAGCTCGCCTTTTCCAAGACAAAATCCCCTCGCCTCTTTAATAGAAGAGCAAAGAATCCTCCGATTAGGAAGCCAATCAGGCAGAACATGGCAATCTTGATCGGACCTTTTTCGTAAAGCATAGACTTAAAACAATTCGCAACGGAGATGAAATTCCCGGTCATGAAGAAGATTGTCGAGATTCCCATGCCGGAGAAGACCAAGACAAATCCGGAAATCAAAAAGGCACTCAGAAGATATAGGGAAAGGAAGGAATCAGAAATCCAGATCTGTTCAAAAGAAGAGGAGAAGAATTTCAAAAACACATAGCAAAGCGCGCCACTGAGAAGAAAGATGCCTAAGGAAGGAAGAAGATGCTTCTTCTTTTCTTCATTCTTGAACATCTTGGCCACCTCAAAAATCAGAAATCCCAAACCGCTGAGAGCCAACGATCCATAAAGGGCAAACGGATAGGAAGCAAGAAGATCTTCAAAAGGAATGAAGAAAAAGAGGGCAAATCCAAAAATCGCACCCAAAAGATACGTGAACCGCAACGATGAAAGGATTCCGAGTTCTTTTAAAAGAGAGACTTTATAGGGATCTTCATTGATTTCATTCGTCAAAAGAATCTTGTTCTTTTCTTTTTTCTCGATATGTCTGAACGGATATTCACGTAAAGACATCGCCTCTTTTAGGCTTTTCGTCTGAAAAAAAGGAACAGCGGATGCAAAGCCGACAAAGAGTCCTTCCAAGATATTCATGATGCTTTTCGAAAAGCTGTATTTTTCAATTTGTTTATTTTCTGTTTTCATACTTGACTATTATATATGAAAAAAGAAATATTTGTAGTCAGAAGGGGAGATTTCTCTATATAATGAAGGAAGAAATCAACGAGGTACACCTATGAAAAAGATAACCGAAAAACTCATGCAAAGGAAACTTTATTCCCTTTCTCTTCTTTTTTCTCTTCTTGCGATTCTTTTCTACTTTCTTCCTTTTTTATATTCCATTGATTCCAAGACAAGAGGTCCCATCTATATAAACGGATATGTCCTCTTCCGTTTCCTAGAGGATTCCAGCACAAAAATACATTCCGGCTCTCTTTTCTTCCTGATTGCCCTCATTTTTCTTTCCATGCTTCTTCTTTCCTCCATCTGTGGATTGTTGGCTAAAAAGGAATACCTAAAATCCATCCGGGCCATCACCTATTCCCTTGCTATCCTTGTCTGTGGATTCTCCATTGCCGGAATCATCTATCTCAGTCAGCTGAGAGAGATGAATCTCTATCTCGAATTCGGTTCTTATCTTGTCTGCATCCTCAATGGACTTCTTTTCTTAGGAGAGACTTATCTTCTTGTTCATTCCTTTAAGGAAAAGACGGCAGCCTGATAAGGAAGAAGATTGCTATCTACCGATTCATAATTCGATAGAAGAAGTTCCTTTTCCATGGATAGAATCTTCTCATCCACCTTTCTTTTTCGATTGCTCAGATTGAGGAGAACAAGGATTTTCTTTCCCTTGTATTCACGAATATATATCATGACATCCTTCTTATTTTCACAAAGAGAAAAGTCGATGGTTCCATGAATCAATATTTCATTTCCATCATGAAGCCTGTTTATCTTCTTAAAGAAGGTGAGAATTCCATTTGAATCCTTCGACTGGGTTTCCGCATTATAGATTTTGCAAAGCGGATTATATTCCTGCCAGGGTTTGGCATCCTGAAAGGAAAAACCATAGCCTGTTGAGGAATCAAAGGCCATCGGTGCTCTTTCATCATCTCGTCCGAATTTATGGGCAAGATATTCTGCAAGAAAAGAAGGCAGATGATACCCTCTTGCCATCTGATAGACATTCTGTGTGACGATGTCCTTGCATTTTTTCAATGCAAGCGGCTTAGGATAATTATGGGCTCCATATTCCTGTCCCATATAAAGGAAAGGAGTTCCTTTCAATGTATAAAGAAGAACAAGAAGCATCTTTGCTCCCATATCCTCATCCTTTCCATAGACATAGCGAGAGAAGACTCTTCTCTGGTCATGGTTTTCCAGGTAATTTCCACTCCATGGGATTTCCTTCCCCCAGGAAATCAAGATATTCTTGAACTTCTCCATATTGATTTTCTTGGAGAAGAATCCTTTGTAGCAGTCCACATGTTCGAACTCAAAGAAGGTATCGAGTTCGTCCTCCATGAATTTCTTTCCATCCTCAATGGTGATGTTTCCTCCGCATTCGCCAATCAATACACCGCCTCTTGGCGAAATGACATCTTTCTGAAGCTTTTTGAGTATGGCATGATTGCCATCCGTGGCCAAATAATGCTCCATTCCGACAGGAAGAGAAATGGAGACGCCTTCTTTTCCATCCTCATAGGATTCCTTATAGATTTCAGAGATGACATCACAGCGAAATCCATAGACGCCCTTGTCCATCCAAAAAGTGATGATGTCTTTAACTTCCTCATAGACTTTCGGATTCTGCCAATTCAGATCCGGCTGCTGTTTGGTAAAGAGATGAAGATAGTACATGCCTTCCTCATTCATCACTTCTTCCCAGGCAGAACCGGTAAAATTGCTCGTCCAGTTATTTGGATAAGTCCATCTTCCTTTCTTATCCTTTTTTCCTTGCTTGAAGATATAGTAATCACGATAAGGAGAATTCTTATCCTTCAAAGCTTCCTGAAACCATGAATGCTGATCGGATGTATGATTGACCACCAAATCCATGATGACCTTCATTCCTCTTTTCTTGGTCTCTTCCATAAGTCGGTCAAAGTCATCCATCGTGCCAAAAAGAGGATTGATCTTCCGATAATCGGAGATATCATATCCAAAGTCTGCCATCGGTGACTGATAGATAGGAGAAAGCCAGATTGTATGAATGCCGATATCCTTTAGATAATCCAGCTTCGATGTGATGCCGTTCAGGTCTCCATATCCATCCCCATTTGAATCACAGAAAGAAATCGGATAAATCTGATAGACGGCATGTTCCTTTAAGAATTCCTTGTCATGCATAATGTATTGCGTTTCCTTTTATAGATAAAGAATGAATTCATTTTAAATACGTATCTCTGTTTTTCGTACGTGCGAAGAGAAGAAGGCTAGACAATATAAAAGAAAAACCAGGACAGAGAAAGTTCCATCCTGGCATTTGAATCGGATTGTTTACTTGGAATATTTGACGGTGATGTTGTAGGTCGTTTTGGAATCGCTATCCTTGCCAACCATCTTGATGGCAGTGACAAGGCCGACATCATTCCAAGAAAGTTCATTGTTGACCTTGGTTCCGTCTTCTTCGGAATCATAGGCAACTTTGAAAGTGCTGCCGGCATAATACTTGTAAGAAGTATTTTCGGTGACAGTGAAAGTTCCCAAGCCAACGCTGGTGATCAACGCAGCATAAGCAATGCCATCAAGATCAGTGATGGCAGTTGGTGTGAAAACACGGGCACTGGAAACATTGAGTTTCACGGAAATATTCTTTTCGGATTTGCTGGAAGAGTCCGTGCTCTTGGCAGTGCCGGAGACTTCGGCAGTCTTATATTCGACTGTCTTCTCCAAAGCGGCCTTGGCCTTGGTCTGGAAGTCAGCAAAGGAAACTTCTCCACATGCCGTTAAAGATAAGGCACAAACACCGAATAAAGCGATACTACGGATAGACTTTTTCATGATAAACAATTTACCCCTTTCATGAAAATGTCCTTGGACAGAAGTCTCAAGAACATACATATTCATTGTAATAGAACAAATGTATAGTTTCAAGCATTGATGACTATTTCAAAAAAATAAAATTTACAAACTTAATTTTTGTCACAATTATGAAACGTTCATATGCAGTTCAAATATCAATTATCTTTTCATGACAACAGACAATCAAATCTAGAGAATGGCAAAAGCAGCAAGTCCCATCGTCTTCTTTTCTTTTTTTGACAAAAAACCTATAATAATCTCATTTGGGAGGCAATTATGAAATTTGATAACATCACCTGGGATGAATATTTTATGTCCATCGCTATTTTATCCAGCATGCGAAGCAAGGATCCCCATACGAAAGTCGGCGCCTGCATCGTCTCTGACCAGCACAAAGTTCTTTCCTTAGGCTACAATGGAATGCCTATCGGCGTCGATGACGCCCTGATTCCATGGAACGGCAAAGACGAGGGAAAAAGTGACTTGGAAACCAAATATCCATATGTCTGCCATGCTGAACTCAATGCCATTCTCAATTCGAATCACAATCTTCAGGGCTCGACAGTCTATGTCACCCTGTTCCCCTGCAATGAATGCACAAAAGCCATCATCCAGGCCGGCATAAAGAAAATCATTTACCTCTCCGACAAATATCATGACTGTGAAAATGAAGTCGCGGCCAGAAAAATGCTCGATATGGCCCATATTGAATATATCCCCTATAAGGGAAAGGTTCCGTCCATCCAGTTTGACAATGAAGGAAAATAAGAAATTTCCCTGGAAGAAAGCCTTCGTTTCTTCGACAATCATCTTGATGGTCTCTCTTCTTGTCCTCACTCTTCTCTATACCATCGTCAACAATACGGCCGATAAGAAAAATCTGTGGATCATTTTTCCAATTTGGGGTGGAGCCTTGCTTTTGGGACTTTTTTCCTATTGGATTTATCAGATAAAGAAATATTATGAAAAGAAGTGAAAAAAAAGAAAAAGAATTAACTCCCATCGATTCGAATATCCCATCGGATTCTGCAATTTATCTGAAGAATCTTTCTTTTGGATACGATGAAGGGAAACTGAATCTGAAAAACATCACCCTCGATATCAAGAAAGGTCAGTCCATCGCCTTCATCGGACACAACGGATCTGGAAAATCAACGATGGCCAAGCTCATCGATGGCATCCTCGTCCAGAATGAAGGAGATATCTATATCTTCGGCGTGAAGATGAATGATGACAATGCCCTGATTCTTCGAAAAAGCATCGGTCTTGTCTTCCAGAATCCCGATTCCCAATTCATCGGAGCGACTGTGCGGGATGATATCGCCTTCGGATTGGAAAATGAATGTGTCGATCCAAAGAAAATGGATGATATCATTTTCGATTGTGCCAAGAAGGTTGGCATGGAAGACTATCTCGAAAGCGAACCGAGTCATCTCTCCGGCGGACAGAAGCAGAGAGTCGCCATCGCCGGTGCCATCGCAAGAAATCCGAAGATTCTGATTTTGGATGAAGCAGGTGCCATGCTCGATCCGAAAGGAAAGCATCAGATACGAGACATCATCAAGAAGAGAAAAGAAGAAAATCCGGATCTGACCATCATCAACATCACCCATGAAATCGATGATGCCTATGATTCCGATCGAGTCCTCGTCCTGAACGATGGAAACATCATCATGGACGATACGCCGGAAATCGTCTTCAGCAAGGATGATCTTCTTAAGGAGATTCATCTCGATATCCCCTTTGCTCACAAGCTCAGCAAGGAACTCAAGAAAAAAGGCCTCGATTTGGGCTTGATAAAAAATGATGAGGAATTATTCACGAAGATATGTCAATCCATCTAGAAAAAGTCAACTATATCTATAACGAAAAAAAGCCTGGTGAGACTGTTGCCTTAAAAGACATCAATCTCTTATTTGAGGACCATTGTTTTACTGCCCTGATTGGAAAAACCGGTTCTGGAAAATCCACCCTCATACAGCATCTCAATGGGCTTCTTCTACCCACAAGCGGAAAAGTGACGATTCATGATCAAGTCATCGATATGACCCTTGTCTACAAAAAGAATGGCAAAGTCGATTCCCATGCCATGAAGAAGAAGCACAAAGTCAAACTCAAGGATGTCAAGAATCTAAGAAAGAGAGTGGGCTTGGTCTTCCAGTTCCCAGAATACCAGATTTTTGAAGAGACCGTCTTGAAGGATGTTGCCTATGGCCCGAAGAATTTCGGAATCAAGGAAGAAGATGCCATCAAGCAAGCCAAGGAAGCTCTCTATAAAACAGGATTGGATGATTCCTATTTCGAAAGAAGTCCATTCGAACTTTCCGGCGGCGAAAAAAGAAGAGTGGCTATCGCCGGCATTCTGGCGATGGACCCGGATGTCTTGGTTCTTGACGAACCGACGGTTGGACTTGATGCCAATGGCGAAGAAAACTTGATGAACCTGATTACCTCTCTCTATGAAAGCGGAACCTCCATCATTTTGGCGACGCATGACATGGATGTCGTCCTGCGTTATGCGAAAAGATGCATCGTACTCCAAAAAGGAGAGATTGTTTTTGATTCAACACCGCTTGATTTATTCCAGAATTCCACATTCCTGAAAACATCATCCTTAGAACCACCGAAGGTCTTCTCTTTTGGAATGGCTCTGATTGAAAAAGGCATTCCGCTGAAATTGGAAAACATCAAGGATACCACAAGCCTTGCCGATGAAATCCTCCGTGCAAAGAAAGGAGGAAAAGGAGAATGAACACATCTCTTGGAAAATATCTTCCCTACAATACCTTCGTCCATAAAATCGATGCCCGAATCAAGCTTGTCGGCATGATTCTTTTCATGGTCAGTGTCTTTTTGACCTATCAGGACAATCCTTTCATGAATCTGACCATCTACCTTGGCATCTTTCTTCTTCTCCTTCTCCTTGGAATCCTTGCCAAGGTCTCCTTCCTTTCCATCTTCAAGTCACTTCTCGGATTGTGGATGATGATTATCTTCGTGCTGATCCTCAATGTCTTCTTCACAAAGCCGACCAATCCCGAAATCGGAATCGCCTTTACAATCGGAACAGTCAACGTCTATTGGATGGCAATTGTGAATATGCTTTATGTTTTCTCTCGACTCCTCATCGTCATCATGATCACGAATATCTTCACATCGACGACAAAGCCGATGGAAATGACCAATGCACTCGAATGGCTCTTCTTCCCTTTGTCTCTCATTAGAGTTCCTATCCACAAATTCGCCATGGCCATCTCTTTGGCCTTACGATTCATTCCGACCCTTCAGGAAGAGACTTCCCGCATCATGAAGGCACAGGCGAGCCGTGGTGTTGATTATCAGCAGGGAAAATTCAAAGACAAGATGAAGGCCTTGATTGCCTTGATCATTCCTCTTTTCATGTCAGCCTTCACGACATCCGGCCAGCTTGCCGATGCCTTGGAGGCAAGAGGATATGACCCGGATGGAAAAAGAACGAAATACAAAACGAATCATTTTTCCTATCGAGATATCCTTTCGATTTTCTGCCTATCCCTCTTCTTAACCGGCATCATTCTTTTATCCATCTATCGAATCGACCTCTATCAGATACTGAACATTCAGGTTCCGCAGGTGAAATAATGAGATACTTTCTTCGTCTTTCTTTTATCGGAACATCTTTCTATGGCACGCAGAAGCAGAAAAAGGATTTGACAATCCAAGGACTATTCGAGTCCCTTCTAGAGAGAATTTTCTGTCATCCTGTGAAGGTGAGCATCGCCTCCCGATTGGATCGAGGTGTCCATGCCCTCGATTTCGCTCTCACCTTTGCTGCCGAGGAAGAAAAGATCAAGGAAGATAAGCTTTTCTATTATCTGAAAAGAAGTGTTCCCAAAGATATCTTCTTAAAAGACATGCAGAGAGTCAGTGAAGATTTCTCTCCTCGCTACGACTGCCAAGATAAGCAATATCTCTATCTGATTCAGAATGGGGAAATCAAGAATCCTTTATACAATCCTTTCAGTTATTCTCCTGATCATCGGCTCGATATCGAGAAACTGAAATCCGCATTGCTTCTGATGAAAGGAAAACATGAATTCAAATATTTTTCCTCTCCTGAAGAAGATGACATGACCTTCTTGGAAATCGAAGATGTTTCTTTTCATGTCGATGAGAAGAGCCACATCCAGATTCGTTTCCGTGCAAAATCCTTTCTTCGATACCAGATCCGATTCATGGTCGGCGCAGCAATCAGCACTGCACTCGGAAAACTTTCTTTGGAAGACGTAGAGGAAGCTCTTGAAGGAAGAAAAGAGTTGAGGATCAAGTATAAGGCAGAACCTCAAGGACTCATTCTTGAGGAGATTCATTATCCGCAGATTCCGGATGACAAAAAGATTTCTTTTCTGTTTTGATGATATTTCATCCAAAAAATAGACACACGTTTCAATTTCCAATACAAATCAAGAAAAAACATTGGTATAATATACCGATTGACTGAGGCACACCAATGAAGAATAAAAAAACCGGAAACAAAGAAAACTTTCAGAATGTATGGCATCATTTCTTTCGAAAAGAAGATATTTTTTTGATTCCGAATATGCTTTCTTATCTGAGAATGCTTCTCATTGTCGCATTCATGTGCTGTTATCTGATTCCCTTTAGCATTCACGGCAATCCGCTCGGCCACATCTATCTATCGGTCGGCATGCTGATGTTAGGTGCCTATTCCGATTTCATCGATGGCTATATCGCCAGAACCTTCGACCAGGTATCCGAACTCGGAAAAGTTCTCGATCCTGTCGCTGACAAGCTTCTCCAATTCGCCATTGCCATTGTCATATTGATCAATCATTATCAGATAGCCAGCGTGAACATCATGTTCGGCGTCTTCTTAGCCAAAGAGATCACCCTCTTCTTCGAGGACCTCTTCCTTGCAAGAAACAACACCGCCTTCAACGGAGCCAAATGGTATGGAAAAGTCTCTTCCTTCGTCTTCTATGTCGTCACCACGTTCATCCTTCTTGGCGTTCCGGTCATCGAATCCACCAAGCTGGAGAATATCGATGCCATCACAAAGTACATTGTCGTCATATGCTGCAATATCGCAACAGCCTGTCTCACACTCGCTTGGGTCTTGTATTTCATCCTATTCATCCGCATGATCAATGAAGCGACCAAACCAAAAAACAATTCCAAAGAGGAGGAAAAGAAAGATGATTAAGATCTATTCCTCTCCGAGCTGTTCAAGCTGCCGAAAAGTCATCGCCTGGTTCAAGGAAGAACAGATTCCCTATGTCGAGATCAACATCCTGAAAACTCCGTTAAGCATGGATGATCTCAAGGAGATGCTCGAGAAATCATTGGACGGAACCGATGAGATCATCTCGACCAGAAGCAAGGTCTTCAAGGAAGAGAACATCGACGTCGATAAGATGTCCTTAAAGGAACTTCTTCTTTTCATCCAAAAGAATCCGACGATCCTGAAAAGACCAATCATCGTGGATGATTCGAAAATCCAGGTCGGATACAACGAAGATGAAATCGAAATCTTCGAACGTGAAAAGAAGAACATTCTCAAGGCCAGAAAACTCGCTCTGGAAACCTGTAAGAACTGTCAGCATCGAAGCGACTGCAATCATCGCTACGATGATACGAAAAAGAAGATAGCAGAAGAAAACACCAAGAAAGAATTCTGCGCTGACAACTGCGACTGATATGAAAAGCAATCCAAAAGGACCTATCCATGAGGGTCACTGGATTGCTTTTTTTCTGCACAAAAAAAGAAAAGCCTCTTATTGTGCAGACTTTTCTTCTTTGTGAAAAATTAGACTACAGTTTTATAAGTGATATAGAGTAAAATATTTCTAGAACGAAACTGAAAAGGAGAATATCATCATGAACAGCCATTCCACAAAAACCGATTCGAGAATCATCCGATCGAAAAGAGATTTAGCCAACGCACTCGAAGAACTTCTGCAGGAGAAGAATCTGGATGACATCTCCATCACCGAAATCACCAAGCGTGCCCTCGTGTCCAAAAACACGTTCTATAACAACTTCGTGGAAAAAAGCGATCTTCTGAACTTTCTTTTCCAAAGATATGCGCTTCTTGTCCAGAACCAACTGGATAAAATCATCGAGCAATATCCCGACAACCTACAGAAAGCCTTCTATGAATGCGATAAGGCGATTGTCCACTTCTTCTATTCTTCTTCCTTCTCATTTGAGAGAATCGTTCAGAATGACAAATCGAAGGTTCTCTTCTGGGCCGTCAATGATTTCATCAACAGCGTCATTTCCGAACTTCTGAGGAAATATCCCATCATCCAGAAGAAGAATGTTCCGCTCGACATTCTCTGCACCCTCTATTCAGGGGCTGCATCGAATCTCATCTACTACATGTATTCCAAGAACAATTCCATCAAAGAAGAGGAATGCGTCCAATACATGTACGACCTTCTCATGAAGACAATGATCGACTAGACAGACGGAACATGAAGCGTGCCATCCTTATCGGGGTGGCTTTTCATATATTCGACAATCGGAACGAAGTTCTTGTCCATCTTTCCGGGCTTGCAGTCTGAAAGCTTCTTCTGCTCACCGGAAACAATGCATTCCGCCATGTCATGGCAGCCGGCATGTCCACAAGCACCACAGTTGACGTTCGGAAGCATCTTCTCGACTTCGGCAATTCTCGGGTCCTCTTCGACGTGCAGGAACTTCTCCGCAACGACGATCAGGATTCCCAAGACAAGTCCGACCGCCATCAGAATGCCGACAGCGATCAACATGATCAAATAGAGACTCATATTCATTCATTTCCTTTCTGATTTTTCTTTTCTTCTTCTCTTATCTCCTGCTTGGCCTGTTCTTCCGGCGTATTGTAGTAGAGATTGAAGTGACAGCCTGTCTGAGAGCAGCCATGGCATTTTTCCTCACTCGGTTTTTCGAATTCCTCACATCCTTTCGGAACGGGCGTCTTTCGATAGAGAACAAAGCTGACAACAAAGATGATGAGAAGAACGACAAGAATCGAAATGGCAAGAAGCCATCTTACCCAGGTCGACATAATCGCTTACGCCTGCGAAGAGATCATTCCCATGAATCCCATGAAGGCAATGGCCATCAAGCCGGCAGTGATCAAGGCGATGGCGACACCTTTGAAAGCTTTCGGTGTCTTGTATTCCTCCAAGCGGATACGGATGAAGGAGAAGATGACAATGACGGCAAGGAAACCTAAAGAGGTTCCGATGGCATTGGCCATCGACATTCCGAAGCTCAATCCGGAATCCGTGTTGCCCTGAACGACACCCAAGACCGCGCAATTGGTGGTGATCAAGGGAAGATAGATGCCAAAGGACTTATAGAGAGTCGGAGAATATTTTTTGATGAACAATCCGACAATCTGAACCAAGGATGCAATGACAAGGATATAAGTCAAAGTATCCATGAAAGGAATCTGAAGAGGAGTCAGGACATAGGTATAGATCGGCCAGCAGATCAATGCGGCCATAATGATGACAAAGGAGACGGCAACACCCATCGAGAAGGCGGATTTCGGCTTGTTTCCGACGCCAATGAAGGAACAGATGCCATAGAAACGGGAAAGAACGACGTTATCAATCAGCATCGAAGAGATGATGGCAAGTAAGAAGGATACGATATATGGAACTGTGCTCATAGATTATTTCGCCTCCTTTATTGCAGCAGCTGCCTGCTGTTTCTTCAAAGCCATTTCTTTCTGCATTTTGATCTTCGCATCGACTTTCTGCTTGGTTGCCTTCTGGTTTTCAATTGCCTTGATGACAGCCATGACGATACCCATCATGATGAAGCCGCCAGCGGAATTCTGGAAGAGGGACATCGCCACACTCCAGGAATTGTCCGGACTGGCCAAGATCGGAATCTGGAAAAGAGGAATGAAGGTGAAGATTTTTCCGATGCTGATATAGCCGACGCCGAAGATTTCTCTCAGAATGCCGATAATGGAAATCGCCATCGTGTAACCGATGCCGTTTCCTAAGGCATCCAAGAGGGAATCCAAGACGCCATTCTTGCTTGCGAAGGCTTCGGCACGGCCTAAGACGATGCAGTTGACGACCAACAAGCTCAAGAAGACACCCAGGGACGAATAAAGTTCAGGAAGGAAAGCCTGCGTGAACATCTTCGTAATGGTGACAAAGGCAGCGATGACAACGATGTAGGCCGGTGTCTGAATCACTTCCGGAATGAGTTTTCTCAAAGCGGAGATGATGACATTCGAACAGACAAGGACAAAGGTGAAGAGAAGACCCATGCCAAAGGCAGATTCCAGAGATGTGGTCACGGCCAATGCCGGGCAGGTGCCTAACACAGCGACAAATAGAGGATTATTCTTCAAAATTCCAGAGACAAAACTCTCTTTATGTTTGGATTGAACCTGTTCAGACATGTTCCTCATCTCCTCTCTTCAGCATAGGAAAATTCTTGCTGAAAATAATCATTCTCTTCTTCAAAAGAATAGGATACGGCTGCAACTTTTTTCATGCAGACATCCTTGGCTTCCAATAGTGCACTTCGCAAAAGATTGGCAGCGAAGGTAGCACCGCATTTCACATTGTCCAAGGCCTCGTCTTTCTTTTCAGAGTCTGCCTTGGAGAATGGCTCGATATATCCGGATTCAAGCTTGCTCTTATAGGACATGCTGTCCTCGATTTCGCAGAGGGTGGAAAATTTTCCATCCAGCGTGATGCCAATCAGGAAATCGACGGCACCATAGCCATTCTTGCCATAGACTCTTGCGATATAGCCGATTTCCTCATCCTCATCAGAGACAGAAGAGGCATTGCCGGATTTCGTTTTCCTCGCAGTCCAGACTTTCTGTACATAATTCAGGGAAAGTGAACTCAGATACTGTCCATTTTCATCTTCGCTCTTGTATTTTGTCTTTTCATCAGAAGAATAGACTTTCCATTCGATGAAGGCATCGGCATTATCAAAGACCTTGCTCAGCTGCTTTCTTTCCTTTTCGATAGAGTTCTGTTCGATCACAGGAGCTGTGATGGCATTTGTGGCACCCACAAGAAGGGATGCGCCGCCGGCAATGATCATCAATGTCAAAGATGTCTTCAAAAGATTCTTTTTAAATTCGTTCATTATCCAAGGACCTCCACACAAAGTGCCCAAATCATGATCAGGAGGAAAACTGCAAACAAGGCAATCGGCCAGAGAATATTTTTCCAATTATAGGAATTCGTAGACCACTTGGGATAGTCGATGACCGAGGTAAGCATATTGCCGACAAGAATCGAGTATCCAACGCCTTCTGGAAGTGAGGCGAAAAGACGGATGAATGCAGTGGAGATTGCCAAAATGACGCCATAGAGGATTCTTCCTGGTCTTGTGATTGGAGAAGTGACCGGATCCGTTGCCATAAAGACCGCACCGAAGAGAAGACCTCCGGAAAGAAGCTGATAAGTTGCAAAATAGAAAGGATTGATGCCATTGGCATTCTTGCTATTCGAAACAATGATTCCTGCAAACAGCATCATGACAAAGAATGTGCCAAGATAGGAAAGCGTGATTCTGAAGTCGATCGTATGGCGGACAACAAGATACACAAATCCAATCAAGATGGCGACCTTGCAGACTTCGCCGACCAATCCAGGCGTTCTGCCTAAAAACAAATCGAGCAAGGAATAAGAACCATCCTGCATTAAATTAAATGAATTTGAAGAAACATCAACATAACTGTTCGAAAGGCTTGTCGCACCAGCATTCACAACCTGATCCGGATAATTGAATCGATCGAGATAGGCATAGTGGGAACCAAAGCAGGTCTTCGAGAAAATCATGGCCAACAAGGCAGGATTGAAGATATTGCTTCCTGTTCCGCCAAAGACGAGTTTTCCGATGATCATGCCAAAGCAGGCACCGCAGATCAAGGTCGGATACATCAAATATTCATATCCGGCTTCCATTGCAGTCGGAGCGATGAGAGCGAAGATAATAGCCGAGACCATGCTGACTGTGAAATTCGAAAGACGATAGGCCTTCACACCATGAAGGAACTGTTCCTTGATGGTCTTCTTTGTTCCGTCATAGGGAATTCTATTGGTAATCAGGACATAGACGAATTCGCATAATTCCATGACCGCAATGGAAATAAGAAGATTTCTCAAGACGGGAAGCGGAGAGGCGATGAAGCCGAAAATCACAACCGGAAGCAAAGCGATGAGAACATCAATCATCATTCGATTGATGGAATCTTTTCTTCGGATATGAGGCGCACTCTCTTTGATGAATTTGATATTCGTTTCCATATTATTTCAACCTCGCAATCACTTTGGCTCTGCGGATATAGTCCGTCACCTGAATCTTGGATGTGCAGCTATAGGTGCATAAACCGCATTCGATGCACTTCAGTGGATTAAGCATCTTCACTTTGGCCTTATCCACAGGCATATGCTTCATCGCATTCATGATCATGACAGGCTGAAGTCCAACTGGACAAGACAAAACGCATGATCCACAGCGGATGCATGGTTCTTCCTTGTATTCCTTCTTGTTGAGAACGATGATGGAAGTCACCGTCTTTGTGCAAATGGAATCATCCGTATCCATGGATGCACCCATCATCGGTCCACCGAGAATGAATGTCTTGGGAATATCGGGATCGATATAGCCATGGCAGTTCTCAATCAGATAACGAATCGGGGTACCGACACGGACGATGAAGTTCGAAGGTTGGTTGATGGCATCGCCGGTCACAGAGACTCTTCTCTGATAGACAGGCCGATTGTATTTGACAGCCTGATAGATTCCAATGACTGTGGAGACATTGAAGTTCATGATGCCGAACTCACTTGGCAGGTGTCCGGATGGAACCTTGATTCCGGTGGATTCCTTGATCATGGCGATTTCCCATCCCTGAGGATAATAGTTCTCTACAGCGGATACGGTAATGCCAGAATCATTGTACTGCTTCAAGTATTCATCATAGAACGTGTGAATGACCTTGTATCTCTTCTTTATGCAGAGTCTTGCATCCTTGCATTTGAAGATTCTCTGAAGAATCTGAATGCCTTTGATGACTTCCTCTGGATCTTCCATCATGGAACGATAGTCCGCATTAATGTATGGCTCACATTCGATACCATTGATCAGAATGGTTTTGATCGGCTTGTCTGTCTGCATTTTGATGTACGTCGGGAAAGAGGATCCACCCAAACCGACATTGGCTGTTGCCTTGACGATCTCCGTGACTTCTTCCTTCGTCATCTTCTCAATCTCTTCATCACTTCTTTCATGAATCGTTTCGACTTCCGTGTCTTTGAAATCGTTGTGGAATTTCATGAAGTCTACTGCTTTACCACTTCTGTGATAATGTTTTTCGAAGCCTTCAAATATGCCGGAGCATGTCGCATGGATAGGCTGATCAAAGAATGGACCATGTCTCATGCCGATCTGCTGACCGAGTTTGACATAATCGCCTTCCTTGATGAAAATATCTGCTTTTGAGCAGCGTGCGTTCGTGCTGGCAATATAAAGATACTCCGGGACCGGAAGCTTCAACGTAGAGACTTTTGAACCAAGAAGCTTCAATGGGTCGTGGATGACCGTCGTTTTCTTAATCATTGCACTTAAAACCTCGCTAGGAACATTATATACCAACATACCAAAAATATATGCACACTTTTTGCTCTCTTTTCTTCTTTTCTCATATCATATATGCAAAAATTATGCAGATATTGTTGTAACCACAGTTCTATTATTTATTATTTGCACCAAAAAAATTATTTATTCCGTTGATTATTTTAAGATTTTCAAAATTATCTAGTTATATTCAAAAAACGAAGTTGTCACATAAGGAATATATAAAATTACAATTTTATATAAATTGTTACTTTCACTATTGACATTATCTTTCGTTTCTTGTAAACTACATATGCAACAAAGAAACAAACACATTTATTTTGTTACAAGGAGGGTACAAATATGAAAAATGGCGTTAAGATTCTTCTCGGTTCCATCGCTCTCGCTCTCGGTGGCGTCTCCGCTGCCGGACTTGCCTACAGAGTCAATGGAGAGCCAACCGCAAAAATCGTCAATGACAATACCATCTCCATGGACAATAATGGAGAAAAAGACTCCTCCTTAGGCATCCTCCACATGGAAAAGAACTTCGGAAACGAAGCAGCTCCTGCACCTGTCGCCGAGGCATCCTCCTTCGATTTCACAGGCATGCTCCTCAACGGTGTCAAGTCTGGAGGCGCAAGCCTCATCGGAACCATCGTCGGAAGTGTCGGTTCCATCGCATTCAACAAGATCATGACCTCCTTAGGCATCGACATGAGAGATGCGAGTGAAAAGAAGCTCGATCAGATCCAGAGCCAGCTTAGCGGAATCCAGAGTGAATTGAAGCAGGGCATCAGCGACATCATAAGAAAGATGACCAAGATGCACAACGACGACATCATGAACAATCTTCTCGAAAAGCTTGGCTGTATCGAGACACCCGTTGCCTCCAAGATGGCCATCATGATCGACCTTTCCAAGAAGGAACTCGACCCGAAGGCCGACAAGAACGAACTCAATAAGGAAAAAGAAGCCTTCTATAAGGGACTCGACGACATGAAGTTCAACAAGCTCGACGGAAACACCATCTGGAACGAAACAGAAAACCTCGCCAAAGCCGTGATCTCCCCCTATCCGGCAGGTTCCCTTAAGCTCGACGATCTCTATGAGGAAACATACGGAACCCTCGAAGCCTGGGACTACATGACCATCGCCCCGAGAACACGCTTCATCGCCTATATTGCAGCCTTAGTCAACTCTCTTGCCACATTAAGCAACCTCAAGGCCTGCTATGAAATGGGCAAGTACAGCGAAGGCGATTCCAACCTCATCGGCTATAAAATCGGACTCAAGGGAATGGCCGATGCTGTCAAGGCCATGAACGACAAGTTCAAGAATGACCTTCAGAAACTCAGCGATATTCAGAAGAAGCATGACGAGCAGCACATCATCACCCACAGAGAAAAGACAATCGACAAGGATGGAAGCATCCACTTCCAGGACGGAGAAAGCCTCTCGACAAGACTCTTTGCCGTCACCACCGCCGACAATGATCACAACTACATCTCCTATAAGCACACCGGCGACAATCCGATCATCCGTTATAGCCATGGATACGGCGATGCCGGAGGCGGCGAACAGGCCGTCTACTCCAACTTCGTCTACACGCTCGACTGCACATCCATGCAGAATCTCTATAAGGCCGTCATCAATGAATACAACGTCTATAAAAATGCGATGAGCCAAAATGGAAAAACCATTTCCATGCAGGACTACCTCGTCAAAGCAGGATTCACCTGTGAAGAGAAGGATATGTTCAATGCAGCCAAGGGATTCTACAACCGAATCGACTGCAGCGAACACAAGGGAAGTGAAGAAAGCTGGTGGAAGTCGGATACCAGAAACGAACTTCGTGTGAGATACTTCAACTTCACCAAGAACACTGTCGACGAAGATACAGCCACCTACTCCGCAACCAGAATGTACAAAGGCGGATGGTTCAGTTCGAGAGAATACTCTGGAAACACCACCAATGAGTTAGATAACGTCTACCTCGTCTTCCTCTCGACCGACCAGAAGACCATTCAGGGAAAGATGGCCAGAACGCAGGTCTCCGAAGTGATGGGCCCGAAATGGCAGTCCGACTTCTATAAGAGACACTATCAGGGTCACAAGACCTTCACAGGAAATGTCGGTGACACCATCACCATCTAATCTCTCAAACAAAAGAGAGGCTACCAATGAACAAAGGTTCAAAGGTAGCCTTTTTAAATGCAATCCTATATGACAATATAGAAATTGTATATCTGATAAAACTAAATAACGACGGAATCGAAGTAAGAATTATCAATCCAATAAGAGTTATATTGAATTTTTCAGAGCCGATTCTATTCTTCTGTTTTCTTGACCCCCGTCAGTTTCACTTCCGTATCGCTCGACTTCAGGGTAAGATCGCGAACGTTTGCCTTATTGATGAAAGACAAGACGCTTCCTGCCGCACTTTCAGCCGATGCTCTTGTGGAATATGTCTCACCAATCAAATAGATGAATCCGGAACCCGATTCCATAATGAACTGATAGTGACTCTGCTTATCCTTGGAAATATGGAAGGAATCTTTGTTCAGTTTCTGCTTGATGTTCTCCAAAGAAGACTTGAGTGTGGATTTCGAAGCATAGCTTTGAGCCGTCACAAAGAGGACTTCCTGATTGTTTGCCAAAAGACGTGCACGGTATTTTCCACTGTCTTCGTAGATTTCCAGGCTTCCCGAATCCTTTTCCGTATATTCACCAACTGTGAAATGCCATTCTCTCTTCTCTGTATCTGGAATCTCATCCAAATCGACGATGGTTTCGCTCTTGGAGAACTTCTGTGTCGAGGCGAATGCCGATTGGGCATTTCCAAGAGAGGAATAGGATTCACCCATCGCAACAATTCTCGAATCATTCGGTGTGGAAAGTCTCCACTGGGAGCGGCCGTTCTTATCCGTGATATAGGAAACAATGCCACCCTCGATATTCTTCTTCAGTGTATCGATGCCAGCATGAGCGCCTTCTCTTGTGGAATAGCCATAAGAGACAACGAGAATTTCACCATTGTTCGCCTTCAGACGATACTTGAACTGATCATCTTCTGGGAAAACCTCGAACTTTCCAGGCACTTTGGATTTTCCGGCTTCACCTGCCACTTGAGTGTAGGCTCCTCTGATTTTGATGGTGTCTTTTTCTTTTTCTTCGCTTTGAACGGTCTCTTCTTCTGAGATGGGTTCCTCAGCCTTCTCTTCAGGAGTTTCTTCGACTTCTTCGGCTTTTTCTTCCTGAACCGTCTCTTCAGGCTGAACCGTTTCTTCCTTCTTTTCCTCGACAGGAGCAGGAGTTTCTTCTTTTTCTTCTACTACCTCTTCTTTTGGTTCCTCGAGAGTTTCCACAACCTCTTCTGGAGAAGCATCATTTTCTTCCTCGTCTTCGAAATTCAGTTCGCCATCTGGTGTGAATTTCTTGATATTCGATTCATCCAAAGAAGCCAAAATCGCCGCTTCCCGATCCGTTGGATTGATTTCCTTGATTCCCTGCAGAAGAATTTTCTTGTTTCTCATGTCTATGTTTTCCTCACTGACTATTATTCTCTCACTTTTCCATTCGTTTCACACTTCTTTTTTGGCTTAAATGCACGCGTCGCATTCACCGCACAGAGCCAACCATCATACAGCTCATCCACTTCCTCCTTTGGCATAAGCGGATAATAGCTTTTCTGTATCGACTGGTTTTGTTCGATATCGGCTTTAGACTTCCAAAAATTCACGCCTAGGCCGGCCATATAGCCAGCACCGAGAGCTGTTGTTTCTATGTATTTCGGAAGGTCGACTTCGCACTGAAGAATATCCGATTGGAACTGCATCAGGAGCGCGTTTGCACTTGCTCCGCCATCGACTTTCAGCGCCTTCAGTTCGAGATTCGCTTCCCTCTTCATCGCCTCGATGACATCTTTCGACTGATAAGCAATGGAAAAAAGAGTCGCACGGACAAAAGCATGTCGGTCCGCGCCTCTTGTCAAACCGAAAACAGCCCCTCTTGCATCATCGTCCCAATAAGGTGTTCCCAAGCCGACAAAGGCTGGAACAACATAGACTCCCGCGGTATCCTTGACTCGATTGGCATATTCCTCGGACTGTGCACTCGACTTGATCATATCCATTTGGTCACGAAGCCATTGGATGATGGCTCCGCCCATGAAGACAGAGCCTTCCAGGGCATACGTCGTCACCCCATTTTCTCTCCAGGCGACAGTGGTCAGAAGTCCCTGCTTGGAGATGATCGGCCTGTTTCCGATATTCATCAGCATGAAGCAACCTGTCCCATAAGTGTTTTTCGAATCACCGGCATGATAGCAGCACTGACCAAACAGAGCCGCCTGCTGGTCGCCAGCCACACCATGAATATGAACATGGCCCGGGAAAAAAGAGGCCTCGCCATAATCTGCTGAATTATCCAAGACTTCCGGAAGCATGGAGGATGGAATATTCCAGATTTTCAGGAGTTCTTCATCCCATTTCATATCAAAAATATTATAGAGCATTGTTCTAGAGGCATTGGAAACATCCGTATAGTGAGACTTTCCGAATGTCATCTTGTAAATCAGCCAGGTATCGATGGTGCCGAACATCAGTTCCCCTCTTTCCGCTCTTTGTTGGCCATCCGGAATATGATCGAGAATGAAACGGATTTTCGAAGCGGAAAAATAGGGATTCATTCTTAAGCCGGTTCGAGCCTGAATGAATTCTGTCTGATCCTCTTTTGCATCACAAAGATCCTGTGTCTGCTTGGATTGCCAGACGATCGCATTATATAAGGCTCGTCCAGTGATGCGATCCCAGACGACCGTCGTCTCTCTTTGGTTGGTGATGCCGATGGCCGCAATCTCATCCATATTCGAAGAAGAGACGACCATCAGTTCGTTGATGACATCGATGGTCGAAATCCAGATTTTATCCGGATTCACTTCTACCCATCCCGGTTCTGGAAAGATGCATTCCACTTCTCTTTGTGCCTTAAAAACCTCTTCTCCGGATGAGTTGATGAGAATCGCTCTGGTCGACGTGGTTCCTTGGTCGATGGATAAAATATATTTTTTCATGGTGAACTCCTTAAAGATAAAACTATTATAGGCTTATGAAAGCCCTTTTTTCTATGCTTTCCTATGATTTTTGGCTTTTTGATTAAAATTTCTCAATATCTCATCCGATTCATTCTCTTTTCCTGTCGAAAAAAGAAGACTGCAGCGAAAAACACGTATCTATCGAGCCATGCAAGTTCTTTTCCGACTCACATGAATGATTTTCACCATCTTGCATAAAATCTGCTTTCTCTTTGCCACAAGAAAAGTCAGGCATATCACTAGACATACCTGGCCTGACCAAATCTTATTCGTTGAGCAATTTCTCAAGCTGATCGACCAACATCTGCATGCGATCAGTGACAGCAAGGAAAGCTTCCTTCTTTGTCAAGTCGACACCGGCAATCTTCACTTCCTCGATCGGATAGGTGGAACCACCGGAACGAAGCATGTTGATATAGTCCTCAAAGGCATGTTCCTTTTTGTTCTTCACATTCTCATAGATAAGCATAGACGCCGTGAAGCTCGTCGCATACTGATAGACATAGAAAGGAGTATAGAAGAGATGAGGAATATAAGCCCAGACAAATGGCTTGACCTTCTCCTCGGAAATATCGATTCCATAATAAGTCTTATAGAGTTTGATCATCTCATCGCACAAGACCTGATAATTGATCGGCTTTCCTTCTTCTGCCATCTTGGCAATATTGTATTCATAATGTCCAAACAGAGTCTGGCGATAGAAGGTCGACATGATCTCATCGATGGATTTCTGAAGAAGAGCAATCTTGTCATTCTTCGAAAGGGTTCCGGACTCCATCAGGTAGTCGAGAAGATTGTGTTCATTGAAAGTCGAAGCAATTTCGGCGACAAAGATCGTATAGGACTGCTTCATCAGTGGCTGGGATTCTTCTGAATACAGTGTGTGAATGGAATGACCTGATTCATGGGCAAGAGTAAAGACATCATCCAATTCTCCATTGAAGTTCAAGAGGATATAGGGATGAATATCCTCGCCACCGGAAGAATAGGCACCCGTTCTCTTTCCTAAGGAATGATAGACATCGACATAGCCTTCGGAAGAAACATCATGGGCTTTCTTTTTAAAGTCCTCTGGGAATTTCTCAATCGACTTGAAGAAGAGTTCTCTTGCCTCTTCATAGGTATAGGTCTTTTCGGATTTCGCAAGCTGAATGAAACGATCATAAGAACGATGTTTTTCCAGTCCAAGATATTTTCTTCTAATCTCAAGGTATTTGTGCAATGGTTCAGCATGCGTAGAAGCAACTTCAATCAGATTATGGAACACGGATTCCGGAATATTGTTGTTATAAAGATGTTCTTGAAGAATAGAGGAATAGCCTCTGGCCTTCATTTCACTCAACTGAGCCTGCACGACCGTATTGTAGATTTCACCATAAACATTCTTATGTTCATCATAATAGGAATAGAGGGATTCGAAAATCGCCTGACGGTCCTCTTCACATTCGGCATTGGAAACGAGCGTCGTCCAATTCGCTTGGTTGACTTCGACTTCCTTTCCGTTCTTCAGCGTGACTTTCTTTGGTGCATAATCCGAGACAGAAAGCTGAGAATAGAGGCTCGATCCCGCGCCTTCGAGTTGGGAATAATAGGAAAGAAGTTTTTCCTGTAAGGCAGGAAGAACGAATTTCTGTGAACGGAAGAGTTTATCATACTCGTAATCGAAATCCTTGTATTCCGGATGCTTTTCGAAGAAGGCATCGACATATTCCTTTCCGAGCTTCAGAATCTCCGGATTCGCATAGGAACTGATGGAGACATAATCATTGATCAACAGATCAATCTGAGAAAGACTGGATGCGTTTTCGACATTCTTCTTATCCAAATCGCTTCTCATCGAAACATACATGCCAAGATGCGAGAGTTCACGATTGGCATCTCTTTCCAAGTCGAGGAATTTCATGAATCCTTCCTCTGTGGACAATTTGCCTTCCAAGGCTGCGATGCCCGGATGAATTCTCTCCTTGACATCCTTCACTTCATTTAAAAATTCTTCCTCATTTTTATAAATATGAGTCAGATCCCATTTATCTTTCATGGCTTTTCCTCCCTATCGATAGAAACAATTATAAAGAGTGACCAATTCGAAAAGCAATAAAAGATAAAAGTCCCTCTTGTAAGCGAAGAAGGTAAATAGTACAATTAATACAGCTATGATCAAATTCACAGGAACAAAACCAATTTCAGAACAAATCGCGGATTACTACGAGAATCTCATCCGATTGGATGTGTATCCGGAAGGAAGCTTTCTCCCGAGCATTCGGGATGTCGCTTTGGAATGCAAGGTGAATCCAAACACAGTCCACAGTGCATTCACTCAGCTAAGCAAGAAAGGCATCATCATACCATTGCCCAAGAAAGGATATCAGGTCAATCATAAGCCAAAGACAGAAATCAATAAAGATCTCTATGAGAAAATGAAGTCCTTGCTCGAAGAAGGATATTCGATCGACGAAATGCAGGAGATGCTTCTTTATCTCGAAGGGAAAATGAAAAATGATTGAAATCAAGAATCTGACCAAAAAATTCGATTCCGTGACTGCGAGCAACAATCTCTCCTTGACTATCGAGAAAGGAATCTACGGACTTGTGGGCGAAAACGGAGCCGGCAAATCCACCCTCTTCCGACTGATTGCCAATGTCATCTATCAGGATAGTGGAGAAATCCTGATTGACGGAATACCCAACAGTGAAAAGGAAGCCAAGGAAAAAGTCTTCTTTCTTCCCGACAACCCCTATATCAAGCCATTCCAGGCCATTCCTTCGATTCTCAATTTCTATAAGTCCTTTTATGAAATCGATGAAGAAAGATTCTATTCCCTTATCAAGTCCTTCGATCTTCCGCTCAACCGCCGCGTCGATGGATTCTCCAAGGGAATGAAAAGACAGCTTTTCATCGCCATCGCCTTATCGATCAAGGCAAAATATCTCCTTCTGGACGAAGCGTTTGATGGACTCGATCCCCTGGTGATGCACAAAATCAAGGAAATGATTCTCTATAAGCATGACGAAGATCAGCCGACCATCATCATCGCTTCCCATAACATCAATTCCCTAAACCAGATTGCAGACAAGATTCTTCTTCTCTGCAAGGGTTCCCTTGCCAAGGAAGAGACGATTGAGGATATGGGAATCGAAATGGTCAAATATCAGCTCGCCTTCAAAGACCACGACCTCACCAAAGAAGAGATGATTGCATTAGGCTTTGATGTCATCAACATGAGGAAGATTGGCAGCATCTACTATGTTGTCATAAGAAACAATCCAGATTTCAAAGAGAAGATGAATGAAATCTATCATCCACTGATTATCGAAGAGATTCCTTTGGATGCCGAAGAAATCATCACAATGGATATGATATCGGCACGAAAGGAGACCTGCCATGAATAAAAGATTCATCAAATGGCAAATCAGGGAATGGATCCCTCCGTTCTTCATTCTCTTCGTCGTCTTCGGTCTGTTCACCCTCATCGGCTATGCCCAAACGCGTATGTATTATCATATCGATACTATCGAAGGCATAGGCAAAATCGAAGTTCCGACTGTCGGCATCATCAATGTGCCATGCATGCTCTTCTCAACCATCGCTCCTTTGATCGTCTATGACTATCGCCACAAGAAAACTGCTTCCGATACCTTCTATCAACTGCCGCTGAAGAAGAACGAGTTTCGAAATACGAGAATGATTCTTGCGCTCCTTCTTCAGATCATCGTCATCACATTCTTCTATCTCGTCATGGTTCTGATGGTCATCTTCAAACAGATGTCTGCCTATAAGATATTGCAGGAAAAGGAAGTCGTCGAAACCATCGTCAACAATACCAAGCTCATCTATTATCTGCCCTACTATTTTGCATTGATTCTTGCAACCAGTGCCAACTACTTCTGCTACTGCTTCATCGTCAATCTCGCAAACAGAAAAACGACCGCCGTTCTCTATGTCTTGATGTTCTACTTCGTCACGTCCTTCTTCCTTTCCTTCTTCTTCAAATTCAGGCGTTTTGGAGGCGACATCTTCGACTTTACCCACATATTGACTTTCACACCATCCCCACATGGACTAGGCAATTCCATCTACTACTTCTTCGATCCTCTTTTGAATGGAAATGGACTTGCCAACCTATCGAGCGACTATGGTATCCACGTCATTATCACATTGAGCCTCGCTCTTGTTTTTGGCATCTTTTCCTTCTTCTTCGTCTTTTTCTGCAAAGATCCTTCAGGAGAACAGGTCGGTTCCCTCTGCGAACGATACAAATGGACTTTCCTTATCCCCCATCTCTTCTTCTTCACCGCCTCATGCGGAGTATCTTCATTCACAGGATATGACTTTTTCGTCCTGAAACTTCTACTCTTTTGTCTCTTTGCCGTCATCTACTATTTGACACTTTGTCTCATAAGAAAGCAGTTCCGCATTCGAATTGTCGATATCATCCTGATTGCCTGCATCACACTGTTTGGCCTTATCTGGTAAAACAAAACACTTTGCCAAAAGAAGGAAATGCCGTACAATGTAGATATGAAACAAAGCATATTTTTTGATCTGGATGGTACCTTATGGGATGCCATCAGCCAGATCCAGCAGAGCTGGAACAAGACGATGAAAGAAATGAATCAGCCTTTTTCTTTCAGCTATGATCTCATCAAATCGACGATGGGACTCACTCCATTGGAGACTCTTCCTATCACATTCCCCGGGACATCCACAGAGGAAGGAATGAAACTCTTTCAGGAATGCGTCAAAGGAGAAATCCGATTTTTGAAGGATAAGCCGGGAATCCTCTATCCCAATGAAGAGGAGGTCCTCTCTCTTCTCTATAAAAAATATCCTCTCTATATCGTATCGAACTCGGATAAGGGATACATCGAAAACTATCTTTCTGCCTGCCATATGGAAAAATACTTCCAAGGGCATCTCTGTGCCGGAGATACCAACAAGGCAAAATGGCAGAACATCCTCATTCTCAAGGAAAAAGAAAAGATCGATGAAGTCATCTATCTAGGAGATACCAATAAGGATCGGATCGAAAGCCAAAAGGCAAATGTGAAATTCATCCATGCAGCCTATGGCTTTGGAAAGATTGAGGAGAAAGTCGAGAAGATTGATTCTCTTGATGAACTTCCCAAAAAAGCTGAAGAACTCTTTTCCGGAAAATAAAAGACGGGGCAAGAAGACATCTCCGGTCAATGACACTAGATGTCAAA
>CAVKZJ010000015.1:0-36833 GCA_963660905.1 bacterium | reverse complement strand
AAGGCAGAAAAGCAGGAATGCGACAAGACCGTCGAGGAGATTCTTTCCTTGATTGACCACAAAGGGAATTCTTCCTCAGAAAAAGGCAGTGCTTCAATCGAACTTTCTGTTGTCATTGATACTTCCAGCTCGATGAAGGGACAGCCCATTGAGGAAGCGAAGAGAGAAGCCCTGAATTTTCTTAAGAAATTCGAGAAAGCCGGGGATATCAAGATTTCCTTTGGCGAATTTGCCAATTCAACACAATATGTCATACAAAACTCGAAGAATTTCCGGGCTGTCAAGGATGCCGTTTCTCAATTGAAGACAGGAAATGTTGGAACTGGAAACCTGTCCTGTCCAGTCGGAAGCTTCTCGAAGGATCTTCAGGGCACGGGTCTCAGATTCCTTGTTCTTCTTACGGATGGGAAATGGGTCCATCAGGATGCGGAAATCAAACATGCGGACAATGCCAAGAAGGATGGAATCATCATCTATGGCATCGGCACAGCCGATGCGGATAAAGAATTCCTCGATAAGATTTCCTCCCATGGCGGAATCAAGGTCGACCTATCCAATCTCTCTTCTGCCTTTGATGAAGTGGCTTCTTCCATCGCGACCGAAATCTCTGCTGCTTCTCTGCAATAAGGAAGAACGATTCAATGCATGCTTTTCTTGCTTATATTAGAAGCAAAATAAGCAAGAAAGGGGCTTTTATGAATTTTCTAGGGAATGATTTTGCTTTCCGTTCGCCCATGGAAAACAACCATTCCCTCTTTTTTTGTGAATCGATAAGTGAAAAGATGTTTACTATCTCTCGAAAGGAGGAAAAATAAGATGACATTCGAATTCATTGTCTCGGACGAGGAAAAAGTCTGTGCCTATTCGAAAGAGAAGACACCTTTGATTGAAAAAATCGAAAATCTTTGTCAGGGAAAGAAAATCCAGGCAAAGAATCTTTTTGGCTATTTTGAGAAGGATATTGTTTCTCTTGATTCCGATGAAATTTCCTACATTTCGATTGAAGAAGACAAGACAATTGCCCGTGTCGGGAATCGGAAGTACCAGATCAAGGAGAGAATCTCTTCCTTGGAAGATGTTCTTGGAAAAGATTTTATTCAGATCAATCGGTATGCTTTGATCAATATCCATCATATCGATCGGTTTGACACATCCTGGACGGGGACTTTGGTTGTGTATCTTAAGGATGGAACAAAAGATTTTGTGTCGAGAAGAAAAATTAGGCCATTAAAAGAAAGGATTGGAATCAAATGAAAAAATATGTGCTTGAATTTCTGAAAAGAGGAGCTCTGTTTGGAGGGCTTGGTCCCATCATCGCCGGATTTGTGTATATGATCATCGGCTTTGCTGGAACGGAGCTGAAGCTGGAAGGATATCAGATTTTTGTCGCGATTGTGACTTCCTATCTTCTGGCTTTTGTCCAGGCAGGAGCAAGCATCTTTGAGCAGATTGAGGAGTTCTCTTGCTTTAAAAGTCTTCTTATTCATATGCTGGTTGTCTATTTTGCCTATCTCTTCACCTATTTGGTCAATTCATGGATTGCATTCCGTTGGCAGGTCATTCTTATTTTCTCAGCGATTGTGCTTGTTGGTTTCCTATTTATCTGGCTATTGATTTATTTCTTGATGAGAAGACTCAAGAATCGGCTGAACCAGAAATTGTAGGCGTAAAAAATCGGGCAGAGCAAAGAAAAAAGTAAGCGATTGCTTTATTCCTTCTTTGTTCTGCTTTTTCTTTTTGTTATATTATCTTTAAAAGAAAGACAAACAACAGCATGAAAAAGAAAACAAAAAGAATCATTGCCATTTCCCTTTCCATCGTTATCGTTTTGCCTCTTTTGACAATCGGCGGGTATGTTTCCTACGTCTTCTTATCCTATAAGAGAATTGGAAGCATCTCACTTTCTGTCACTTCGAATTCCAAGAAGGAAACTGTCAAGAAAAGCGAACAACTCTCTTTGACGACTTTCAACATCGGATTTGGAGCCTATTCTTCGAATTATACCTTCTTTATGGACACAGGGTATGACAAGAATGGAAACATCACGAAGGGGACCTATTCGAGAGGTATTTCCAAGGAAGATGTCTTGAATAACATCAACGGATCGATCGACGCGATGAAGAGCCTTGAGAGTGATTTCTATTTCGTCCAGGAAGTCGATGTGGATTCGACCCGTGCCTATCATATCAACCAGCAGGTGATGATTGAATCTGCTTTTGAGGAATATGACAGCACTTTTGCCATCGACTATGATTCCGCCTATCTTTTCTATCCGATCACTTGTCCCCATGGAAAATCCAAGGCAGGAATGTCGACGCTTTCGAGCTATATCATCAAGGATAGTCAAAGAAAGGAATATACGATTTCCACATCCTTTTCCAAATTCTTCGATCTCGATCGCTGCTTTAGCGTCAACCGTGTGCAAGTGGAAGATGGAAAGCAGCTTGTCTTGATCAATTCCCATATGTCCGCCTATGATGAAGGCGGGGTTATTCGCAACACGCAGATTCATGAACTTTATTCCTTCATGAAAGAAGAAGCGGATAAGGGAAATTATGTCCTGACGGCCGGTGATTTCAATCATGATATGATCACTGGAAATCCGGACTATCCGCAATATGACAGGACAAACTATGCTTATAAGGATCAGATTGATCAGCTTAAGCCGGATTGGCTCAGCTATATCTTCAATGAGGATGGAACCTGTCCTTTCGATGATGGATTCAAGGTTTATGCTGCCGACAATCTTCCAAGCTGCCGTGATTGTGATGTCATCTACACCCCGGGTTCGACTTTCGTTTCGACTCTGGATGGATTCATCGCTTCGAAGAATATCGAAGTGAAGAATGTCTATACGACGAAGCTCGGGGAGAATGGCTTTGCCTATTCTGACCATCAGCCGTCCACGCTCGAATTCATTTTGAAATAGAAGCATGGATTGAATCGATAAGAAGAAATTGTTCTATAATGGTAGAGAATTCATAAATAGTACTAGGAAAGAAACGATATGGCAAACGAAGTGACAAAGCGAGCAATCGAAATGGCTTTTCTGAAACTGATTTCTGAAAAGCCGCTCAAGAAAATCACGATATCCGATATCACTGACATGGTTGGCATCAACCGAATGACTTTCTATTATCATTTCGAGGATATCTATGATCTTTTGGACTATGCCCTGAAGAGTGAATTTTCCAAGGCTCTGGATGGAAAATACGAAAGCACCACTTGGATGACTGGAATGAAGAATATTTTTGAAGTCTGCGTGAAATATAAGAATCTGGTCATCAATGCCTATAAGTTCAATTCGAGGGGAAATGTCGAGAATGTTCTCGATCCGATTGTCTATCAGCTGACATATCATGTCGTCACGGAGGAAGCGGCTGACCATAAAGTCGAAGAAGAGAATCTCATCTTTGTCTCCCAATGCTATAAGCATCTTCTGATTGGAACAGTCCTTGACTGGATCAAGGATGGAATGAAGGTGGATTACGTTGCAGTGCTAAGCAAAATCGAAACTCTTCTAGGTGGGGAGACGGAATGGCTGCTTTCCAAATTCGAAAAAGAATGATTTTCATCATGATGGATCATGACCATTTTTTCATGTGATATGAGGTTTTGAAGAACCATCGATGCTTTCGATATCTTACCAAGGGCATGGATGGTTCTTTTTGTTTTATCAAAATACATAGAAATCAATATCATATGCACTCAGCTGGATTGTTGACTTTGTTTTTATCATATTTTCGAAATTGATAAAAATCCTATCAATGTGAAGGCTTTGCAAAAGTTTTTATCATGACATGAATATTGTCTATGTTTCTTCTTTTTTCTTCTTTGTAGAATGTTGCCATCAGGAATAGGGAGGAAACAAAAATGTATTATTCCAGTGGTACGTATGAAGCGTTTGCCCATCCAGAGAAACCGAAGGATGCGGAAAAGAAATCAGCCTATATCGTCGGCTCAGGCTTGGCCGGACTTTCGGCCGCCTTCTATCTTGTCCGTGATGGACAGCTCAAGGGAGAGAACGTGCATATTCTCGATCTTCTTGGCTTGGCCGGCGGTTCTTGTGACGGCTATCATGACATCAACAAAGGATTCTATATGCGTGGTGGAAGAGAAATGGACAACCATTTCGAAGTCATGTGGGATATGTATCGAGACGTCCCATCCATCGAAAATGAAAATGTCTCGGTCTTGGATGAATATTATTGGCTCAACAAGCATGATCCAAATTATTCCCTCTGCCGTGCGACTCTCAATCGTGGCGAAGATGCCCATACCGACAAACTCTTCAAGCTCGATGACAAGGCACAGAAAGAACTGCTCAAGCTCTATCTGACTCCGGAGAAGGATCTCGAAAACAAGACGATAGAGGAATGCTTCGATGAGCATTTCTGGAAGAGCAATTTCTGGCTTTATTGGCAGACCATGTTCGCTTTCCAGAGATGGTCGAGCGCATTGGAGATGAAACGCTATATTCAGCGCTATATTCACCATATCGACGGGCTTCCGGATTTCTCTGCTCTTCGCTTCACGAAATACAATCAGTATGAATCCATGATTCTTCCGTTGCAGAAGTATCTTGAAAAAAGAGGTGTCGTTTTTGATTTCGGTGTGAAAGTCACTGACTGCAAAATTGAAGAAGAATTTGGAAAGAAAATTGTCACTTCCTTCACATATGAGAAAGATGGAAAGACGGAAACAAAGCAGTTGACCAAAGACGACTTCTTCATTGTCACCAATGGCTGCTGCACGGATGTTTCCTGCTACGGTGACAACAGTCATGCGCCAGATCTCTCCCATATCCGCAACAATGTCGGCGATGGATGGAATCTCTGGGAGAAGATCGCGGCCCAGGGAAAGGAATTCGGAAATCCGAAGGCCTTCTGCTCGGACTATGAGAAGACCAATTGGATGTCCGCCAGCGTCTATTTCACCTCGGAAGAGATTGTCGAACTTGTCAAGAATATCTGCCATCGTGATCCAAGAGAGGGGAAAGTCACGACCGGAGGCATTGTCACCATTAAGGATTCCTTTGACAACTGGGGTCTTTCCTGGACCATCAACCGTCAGCCACAGTTCAAGGAACAGCCCAAAGGATCGGTCATTGTCTGGCTTTATTCCTTATTCACGGATAAGCCTGGAAACTACATCAAGAAGCCGATGAGAGAATGCACCGGCAAGGAAATCTGCCAGGAATGGCTCTATCATATCGGTGCACCGATTGATCGTATTGAAGAACTTTCTTCTCTTTGCAATACGACAACCTGTTTCATGCCCTACATCAATGCCTTCTTCCAGCCGAGAACAGGAACAGACAGACCGAAGGTGGTCCCGGACAACTGCGTCAACCTCGCTTTCGTTGGCCAGTTTGCGGAAACGCCTCGTGATACCATCTTCACCACGGAATATTCTATCCGTACCGGCATGGAAGCGGCGTATACCCTTTTGGATATCGATCGCGGCGTTCCGGAAGTCTGGGGTTCCTGCTATGATGTGAGAGAGATGCTTCGTGCAACCTACTACGCTCTCGACAAAAAGAAGATTACAGAGATGAATCTTTCCTGGAAGGAAAAAATCATTCTCAAGAAAGCTCTCTCTGCAATCAAGGATACCGATATCGAAGATTGGATTAAGCAATCCGGTCTTCTCTAGACGAGAATAAAAATCAAAACTGATTGTCTGCCCCATTGATTGGATTCAGGATCATAGGCAAGGGCGGATGAGGCGTGCATGCCTCATTCATCCTTGCCGATCGAAACCGATCGTGGGGTTTTTCTGATGATGTGTAGATTCGACAAGAAAACGACAGCCCTTATGTAAAATCATATAGTTTATGTCGAGCGAGGACAGCAAGGAATATCCTGGCATATGAAAAGAGTTCCAGCGTTTTGTGGAACTCAGAAGGAATCTTATGTCTGCTGAAAGGAATTGATGGAAAACTATTTCAATTGATAAATGAAATCCCTTATGTTCTCATCTCTCATGAAATCCCTGATTTCCTCAAAGGAGGTGAACTCCTTGTCTTTCATGTTGGAATACAGCGTGTAGAGAATCTTGGATTCGGCTTCTTCGGAAGGGACGTAATCCTCACTTGTATAGCCGTTGAGGCATTCTTCGAGGAGGACAAGAATGTATCTTCTGATATAGCAGAAGATGGATTCTTCGATCCAATAGTGAACATTGTTGATTCCATATTGTCTTTCGTACTGCTTGAATCGAATATAAAGCGGAAGGGCATCCTCGGCCGTGTGATAGATATCGACAAAGATGGTATCGAATTGCTCGTTCTTCAATTCGCTTCTGAAAAAGGAGAAGGCATCCTGCTTGATGATTTTGATTTTTTCTTTGTGCTTGAAAGAAGGCAGGATGTTCTTTTCGAAGAGAGAGATGACCTTGCTGTCCTTTTCGATGATGGTGACGCTCTCGACTTCTTTCTTGTTCGAAACCTCAAAAGCATAATAGCCTAGTCCAAGGCCAAAGGTGAGGACTCTTCCTTTTGCGGAAGCAACTTCCTTCTTCATGGTCTTGATTTCATGTGGCGTGACGCTCATCCATATTTCATTTTTTTGCGTGAGCATGAGATAGGGAACTTCTTTTGTGAAATAGCCAAGGGAGGTGATTTCCGCAAAATTGTTCTCTTCCTTTCCGATGGTGTCATCTTCATTGAAGATTTCATAAGGAAGGAAGGTGTTGTATTTCAGCTGATAAGGACCGAGTGCGGCTTCCTTGATCTGAATCTGATTGAAGGGATGACAAAGGAAATCCTTTTCTTCAAGAGGAGTCAAGCGACCAAAGTTGTTGCGTTCTCTCAATTTCGTGACTTCGGGATCGCCGCTTTCCAACCCGAGAAAACGATAGAAGGCTTCTTCGACGGCGTCCTCTTCTTCGTATCCATATTCTGCCTTCAGCATGTCGATGGCTTCCTTGGATAAGGCGTCATAGTTCTCGTTGAGGAATAAATTGGTCATCTCGCTCGTCGAGATGTTGTCATATCCGACATTCAATAGTTCGTCAAATTTCTTTTTATCTTGTTTATTCAGTGTGATTTTCATGGCATTATTGTATCGAAATCGCAGAAAATAAAAAAGAAGAAAATGGCATAATGGGTTCAATCATGATGCTTTTCGACATGCTAGAACTCTTTTTGTCTGTTGCGAACAGAGAATGGAATAGGAAAAGAGAAGCGAAAAACAGTATCGGACACGCCGTCAGAAGTTGTAATGAAAACAAGCATATAATACCTTATATATATAGTCTTTTCATAAAGAGTAAAAAAAGTGCATTTTTTTGTTGACAATGGAAAGGAGGAAGAGTAGACTAATACCCGCTGAATGCCATTTCAGCCCGTATTGACGTGTGAAGTTGCGGAAACGCCGTACAAGGTTGTCAACGCGTCTCCGGTAATTCATACCGAACGGATGCCCGAACATAGATCTCGGGTAAAGGAGGAAACACAATGGCAGAAAACAAATCAATTCGTGTTCGTCTCAAGGGCTATGATCACAAGGTCCTTGACCAGGCGGTCAGCAAGATCGTCGAAGCCGCAAAGAAGACCGGCGCTACAGTAGTTGGGCCTATCCCGCTTCCTACTGAAAAACAGATCTTCACCATCTTACGTTCTCCGTTCGTCGACAAGGATTCTCGCGAACAGTTTGAAATCAGAACGCATAAGAGATTGATTGACATCAACCATCCAACCAAACAGACCATCGACATTCTCAAGAATCTCGATTTGCCTGCTGGCGTCGATGTTGAAATCAAGTTGTAAGGAGGATAGACAGTTTTATGAAATCTATCATCGGAAGAAAGATCGGAATGACCTCTGTCTTCGCTGAAGACGGTTCCACTTATCCGGTCACCGTCGTCGAAGTCCTTCCTAACGTTGTTCTCCAGGTCAAGACCAAAGAGAAAGACGGATATGAAGCTCTTCAGATCGGTTATGAAGACAAAAAAGAAAATCGTGCAAACAAGCCTTTGAAGGGTATTTGCAAGAAAGCCAACACTGCTCCGAAGTATTTCATCCGCGAATTGGAAGGCGATGAAATCTATGGAAAGTACGAAGTTGGCAGCAGCCTCGACTGCTCCATCTTCCAGGTTGGTGACATGGTCGATGTCACTGCCAAGAGCAAGGGCCACGGCTACACCGGCACCATCAAGAGATATCACGGCATCATCGGTCCGAAGGGACATGGTTCCGGCTATCATAGACAGATTGGTTCCTTGGCTACCAATGGACGCTGCAACAACCGTGTCCATGCCGGAAAGAAAATGTCCGGTCAGTGGAGACCGCAGACCAGAACTGTCCTCAATCTTGCCATCGTCGGCATCGACACTACCAAGAATTGCATCCTCATCCGCGGTTCCGTCGCTGGTCCGAAATATTCCATCATGAAGATTCGCTCCACCGTCGAACACAAGAAGCCGTTCGCTGTCAGCCCGATCGTTGACTACACCACAATGACAATTGCTGATATCGAAAAGAAACAGCAGGAAGCTTTGGCTAAGGCTGCAAGCGCCAATGCTGGCAAGAAGGTCAACCCAATGAAGACCTCCAAGAGATCCTAATCGAGAAGGAGAAAAGAAAAATGGCTAACGAAAATCTTAATTGGCCAGTAGTTGATTATACTGGCAACAAGGTCGGAGAAGTCGTCCTTCCCGCTGACCTCTTCGCTGCTGATGTCAATGAAGTCGTTGTTCAGAGAGCTGTCAGAGTCGACCTCGCCAACAGAAGAGTCGATACTGCTCACACTCTTACCCGTGACATCGTTCATGGTTCCAACCGCAAGCCTTTCAGACAGAAGGGCACTGGCCGCGCCAGAGCCGGTACCACCAATTCTCCAGTCTGGAGACACGGCGGTGTCGTCTTTGCCCCGAACGGACAGCAGAACCACACCCTCAAGATGAACAAGAAGGAGCATTACATTGCTTTCACTTCTGCTTTATCTGACAAGGTCAATTCCAATAACTTAATCGTCTTGACTGATGAAGCCTTCACTTCCGGCAAGACCAAAGACTTCGTCAAGGCTCTCAAGGCCATCGGCGGAGATGAAAAGAAGAATCTTCTCGTTGTCGCTTCCTATGATGAAAACCTCATCCAGGCTGCTGCCAACGTTCCGTCCATCAAGCTTGTCTCTGGAGACAATCTCTCTGTTTATGACATCCTCAATGCCAAGAAACTTATCATGGTCAAGGGCGTCATTCCAGCGTGCATGGATGGTGAAGAATGTCATTGTGCTGATTGCTGCAAGGAGGAAGCATAATCATGGCTGAAGAAAAGAAACTCGAAGCTGAAGCTGTCGAAGCTTCCGCTGAAAAACCAGCAAAGAAAGCTTCCAAGAAAGCCAAGAAGGCTGTCGAGGAAACTCCGGTTGCTGAAGAAAAAGTCGAATATGTCACACGTCCTGCCATCATCAAGGACTTTAGCATCATCAAATATGTGATTGTCAGCGAAGAAACTCAGAAACTTCAGAACACTGACAATGCCATGGTCTTCGCCGTTGATAAGAAAGCCACAAAGCTTGAAATCAAGGCTGCCATCCAGGCCATCTTCAACGCCAAGGTCAAGAGCGTCAACACGATGAATCCTCTTGCCAAGACTAGAAGAGTGGGTCGCTATTCTGGCAAGTTGCCAGCATACAAGAAAGCCATTGTTCGCTTCGATTCTTCTTACGATTTAGGAAAGATTGCTTCCGCGGTCGCAAACGAAGAAAGAGCCAGCAATGAAGAAGCCAAGTAAGAAAAGAAAATTATAGGAGAAAAATATGGCTATCAAAACTTATAACCCTCTGACTGGGGGTATGAGAAATCTCGCCACATTATCCACGAGAGATCTCACTAAGAAAGCTCCTGAAAAATCTTTGATCAAACCGCTTAAGAAAACTGGCGGAAGAAACAATCAGGGCTACATCACCTGCCGTCACATCGGCGGTGGAAACAAGAGAATGTATCGTATCATCGACTTCAAGAGAAATGGAGAATCCACTTCTGTTGTCAAAGCCATTGAATACGATCCGAACAGAAACTGCCGTATCGCTCTTATCATCGATACTCATGGTAAGAAGAGATACATCATCTGTCCAAAGGGCTTGACTGTCGGAATGACCGTCACCGATGGAAAGAGCGGTGAAATCGCTGTCGGAAACTGCATGGAATTGGGAAGCATCCCTGAAGGTATCACCGTCCATAATGTTGAACTTCAGCCTGGAAAAGGCGGACAGGTCTGCCGCGCTGCCGGTACCTCTGCCCAGATTCTTGGTAAGGAAGACAAATACTGCACTCTGAGACTTGCCTCTGGCGAAGTGAGAAAGTTCCTTCTCACCTGCAGAGCCACCATCGGCGCTGTCGGCAATGAAGACTACAACCTTGTTTCCAAGGGTAAAGCCGGAAGAACCAGATGGCTTGGCGAACGTCCAACCGTCCGTGGTGCTGTCATGAACCCGAACGACCATCCACATGGTGGTGGTGAAGGTAAGAACCCTGTCGGTCACGATGCTCCGAGATCTCCTTGGGGCAGAAGACTCATGGGTGTCAAGACCCGTTCCAAGAAGAACAGAACCAATCGCCTTATCGTCAGAAGACGCAATGGCAAGTAATCCAGGAGGAGAAATAAACAATGTCTAGAAGTTTAAAGAAGGGTCCATATTGCGATCCAAAGCTCCTCAAGAAGGTTCAGGAGCAGAATGCATCCGGAAAGAAGGAAGTCATCAAGACTTGGTCCAGACGTTCCACCATTTTCCCGGATTTCATCCAACATACCATCTCTGTTCATAACGGCAGAGCATTTGTCCCGGTTTATATCACGGAAGATATGGTCGGTCACAAGTTAGGTGAATTCGTTTTCACCCGTACTTTCACTTCACACCGTTCCGGTGCTGATGATACAACCAGCAAGAAGTAAGGAGAAAAATCATGGCTGATAAAGAAACAAAGAAAACGGAAGTTACTCCAGTAACTGAAGAAAAAACTGTCACCGAAGCCAAGGCTAAGCTCCTGAACTATGGTGTCACTCCAAGAAAGGTCAGACTTGTCATCGATTTGGTTCGTGGCAAGGACCTCGACACAGCATATGCCATCTTAGAGAATTGCCCCAAGATGTGCGCCAAGGATATCGAGAAGCTCATCAAGTCTGCTGAAGCCAATGCTGTCAACAACTTCCATATGGATCGCGATTCCTTATACATCTCTGAAATCACTGCCAATGACGCAATGAGACTCAAGAGAATTCTCCCTAGAGCCAAGGGCTCTGCCAGCGGCTTGATCAAGCGTTGGTCTCATGTCTATGTCACTCTTAAGACCAAGGAGGCTAAGTAATTATGGGTCAGAAAGTCAATCCGAACGGTTTACGTTTAGGCATCAACCGTGACTGGTCCAGTCATTGGTATGCTGATAAGAAGACCTTTGCTTCCTACTTGGAAGAGGACATCAAAATCAGAAAGTATCTTGAACCTCTTCTCGATAAGATCGATGCCGGTTTGTCCCACGTCGATATCGAGAGAATCAAGAACAACATCACCATTTCCTTATTCGTCTCGCATCCTGCCATCGTCTTAGGCAAGGACGGAGCCCAGATCAAGGAAATCACGGCGAAGGTTGCCAAGCTCCTCAAGAAGGATCCGAAGTCCATCAAGTTCACGATTGTCGAAATCAAGAACCCGGATTTGGATGCCATGCTCGTTGCCAAGGATATGGCCAAGCAGCTTCAGGAAAGAGCTTCGTACCGTGTTGTTCAGAAGAAGGCTATCCAGAGAGTCATGAGAGCTGGTGCTCTCGGCTGCAAGACGATGACCAAGGGCCGTATCGGCGGTGCCGAAATCGCCCGTTCCGAAGAATATCGCGAAGGTGTTCTCGGTCTTCATACCTTGCGTCAGGCTATCGATTATGCCTACACTCCATGCCAGACCACCTATGGTGTCATCGGTGTCAAGGTTTGGATTGCTCTCCCTGAGAACTATCAGGAATTGAGAGATCGTCGTCCAGACCAGGGCCGTTTCGGACGTGGCCGCAGCAACAACAAAGGCGGTCGCGGAAATAACCGTGGCAATCGTCCAGCCCCTCAGGCCACTCCAAGCGAAAGCAAGGATGCTCCTGAGCAGAAAGGAGAATAAGAATGTTACAACCAAAAAGACAGAAATGGCGTCGTTGCCATTTAGTCAAGCCGAAGCAGTTCGCTTCCAGATGCAATACCGTCGCCTATGGTGACTATGGTCTTGTCGCAACCTGCCCTGGCTACATCAATAACCGCCAGATTGAATCTGCCCGTGTTGTCTTATCCAGATATACCAAGAAGTTCGGAAAATGCTACATTCGTATCTTCCCTTACTTGGGCATCACCAAGAAACCTGCTGAAGTCCGTATGGGTAACGGTAAAGGTACTGTTGAAAAATGGGATGCCGTTGTCGATAAGGGAACGGTTATGTTCGAAATCGGCGGCATCGCTGCTGCTGATTGCATCGCAGCTCTCAGACAGGCTGGCTATAAGCTCTCTGTCACGACCAGAGTTGTGAAGAAAGGCGAGGAAAACAAATAATGACTATCGAAGAAGTTAGAAAATTATCTGACAAAGACCTCGCTATGAAGGTCTACGAACTTAAGGGTGAGCTTCTCTCCTTGAGATTCCAGGCTAAGGCAGGCCAGTTGGATAACGGTGCCAAGATCACCGTCTGCCGCAAGGACATCGCAAAATGTCTCACTGTCGAAAACGAAAGAAAGGCTGCAGCCAAGAAGGCTGAAGCCAAGTAATTGGAGGCTAATACAATGGCTGAAGAATTGAATGAACAGGTCATCAAGGCCTCTGGCAAGAGAAGATTACAGGGAACTGTCATCTCTGCCAAAATGATGAAAACCATCGTCGTCGAAACAGAAACCTACAAGGCTCATCCGATCTACAAGAAGAGAGTCTCTGCCCGCAAGAAGTACAAAGTCGATGATCACAACTCCATCGCCAAAGTCGGTGATGTTGTCATCTTCGAAGAATGCCGTCCGTTGTCCCACGACAAGCGTTTCCGCTTGGTTGAAGTGGTCAAGAAGGGAGAATAATCATGGTTCAGACTGAAACTAACCTGGTTGTTGCTGATAACTCCGGTGCTCGTTCTGTCAGAGTCTTCCACCTCATGGGTGGCTCTCACAGAAAATCTGCCAGTGTCGGTGATGTTGTCATCTGCGCCGTCAAGGATGCAATCCCGAACGGCAAGGTCAAGAAATCCGATGTTGTCAAGGGCGTCATCGTCCGTGTCAAGAAAGCTTATCAGAGAAAAGATGGTTCCACCATCCGTTTCGATGACAATGCTGTCGTCCTCATCAATGAAGATGGATCTCCGAAGGGTACCCGTGTCTTTGGACCTGTTGCCCGTGAACTTCGTGAGAAGGGCGATAAATATATGAAGATTGTCTCGTTGGCAGTCGAAGTTCTCTAAGTCTAGGAGGAGCGAAATCATGAAAGTTAAAACTGGTGATACTGTTATCGTCCTCTCCGGCGACGACAAAGGAAAGACCGGCAAGGTCATCAAGGCTATGCCGAAGGTCAACAAGGTTGTTGTCGAAGGCGTTAACGTCAACAAAAAGCATGTCAAGCCCTCTCAGGCCAATCCGAAGGGTTCCATCAAGGAAATCAACCTTCCTATTGATGCCTCCAAGGTTGCCTTGGTCGATCCAAAGACCAATGGCGCGACCCGCGTTGGCTACGTGCTGAAAGATGGTAAGAAAGTCAGAGTTGCCAAGAAGAGCGGCTCTGTGATCAAGTAAGGAGATTGAAAATGGCTGAAGAAAAGAAAAACGGCGTGTCCGTGAAAAAAGCCCACAATCAGGGCAACCAGAAAGCTACTTATACCTCCCGTCTTGAAACAAAGTATAAGGAAGAAATCGTTCCTGAACTCATGAAGGAATTCGGATACAAGTCCGTTATGGAATGCCCGAAGATCGTCAAGATCGTCCTCAACATGAGATTGGGCGAAGCTGGCGGAAATGAAAAGAACGTCGAGGAAGCTGTCTCCCAGATGGCTACCATCGCCGGCCAGCGTCCGATCGTCACCAAGGCCAAGAAGTCCATCGCGAACTTCAAGCTCCGTGAAGGTGCTGCCGTCGGTGTCAAGGTCACTCTCAGAAGAGTCCGCATGTATGACTTCTTAGATAAGTTCATCACAATCGATTTGCCACGTGTCAGAGATTTCCGTGGTATCTCAAAGGATTCTTTCGATGGTCGTGGAAATTACTCTGTCGGTGTCAAGGAACAATTGATTTTCCCTGAAATCCAGTATGATAAAGTCAACCGTACCCAGGGTATGGACGTTGTCGTTGTCACAACTGCTAAGACCGATAAGGAAGCTGCCGCTCTTTTGACCAAACTCGGCATGCCTTTCTCTAAGTAATAGGAGGATGAAACAATGGCAAGAAAAGCTTTAATCGTCAAATGTGCTTCCCCAAAGAAGCATCCAAAGACCCAGAACTACTCCCGCTGCACCCGCTGCGGAAGAGTCCATGGTGTTCTCAAACAGTTCGGTGTCTGCCGTATCTGCTTGAGAGAAATGGCCTACAAGGGCGAAATCCCTGGCATGCACAAAGCCAGTTGGTAAGGAAAGGAGAGAACTAGTATGGTTAACGATACATTATCCGATTTATTAACCCGTATTCGCAATGCCAATATGAGCAAAGCCGAAGAAGTGTCTCTTCCGACCTTCAAACTCGGTGAAAAAGTCTGCGAAATCTTAAAGGAAGAAGGTTTCATCGCCGGATATTCCGTCAAGGCTGAAGAAGGCAAGCCTTCCAAGACTTTGACCATCAAGATGAAATATGATTCCAAGAACAATCGTGTCATCACTGGCATCAAGAGAATCTCCAAACCAGGTCTCCGTGTCACGGTCTCTGCCGACAAGCTCCCAAGAGTTCTCAACGGCTTAGGCATCGCGATTGTTTCCACTTCCAGCGGAATCATGACGGATAAGAATGCTAGAAAACTGAATGTCGGCGGCGAAGTGCTTGCCTACGTTTGGTAAGGAGGTAGGGAAATGTCTAGAATCGGTAGAGAACCTATTGCTATTCCGGAAGGCGTCACTGTTACCTGCAAAGATGGTGTTGTCACTGTCAAAGGCAAGCTCGGTGAACTTACCCAAACTTTCCATAAGCATCTGAATTACGAAATCAAGGACGGCAAGCTTCATGTCATCCGTCCGAATGATTCCATTGAAATGCGTATGAATCATGGTACCGCTCGTGCCATCATCAACGACATGGTCAAAGGTGTCAACGAGGGCTTCAAAAAGGTCCTTGAAATCAAGGGTGTCGGTTATAGAGCTGAAATGAAGGGCACAGATCTTGTCCTTTATGTCGGCCACTCCCATCCAGATGTCATTCATGCTGTTGACGGCGTGAAAGTCAGCATCGAAGCCAAGACGATGAACATCATCGTCGAGGGTATCGACAAACAGAAGGTCGGTCAGGTCGCTGCTGTCATCCGCGATGTCAGAAAGCCAGAATGCTATCATGGCAAGGGCATCCGCTATCAGGGCGAAGTCATTACATTGCGTCAGCCCGCTTCTGCGAAGAAGTCCGCTTAAAAGGAGAGATGAAACATGTATACTGCATTCAATAAGAACAAACAGAGATTGCATCGTCACATCAGAATCAGAGCCAAAGTCAAAGGCACTGCTGATCGTCCACGCGTTTCTGTCTTCCGTTCCAACAAGTTCATCTACGCCGCTTTAGTTGATGATACAACGGGTAAGACTATCGCTGCTTCCTCGAGTGCCAAGCTCGGCTTGGAAAATCCTTCCAATGTCGACGCTGCCACCAAGGTCGGTGCTGATTTGGCTCAGAAAGCCAAGGATCTCAAGATTGAGAAAATCGTCTTCGATCGTTCCGGATATCTTTATCACGGACAGGTCAAGGCTGTTGCTGAAGCTTTAAGAGAAGCTGGTTTGGTCTTCTAAGGAGAAACAATTAAAATGGCTGAAGAATTAAATGAGAACGTCGCTCCGGAAACTGATTCCGGAGTCAAGGCTGAAGCCGCCCAGGGCGGTGAGAAGTCTGCTGCCAATGCTAAGGGAAACAAACGTTTCGGCAATGGCGGTCGCCGTTTCAACCGTGGTGACAAGAATGGCCGCGGAAGAAAAGAAGAAAAGCTTTACGATGAGAAGATCATCAAGATCTCCAGAGTCGCAAAGACGGTCAAGGGTGGTAAGCGTGTTCGCTTCACAGCCTTAGTCGTCATCGGTGATGGAAAAGGCAAATTCGGTTACGGACTTGGAAAATCCAACGAAGTCCCGGATGCAATCAAGAAGGCCTTGGCTGTCGCCAAGAAGAATATGTTCAAGATTACCATTTCCAAGGGCGATACCATTGCTCACCCAGTCATGGGGCACTTTGGTGCCACTCAGGTCTTCTTGAAACCGGCTCCGGCTGGCACAGGACTTGTCGCCGGCGGTGCTGTCCGTTCCATTCTTGAATTATCTGGTGTCAAGAACGTCTATTCCAAGATCTATGGTTCGAGAACCCAGGGCAATGTCGTCAAAGCCACTGTGGATGCCCTCAACCAGCTCAAGACCTTCGAATCCGTCTTGGAAACCCGTTATGGCAAGAAGCCGGCAGCTGAAAAAGCTCCGGAAGAAAAGTAATTGGAGGATTGAACTATGGAATTACATGATCTCAAAATCGCTGAAGGTTCCCGTCATCTTCCGAAGAAGGTTGGACGTGGTTTAGGTTCCGGCATGGGCAAGACCTCCACCCGTGGTCAAAAAGGTCAGGGTGCCAGACAGGGACGCAAAGTTCCGGTCGGCTTTGAAGGCGGCCAGTTGCCACTTTACAGACGTTTGCCAAAGCATGGCTTTACCAACTATGGCAGAGTCGAATATGCTATTGTCAAGCTTGGTGACTTGGATGCCGTCTTTGCGGATGGAACCACGGTCAATGATACCGCCTTGGTTTTCGCTGGTCTTTTGAGAAACCTCAACAAGCCGGTCAAGATCTTAGGCAATGGTGAATTGACCAAGAAACTCAATGTTACCGTCCAGGCTTTCACAAAGTCTGCCAAGGAAGCCATTGAAAAGGTCGGTGGAACCACTTCCGTCGAAACCTTGAAGGAAGCTAGAATTGCTTTCAACAAGACTTTGGCCTCTTTCGATCAGGACACTGAAAAAGAGGATAAGTAATGAAAAAAGTAGCCGCATTTTTCCATAACAAGGACGTTTTGAATCGTATCTTATTTACGTTGGCAATTTTCCTTGTCTTCCGAATTGGGTCGGCTATCACCGTTCCAGGGGTTACCGTCAGTTCCAACCTCTGGGACGATACCACATCTTCCTTTTCATTACTGAACATGATGGGTGGAGGTGCTTTGCAGAATTTCTCTATTCTTGCATTGGGTGTCTCTCCCTACATTACAGCACAAATCATTATCCAGCTTCTCAGCATGGATGTTCTTCCTGCCTTGACGAATATGTCCAAGGAAGGTGAGACGGGTCGAAAGAAACTCGATGTTGTCACTCGACTCCTCTCCGTCGCCCTCGCCGCCGTTCAGGCTTATGGTATCATTGTCGCTCTGAAGAACAGCAATGGCATCACGCTCTCGGATGATTCCGCCTGGGGCTATACGAAGATCATTGTCTATATGATTGCGGGTACGTTGATCCTCACCTGGTTAGGTGACCAGATTACGGATAAAGGTATCGGTAACGGTATCTCTGTCTTGATTTTCGAAGGTATCATTTCCTCTCTTCCAAGCCAAATCTCCACCGCGTTCACCTCTTATCTTGGCGATAAGGTTCAGACCGGGGATGCTTCCTTGATTTTGGAAGGTGCTGTTCAGATCACGGTCTATCTCTTGGCCTTGGTCTTAATTGTCGTCTTTGTCACATTCATTGAGAAATCGGTTCGCAAGATGCCGATTTCACACTCGAATACATCTTCGAGCAATGAATTGGCCTATCAGCAGGCAAGCTTCCTGCCGATCAAGGTCAACGCAAGTTCCGTTATGCCGGTTATCTTCGCTAGTTCCATCATGGTGGCTCCGAGCATCATCATCTCTCTCTTCAGCAATGGAAATCCGCCAGCTTGGGCGACGAAAATCGAAGAGGTGTTCAATTATCAGGCCATGACGACGATGGGTGATTCCTTCTCCATGCCTTGGGGAACAATCATCTATGCCATCCTGATCATTGCCTTCTCCTACTTCTATGCTCAGCTTGAAATCAATCCGGAGCGTATCGCCGAGAACTTCCAACAGTCCGGCACATACATCACCGGTATCAAGCCAGGCGTCGAAACGGAAAGATACATCTCCAAGGTTCTCAACCGCATCACATTCATCGGTTCGATGTCTCTTACCCTCATTGCCTTGCTTCCTGTCATCCTTTCTTTGACGGGAGCTGTTCCGACAAGTTTGTCCTTGGGTGGAACGGGTCTCATCATCGTTGTCGGTGTCGCACTGGAAATCAACAATCAGATCAATGGTATCCTTGCTGGTCAAGGCTTTGCCGAAAGTGAGATGTAACTATGAATAATCAGAACAAAGAGTTGAATATCATTCTGATGGGTCCCCCTGCCGCAGGCAAGGGAACCCAGTCGGAATTGATTGTCGAGAAGTTCGCCGTGCCGCATATTTCGACCGGCGATATGTTCCGTGCTGCTATCAGCAATAAGACTCCATTGGGCTTAAAGGCCAGTGAATACATGAATCAGGGAGCTTTGGTTCCCGATGAAGTGACCATTGGTCTTGTCGAGGAAAGACTCTCGAAAGAGGACTGCAAGAAGGGATTTCTTCTTGACGGCTTCCCGAGAACCATTCCCCAGGCAGAAGCCTTGGATAAATTATTGGAGAAGATGGGAAGAAGAATCAATTCTGTCATCCTTATGGTGGCGGATGATGAGGTTCTGACCTCCCGCATCACTTCCAGACGTGTCTGTCCGTCCTGCGGAGCAAGCTACAATATCATGACGAAGAAACCAAAGGTTGAAGGCGTCTGTGACTGCTGTGGCGAAAAGCTCATCCAGCGCAAGGATGATAATGCGGAAGCATTCAAAGTGCGTCTCGAGGCCTATGCCTCTCAGACATATCCGATTGCCAAGCATTATGAGGAGAAGGGCGTCTTAGGAAAAGTCGATGCCTTGCAGAGCATCGATGCCGTCTTCTCTGATATTCAAAAGATATTGTCAGAGGCTGAGTAATGATCATCATCAAAACCAAGCGAGAAATGGAGAAGATGATTGAGGCAGGAAACAAGCTTGGCACTGTCTTCGACAAATTGGCCGAAGAAATCAAGCCGGGCAGAAGCACTGCTGAAATCGATAAGTTGGCAGAGAAGTACATCCGTGAGACCGGAGGCAAACCGAACTTTGCCTTGGAAGAAGGGTATCACTGGGCTGTCTGTGCCTCCGTCAATTCTACCTTGATCCATGGTATTCCCTCGAAAAATATCATTTTGAAGGAAGGTGACATCGTGAGCATCGATATGGGTAACCTCGATCAGAATGGTTACAATGGCGATGCCTGCAGAACCTTCGCTGTTGGAAATATCTCCGATGAAGCGAAAAGGCTCATCCGTTGCACCGAAGAATGTTTCTGGGAGGCTTTCAAAGTTCTTAAGCCTGGTCGCCATCTGTATGAAATCAGCATGGCGATACAAAGAACAGCCGATAAATATGGCTACTCGCTCGTCAAGGAGTATGGAGGCCATGGTATCGGAAAAGAGATGCATGAAGATCCCTTCATTTACAACTACTATTCTCCGGAGATGGGACTTGGTCCCTACCTGCGAGAAGGCATGTGTCTTGCGATTGAACCGATGGTCCTTGCTGGAAAGAGTGACATCATCACTCTCCAGGATGGCTGGGGAATCGTGTCAGCCGATAAGAAGTTAACCTGTCACTATGAGAATGACGTTGTCATCACATCGGACGGGGCTATTGTTACGTCGGTTGACTCCAATGTCAAACGACATCTAAATGAATTGGAGAATGGAAACAAAGAATGAGCAGAGAAGATTTCATTAAGATGGAGGGAACAATTCTCGATTCCCTTCCCGGCGAGAAGTATTCGGTACAGCTCGACGGAGGCGCCGTGATTCGCGCCAGAGTATCCGGCAAGATGAGAATGAACAAGATTCATATTCTTCCCGGAGATAAAGTCACGGTGGAAATCTCTCCTTATGATGTCACGAATGGTTGCATTGTGTACCGATTTAAGTAAATTTGCTAAAGGAGAACTTAACAATGAAAGTTAGAGCTTCAGTTAAGCCGATCTGCGACAAGTGCAGAGTTATTAAGCGTAAGGGACGTGTTATGGTCATCTGCTCCAATCCAAAGCATAAGCAGAGACAGGGTTAAAGAAAGGAAATCGGAAATATGGCTCGTATTGCAGGCGTTGATATTCCGAACGATAAGCAGTTGGTTTATTCTCTCCGTTACATCTATGGTATCGGATTGACCACTGCCAAGAAAATCGTCGTTGCCGCCAAAGTTGATGGCACTAAGCGTGTCAAAGATTGTTCTGAAGAAGAACTCACAGCTGTCAGAAACGAAGTTGCCAAATATGTCGTCGAAGGTGACTTGCGCAGACAGTATGCTCTTGATATCAAGAGACTTGAAGAAATTGGTACCTATCGTGGCCAGAGACACAAGAAGAATCTTCCTTGCCGTGGTCAGAGAGACAAAACCAACGCTCGTACCTGCAAAGGTCCGAGAAAGACAGTTGCCAACCATAAGAAAGCAACAATGTAATCGGGAGGAACGAATAAAATGGCTGATAAAAAGACTACTATCAGAAAGAAGAAGGCAAAACTTACCTTCACCAAGGGTGTTGCCCATATCCATGCGACTTTCTCCAACACAATCATCTCCATCACGGATGAACAGGGAAGAGTCATCGCTTGGGCCAGCGCCGGTACCTCCGGTTATTCTGGAAGCAGAAAGTCCACACCATTCGCTGCTCAGATTGCTGCCACCAATGTTGCCAAAACCTGCTTCGATCGTGGCTTGAGAAGTGTTGATGTCGAAATCAAGGGTCCTGGCCCGGGAAGAGAGACTGCTTGCCGTGCTTTGGAAGCTGCAGGATTGAAGGTCCTGTCCATTGCCGACGTCACTCCTATTCCGCATAACGGCTGCCGTCCGGCAAAGAAGCCCCGTGGCTAAAGAACAGCGGAAAGGAGAGCTAGAGAATGAAAGAATTTGAACAACCGAAGTTCCAAATCGACAAAGACGATGTACGTTCCAATTTTGGCCGCTTCACCATCACTCCATTGGAGTCTGGTTATGGCATTACCATCGGTAATGCTATGAGAAGAGTTCTTCTCTCCTCTTTGCCTGGTGTCGCTGTCTTCGCCATCGAAGTGACCGGTGCCCGTCATGAATACACCACACTTCCGGGTGTCGTCGAAGATTTGACACAGATTGTCTTGAACATCAAAAATCTTGTTCTCAAGGATGATTCGGATATCGAAGAAAACAAAACTCTGAAATTGGATGTCACGGCCAAGGATGAAGAAAAAGTCATCCATGCCAACGATATCATCTGTCCGGATCTTGTCAGCGTCGTGAATAAGGATTTGGTCATCTGCCATTTGGCAAAAGGTGGCCATATCAGCATGAAGCTGTTGGCAAAGAAGGGACGTGGATTTGTCACGGCTGAGGAACACAAATCCAGCAATTGGCCTTTAGGTCTCATTGCTGTCGATTCCAATTTCTCTCCAATCATGAAGACAAACATCATCGTGGAGCCGACCCGTGTCGGACATGATGCCAACTATGAAAAGCTTATCATCGAAGTCGAAACCGATGGTAGCATGGAAGCCAGCAACGCCGTTGCTTTGGCTGCCAAGATTCTCGATGAACACTTCAAGCTCTTCGAGGACCTTGACCAGGCTGTCAAGACCGCGACAGTCATGTCCATCAGCAAAGAAAAACCTGAGAATCAGTTCACAACCATGACACTTGAGGATTTGGACCTTTCCGTCCGTTCTTACAACTGCCTCAAGAGAAATGGTCTCAAGACTGTGCAGGAACTTTGCAACATGAAGGAATCTGAACTGATGACTGTCCGTAACTTGGGCAAGAAATCCTATAAGGAAATCTTGGAAAGATTGGCAAGCTTCGGTTTATCACTCCAACATGACGATAACACCAAGAAGTAAAGAGAGGTAAACTACTATGGGTACTATTGGTAGAAGAAATGTACACGGCAAGGGCGGTGTCCGCTTCAAGGCCGGCTATACTTCTGACAAAGAAAAGAATATGCTCAGAAACGTCGTTTCTCAGCTTATCATTTCCGGTCAGATTGAAGTCACGCTCACGGTTGCAAAGCGTGCCAGCCAGGAAGCTGAACGCTTGGTCACCTATGCAAAACAGGGTGATCTTGCTGCTCGCCGTTTGGCTGCAAGATTTGTCCGCGAACAGGGTTTCATCGATCCAAAGACAGGAAAGAACGCTTTACAGAAGCTCTTCGACGTCTATGGTCCGAAGTACAAGGAAAGAAATGGTGGATACACCAGAGTCCTTAAGACCTACAATCGTCGCGGTGACAATGCTCCGATGGCCATTTTGGCTTTCGTTGACTAATTCATCCGAAACAAAAAAAGAGAGGCAGCGATGTCTCTCTTTTGATTTATGTCTGTCAAAGATGAAATGTCCATTGCGTTTTTCAATAAAAAAGTCTGATTCGATGAAATCAGACGTATATGCAAGGATGGTGCCGTCAATAGGAATCGGACCTACGACCTTTCGATTACGAATCGAATGCTCTACCAACTGAGCTATGACGGCATGCATACTATTTTATGAAAAACACGAGAATATTACAATACTTTTCTTTGTTTTCTCATCTCTTTTTCTAGGAAAAAAAGGGTGTTTTTACTATAATGAATACGAGGTGAATTATGGAAAACAAAAGTCGAGTTGTCAAATATGAGAGCTTGAGAAAAAAGATAGCCAACATGGATGTCTACTCTTTTGATGAAACCGATGAAGTCGCCAAAAATCTTCCGAAGGTCCCCTCTCGCAAGCCGACAGAGGAAGTCAAGGAAGAACCTCCGGTAAAGAAAAACACCCTCTCTCTTTCTATCGATCAGCTCCTCGAAGCCAATGAAGCCTATGATCAGGAAGTCAAAAAGAAAGAGACGGAATCTCTTTATCAGGAAAAGAAGAAGGAACGCCTTTCCCATCAGAGGCGTTTCACTCAAGGGAAAATCATTTTGCTCATCACCATTCCTTTTGCCTTGCTTGTTTTGATATTTATCTTGACGTTATTGTTTACGGGGGCTATATAAAATGAATTGTTATTCCATAGCGATTGATGGTCCGGCAGCCAGCGGAAAATCGACGGCAGCCAAAATCATCGCAAAAAAACTGAATTTTCTTTATGTCGATACTGGAGCCATGTATCGAGCGGTGACGCTTCTCATGCTCGAAAAAGGCTTGAATACCCAATCTAGGGAAGATGCGATTTCCGTCCTCAAGGAATGCGAAATCAAGGAAGACCGGCTTGGACATGTCTTTCTCAATGGAAGGGATGTGACCCAGCGTGTCAGAAATGAAGATGTCTCCCATCAGGTTTCCTATGCCTGCGCACATCTAGAGGTTCGTGAGAAACTTGTTCTTCTTCAGCAGAAAATCGCTCAGGATGAAAATGTCATCATGGATGGACGAGATATCGGCACGGTCGTCCTTCCGTCTGCCACATTGAAGGTCTATCAGGTAGCGACTCCACTTGCGAGAGCCATACGACGTCAGAAGGAAAATGTCGAAAAAGGAATTTCGAACAGCACAGTCGAAGAGATACAGAAAGAAATCGAACGGAGAGATTATATCGATTCCCATAGGGAAAACTCTCCGCTCAGAAAAGCGGATGATGCCATCGAACTGGATACCTCGGATCTGACGATTGAGGAAGAAGTTGATGCAATTATCGAACTTTTCAGAAAGAGAATAGGTGAGGAAGAATGGAAACACTTGGTACAGTCGCATTAGTCGGATCTCCCTCCAGCGGAAAATCCACTTTATTCAATCGTCTATCCGATTCCCGTCAGGAAATCACGGGCAAGGAATTCGGCATCACACGTGACCGCAACTACGGAACCGGCCACTGGCTCGACAAGGAATTCACGCTCATCGATACGGGCGGTGTCACAGGCGAAAATATCCCCTTCCAAAAGGAAGTACAGGCTCAGGTCGAACTTGGCTGTCAGGAAGCGGATCTCATTCTTTTTGTGGTCGATGGAAGAGCCGGCGTGACCAATAACGACCTCTTCGTCGCAAAGAAGCTTTTTTCCTATCGCAAGAAGGTTCTTCTGGTCGTCAACAAAATCGATGACAATACCCTGATTGGAAACGCCTATGAATTCTATCAGCTCGGATTTGGCGAACCGTATGCCATTTCCGCGGAACATGGAATCGGATTGGGTGACCTTTTGGATGATGTCATTGCGAAGCTTCCGAAGGTTGATTTGGATAAATATGCGGATTCCCTGACCTTCGCCCTTTTGGGAAGGCCGAATGTCGGAAAGTCCTCCCTTGCGAACAAGATCATCGGCAAGAACCGCGTCATCACATCTCCTCAGAGCGGAACCACTCGTGATTCCGTCGATATCCAGTTCGAAAGAGAAGGCAAGAAATATGTCATGATCGATACTGCCGGCATCAAGCGTCCGGGAAAGGTTGAAGAGGATCTTGACAAATATGCCGTCATCCGTTCCGCCGATGCTGCCAAGAGAGCGGATATCATCCTTCTTCTGGTGGATGCAAGCGAAGGCCTTGTCTCCCAGGATATCCATGTTTCCAGCTATGCGATCGAAAACAATAAACCGGTCATCATCATCGTCAACAAGTGGGATCTTGTCGAACATACCCAGGATGCACAAAGACGTTTCAGCAAGGAATTGAAGACGTATTTCAAGTTCTTGGATTATTCGCCGGTCGTTTTTGTCTCCGCTCTCACTGGAAACAATATTCAGCGTATCTTCCAGACGATGAACGAAGTCTATGATACGATGCATAAGACGATTCCCTCCAGTCTGCTCAATTCGATCATCCTCAAGGCGCAGATGGATAATGAGGCACCGGACTTCAATGGCGGAAGACTCAAAATTTCCTACTGCACTCAGTCGAAGGATGTTCCGCCGACGTTTGTCCTTTTCTGCAACAATCCGAACTATTTCCATTTCTCATATCAGAGATATCTTGAAAATGTCATCCGCAGCCAGTTTGGCTTCACCAATTGTCCGATCAAGCTTCTGATCCGTGGCAAGAGGGATGACATTCTGAAAAACAAATAAAAAATGAAAATCGCCATCCTTGGAAATGGAGCCTGGGCGACAGCCTTGGCACATGTCTTCTCCTATCATGATTATCAGATTGAGATGTTCTGCCGTGATGCATCCTCTTTTGATGAGGAAAAACATATCAATCTGAAATATTTTCCTTCCATCGTCCTGAGTCCGAAAATTCATTTCACCATCTCGTTGGAAGAATGTGTCAAGGATGCTCAAATCATCCTCTTCTGCATTCCGTCCATTGCCTATCGTGCGATGGCAAGGAAGGTCAATCCCTTCTTGAGGGAGAATGTCTTGATTCTCTCGGCAGCCAAGGGATTCGATCCGGAGACGCTCGAACCATTAGGCAATGTTCTCAAGGAAGAACTTGATCAAAAGAAGGTATCCGGAGTCGTCTCTTTGATCGGCCCGAGCTTTGCGGATGAAGTCATTCTCAACAAGGTGACGACCTTATGTGCAGTCTCGCATGATTTAGAATCCGCCAAGAAGGCACAGGTTCTTTTCTCGACACCGACTTTCCGCATTTATACGAATCAGGATGAAATCTCAAGCCAATGTGCGGCTGCCTTAAAGAACGTGATTGCCATCGCCTCAGGAGCCATCTATGGGCTTGGAGAGGGCGAGAATGCCAAGGCTGGCCTTGTCACCCGCGGATTGAAGGAAATGGTCCGTTTTGGCCTTTCTATGGGAGGCCAGGAACAGACATTCTATGGGTTGACGGGAATTGGGGATCTTCTTTTGACCTGTTCGAGCATGCAAAGCCGAAATTTCTCCTTTGGCTATGCCTTAGGCAAAATGGATGATGCAAAGAAAATGATGGAAGAGAATAAGAAAACTGTGGAAGGAATCCACACGGCTAAGATCGCTTATGAATATGCCCTTCGGCATCATCTCGACATGCCGATTGTCTCTTCGGTCTACAAAGTGTGTTATAAATTTGAGAAACCATCCATCTGCCTAAGAAAAACTATGGCACGCGAACTGAAATCGGAAATGTAAAAAATCCCCTAAATTACGAAATAAATTGAAATATTAAGAAAGATGTGTTATCTTTTTGTAAAAGAAAGGTGTATGAATTATGGAAGAAAAGAAATTAATCACGAAAGAAGATTTGGCTGAACAGTTGGCCATGATGGGAAGAATGAAGAAGGGTGACGCACTCAATGCGATTGAAATTGTGTTTGCCTGCATCGCTCAGGGACTTATCGATCCTGAATACGGCAACGTCAAGATCGCAGGCTTCGGTCAGTTCTCTTTGGTCGAACGTCCAGCTCGCAGCGGCGTCAATCCTTCCAACGTCTCTGAAAAAATCGACATTCCTGCCAGCAAATCCGTCAAGTTCAAGCCATCCAAGACTCTCAAGGATCTTGTCAACGAATCCAAGTAAGAATCTCTTGCCGTCCTATGACGGCATTTTTATATGAAACTGAACCTTTCTGAACCTTGTTCATCTCTTTTTTTGTCGATCCAATCGAAATTGGGACGAGAGAACGTCTTTTTGGTGGGCGGATTTGTCCGCGATAGCCTGTTAAGAAGAGAAAGCATGGATATGGATATTGCTTTCAGGACAGATGATTTTTCATCTGCCAAGAGTCTTTTTGCGGACGCCCTCATTTATCCGAAATTTCAGACAATCACCTTTAAGGAAGAAGGATTCCATGTCACGCTGGCAAGGATGCGGAAGGAAAAAGACTATCTTGACCATCGGCATCCATCGTGCGTGGAATTTGTCTCATCGATTGAGGAGGACTGTCTCCGACGTGATTTCACCATCAACGCACTTTATCTTCCTTATACCCTGGAAATCCTTGATCCGCTGAATCAGGGATTGAAGGATATCGAAGAGAAAAAAATCCGCCTGATTGGGGAGAAGAGAACAAGACTTCTTGAGGACCCTCTTAGAATAATAAGAGCCTATCGCTTCTCTTATGAACTCGGGTTCTCTCTTGAGTTGGAAACCGCAAAGGCCATCATGGAATCAAAAAACCTCATTTCCTATCTCAATCCTCAGAAAGCGAGAGAGGAAATCTCGAAAGTCGACAAGGTCTATCAAAAAGAAATGCTGAAAGAATTTTATTTTCCCTATTTTGATATATAATCTTTCTTATGGAGGAAATGACACATGGATATCAACGCCTATGATTTTGATTGGAAATCGATCCTGATCAAAAAATACAAAAACTACAATCTCAGCGAGGAAGACTGCATGGTCATTTTTGTCTCCGACTGCATTCTTCACATCGAGGAGAAGATTCTGATCACAAAGGATGTTCTCTCTCCCTATATGGTCAACAAGGATGCCTTGGATGCTTCCTTATCCGATTTGATGGCAAAGAAGATTCTGACCATCCATACGGAGGGAAATGCTTTCTATTCCTCCTTGGATGAATTCAAAAAACGTCTTTTTGAGGATGCCATCAAGGATTTTACATTGAAGACGTCGAATTATGGCCATGCCTCGAATGTGTCCGATAATCTCTTCCAGGAAGCGGAATCCATTGCCGGAAGATGTCTGACGCCTCTTGAGAGAGATCAGATTACAAGCTGGCTGAAATCCGGCGCGGAGGAAGGCATGGTCAAGGAAGCTCTCAAAAAGTCCATCACGAAGAGCGGAAACATCTCTTTTCGAAATGCAGACAAGCTCATCCTTGAGATGCAGAGAAGCGAGACAAGAAAGAATATCGGGGCTTCTTTAGTCAACGAGGAGACAAAGAGCCGGGAAGAACTCCGCGATATCTTCACTCATACGGATTGGACCTATCATGGCGACAAATAAGAAAGCCGAGAAGATAAAGGAAGTCCTGGAAAAGGAATATCCTAAGACGAAGACATTCTTAAATTACACAAAGGACTACGAACTGCTATTTGCAGTGATTCTTTCTGCTCAGGCGACGGATAAAAGCGTGAATGAGGCAACAGACGTTCTCTTTCAGGAATTTCTATCGCTAGACGATTATGTCTATGAAAAAAAGGAAAGAATCTATTCCATCATCCTCCGAATCGGATTGGCCAAATCCAAGACGGAATATCTTCTATCGACAGCGAAGATGTTAAGGGAGGAATACCATGGGAATCTTCCCCATGATCGAAAGGAACTGATGAAATTGCCGGGTGTCGGCTATAAGACGAGCGGCGTTGTTCTTTCCGAACTCGGGATTGAGGATTTCTTCCCGGTGGATACCCATGTCCAGAGAGTCAGCAAGAGGCTTGGCCTTATAAAAAAGGAAACGCCGGAGGAGACAGAAAAGGTCTTGGAAAGAATCTTCCACGGCTCAAAATATATCGTGCTTCATCGGCAGTTCATCCTCTTCGGGAGGAATATCTGCAAGGCTGCAAATCCATCCTGCATGATTTGTCCCTTAAAAGAAATATGCACAGAAACGAAAAGAAAATGAATATGATTTCAGGATTTATCAAAGTCGATAAGGAAAAGGATTATACATCCAGCGATGTTGACCGTATCATCAAAAAAAGGCTTGGCGTATCAAAAGCCGGGCATCTAGGAACTCTCGATCCCTTTGCGACCGGACTTCTTTTGATTTCCGTCAATGAGGCCTGCAAACTCAATCCGCTTTTCCCCGATGGCGAGAAGGAATATGTCGCGACTCTTCAGCTTGGCATGACCACGCCTTCCCTTGACACAGAGACCGAGATTGAAAAACAAGTGGAAGTAAAGAAATATTCCATCGAAGAAATCAAGATGGTTCTTTCTTCTTTCATTGGAGAACAAAGTCAGATTCCCCCTCTATATAGTGCGAAGCACTACAAAGGGACAAAAGCATATCACCTTGCAAGGGAAGGAAGCAAAGTCGTATTGGATCCTCAGAAAATCACCATCCATGAACTTGATCTTCTTTCGTATGACAGCGAAAAGAACCAGCTTGTCTTCCATGCGAAAGTCTCCAAGGGAACCTATATCCGTGTCCTTGGAAAGGATATCGCCGAACGATTAGGCACAATCGGATATCTGACTCAGCTCAGGCGAACAAAAATCGGCCCTATCGATCTTGATGGCGCTGTCAAGGCCAAAGAGGCGACACTCGAAAATCTTTTCCCGATCACCTATTTCCATGACAATATTCCGAAAGTTGAATGCGATGAAACCCTTTCCTTCCGGATTCAAAATGGACAAAGCCTTCATCTTCCCTATGATGATGAATATCTCTTCATGATGAAGGAAGGGGAGCTTCTGGCTATTTATCGAAAAATCGGGAACGTCTATCACTGCCATAAGGGAATGAGACATGAATAAAGTCATTCTTGATTTTAAGCAAGGGCTGAACAGGAGTGATGATTTCTCTCTGGCCATCGGTTTTTTTGACGGGATTCATATCGGACATCGCCTGCTTCTTGATGAACTGAAGTCAAATAGCAGCCATCCCTGTGTCCTGACTTTTTCCTCTGATTTCAAAAGCCGACTTTTCCATCAGAAAGAAGAACTCCTTCTCTCAGATGATGAAAAGGAAGAGATGCTTTCCCTTCTTGGATTCGATACGGAATACATCCTGCCTTTTGATGAAAGGATGGTCAATTGCTCGATTGATGAATTTCTTTCTTTCCTCTCGGTTCCGACATTGAGAAAAATCGTGGTTGGAAAAGATTTCACTTTTGCAAAAAAAGCCTGTGGAAAAGCAACAGACCTGCTTTTCTTGAAGGATAAGGAAGTCCGGATCATCGATTTATTCTGTCAGGATGGAAGAAAGGTTTCTTCTTCCCTGATCAAGCAGGATCTGAAATGCTGTCAGTTTGCTCAGGCGACAAAGGAACTTGGCTATCCTTTCTTTTTGAAGGGAAGAGTCATCCATGGCATGGAAAACGGACGAAAAATCTCGTTTCCGACCGCCAATATCATTTATCCAAGTGAAAAGCTCAAGCTTCCTAACGGTGTCTATGAAACAAGGACTCTCTATCAGGGAAAAGAATATAGGAGCATGACGAATATCGGAAACCATCCGACCATCTCTCCCCTTGAGCAGGATATTGTGGAAACACATCTTCTTGATTTTGATGGCGATCTTTATGATAAGGAAATCAAGACATCATTCTTGTCCTATCTGAGACCGCAAAAGAAATTCGATTCCCTTTCCTCTCTCAAGGAACAGTTGGAAAAGGATTTAATGATAATCAAGAAAAGATAGAATATAGAAAATTTTCATCTCGAATCTCTAAACACAAGAAAAGGGCTCTAGAGCCTCCGACATGCTTATTCGCATATGCCGGATGCTCTGTAGCCCAATTTTTATTCTTCTTTTTTTTGCTTCGTCGTCTTCTTGGTTGTTTTCGTTGCCTGCTTTTTCTTGGCGGGCATCATTTCCTTTGCCTTTTTGGCTTCTTCTCTTTTCTTTTTCAAGGCTTCCTTCTCTTCCGGCGTCTTGTAGTTTTTTCCATAGACATCCTTCAAGGTGACCGGCTTTCTGTTGATGGCATCATTGATCATGACATCCATCTCATGGGCCTTGTCATAAAGTTTGTCGGCGATGAAGATGAGCTCCGGTGTCTTGTAGATGGAAAGGGATTCCGCCAGCTTCGAGCGGATGAATCCTTTGCGATTATCAAGGAAAGAAACCAATTCATCGATCTTATCGGATTCGAGATGAGAGACATAGACCTTGCAGTAGGAATAATCCGAGGTGAGCTTCACATCCGTGATGGAAGCAAATTCGCAGAGTCTGTTCTTCATCTGAAAGATGATGATATCGCTGAGGTTCTTCTTGATGATCTGCTGAACGCGACCGAATTTGTCAGCCATTCTTGACTTCCTCCTGGCCGAAGGCTTCCAACACATCTCCTTCCATCAGATTGAAGTTATCCGAAATGGTCAAGCCACATTCGAATCCGCTCTGGACTTCCTTGACATCATCCTTGAATCTCTTCAAGGAGGTTAGATGCGTCTTGAGAACCAATTCATTATTGCGGAAAACACGGATCGAAGAGGAATTCTTGATGGTTCCATCTGTGACCATGCATCCGGCAATCTGACCGACCTTGCTTGCCTTGAAGAGGGAACGGACTTCCAAATGTCCGTAGATGACTTCCTCAAAGACAGGAGCAAGGGTTCCCTTCATGGCCGCTTCGATATCTTCCAACATCTTGTAGATGATGTTATATTCACGGATTTCGACATTCTGTTCCTTTGCCATATCCTTGATGGAGGCCGAGACCTTCACCGAGAAGGCAAGGATGACAGCGTGGGATGCGCTTGCCAAGATGATATCGCCTTGGCTGACATCGCCGGAATTGCAGTGAAGGACCGTGAGCTTGGCGCCTTCGACTTCGATTTTCTCCAAAGAGGCCTTCAGGGCTTCGGCGGAACCTTCCGTATCGGCTTTGATGATGAGGTTGATGTTCTTGATATCGCCATCCTTTGTCGAGTCAGCCAAGCTGGCACCGGATGGATTGGCGCTGATGAGTGCGTTGGCTCTCTTCTGTGCTGCATCACGGGCACTCTTCTCATCTTCGAACGCCATGAAGCGGTCACCGGCAACTGGAACGCCGGAAAGACCGATGACGCTCACTGGTGTGGAGGGGAGAGCTTCCTTGAGCATCTTGTTGAATTCGTTTGTCATCTTTCTGACCTTGCAGTAATATTGGCCGACCGCAAGGAAATCTCCGACATGAAGGGTTCCGTTCTGAACCAAAAGGGTTGCTTTTGCACCTTCCTTCTTGTCGAGGGTGGCTTCGATGACACTACCGATGGCTCTGGCATTGTTGTTGGCTTTCAGTTCAAGAAGTTCGGCAAGGGTCAAGATGCCTTCGAGGAGTTCGTCGACGCCTTGATTCTTCTTAGCTGAGATTTCGAACATCATGGTGTCGCCACCCCAGTCTTCGCTTAAGACACCCAAACCGGATAACTGCTGTTTCACTCTTTCGACCTGGGCTCCCGGCTTATCGCACTTGTTGATGGCAACGATGATCGGGACATTGGCTGCCTTGGCATGATCGAGGGCTTCGATGGTCTGTGGCTTGACGCCGTCATCGGCGGCAACGACTAAGACGACGATGTCCGTGACAGAGGCACCGCGAGCACGCATGGCCGTGAAAGCTTCATGTCCTGGCGTATCGATGAAGGTGATCTTTCTTCCATTGACAATCTTCTGGTAGGCACCGATTTCCTGGGTGATGCCACCATGTTCCCCGCTGGTGATGTTGGAATGACGGATACAGTCAATCAATGTTGTTTTGCCGTGATCGACATGACCCATGATGGTCACGACCGGGGCACGTAAATCGTTGTCGGAATCCTTGTCAAAGACATTCGCCTTGGTAAAGTCATCGACAGCGATGGAGGATTCTTTCTTAAAGTCGAGATTGTTGTTCAGACACACTTCCGCGATGAGGTCATCATCCAAAACCGTGTTGAGGGAAATCAATTTGCCCTGCATAAGGAAACTTTTTATGGTGTCGGAGGGAGAAACGTTGATCCTTTTGCAAAGCTGATCCAATGTCATCGGTCCATTATAGATGAAAACGCCATCCTGGACTCCGGCCTGCTGCTTTTTGCCAAAAGTCGGCTTGTTTGACTGCTTGTTGCTCTTCTTTTTAGACATATGCATACCTCCTATTTTTTGACGTCTTCTTTAAGTATATCCACAATGGCCTTGTAGAGATGCACGTCTTTGATGCCGCAGGCGTTGAGCAAATCATAGCCGAGGATATTCTTTATATCGTAGTCTTCTCCCTGATAATGATAGATGACAAGGTTGGGATTCAAGGTCTTGTAGTGTTCGAGTTCTTCTTTTTTCTTTTCAGAAATCGAGGGAAGAAGGAGAAGCGTATCCAATCGTTTTCTCGAAAGGAGTTCCTCCATCTTCATTCCGACATAGACGGCTTTCTTTTTCATTGCAAAGCCGAAATACGTATCAAGCTTCTTCTTTTGACATTCCGAGAGCATTCGTCAACTCCCTTTCCAGACGAGTCAGATCTTCTTGGGATTGGGTAAAACGTTTTAGTTTACCCTTTTTGAAGATGGCTTTAAGATTTTCTTCGTCTTTATGCAAATAGATTCCTCTTCCACCCATTGTGCTGTCTTCATCGAATAGGAGTGTTCCGTCTTTTTTTGTCAGACGGAACATCTCCTTAATGGGATAGCATTCTCGGGTAGAAAAATCCATTCTGTAAATGATCTTTTTCTTATTCATCCATTACTTTTGGTCATAGTATTCGTCAGAATCATACTGATCATAATCAATCTCATCTTCATAGGATTCCTCATCATTGGACTGTTCTTCGTCCATCTGCTTGAGTTCTTCTTCGGTGTAGATCGGCATGGCAGAGACTTTGCTGGCTGTCGAGGCAGTTTCTTTTTCTTCCTCGTCGTTCTTCTTCCACTTCTTCTTGTAGGAACGGGTTTCGCTCGGACCTTTCTTGCTGGTTAAGGCTTCCTCGAGTTCTTCAAGGGAGATTCGTGGCTTGTTCTTGATTTCGACGTGTTCTATGACTTCCTTCTCGTCCTTCTCCTTGGCTTTGGTTTCTTCCTTGGCCTGCTTGACAGGATCGATTGCCGGTTCAGGAAGCGATTCTTCCTTGACAGGCTCTTCTACTGGCTTTTCTTCTATTGCCTTTTCTTCTTCAGCCGGTTTTTCTTCGATGACTGGCGTCACGACTTCTACTGGCTTTTCTTCTGGGATGTTTGGAATCACTTCTTCATCGTGGATTTCCTCAGAGAATTCCTCGTCATCAAGAGCAGCATCATCCTTGACTGCCTCATCGGCAGTTCCCTTGACCATCTTGAGGATGTCTGGGACCATGAGATATTTTGTTCCAGAGGCGATGGCATCATCGGACTGAAGGACAGAGATGGTGCAGTGAGTGATGCGGCTGGCAAGACGGACGTTGACGCCGTTTGTACCGATGGCGACACCCTGGTTTCCGTTGTTGACGACGGCTGTGATCTTTGGATATTCATAGTCGCGGTCCTGCTCAAGTTCATCATAATGGACATTGGCATCGAAGAAATCTTCCGGGCAGGTCAAGCCGATGACAATCGCCGGCTTCATGGCTTCGATGACCTGGAGGGCCTTGTTTGGATAATAGCGGACGATGTCAATCTTTTCGCTGCCAATCTGATCGAGGACAGAATGGACACGGGAACTTTCAGGACCGATGCAGGTTCCGACCGGATCGATGTTCTCATTGTTGGAATCGACAAAGATCTTCGTTCTCTTTCCGGCATCTCTCTCGCAGGCCTTGATGGTGACGATGCCTTCCTTGATTTCCGGAACAGCTCTCTCGAGGAGTTTCTCGATGAATTCACGGCTTGTTCTGGAGATGACCAAACTCGGTGGGTTGCTCTTGTCGGACACATCGGAAAGATGGACAAGAACGCGATCACCGATGACAAATCGGTCGCTGTTGAGCTTGTTGGCTCTTCTGAGGGTGCCGGTGGCTTTTCCGAAATTGATTTCATAGGAAGAACCATCCTGTTCAATTTTCGTGACAGTTCCTTCGATGATGTCGCCGATCTTATCCTGATAGACAGCCAAGACGGCAGCTTTGCTAGCTTCCTTAATCTTGGACTGGAAAAGCTGCTTGACTCTTCTGACATAGGTCTTGTCGAGCTTGGTGGTGTCGAATTTGATTTTGATGGAATCGCCGATTTTGCAGTTCGGCTTAAGTTCCTGGGCATCCTCAAGGGAAATCTGATAGGCATCATCAACGATGTCATCTTCCGGTGTGACGGTCTTGATATCGTAGATGGTGAATTTCGAGAAACTTCCAGAAAGGTTCACTTCGCATTTGATCAGCTCTTTTGCTGGATCGGTGGAATCTTTGTCCTTAAACAATCCCGGATAGGACCATTCGAGGTAGGCCTGCTGCATGGTTGAAATGAGAATGTCGATGACCTGATCGGAAGAAACGTAGGAATCACTCTGGATTTCTCCGATGGCAGTGGTGAAATCATCGCACTTGATTTTGCCGGTAATCGGCTTCGAAGTGGATTTGTGGCCTCTTCTCTTCTTCGGGGCCTCTTCGATTTCTTCCTCTTCGGATTCGACGGCTTCGTCTAAAACTTCATTTTCTTCAGACATAGTATTCTGTTCCTCCAATTATGTCTTTTTATTCTTCTAGGCCTTGTAGCCCATATGAATCGACTCGATATCATCTTTTGTCAACTCGACACTTTTTTTCCTTCCTTTGATGAAGTGTTGTCCTTTTAGGATGCCTTCCTCAAAGGTGAGAGGTTTGAGGGTGATGGTCTCACCTGTCTTTTTCAGTTTGATGTCCAGATGGTAGCCCATAAGCTTTCCGATATCCTTAAAGGGAATCTCTCTTTCGCTTCCGCCCGATGAGATATCCAATGTATAAGGAAAATCCAATTCAGGAAGTGCATCCAAGAGAGGATTGACCTTCTCTGTGAAGGCTTCGATTTCATCCATGGTGATGTTGTAGTCCTTGTCGATGAGAATTTCAAGCATGTCGCCCATTTCCGAATCTTTGTAGAAACGAGTCGAAACAAGCTGCAAAGAAAGCTCATCACAGACTTTTTTCAGTATTTCATTGATGTTTGTCAGATCCATGCTATCCCCTTTCTGAAAACAAAGAGTGGATCCCCAAAAAGGAGATCCACTCTTAATTTTGCTTAAGAATGTCGCGATCTTTCCACAAAGAAAGAATGCCTCTAGGTTTCCCTAGACCCATATTTTATCATTTTCAAAAGAAAGTTTCAATCTTTTTATCAGCCATATAACAATCACGCATGGATGTTTTTGAAAATAAAGTCGGCTTTTTATCCCAAAAATCAAAATATGGTGTAAAAGATAAACTATAAAAGTCCAAATGCGTTTGGCAAAGTGAAACGACCTAACAAGAGGCAATAATTCGATTTTGGGAATTCGAGCATCTTTTTTTTGGGGGGTGGGGAATCATTTGGGGAATTTATATGGACAAAATACCCAAATCGATGTCTAATTTCTTAGAGGATAATAAATATGTTTAAAAAATTGATTGCTGAATGCTCCGACTATGATTTCAAGGAATCCTTGGAAGAAAAGAAACCGAAGTTATGGCTGAAATCCGTTTCTGCCTTTGCGAATGGAATCGGAGGCAAAATCTTTTTTTGGAATCAATGACAATAAAGAAATCGTCGGTGTTTCCGATCCAAAGGCAACTATCGAAAGAATAATTAATTTGATTGATAAATTTAAGGTCGGAACTTGCACATGGGTGGTAAACATACCTTGACGATGTATAATGTTTGTGCTGGAAGCCCAGCGTATTTTTAAGATTCATCGGTGGAAGTGCGATGCTTATAACTTGGCGGTTTGTGTCGTCGTGCTTCCACCGATGGACACACAAATCGCCATATGAAAAACAAAAATACCAACAGGCCTAGGACTCTAAGTTCCTTTTTCCGTAGCCTTTCTAGTAACGATGACAGATTGACCAAGCTTTTGAAATCCACAACAGCGGAATGGTTTGATGCCAAGCATCCGAGGACATCCTTCAACGAAGTGAAGCTCATAAATTCGCTGACAATCAAATCATGCCCGAAATGTGGCAGGAAATTCAATCCTCTCACTGGAACCCTGTTCGATTCTCATAAGATTCCGACCTCGGAATGGATTGAATTCTTGATTCACATGTTTC
>CAVKZJ010000014.1:0-38050 GCA_963660905.1 bacterium | reverse complement strand
GAAATGATGGAGATTATTATTTAGATAATGCGACATATGACCTCTATTTAAAAACGAGTGGTTTATGGTCGAAAGTTGGTAATATCAAAGGTGCAGATGGCACTAATGGTAAAGATGGAACGGATGGTCATACACCGGTGATTACAATCGGAGAAAATGGAAATTGGTATGTGGATGGTGTGGATACCGGAAAGAAAGCAACGACTGAATCTAAAGAATGTATTGTCACTTATGATACCGATGGAGGAAGTCTTCCAGACGGTTATCTTACTGCTATTCATGTAAAGATTGGAGAATGTGTTGCTGATTTACCTACTCCTACAAAAAAAGATTGTATATTTGAAGGATGGTATTTAAATGAAGGTGAAAATGCAGGGAAGTTCACTGCGACAACACCAGTATCTACAGATATCGTTTTAAAGGCGAAATGGAAATCCATTTATTCTCAAGTGTTCACTGTTCAATGGTTGAATTATGATGGTAGTGTTCTTTCTACATCACAAGTCAATTATGGAAGCTTCCCATCATATAGTGGAGAAACACCTGTAAAAGCATCAGATGAAGAATATGATTATACATTCTCTTCTTGGTCACCAGCTCTTGCACCTGTTTATGCGAATACTTCATATATCGCACAATATAAGCAAAGCAAAAAGAAAATCAGTATCACCTTTGATTTAGGTGGAAAAGCAACCTTTACCACCACTGGTTTTACCAATAATGTGTATACTGCAGAATATGGAAGTGTTCTCTCTGCAAAGAATTTTAAAATCAGCTATAACTCTAATGCTGGTGATAATTTTATCTCCTCTTGGTTCTCTGATCAAGCGTTGACAAAACCAGTTTCTTTCCCAATGATTATAAAGAGTGATATGACCATTTATCCAAAATGGGAAGATCAAAAGAATATGTTCTCTTATTTGTATGATTCAGAAAATGAAGGATATATTCTTAAATCCTTTAAGAACACCACAAGTTCTATGATTCAACAGGTGACAATTCCTTCTACATATAATGATGGAACGAATGGAGAACATTCTGTCATAGCGATGAGAGATACTTTCCGTGCAGTGACGAATATCAATACTGTAATTCTCCCTGATACGATGAAAACGATTGCTGAAGGCGCGTTCTCTAATTCTAGTATCACAAGTGTTACATTACCTAATGCATTAGAAAAGATTCCTGCAAACTGCTTTATGAATTCTTCGTTAAAAGAAATTCAGCTTCCATCTACAGTCAATGAATTAGGCGAATGCGCGTTTAGTAAAACACAGCTAGAAGAAATAAGCATTCCAGAAGGAGTGACTGAGATTCCACAATATTGTTTTTCTGACATTTCTTATAAATTAAAAACAGTTCATTTGCCGAGTACCATCAAAGAGATTGGAGATTATGCTTTTTCTTTTACTTATTCTCTTTCTTCAATTAATTTACCAGATTCTTTAGAAAAAATTGGAGCGAATGCTTTTATTTATTGTAGGGGACTTACTTCTCTTGAATTGCCGACAAATTTAAAGAGTATCAGAGAGTATGCTTTTTGTCAGTGTACTGGATTATCAATTTTAACCATTAATGCTAATCTCGAAACAATAGGCTCTTATGCTTTTCGGGACTGCACTTCTTTAGAATCAGTGATTCTTCCATCAACGATAAAGAGCATAAGTTACTTTGTTTTTGATTCTTGTAACATTCTAAATATTTTCGTAGAGTCTGAAACCATACCATCTACATGGTATTCTGATTTTGCAGGAGCTGGTCCTATAGTTTATCTTCTTTCAGAATCTAATCCGGGTATAAAAGAAGGTAATTATTGGCATTATGTGAATGGTTTACCTGAAAAATGGTAATCTATTATTAGATAACATCTTTACATTAGATTATGAACTTTGCACCTTTATCTTTCATGATAGAGGTGTTTTTTCTTAGGTATAAAAAAGGCTGGTCTCTAGCTTTCACTAGGAATCAGCCAAATTGTTAATAGTTATTTTTACCACCATTCATGAACGCCGACTGGACCAGGTTTATCAAAGAGGAAGTCTTTGTAACTCACTTTGTAATAGACTGCATCGTTGACAGTGAAGTTCATATCGGACATATAGACTTGTTTATATTGTCCGTTTAAGGTCCAATATGTTCCATAATAGTTTGTTTGTGTGAAGCATAAATAGTAGTTATCATCTGTTCCTCTGAATTCTGTGTGATCGATTCCACCATACCATGTATGATAAGAAGCGACTTCATAAGCGTTTCTTCTTCTATGGACACCCCATCTATCGGGATGTGGACGCCCTTGTAGGTCTTGTTCGCCAGCGCACGGGCAAGCAGCCTGGCATCCAAGCGGTCCGTCTTCTTCTTCGAATTGTCCGATGGCTTGTCGATGGTCGTCGGCGCCATGATGACGCAGTCGATTCCCTTGGCGATAAGATCCTTGGCAAGGCTGTATCCCCTGCACCCGGCCTCATATCCGACATGGAACTCGACCTCGTTCTCACAGCTGTCGCGGAGAACCTGGAGGTATTCCAGAACCTTCGCGGTGTTGCCCGCAAAGGTCTCCTCGGAATAGAACTGCTGACAATTGCTGGCGTAGGCACAGGCAGAGAATGTTGCCTTATGGACATCGATACCGACATAGATTATACTTTTCATGGTGACCTCCCTATTGAGTTGTGATATTGCCACAATCTCGTTTATAACCGAATGATATTATCCGGCATAACTCACGTCATATCAATCACGTGAGGTCACTACATATTGTCTAAATGTATTTGATCAGTATATGTAAGTAATCTTTCCAAGCTAAAACAAACATCTCTATGGATGTCGTTTAAAAATATTTCCATTTGTTATAGGTTCTTACTCATAATTTTGTGACACGATAAGAGATTTGATGAAAGTTGTTATGTTTAAAAATCTTTTTATTCTACATTGAAAGTAAGAAGTAATTTTTCAGTGAAAAATCAGCCTTCGTGAATAAAAAAACAAAAATAACATTTATGAAAAAGATTGCTTAAATTTGCTCTTCCGTAAAGAGTGTGGTAAGTTTGTATTTGTTGTTATCTTCAACAAATATAGAACTTTCGGGATAAGATATCATGTTCCTATCCTGGAGGATATCTTTCTTTAGACCATTGACAAAGGATGAAATTGGAGATGTGTAGGATTTGCTTGCATCTTCTTCATCCTTTTTTGATTTAGAAGTCATCCAAACTCTCTGTCTTGCCTTCCATGATTGCTAAATAGAATTCAGAGAAAATTTCATGGATTATTTTGATGATTGGATATTTGGCTTCAATCAATTGAAGATATAGGCTCATGATGGGCTCATGTTCTTGCGGCAAGAGGGCTCATGATAAATGTAAATTTCAACAAGTTATAAATCCAACTTAATTACAGTGGTCAGAATCAAGTATAATATTTTTTGTATATTTATATACTTTTAAACAAAAAAATGAATTCTTGTGAATTCACCTTATATTTCGATGATGGTGGAGATGATGGGAGTCGAACCCACGTCCAAACAGAAATCTCTAGCGAGGAACCACAGTTTCTTTTACGTCTCACTCTTAGAAAGAAACCAGACATAAACGAAGATGTTTTCTTTCGATCCTTTGAGATGTCACACAATCATGGAAAGGAAGCATGACTGTGAAGCAAGGTCTAAATAATCAAACGGGATGAGATTGCAAGATCACGTCTGATTCGTGCAAGGGGAAACAATGTCCCCAGAAAGAGCGCTAAAGCCGAATTAGGCAGCGCAGGCCATCATGGCCGGAGCACGGAACATAACAGGTTTATTGGCACTTGTAATTGTGTCGGCTTTTAAGGAAGCCACTCCACTGCCCTCAGAAGTCGTTCCTGCCTGTCGAAACCGGAACATCCCCAAAACATGAGATATTATAGGCGATTTCCATAATTTTTCAATAGTTTTCTCGGAAAATGGGAAAAGACATAATGAAAAATGCCTTCCAAATATCTGGAAGGCATCGATTTAGAGTCCGAAATCCGGCTTCAATTTCTTGGCTTTTTCGTAAGAAGCCTGGAAGAATTCTTCTTCCTTCTTGATACGATGGGAATCCTTTATGGAGAAGGACTCGATTTTCTTTGTGCGGGATTTCATCAGATTATCCACGGCTTCCTTGTCAGAATGGATGCAGGCAAGAATAAGGATGGCTGTTCGATATCCGGATAAGGCGTATGGATTGGTGACATTCTTTCTGTCATCTTTTCGGATTCCAAGGTAGGCCTTGTTGGCACCGGGTTCATCATCGACCAAGAACTTCAGATAGACACTTTCCTGTGCCGGAAGAGCGCGTTCTTCCTCAAGATAATATTTCGAATAAAATTTCATGTTGTCCAAGTCGGTGTAGGCCTGGGAGAGCTTGGATTCGTAGAGGTCCTGAAGATAGACGTAATAGAGGGTGTGGAGTTTGTAGAAGGAATCATAGGAACTGAATGTCGGAACGAGGAAGTCTTCGCCGGTGAGTTCTCTTCTCTTGTTGATCTGATAGATGTTGAAGGCGATTCTGTCTTCCTTATTCTTTGTCATGATGAAGTTGAACATGTCGGTCGGATAGTCCTGACGGAGAGGAATCATTTCATATAAAGGCGTGAGGAATCCATAGCAGACGGCGAAGAGGAAGGTCCATCCGAAGTTGGCGGCTGTTCCCTTCTGCTGGTTGATGACGAAGAGGAACATGAACATCAGAGTCAGGATGAGAAGGATGGCTTCAAAGATGATGCCTCCAAAGAAGAGGAGCGTTGGTTTCTTTTCTGTGTCATCATCTTTCGGTGCGAACTGCATGGAGATTGTGAAGAAATCGAGGATGTTGTAGCTGATTTTCGTTTCGCCCTTATGAGCCTTGTTGATCATGAGGCCTAAGAGCTTGATGTAGATGATTTCATATCCGGCTATTTTTCCGAAGGCGATCTTTCCGAGGTTATACACAAGGAAAGTGAGAACCACGCCACCGAGAATCGCGACGAAATAGTAGACATAGCCGTTCATTTTGGAGATGAAGTTGCTATAGGAATAGTTCTGAGCAAAATAGATACCGATCAGAAAGCCGAGATAGACAAGAGTCAACGGCCAAGATGCATTATAATCCAACAGAGACTTTGGGGCTTCTTTGCTTTTTCTTTCTTCCATAGAGAAAACCTCCTTTGATAGTACACATGAAAACTATTATACGACTTTTCCTTCTTGGTTTGATGGTTTATTTATTTAATCTTCATGGCCTTTTTGGCTTTCACGAGTGCTTCTTCCTTGACTTCGAAAGGCAATTCCTCAAAGGAATGTGCAATTGGAAGAGAATTAATCCATTTATCCATTGCGGAAATGACGCTATTTAGTGAAGAAGAGGATGGAAGAGAAAATACTTCTTTTCCAAAGCGTAGAATCTTTTCTTTCAGTTTTATCTTGTTCATGGAAAGGAATTCTCTCATCAGTAAAGCGATTCCCTGGCCATGCGTCAGCTGTGGATAGATGCCACTGAGGATGTGTTCACCCTTATGGACCAAGAAAATCTTGGCCTTTCCATAATTCGTGAAGCCATTGTGGGCGAGAGTTCCTAGAATCATCATGTCTCTTCGATATTCGACATTGTCGAGATCGGAAAGTATCTTTGGCGTGAGCAAAACGATGTTCTTCATCACCATCAGGGCAAAGTCATCGCTCGGTTCGATTTCCCTTGATGGGGAGAAGTATCTTTCGAAGGAATGACAGAACATGTCGGCAAGTCCGACACCGACCTGATAGGCGGGAACGCTCAGCGTGAGATAAGGATCCATCAGAGAGAAGAGCGGATAGTTGGTGATGGAATTGAATCCGCACTTGAAATTGTGTTCGCGGTCAGAGACGACACAGGAATCGGACATCTCCGATCCGGATGCGGCCAGGGTGAGAATGGTTCCGACGGGCAAGGCATGAAGTGGCTTGACGACATGCTTGTTGAAGTCAAGGGGATCCCCTTCATAGTAGAACCCGTGAGCGACGCTTTTTCCGGCGTCGAGAACCGATCCGCCGCCACATGCCAAGATGAGGTCCGGCTGAAACTTCTTTGCTTCCTGAACCATGATTCGAATGTCTTTGATATCCGGATTGGCTTCGATTCCTGAATATTCGATGAATTCGATTCCATATTCATTTAGGGAAGCGACGATTTTGTCATAAGCCTTCATCTTCTTCAGGGAATGTCCACCATATATCAGATACACTTTGGAAAAGTGATAGTCTTCCTTGATGATCTTTCCGATCAGAGAGAGACCGTTCTCACGAAAATAAATTCTTGTCGGACAGCAGAAATCAAAATCATTGGTCATATTCTTTTTCCTTTCTTGATAAAAAGAAGGCTGACAATGCAGCCTTTTCTTAGCGGATGATACGGGCGATTGTTTCCCTTGTTCCTTCCGCGGAGCCCATGATGGCTTTGCAATAAGCGATGCATTTGTCCTTGCTCGGGAGGAAATCATTCTTGATATAGAGTCTTGCCTGTTCAAGAAGGCCTGCGATATAGAAAGAGATGATGGCATCCTTCTGCTCGGAATAAAGGGAATGATATTCCGAGATATTCTTTGAGAAGATCATATCGAGCATTTTCTTTGTGTAATTGTATAGGCCATCCCAAAGAATCGCTCGGGACTGTTCATCCTGGTTGCAGATCTTGATGAATTCCGCATTGTTGTCACAATAATTGAAGACGTCGGAAATCATATAGTCTTCCTTGATCTGGTTCTTGAACGACTCCTTTATGTAATAGGTCAGACAGTCATTGATGGTATTGAAATAATAATAGAAACTTTGCCTGGAGCATTTCATGCTTTCACAGATGTCGGAGATGGAAACTTTGGAATATTTCTTCAGGTACATCTGATGATTCAGCTCCTGGGCAAATTCGAATTTTCTCTTGTTCATAGATTCCTCCGATCTTCTTCGACAAAAGCGTCTCTTGCCAAAAATTGATTTTTGATTATACAAAAATAGTTTTTTGTCATCTCATTTTACGTGATAGAAAAGAGAATAGCAAGGAAAATGAAAGCGGTTCAACGAATTTGTGCCTGCGAAATAAAGACTTTCTGGATAGTCATGAAATGGAATTGTCTCGAAAAAAGAGAAAGAAAATCAGTTTCTGAATCAGGAAATGTCATTGAAAAAAGTGGGCCAAAAGCCCACTTATTTCACATAGAAGAAAAAGAGAAGAAGGGAGGAAAGAACAAGAAGGAGGGCACTGAGAGAGAGAAGGATCTGTCCGACGATGTATTTCTTGTAGTCATTGCTCTGCCTGTAGTCTTCCTTGGAGGGATATTTATTCTTCCGATAGAGAAGATTGTCCTTTCTTGCAAAGCGGATGACGACAAGGAAGAAATAGATGATGGCAAAAAGAGCAGGGATGGATTCTATGATGACCTTCCTGGAAAAGATCAATCCGAAGAGGAAACCAAGCCCGATAGGAATCAGCGTGAAGAGAAGAACAAGAAGGATTCTTCTGAGAAGAACCTTCTTGTCAATTTTCGGAATATACATGATCAGTCCTGAAGTGCCTTCTTGTAGTGTTCTTCGTAGGCTTCGAGATATTTCGTGTCGATTCTATCGTTGCTCCAGTCCTCGGCAAGTTTTTTGGTGGCAAGGATATAGTGACCTTCCTTCACCTCGATCCAGGAGCATTTCTCATAATCGAGATCCGCTTTGTCATAGACGAGTTTCTTTCTTGCATCCTTGGTCTTTGGATCCGGTTGCGGAATGGCAGTCAGCAAGGCTCTCGTATAGGGATGGATCGGATGGGAATAGATTTCCTCGGCCTTTCCAAGTTCGACGATATGTCCCTGATGCATGACGGCGATTCGATCGGAGATATAGCGGATGATGCTTAAGTCATGGGCGATGAAGAGATAGGTCAGGCTCTTTTCCTTCTGCATTTTCTTCAGAAGGTTGAGAACTTGGGCACGGATGGAGACATCCAAAGCGGAAATCGGTTCATCGGCCAAGACAAGGGACGGCTCGATGACAAGAGCCCTGGCGATGCCGATACGCTGTCTTTGACCGCCGGAGAATTCATGGGGATAACGGCTGAGATGTTCCGGAAGAAGTCCGACGGCTTCCATGATTTCCGTGACTTTTTCGAGTCTTTCTTCCTTGCTCTTGAAGAGATGGAAGTTGTAGAGACCCTCGCTGACGATATAATCGATATTCGCTCTTTCGTTCAGGGAGGCGGCTGGATCCTGGAAGATCATCTGGATGTTCTTTTTGACATTCTTTCTCTCTTCCTTCTTCAAGTCGGTGGAAATGAGTTTTCCCTTGAAGTAGATTGCACCGCTGTTGAGCTTGTTGATATCCAAAATCGCTCTGGAAATCGTGGTCTTTCCGCTTCCGGATTCACCGACGAGACCGAATGTTTCTCCCTTATAGATATCGAAATTGAGATTGGCACTGGCTTTTACGGCCTTTTTCCCGCTTCCGAAGACGATGTTTGCCGAGACGACGGAAAGGAGCGTCTCCTTTCCCTGGCGGTTGACCGTCGGCCAATAGCGGAGCATGCCTGTCTTCTTGTCGATTTTGTATTTGTATTGGACGAACGGATTCTTCTTGCTGTCCTCAAGAAGAGAGGCATCGATTTTCTTCTCGATGAATTCCGTGAAGAAGGCTTTTCTCTTTAGGAAGAAACGATGCGAGAGGATGTTCACGCCGTCAAAATAGATGGCACCTCGGATCTTCACATCGCTATACAGCGCTCTAATGATGGCACTCATCGCTTCGGACTGATGCTGCGCGAATTCGTCCGTCTTTTTGAAATCCAGGGAGAAATCGTTATCGAAAAGATAGCATCCATCCTCCTTGACGATATTGACATGATCGAAGCGGACAAGAATGTCGCTTGTCTTCATCTCGGGAAGCTTCTGTGGGATGAGAGTGAGATTGTCTGGATAATAGGCGTCGTAATAATTTGTCAGATTGAGAAGCTGGAAACGGTCTTCGATGGTGAAATGCGTGTTGATCTTAACGAAGTCTTCATTGTCATCCAGATAGATGCCGCAGGCATTCTCAGCCTTGGCTCTTCTTCTTTCGATTTCGTTCTTGGAAAGAGAGGCGGGAATGAGCATGCCATCGAGATAGAGTGCGCCGATCAGTCCGTTCTTCTTGAAGAACAAAGACTGGACGATCTTCAGCTTGATCTGATCTTCCTCTTTGTTCAGATCGAAGGAATGATCGCCGGGAATATCGAAGTTGGAATATTTCTTGTCATAGCCTAAGATTTGGACATCGGCATTGAGAACGGAGATGGAAATATTCTTTCCTTCCTTGTTTCTCATCGGGAAGAAGAGCGGATAGCCGCTTTTCTCATCCTTTGTGGTGTTCATCAGAATATAGTCTTTGTCTTCGACAAGGAAATTCTTCTTCACGAAGGATTTCTCCAGATAGAGACGGTATTCCTCTTCGAGATGATTCGGAATCATCTTTCCTTTGTAATAGAATCCTTCGACAAGCCGATCTTCATCGACGAGAGAACGGATGACGGAGATCTTGTCCATATCCTCTTTCTCATTCAGGGAGAAGAGATCTCCCTTGAAGATGTTGAAGGTGTATTTTTTCTCGGAGAGAGGCGTGCCGCTGATGTCCTTGATGGTTGCCTTGTAGGCGGAGAAGATGACTTTTTTCCCATCCTTGGTGTTGGTTGGGAAGAAAGGCAGATGACCTCCTTCCATCTTATCGAAATATTCTTCGATGAGAGGGGCATCCTCAACATGGAAGTAGTGTTCCATGAAGGTATAGGTCAGATAGGAAGCGAATTTCTTTCCCATCTTCGTGGTGAAGAATTCGCCGCGGTAATAGATGGCTCCATCAACATAGCGGTTTAAGGAGAATAAGGCGGCGAGAAACTTCAGTTTTGTCTTCCAAAGAGGATCGTCAAGGGAAAAGACATCGCTTTCCAGAATATCGAAGGAGGAGACTTCCTCATCCAAAGGCTTGCCATTGACGTCTTTGATGCAGGCATCGACGAATTTGAGCAAGACATTCTTGGCCATGCGGTTTTTGGCAGGAATCTTGTCGGGATATCCAAATTTGTTCAGAGGAACGCTTTTCTTGATTTCTTCGAAATCATCTGAGGTCAATGAAAGGTCGATATTGTTTATGGGCTGTTCATTTTTCTTCATGATGGATACCTCCTTGGTAGATTTTGCTCACGCGGTCATGGATTTCATCCACGATGGCGGGGCGTAAGGTTTTCGGTGCTCTTTCATCGAGAAGCCATGTCTTGGCAAAGTGGGTTTCTGAGACCTGGAACATCGGAGGCTCCTTGACGAAATCGACAGCCATGGCATAGGGATTTCTTGGTGCGAAGGCATCGCCTTTGATCTCGTTGAACAAAGACGGTGGGGTTCCGCTGATGGAATAGAGATTTTCACCCTTTTCTCCAAGCTGTGGAAGAGAGGAGAGCAAAGACCAGGTATAGGGATGCTTCGGGTCATAGAAAATATCATCCACGGTTCCGAGTTCGATGATCTGTCCGGCATAGCAGACAGCGACGCGGTCCGCGATTTCAGCGACAACGCCCAAGTCGTGGGTGATGAAAAGGACGGTGAATCCGTATTCCTTCTTCAGATCCTTGATCAGGTTGAGAATCTGTGCCTGGATAGTGACATCCAAGGCTGTGGTCGGTTCATCACAGATGAGAATATCGGGTTTGCAGGCAAGGGCAATGGCGATGACGACTCTCTGTCGCATGCCGCCGGAATACTGGAAAGGATAATCATCATATCTCTTCTCCGGTTCCTTGATGCCGACTCTTTTTAGAAGCCTTATCGCTTCTTCCTTGGCTTCTTTCTTGTCTAATCCGCGATGGAGAGTGATGACTTCGCTGATCTGGCTTCCGATTTTTCTTAGCGGGTCAAGAGAGGTCATCGGGTCCTGGAAGATGGTGGCGATTCTCTTTCCACGGATGGAAAGCCAATCTTCGTTCTTCTTGATTTTGCTCAAGTCGATTCCACCATAGAGGATTTCGCTTTTTTCATCGATGCTGCCATTGGCTTCCAGCATGCCGGTGAAGCATTTGGTGAAGACGGACTTTCCGCTTCCCGATTCACCGACGATAGCTAAGGTTTCTCCCTTGTAGATATCTAAAGAGATATGACGGATTGCTGTCAATGTCTTATTTCGAACCTGGAAACGGACGACGAGGTCATTGACATGGGCGATGACTTCGCCTGGCTTGACATCCTCGATGGGTTTAAGCTGGAGTTTTTCTTTTTCTTTTTTGGACATAGAGAATACCCTCCTTAGCGGTGCTTCTTCGGATCAAGGGCATCCGAGAAGGTCGTGCCTAAGATGAAGAATGCGAAAATGATGACGGCAAGAAGGAAGCCAGGGGCTAGAATCTGCCATGGATAGAGAGAATAGTTGGCGATGCCGTTTTCCAGAATGGCACCCAAGGAGATATCCTCCGCATTGAGTCCGACACCGAAATAGGATAAGGCAACTTCCGAAGAGATCATGCCAGGGATGATCAGGGAGAATTCCGTGATGATGACGCCCAAAAGATAGGGGAGATAGTTCTTCAGCATGATGCGGCTCGCCGGAGTGGCAAGAGTCTTGCTAGCGACATTGTATTCTCGATTGTCGATGATCAGGACAAGATTTCGGATCATCAAGGCCAGTCCGAGCCAGCCGAGCATGGTCAAAGAGAAGACAAGACGCATTTCGACAGGAACGTTGGGAAGAGAATAGGTGAAGACGACAGCTAAAAGCATATAGATGAGGAGGGATGGGATATTGGAGACGAAGTTGTAGACTTCGACAAAAAGTCCATCCAATTTCTTGAAGTATCCCCAGCAGAGTCCGCCGATCGTACCGATGATGAGGACGATGATGGATTCGATGATGGCTAAAAGAAGAGATTTGCCAGCACCTTTCCAGGTGAGGAAGAAGAGGTCACGGCCGATTAAGTCTGTGCCGAAGAGATGAGCCGCGCTCGGAGCGAGGTTCTTGTTGCTCATATTGCTGACAAAGGCATCTTCCGGGGCGAAAAGAGGAATGAAGATGATGCCGCAGATGAGAACGAAGAGGGTGGCAAGGGCGATGATTGTCGCAGGTCTCTTGATGAAGATTCGGAAAACACTTTTCCAATAGGAGTAGGGTTCGGAAGTAATCTTTTCAGCCTCTTCCTCCTTGACATCCACGTGGACAAAGAGGTCATCAAGACCATCGTTCTTTTTGGTTGTGATTTCGTTGTTCATGATGATTTCCTCCTATTTATTTCTTAGTGAGACGGATTCTTGGATCGTATAAGGCTGTGACGATATCGCCTAAAAGGAAGGCGAGCATCGAAAGGGCAGCATAGAGAATGGTCAAGCCCTGGACAAGCGGAATGTCCGGCGTACCCTTTAAGGCCGAGACAAGCTCTCTTCCAGTTCCTGGGATAACCCAGATATCCTCGACGAAGTAGGAACCGATCATGGCGCTTAGGATCGTGATCGGAATGTTTCGGATAAGGGGAACGGATGCGTTTCTCAGAACATGGGTGTACATGATCCTGTTTTCGCTCAATCCCTTCGAACGGGCGAATTTGACATAGTCGGAATTGAGTTCGTCCATCATGAATCGTCTGACCCAGATGACCAGTTCCGGAATGGAAAGGAAGAAGATGACGAATACCGGGATGATCAGGGTCTGGAAATGCTTCTCGCTGTTGTATTGCAGTCCGAATCCAGCCCACCCGAAGATGCCGTTGGCATCTCCCGTCCAGTTCTTCATGAAGAGATAGAAGACGAGTGCGGGAATCGCATAGTTGAGAACGATGAATGTCGAGCCGATCTTATCCCAGACACCGCCAGGCTTCTTGGCCATGGCGATTCCCAAAGGGAATCCGACGAGATAGGTGAAGAAGACGGAAATCAGGGAGATTTCGATGGAGATTCCCATCTCACCGGCCACGATGTCGGTGACGAACTTGCTTTGGCGAACGCTTCTTCCTAGATAAATGAAACCTTCCCAATATTTCTTGACCTCAGAGTAGTCGGTGGAGAACTGATAGGGAATCTTCTTATAGACAGGCAGGATATAGTAGATATATTGCCATACATTCTGCCAGACGCTGATTTCATTTCCCTTCAGGTCTCTCAAGCCATAGAGATAAAGCTGTTTGTTTTTATAGTTTTCGGCGATGATCGTACTTTTGGCAGCCAATTTGTTGTAAGTCTGGATGCTATAGAACTTATCCTCGGGGAGAAGACGGATGAGGATGGCGACAAAGGCGGTCAAAAGCAAAAGCGTAAGAAGGGATGTCAGGATTCTTCTTACGATATAAAGAAATGTGGGGTTGGTCAGTCCTTTCTGAATGACTTTCAGGATGGAATGACATTTTGCCACCCAGGCATTTTCCTCTTTCTTTGCCAGAGGTTCCAGCTGGATTTCTGGATTTACGTGAATTACGGTTACATCTTGCATGTGTTTCTCCTTCCTTGTTAAGGGCAAAAAGATGATGAGCAATTCCCATCATCTTTTTGTCGTGAAATTAGAGTTGATTATTTGTTCTTCTTGTATTCCTCATTGATGGCATCTCTCTGTGTACGGGTGATTGCAGTATCCGAGACAATCACGTTCGTGAACTTATCAGAGTTGTTGCCATAGTTGGCAGTTCCAGACTGATGAGGAATGACTTTGCTGACGGAATCATAGATGCCCGATCTTGTATAGAAAGGAATGATGATGGCATCTTCATAAATCAAATCATATTCAGCCTCAGCGAAAGCGGCAAGACGCTTGGAATAATCTGCGGTCGTGTTGTACTTGACAGCCGCATTATATAACTTTGTATAGTTGCCAAGCAAACTGTCAGAGAGTTCCTTTTCGCTATAGTCACCTGTGAATCCGAGATAGGAGAGGTTATCGCCTATATCGGTAAGGGTGGTTCCATCGAAGGTTTCGCCGACAAGCGTATGCAAGAAGGACTTCGGATCGCCATAGTCAGCACCCCAACCCATTTCCATGGAGAAGTCATAGTTGTTGGTCTTCGTTCCCCACTTGTTGGATTCTTCTTCGCCGGATGGAGTCGAGATATTCATGACAATCCAGCCGTCGCTATTGTCTTCGATAGCCTTGTACATTGCTCTCTTGTAGGAGTTGGCTGTGATGTCCAAGTCGCCGATGACATCGATGTAGATGTGTTCGGCTGTGACACCGGCTGCAGCGAGTTCCTGCTTTGCCGCGGCGAAGTATTCCTTGGCCTTTGCAGCATCATAGACAGGATCCTTATCGCTGCCTTTTTCAGAGATTTCCGTACCGATCAGATCGACACCGGTCGTCTTCTGCTCACGATTGTAGACATCTTCGACATATTCCGTATAGTCCTTGCCAGAAGAATCCTGGGCAAGACCCTTGACGGTATAGGTTCTGCTCAATCTCTGGATCGGATCGCTTGCATTGTAGTACTTCAGATATTCCATGACGTTCAGGCCATAGAGGAAGCCTTTGCGGAAATTCTTGTTGAGGATGGCTTTGTTGGTATCAGCCTTTTCGGATTCCGTCTTCTTGTGGGCGTTGCTGGCATATTCGTAGGTCGTACGGATGTAGTTGAAGTAGCTGATGAAGCAGAACTGGTCAGTGGAAGAGACAGGAGAGCAGTTTGGATCATAAGGATTGTTCGTTGTGCCAGAGTTGTCTGCACCGGTGACATATTTCTTATATCCTTCCTCATCGGAGGACTGGACGTTGAAGCCGTCGAGATTGCCATTTTCATAGAGCTTTCTTGCGGCAGATGCTTCCGCGCCTCTTCCGATGAAAGTCATGTTGACCGTATCGACATAGACATGCTCGACATCATAGTAGGTCGGATTCTTGGTGAAGACGGATTTGGATTCCTTGACGTGCTCCGTCAGACGGAATGCACCATTGACAAGGATATCATCCTTGGTTTCGCCAAAGGCGGTTCCTTCCTCTTCGAGCCAGGCTCTGCTGACGGGATAATAGACGGAATAGGTCAAGCAGGTAAGGAAGTAAGGCGTCGGTTCGACAAGCGTATATTCGATGGTATATTTATCGGCAGCCTTGACACCGACATTGGAAAAGTCCATGACTTCGACGGTGCTGTCTTTCATGTGGGCTGTCTTCTGTGAATAATAGGTGTCGGCATTCTTGATGACGCCGCAAGGGAGATAGGAGAATTCGGATGCATTGACTGGGTCAAGAACGTATTCCATGGCAGCGACAAAATCATCCGCCACAACTTCGCCATATTCGGCACCGGTCTGGTTGTTGATCCACTTGATGCCTTCCTTGAGCTGGAAGCTCCATGTTTCGGTTCCGTCTGCATTTTCCGTGGTCTTATAACCTAAGGCTAATCCACCGTATGTTGCACCATACTGGTTATTGCTGATAAGACCATCGACCATGTTGACGAAATGAAGTGCGTTGTACTGCCAAGGATCGACAAGATAATTATAGCTATCCGGTTCTGTTGAGAAATAATAGTTATAGGTGTTCTTTGTCGTGAAGGTCTGTCCCGCTGTCGTATAGGTTCCATCAGCGCCGATAGCGGCATTGACGGCCTTGCTGTCATTGGCTAAGGACGTATATCCTTCTTTGAGTGTTCCGTGCCAGTTTGTGCTATCCTCCGGGGAACTCGTCGAATCGGATGTGTTTGTCCTACAGGCACCTAATAGGAAAAGAAGGGATACTAAAGAGACTGCTTTGCTTATTTTCTTTGTTTTCATTATGTGATACCTCCGTGAAATTGGACTTTATCTTAAGCGTACGGAATGGTGGATACAATATGTATGATTAGAAAATCAACAAAAAGATAAAGTTAAACGCTTTCAGTTTCCTTGATGAGAAAAAGAAAAGAGCCTTTTCCTCCTGAATAGAGGATAAAAAGGCTCAAAAGAGACGTTTTTTTTAACAAATATTTGATTTTTAAAGAAAAAACACTTCTTTATGAAAGGGGTTGCATCACGCGAAGCGGACATTTTTCTTCCGGAAGATCGGTGCGAGGATTTCATGGATGACAAGAGGAAGTATGGCAAAGGCAAGAAGAATCAGCCATTCGTAGAAGTCAAGGGAGACAGTGGAGAAGATATCCGTGATGCCGTTGACCTCCGTGACGAAAATCTGCAAAGCGAATCCGAGGAAGAAGGAAACATAAAGAAGAATATTTCTCTTCTTGAAGATGTTGATGAAGCTGTGCTTGACATCATTCATGCCCAACATGTGGAAGACCTGTGACATGGCAAGAACGGTAAAGGCGAAGGTCGTGCATTCCCTGTGGACAAGTTCGTTTTCCAGACAGGCGACAAACCCAGAATAACCAGTCCCCCAGGCGGCACGGATTTCCGGTGCAATCTGTGGAACAAAAGCGAGCGTCGAGGAAGAATAGCATAAAATGCCGGGGAGAAGATAGGCAATGAAGGTGATAAGGAAGATGACAATGCCATAGCCGAATGTGAAAACAAATCCGCCGTGGGAGAAGATGCCATCCTTCGGGTCGCGTGGATTCTGCTTCATGATTCCTTCTTCCTTGCTGGACATGCTCAGTGCGATGGCTGGAAGCGAATCAGTGATGAGGTTGATCCAAAGAATCTGGAGTGTTTCCAATGGCGTCGGGAAGCCAAGCAGGAGGGTGAAGAACATCGTCAGCACCTCACCGAAATTGCTCGAAAGGAGATAGAAGATGGTCTTCTTGACGTTGGCGAAGATGGCGCGACCTTCCTCGACCGCCTTCTCGATGGATGCGAAATTGTCGTCCTTTAAGACCATGTCGGCCGCCCCCTTGGCGACATCCGTTCCTGTCTGTCCCATGGCGATTCCGATATCGGCGGCCTTCAAGGACGGGGCGTCATTGACGCCATCACCGGTCATGGCGACGATATTGCCATTTGCCTTGAGGGCTTTGACAATCTGAACCTTGTTTTCTGGGGAGACGCGGGCAAAGACGCAGGTTGTCTTGACCTTTTCCTGGAGTTCATCCATCGTAAGATGATTGAGTTCCTCTCCTGAACAGCATTCTTCGATATTCGTGGCGATAGATAATTTCTTTGCAATGGCAAAGGCGGTGTCTTTGTGGTCGCCGGTGATCATGATTGTTCTTATTCCGGCATCCTTGAGCTTTCCGACCGCTTCCCTGGCTTCGCTTCTTTCCGGGTCGATCATTCCGACCATTCCGACGAAGATGAGATCCTCTTCACTGATCTTTTCATCCTCTTGAACTTCTTTGTAGGCGAAAGCAAGAACACGATAGGCCTGAGAAGACATCTCTTTATTAAATGAATTGATTTTCTCGATATCTTCCTTGGTGATTGCACGGATTTCGCCATCGATCCTGATTCGCGTGGCATGCATCAGAATCGAATCGAGGGCACCTTTGGTGTAGACAAGAACTCCATTCTGCGTCTTCGATTTCACGGACATCATCTTTCGAACAGAGTCGAAAGGATATTCATCGATACGTATCTGGCTTTCTTTTTCCGTTTCTTCTTTTTCGATTGCGAATGTTCTTGCGTAATCAAGAAGTGCCAACTCTGTTGGATCGCCATATCGATCATTCTTGATAGAGGCGTTGGAACAGAGCATCATGCCGGTGGCAAGGAATTTCACATTTTCGCTATCGATCTGGTCGGCATCATAGAGCTGATGATCAAGACAGACTTTCTTGATGGTCATTCTGTTCTGCGTAAGGGTTCCGGTCTTATCAGAGCAGATGACATTGACGCTTCCGAGGGTTTCCACGGAAGGAAGTTTTCGAATGATGGTGTTCACTTTGACAAGCCGGCTGACACCGAGTGCCAGGGCGATGGTGACGATGGCGGATAGGCCTTCTGGAATCGCTGCGACAGCCAAGGCAATCGCTTCTTCGAAGAGGTTGAGAATCTCGGTTCCGATATTCTCATATCCACTCTGGGACGCGCGGATGAAAATCCAGATCAATCCGGCAAGGAAGGTGATGAGTATGATGACAAGGCAGATCAATCCCAACTGTTTGGATAACTTGGCCAGTTTCTTCTGAAGAGGTGTTTCCTCATCCTCGCTTGCGGTGAGCATCGAGGCAATTTTTCCGACCTGGGTATCCATGCCTGTCTTGATGACAAGTCCTTCTCCGCGGCCGTAGGAGATGGGGCATCCAGAGAAGACGAGATTTCTTTTTTCGGCGGTCAGAGCATCGTCCTTCAAAATCAGGGTAGCATCCTTCTCGACTGGAAGACTCTCACCAGTCAGGGAGGATTCATCGCTTTTCAGGTTGATGGACTGCGTGAGACGGATATCCGCAGGGACGATGTCTCCTTCCTCGAGAAGGACAAGATCTCCCTTGACGAGTTCTTCAGATTTGATGGTGAAGACTTTTCCATTTCTTCGGACTTTGCAGATCGGCGAGGAAAGCTTCTTCAAGGCATCGAGCGATTGCTCGGCCTTCTCCTCCTGGACGGCTCCGATGAAGGAATTGATGATGACGATGGCCAATATGACAATCGCATCGATATATTCGTCATTTCTTTTCTGCTCGATGCTTAGGAAGAACGTTCCTCCCTTGGAGACATAGAGAATGCCATTGACGATGAAGATGACAATGGAAATCAAGGCCGCCAAAAGGAGAACGATGACCATCGGTTCCTTGAATTGGTTGAGGAACTTCTTGAAGAAGGGAACTTTCTTCTCTTCCTTAAGTGCATTCAGGCCATCTCTTTCGAGTCTTCTCTTGGCTTCTTGTTCATCGAGGCCATCCTGTAAGCTTGTCTTAAGTTCTTCTTTTACCTCGTCGAGGCTTTTGGCGTGATAAAAGAAAGTCTCGTCCTTTTTTTCGACATCGACTTTTTCATTCTTTTTCATGATTGAATGATTCCTTTCTATCACAGGTCTCATTGCCAGGACATGGTTCTTCTCCGGAAGGAAGATTTTCCTTCGTGCTGACGGAAAAAGAAAGATCAATTACTCCCCTGTAAAATATGATGATAATTAGAGGATAAAGATGAGAAGATACATCGCTAAGGAAGCGACAGCGGCAGAAATCGTCACGGAATAGCATAAGGCTTTCTTTTCAGAGAATTTCTTGCTGAAGACCTTCAGAAGAATCAAACCGATGAAAAGACAGCAGACACCGATACCGAAGAGTTCGAACTGAGTGGCATCTCCGCTCGTGATGAACAATCCGCGTTGAGAGATGATGTATTCGCCTGCATCATTCTTGTGGTTGTTCCAGACGTGCCAAGAAATGAAGTCGCTCAAAGCGAATATGGCAAAATCGAATGTGCACGAGCCAATCATGTTTCCGAATCCGGCATCATAATTCTTCTTCCTGAACAGCTGGGCTGTCGAGACGATTTCTGGAATGGATGTTCCGATTCCTAACAATAAGGCGCCGGCAACCGATCCGGACAGCATTGGCAAGGCTTCCTGAATCATCTTCGTCAGATAGGTGAGTGCGATGGAAGAACCGATGAGAAGGATAGAAGAGATGGAAAAGAGAATGACGATCTTCTTTAAGCTCCAAGCCACTTCTTCTTTTTCTTCTTCCTCTTCCTCGGATTCCTTCGGCTGGAAGATGAGGGTGAGAATATAGAGAACAAAGATGAGAATGGACATTGCGTTGATATCGCCAAGCATAAGCTGGCAATTCACGGGAGCGAAGAATGCATAGGCAGCAAAGCCATACATCATCAAACAGGCAACGCCATTGACAATATGGAATTTCTGAAACTTAGCGTTTTGGAATCCTTTGATGAAGATTGCGGTTTCCAAAAGAAGACATACCAAGTCGAAGATGATCGAACCGAGAATGTCACCGACGACATATTCTGGCTCATTGACAAAGAAGATGCTCGAGAGAGCGGTGAAAAGTTCGGGAAGCGAAGTGACTGCGGCAAGCATGACACCACCGATGAAAGCTCCAGAGATTTTCGTCTTTTTGTCCAACATATCGACAAGATTTCCTAAGAGGAAAGAGAGAAAAATCATCGCTCCCAAATCAAGTGCGTACAACGGATAAACCCACCACATAACTTAGACCTCCATTTTGGGTACCTAAGGAAGAAAAGAAAACGAGACCTCGGCAGAAAAACCAAAAAAATTGATTTCTCTGCCTAAGTCTCGTTATTTATGATATGCCAGACTTCCTTGAACCAAACGAAGTCATGTTGTTGACAATATCTCGCTTTCGCGACAACTACTCCCCTAAGCGAACATAGTTTATCGGAATTTACCTTTTTAGTCAATAAAATTAGAGAAGAATGCCAGGATAATCCTCTATGAAATAATCGGCGATGGATTGTATCTTCTCTTTATCTGGATTGTTTCTTTTATCATAGACACCACAGACGACGAATCCTGCCTTCTTGGCAGTGTCAACAGCCATCAGAATATCCTCAAAAACGATTGTTTTTTCGATGGGTGCATGCATATCCTTGGCGAGCGTCTGATAGATCTTCGGTTCACTTTTCTTCGTATGGAGATGATTCACATTTTCAATATGGGAAAAATAGGAAAGAAGATGATTTCTCTCTAAGCATGGAAGATAGAGTTCTTCCTTGTTCGTGGTTGCCAAAGACATCGGAATTCCTTTTCCTTTTATATATTCAAGGGCATCTTTTGCACCCGGCTTTGCCACAATGGTGTGCAAATAGGCGTCCTTTGACCATTCAAGCCATGTGGAGGCAATCTCTTCCACGCTTTCCTGGATATGGTAAGTTTCCTTGGTGAAGATTGCCATCTCCATGAATGACATATGGGAGATGATCTTGTCATAGTCTTTGGGAACTTCCATGCTGTGTTCATGGAAGAACCGTATATCGATATCATCCCAGATTCCTAGAGAGTCGACCAATGTCCCATCCATATCGAAGATACAGGCGGAAATACCCGATAGAATCTGATCGATACATCTTTTTTCTTTGTTTAGTGCCATGGTAGAAAGTATAAGGACAAATCTTCCATCTTGCAAGCAAGAAGCGATTATGGCTTGTAAATTTCCTTGATAAGGTTTTTAATTGTCTTGTATGAATTACGTATTTTTCGATATCGAATGTGCCAATTGCCTCAACGGGGAGGGAAAAATCTGTTCCTTCGGTTATGTAAAAACCGATGAATCCTTTCAAGTGCTGAAAAAAAAGGATATTTTGATCAATCCGATGGCTGAATTCCTATTGGGAAATGTTCGAACGGGAGAAGGCATCCATCTTGCCTATCCGCTCTTCAAATTTCAGAGACAGTTCACTTTTCCCCATTATTATAAGGAAATCAAGGAATTGCTTGAGGATAAGGAAAATATGTGTTTCGGCTTTTCTGTTTTCCAGGATGTCTCTTATCTATCCTATTCCTGCAGAAGATATTCTCTCCCTGTGATGGAATTCGAGTTCTATGATATCCAGAGACTTGAAAAGGAAATCAATTCCAGGAAGAACATCTCAGGCTTGGATGCCTTAGTCAAGGAATACCATCTCACATCATATACCTATCATCGAAGCGATGATGATTCCCTGATGAGCATGGAGGTCCTCCGTGAACTCCTCTTGAGAAACAATCTGACGATACAGGAAGCCATACAGAAGTATCCGGATTTCAAGGATGATACCCTTCATTTTTTAAAGGAGGAGCAGATTCGAAAAAAGAATCGTGCCATCAAGAAGCAGCACGTCGAAAAAATAAGAGCATTCTTTGATGAACCGCATGCAAGATTCAATATCAATCTCTACAATTCGAGTTTATATAAAAAAGTTTTCTTCTTCGAATATGAACTTCTCTATGATGAAATCGACTATTTCATGAAAAACAAGGAAACGATGGAAGCGCATGGGATGATCTTTACGAGGAATCCAGAATATGCCATGATTGTCTTGCTTAAGGATAAGAGTCATCATCTTCATCTTTCCCAGTTTCGGAAGGATATTCTATATATGAGTTTCGATGAATTGAAAAAGGAATTATCAAAGAAAGGACATTGATTATGATCAAAATCGAAAACGAATCTCTGAAAGTCGAAGTCGATGAAAAAGGAGGGTCTCTTACCTCCCTATTCGATAAGAATCGAAACAAGGAACTTCTTTATCAGCCATTGAAGGAATCCTGGCAGGGACAGGACATCTTCATCTTCCCCTTCATCGCTCGATTGGTTGATCAGACGTATACTGTCGATGGAAAAGAATACACATTGAAGAATCATGGTCTGATCCGCTATATGGTCGGTACCTCCAAAAAGACGGAAGAGACTGACTGCTCTGTTTCTTTTGCATCGAATGAAGAAACGCTTCAGAAATATCCATTTTCCTTTGTGGCTTCTTCCTCCTATCACTTGGATGGAAAAAGACTCTTTGTGACGTATCATATCAAGAATACATCTGAAAAGACGATGCCATTCATGGTGGGTGGACATCCAGCCTTCATGCTGCCGGGTGTGAAAAGAAGAGATGAATTCGATATTTCTGGAAATTACATTACGTTTGACAAAAAGACGAAGCTTGTCCGCATCATCCAGGATGAGAAGGGGAACTACAATCTCGGCGAAGTGTATTACGGGAATCTCGATATGATTCATCTTAGCAAGGAATTCTTCTTCAAGATCAAAACCTATATCTTCAAAGCGGATACCTTCACCTCTTTGACACTTCATAAATTGGATGGATCGACCATTCGCATGGAAAAGAATGATGCTCCCATTCTCGCTCTCTGGTCTGGAAATGAATTCGGCAACTTTGTCGCCATCGAACCTTGGGATGGACTTCCGGATTATTTCGATGCGCCAAAGGAATTGAAAGATAAGAAACAGATGGATTTCCTCGAACCGGGAAAAGAAAAGGTCTTCTCTTATTCTATTGAAATTGACTGATTCAGAAGATAATCAATCGTTGGTTTTATTATAATAATATTGTTTTGAAATCTTCTCTATTTGTTCCTTATAGTAAGAACGAAAATCCCAATCAAGAAGGTCTTCGACTTCAAAAATCATTTCTGAATAATCAATATCTGATTTTTGGACAATGCCATCCCACTCCAAAGGTTGGAAAACACCAGTATTATCGACTGCAATGATCCTTGCAAGTGCGTCTTGTTCCTTATCGTTATAAGTCAAATAAGAAATATTTTTTAAATTCATCTTCTCAATAAGAAAATATCCTAAATGCAATAAATCATCTACGATTTTATCTTCATCAGATAATTCTAGATGATTTTTTGAGTCTACAAGCAATTCTTTATTTTCTTGTGGTGGCCAATCAAGTCCCATCAAATTCGCAACATTTTTGATAAAAGCCGTTGTTTCTTCATCATCTGAAATTTGTTTTTTGACTTCGCTAGAAGTCATATTCTAATTAATTTTTTTCATTTCTTCACCTTCTCTATAAAGAATAACATAGTACTTTCGAATATCAAACGGAATGATAGAAAGGTAAGAGAAGAAATAGTTCCTGTATAGATACTCCGAGAGAGTAACCTATTGTTTGTGTAAGCTAAGAAAAAGTCTGGTTTTTATGTGTTGTGATATTAAGGCAGGTTCTATTTGATTTGAAATTATGTTGCTTTGCGTATTGTGCAATCTAAAGAAAAAAAAGAATCGTTATAATTTACTTAATGTGGCAAAAAATCATAGATTAAGTAAAATATAAATGATAAATGATTTGATTTTGAGACGATATCATTTATAATTTACTTAAAGTGGCAAAAAAACATAGATTAAGTAAATTATAAGGAGGCTTCAGATGTTAGTAGGAAGAAAAACAGAAATAGAATTATTAAATAAGATTTATAACGATGATAAGTCTCATTTTATTTCGGTATATGGCAGACGCAGAATTGGTAAAACATATCTTATAAATGAGGTTTATAAAGGTAATATATTATTTCATCATTCCGGCGTTGCGAATGGGAATTTGAAAGAACAATTATTTGCGTTTGCAAGTTCTTTAAAAAATTCTTCTTATCAAGTGAAAAATAAAATAACGAATTGGTTTGAAGCTTTTGAAGAATTAAAAGATTTAATTAGAAACTCAAATGTAAATAGAAAAATTCTTTTTATTGATGAACTTTCATGGATGGATACTCCTAAGTCAGATTTAATGAAAGCTTTAGAATCTTTTTGGAATGGCTGGGCTTCCTTCAGAGATGATGTTATTTTGATTGTTTGTGCCTCTGCTACATCATGGATGCTAAAAAAGATAATTCATAATAAGGGTGGCCTATACAATAGGCTGACTGAACAGATTCACCTTAGTCAATTCTCTCTTAGGGAATGTGAAGATTATTTTAAAGTGAATGGAATCAGCATAAATAGAATCCAAATTTTAGAATACTATATGATATTAGGTGGTGTCCCATATTATTATAATTTCATAAAAAAGGGTTTCAGTGTTGCACAAAATATTGATAATATGTTTTTTAAAAATGATGGACCATTAAAAGATGAATTTAAATATCTTTTTTCTTCTATCTTTAAAAATCCTGATGTCTATTTAAAAATCATTGAAGCGTTAGCTAAAAAGAAAATAGGTTTGACAAGAGAAGAGATCATTGAACATTCAAAAATTACGAATTCTGGTGATTTATCTACTAAATTGGAAGAACTGGAATCGTGTGGCTTTATAAGAAAATATAATTGTTTTGGCATGAAGAGCAAAGGAGCGATGTATCAAATCGTTGATAGTTTTGTTATCTTTTATTATTCGTTTTTAAATAGAAGCAATAACGATGAAAACATGTTTCAAAATCTATTTAATACGCCAACTGTAAACACATATTTTGGCATTGCATTTGAAAGAGTGTGTTTATTACATATCACTCAAATTAAAGAAAAACTAGGAATAAGAGGTGTCTATACGGAATGTAATTCCTGGCATTGTAAAAAAGATGATGAAACAGGAGTCAATGGTTCTCAAATTGATCTATTGATTGTAAGAAAAGATCAAATAATCAACTTATGTGAAATGAAATTCAGTGACGTTTTATTTACAGTTACTGATAAAGTATTGTTATCAATAAATAATAAAATCAATGACTTAAGATTCGTGACGAAAACCAAGTATGCAATACATCCCACATTAGTTACAACTTTAGGATTGAAAGATAATGAAAATGCATTATCGATTCAGGCGGTCATCACACTTGACGATTTGTTTGTATGATTTCGATAGAAATTCAAACCGTACATTTTTAATTATATTATAAGTAAAATAAGATTCGATACTTTTTGTATTTTCATACTGAAAAACGAAAAACAACTTTATATTCGATGACAAAACCGGCTTATGACATATGTGAATTAAATCACGATCTCATAATAAGCCGGTTTTCTTTTTTTCCAAGAAAAGCCATAGGCCTGATGCTGTGGCTTTATGAAACATGAATAAGTATCTGCTTATGCGCCATAGTCAAGAATCATCTTGACCTTCTCTCCGTCCCAGGAATATTTGTAGTTCGTGTAAGTGTAAGTCGTGAGATCATTGGTTTTCCAGTCATTGGAGTGGATGACAAAATAGACGGTGTTGACTTCTTCCTTGCCAGGGAAGACTTTCTTTAGATCGAGAGTGAGATCATATTTTACTTCCTTGCCATCCGTAAGAGTCTCTTTCTGGAATCCGACAAGGGCGGTTTCTGCATAATCAGTCGCATTCAATGGATTCGTCTGTGTGTAAGAAAAATAGTATTCATTCTTGAGAACTGCGTTTTCCTGAGCGGAAATGGACCCGGAGATTTTCGCCCCTTCTTCCAAGACGGTGTTGAACTTGTATTTGAAGACAATCGCGTCTTTTTTAATGAAGGCATCACCGACGTACATCGTTCCCTCAACAGGCGTGCTGCCACAGCTAGTCAAGAGAAGCATGGCGCTTAAGCCGAGTGTCTTAAAAAGATTTTTTTTCATTTTGTACCTCTTTATTTTTTTGTTCGATAGATTTTAGCAAATCACTTGATTGAATGATAGAAAAATCATTCTTCTTGAAAAAAACTGTCATATCTCGAATGGAGACATGACAGGATAGGGTCTATTTGACCATGGTGACCTTGATCTGCGGAAGCAGGGACTTCCACAGTTCATAGGAACCGAGATGTTCGCTGAAGGCGGTTGCGCCGCCGGCGGCCATGGAATAGGCAAGTCTTTCCTCAATCGATTTTCCTTCGGCAAGGCCTTTGATGAATCCGGCGATGGAAGAATCTCCGGCACCGACCGCGGAGACCTGGGTTCCATGAGCATTGGAACAGTGATAGATATGGCCGTTTTCGGCAAAATAGTAGGCACCTCTCTTGCCTAAGGTGACAAGGACGGTCTGAGGACCTTTCAGCTTCATCTCTTCACCGCCTAGAAGGATATCTTCGTCGTTCTTGATTTCTCTTCCGACGAGTTCAGCCAATTCCTCTTCATTCGGCTTGATCATGAACGGGTGTTCATTCAAGGCATTGGTCAGACATTTTCCGATGGTATCCAAGACAGTGATGGCACCAACTGGATTGATATAGTCTCTCATCAAGACCTGATAGAGATCCTTGCTTTCCTGTCCTAGGGAACCGGAAAGAATGACGATATCGCCTTTCTTGAGATTCTCACGGAAGAAGGAGAACATGAGGTCGAGTCCATCTTTGGAAATCTTCGGAGCGGAAGGATCGAAGCGGAGATCATGGATGGAACCGGTGATGACGACATCGATTCTCGAATCACCATCCGTTGGAAGAAAGACTGCTTTCTTGAAATCTTTTTCGACCAATTCGCGGATGTCATTTCCGACTTTTCCTCCCACTGCGATGACAGGGACGGAGTCCATCTTCAGATTTTTAAGCATCATGGAAACGGTGATGCCTTTTCCGCCTAAGGACATGCCATCGTTTCTTGGACGGTTCACGCCATCGATCTTGATTGGGCTATCTCCCATCGAAAGAGAATAGTCGATGGCCGGTGCGACTGTTAATGAATAAATCATAATCTTTCTATCTCCTGTTTATTTCTTGATTGGACTGACTTCGATTGTTTTGATCAATGAACGGTATTTGTCATCGCAATGATCCGTGATGAGGATGGGACGGGTGAAGTCACAGAAAGTCGCAGTGGCAATATTGTCGAATTTCGTGCTGTCGGCAAGAATATAGACGGAATAGCACTTCGTGATGACGGTGCTTTTGATGGCACACTCCTGAGGGTCTGGCGTTGTGAATTTTGCTTGTGGATGGATTCCGTTGGTTCCAAAGAATCCGATGTCGAAGTTGAAGCGCTTGAGAAAATCCAGGGCGTAGCTTCCGATGAAGGCGTTGGTGGAAATCTTGAGTTCGCCACCTGTCACATAGCAAGGCAATCCTCTTTCCGATAACTTCTGTCCGAGAAGAGGAGAGTTGGTGACAAAGTAGGTGTTTTTCGTCTGCGGGAGGAATGGAATCATGCTTGCCACGGTTGTGGATGCATCCATGTAGACGCAAGACCCATCTTTAATGAACTGAGCGGCTCTTTTGGCAATGGTCTTTTTGACCTCCGGTTCCGATCGTTCTCTTTCGAGATATTCCTTGTCGACGCGGTCGAACTTGAAGTTTCCGGAGAAATGAAGGCTGGCGGCTCCGCCATGAACACGCAAGAGGCGGTGTTCCTGACTCATTCTCTGCAGATCTCTTCGGATGGTCGATTCGCTGGTCTTGAAGAATTCAGCCATTGATTCCACGGAAACATACTGGCTGGGACTCTCTTCGAGGATCCTCAATATTTCTTCATCTCTTGTTTTTTGGCCCATAGCATTCACTCCAATTAAAACAGGAGTATTTTACACCAACAAATGAGCAAAGTATAGAGATTTACGCATGAGTTTGCTCATTTTGCATATCTGATAGAACTTTTATGTATTCTTCCTTGCTCTCGCAATGCACGAGAGCCACTCGGTATTTCCTGGCGTTGTCAAAGCCTTTCATATAGTGGACGGCGACACTTCGAAGGATTCCAGATGCCTGATGCTCATCCTTGATTTCATACATGAGCTCAATCTGTTTTCTTAGATCCTGAATCTGTCTTTCAAGGGAATCGTCAATAGGCTCTTCCTTCTTTTCCTTGCGAACCAGGTTTTCGAAGATCTTGGGATATCCGATGGCTTTTTGTCCGATCATGATCGCATCGGCATTCGTCAAGGAGAAAATCTCCTCGAAATTTCCGCTGTCGATCATGCCATTGGCAATCACTGGAATCTGGATATGGTCTTTGATATCCCGTATGACATCATAATGGACAGGAGAAGAGAACATTTCGTTCCTTGTTCTTCCATGGACGGCAATGGCCTGGACGCCGACTTCCTCAAGCTTCTTGCATAAAGGCACGATGTCCATGAGAGAGGAGAATCCGATGCGGATCTTGATGATGACCGGCTTTGAAGAGGCGTGGACGATTTCCTTCATCAGATCAACAAGCTCATCTGGCCTGTTCAGCCAGGAGGATCCTGCATTCTGTCGGATGACCTTGGGAACCGGGCAACCGCAGTTGAAGTCGAGGAAATCATATTCTCCAAGTTCCTCAAAAAGAGGAATCGATTTTAGGATGATGTCTTTTTTTCCACCGAAAATCTGCAATGCGAGATGACAATCTTCATTTTTTATGTCGAGATGTGTATCTGCCAAATCCTGCTTTGTGGCTTTGGAATTATAGTAGAGAGATTCGCATGATTCCATCTCTGTATAGGTTAAGCCTGCCCCATAATCGGAGCAGATTTTCCTCATGGAATAGTCGGAATAGCCTGCAAGAGGTGCGAGGACATAGCGATTCTTTATTTCTTTTCCGGCGATTTTGAATGTTTTCATGATTCGTCTCCTTTAAAAAGGCCAAAGAATGAGAAATCAATTCTTTGGCGTAGGTTTCGTATTTTTCTCTTCGAGGCTTTTGACCAGGTCGAGCGCTTCTTTTTCGTTGATGACCTTCACGTTGATGGAGCGAAGTTTTTTTGCGGTGATTCCTTCTCCGGGAATCTTCTTTCCCGTGAAGGTCCCATCATAGATTTCATGGACACCACAGCTGGGAGAGCCTTCCTTCATGATGGCAAGATGGATATTGTATTTCTTGACAATCATATAAGCCCAATAGGCTCCGTCATGGAAATGATCCGTCACATCTCTTCCTTTGGAGGTATACACCTTTCCATCCTTGATTTCATTCGGATGGCGTGGCGTCTTGAGTCCACCGGATATTTCCGGACAGATTGGAATCAGATCATAGTATTTGGTGAGCTTGAGAAGTTCTTTGTTCAGTTTGTTTGACCCGTCATAGCGGCAGTTTTCTCCTATAAGACAGGCTGAGATCAATATTTTTTCTTTCATAATGCTATTATTCTACTCTATCGAGGACATGAAATGGCAATTATTCATCAAGATCGTAGTTTCCGTAATACTTTTCGTTCTTGAAGGATTCCTTTTGATTCGCAAGGCATTCTTCCTTGATTTTGCATATCTCTTCTTCGGGGATTTCGCGAATTTGACCAGGTGCGAGTCTTCCTAAAAGAATGGAACCGATGCGAATGCGCATAAGCATGCGCACAGGATGATTGAGCGTATCCATCATATAACGGATTTCTCTTTTCTTTCCTTCGTGAAGGATGATGTCGAAGATGACGCTTTCTTCATCTTCTTTGAGAACCTTGGCTTCGCAGGGAGCAGCGACATAAGCCTCCTTCATGACATAGAGACCTTTCTTGAGTCTTTCGATTTCATCTCCGCGGAGCGGATTCTTTACCTTGACGACATATTCCTTTTCCGGAGCGGAGGAAGGATGGGTGATGAGATTTGCGAATTCGCCATCATTGGTCATGATCAAAAGACCGGTGGAATTGTGGTCGAGTCTTCCTACTGGGAAGAGTCTTCCATATTCCTTTGGTATATAATCGGCGACGGTCTTTCTTCCCTGTGGATCGCTCAATGTGGAGACGACATCGTAAGGCTTATTGAAAGCCAGATAGACTTTCTTCTGATTGTCTTTCTTCTGGGAATTGACAATCTTGTCATCTAGAGAAATCTCGTCGTCCATATCGCATTTTTCGCCAAGGGAGACGACTTTTCCATTGACCTTGATTCTTCCCTGAACCATATATTCCTCAGCTTTTCTTCTTGAGCAGATGCCAAGCTGGGACATCACTTTCTGAATTCTTTCTTCCATAATGATACTCATCCTATCTGTTGCGTGCTCTATTTTAGCAAAAAGAGCAAAAAAAGAAAAAATCTTGGCCTGGAACAGCCAAGATGATTTTCGAGTGGTGGAACAAGCAGGGTACGATCCTGCAACCACTCGGTTATGGGCCGAGGGCTCTAACCAGTTGAGCTATTGTTCCTTGGAATGCAAAAGGAATTTTAACTAAAATCGAAAAAGAAATCAAGAATTTGGTGGATTTTGCACTCAAGAAAGGGATGGGTCATAGCAAAAGAGAAAAGATTCCATTTTCTTTTTCTGCTGAAACATCTCATAGTCGAAAATATCCTGATCGATGATTTTGTATCCCATATGCTCGTAGAAATGGTAGTTGCAGTCCTTGTCGCTCGTCAAAACGATGGGACGATTTTCTTTCCTTTCGCCTAAGAAATGTTCCATGAGTCTTCTTCCACAGCCTTTCCCTTTTGCCAAGGAACCTAAAATGAGAAGGGTTATTTCATCGCATGGTTTCTTATAGCGCTGAATAAGAACTTCATTGGCGTGGCAGACGACATCGTTGTAGCTGGCAAGCTCGTCGATATCGGGATTCTTTCGATATTCCTTCAGAAGAGCGGAATCGAGGGAAGAAAATCCGGAATCAACGAAATCTTTATCTGTTTTTCCACAGATGATTCCGCAGACCTCTTCATCGATGAGTAGGACTCTTCGATAATCGGAGATGGAAAGATCATGAAGCAGAAAAAGCTCGGTTGCCTTTTTCCTGTTTTCCAAGGTGGAGTGATTGTCATAATCCCATGTATCCAATAAAACGGGAATCAAGGCGGGAATATCACTTGGCTGGAAATTTCGGATTTCGATTTTCATGAGGATAGCTTCCTTTCTTTATGCGTGAGAATTTCCACATTCTTTTGAAGGATAGACAAAATTTTTTTTCTATCTTTCTTCCTTCTCGACAGAGAAAACGAATTTTCGGAAGAGGCTCTCCGTCTTCTCTTTTCCGATTTTCTTCACAAACATATCCGTGGATGTTCCACCGTTCATAAGAAGGTCGTCGACATATTTCTTATTTGCTTCTCTTTTCTCTTCTTCGGGAATGTCCTCTGCTTCATTGATGATTGTCGAGATTTCTGTGAAGTAGTCTTTCAAAAGGGAATCGAAATTATTTTTATGTTTCGAATAGACGGAGAAGGATGGCTCAAGCTTGATTTCATCGGAGAACGCAGGCCTGATTTCATAATGAGGGTAGGCGATGAATTCTTTTTTTAACTTCAGCAATTTCTCATAGGATGGTTTCTTTCTGCACGTGTCATAAATTTCCATGATGCAGACATCTTTTCTTCCTGCTTCAATTCGATCATAGGAAATGATAGGAATGTCCTTCTTATTGGATGTCAGAACAATCGTTGTCATTTTCATCAGCCCAAAGAGAGCCTTTCCTTTCAGGTAGGAGATATTGAAGAGACCATCCGCATCATAGCATTTCAAGATGAAGGTCATGGGGCCTACTTTCATCTTCTTGAAATCACCGACGTCGATCTCATTCAGTTTGAACTGGATTCCTAACTTATCGATAATGGCATTTTCCATAGATTGTGAACTCCTTTTTCTTATTTTAGTTGAATCCATTGCTTTTGGAAAATGTTTTCTATTTTGTTTCGCGGATGTGATCTGAAAAACAAAAAAACTTCCTGATCGAAACCAGGAAGCGATTGCATATTTTTTATGGTGGCTGTAGGGAGGCTCGAACTCTCGACATATCGGGTATGAACCGACCGCTCTACCAACTGAGCTATACAGCCATAGAAAATAAGGCAAGAGAAATAATATCCTATTTGATTTCCAAATGCAAGAAAAAAATGAAATGTTCACTTTTCCTTTTGTGGAAAACAGAAAAAGAAGAGTCGTTTTTATGATGAACGAAAAGGATATGATTTCTCTTTTTGGCTTGAATGTTTTTTGAGCGAAAAAGTGGAAAAAAAGGAAAAAATAACTAGAAAAACATCAAAACTTGTATACAAGAAAGTGGTTTCGTGAAATTTATTTGTTTCATTATTTTTTTGTGCTAGAATACCAAACGGGTAAAAACCAAAAGTTAAATGTAAACTAGGAGGACACATGCCTAAACAAACAAAATCTGTCGCAAAGAAAACGACAACAACGACAAAAAAGGCTGCGGCCAAGAAGACAGTCAATAAAGCTGTCGCAGGCCAGTATGTTTATGCCTTTAAGGATGGTTATGGATTAGGAAAACCGCTTTTGGGCGGAAAAGGTGCCGGTTTGGCCGAAATGGCTCATATCGGTATTCGTATTCCTGATGGTTTCACCATCACAACGGAAGCTTGCACTGCCTACCATGAGAATCGCAAGAAGATTCCTGCCAATATTCAGAAGCAGATCAAAGAGAATCTCAAGGAATTGCAGAAGAGAACCGGTCTTACCTTCGGAAAAGGACCAAAGCCGCTTCTTGTTTCCGTTCGTTCTGGCGCCAGAGTGTCTATGCCTGGCATGATGGATACGATTCTCAACCTCGGCTTGAATGATGAAACAGTCGAAGCCTTGGCCAAACTCTCCGGAAAGCCGAGATTTGCCTATGACTGCTATCGTCGTTTCATGTTGATGTTCACCAACATCGCCAAGGGACATCCGAGAACGGAAATGGATGCCATGCTTGATGAAATCAAGGCAGCCAAAGGCATCAAGAACGACAAGGATGTTGAGGTCGAAGATCTCAAGGAATTGATCAAGAAATATAAAGCCTATTATAAGAAGGTCTTCAATGAGGAATTCCCGTCCAATCCAGAAGATCAGCTTATGACGGCTGTCAAGGCCATCTTTGATTCCTGGGACAATGAGAGAGCCTATCTCTACAGAAAGATGAATAACATCCCTTATGATTGGGGAACTGCTGTCAATGTCCAGCAGATGGCATTCGGAAACATGAATGATGAATCCGGCACTGGTGTCGGCTTCACCCGTCAGCCAACCGATGGCGAAAATAAGATTTTCGCTGAATATTTGATCAATGCACAGGGTGAGGATGTCGTCGCCGGTATCCGTACTCCTTTGCACATCGATGCTCTGAAGGAAACCCAGCCAAAGATTTACAAGCAGTTGGTTGATTCCGCCAAGAAGCTCGAAAAGCATTACAAGGATATGCAGGACTTCGAATTCACCGTTCAGGATGGTGTCTTATACTTCCTCCAGACCAGAAACGGAAAGAGAACCGGACCTGCCGCCTTGAAGATTGCCACGGATATGGTCAAGGAAGGCCTCATCTGTGAACAGGAAGCTGTCCTCAGAGTCGAACCTAGATCTCTTGATCAGCTTCTCCATCCGACATTCGTCGAAGCAGCTGAAAAGAAAGCCACTGTCATCGGACACGGAAATGCCGCTGGCCCAGGAGCTGCTGTCGGACATATCTGCTTCTCTGCTGAAGAAGCTCAGAAGATTGTTGCCAAGGACAAGAAAGCACAGCTTATCTTGGTCAGAGCCGAAACTTCTCCGGAAGATTTGGGCGGTATGGTTGCCGCTCAGGGTGTCTTGACCATGCGTGGCGGCATGACCTCTCACGCTGCTGTCGTTGCCCGTCAGATCGGTAAGACCTGCATCACTGGTTGCGGTGAACTCAAGGTCAATGAAGCCACCGGTGTCATGACTTTAGGCGGACATACCTATAAGGAAGGTGATGTCATCTCCATCAATGGTTCCACAGGAACGATTTATGATGGTGCTGTCGAAACCAAGGAAGGCGGAGACAATCCGAACTTCGTCAAAGTCCTCAAGTGGGCAGACAAATATGCTCATATCAAGGTCTATGCTAATGCTGATACACCAGATGAAGCTGCCAACGCCATCCGCTTTGGCGCTCATGGTATCGGCTTATGCCGTACAGAACATATGTTCCGCGGCAAGGATCGTTTGATCATCATGCAGGAAATGATTCTTGCTTCCACGACCGAAGAAAGAGTCAAATATCTTGAAGAACTCGAGAAATTCCAGGAAGAAGACTTCTACAAGATGTTCGTCAAGCTTGGAAATGTCAAATTCAATGTCAGACTTCTCGATCCGCCGCTTGATGAATATCTCCCGACCAAGAAGGAAGATATCGAGGATCTTGCCCACAAGACTGGAAAGTCTGTTGAAGAAGTTGAAAGAAGAATCACGGAACTCCATATGACCAACCCGATGATGGGTCTGCGTGGATGCCGTTTGGATGTCGTCTATCCGGAAATCGGAAAGATGCAGGCGGAAGCTGTCATTAAGGCCGCTTTGAGAGCCGAAGAAACCTTGACTGCCCAGAATGGTGGCAAGAAGGTCCATCTTGAGGCTTCCATCATGGTTCCTCAGGTTGTCGCCGTCAAGGAATTCAAGTTCGTCAAGGATTTGGTCAGCTCCGTTGCTGATAAGATCATCTCCGAATCCAAGTTCGACAACAAGATGAAATACATCGTCGGTACCATGATTGAAACTCCTCGTTCTGCCTTGACTGGTGGTGCCATCGGTGCTGAAGCTGCCTACTTCTCTTATGGAACGAACGACTTGACACAGTTCACCTATGGTTTCTCCAGAAACGATTATTCTGCTTTCATCAATGAATATCTCAATAACAACCTCATCGACTTCGATCCGTTCAAGACCATCGATGCCGATGCCGTCAAGAGATTGATCAAGATGTCCGTCGAAGAAGGCAAGGCAAGCAATCCGAAGCTTCTTTGCGGTATCTGCGGTGAAGCCGGTGGTGATCCGGAATCCATCGCGGTCTTCCATGATTGCGGAATTGACTATGTCTCCTGCTCTCCATTCCGTGTTCCTGGCGCAAGACTTGCAGCTGCTCAGGCTGCCATCCGTGCTGAAGGAAAGTATAAATACTAAATCTTTCTTTCTCGATTGATATAATAATGGGGTCGCATCTGCGGCCCCATTTTCATATCATGTATTTTCGCCTTACAAGAAAAGAAGATCTTTTATCTATCTATGCTATCTATAGAAAAGCCATCGCTTTCATGAGAGAAAACAAAAACCAGGAACAGTGGTCGGATTTCTCGGCACTTCAAAGAAATGTCGCAAAGGATGTTTCTTTATCGATTTCCTATGTTCTCATTGATGAAGAGGAAATCAAGGCTGTTTTCACTCTTCTAGAGGACGAGGAAGAGACTTATAAGACCATTGATGGCAAATGGAAGGACGATTCGAAGTATTACACCATTCATCGTCTTGCTGTAATGGAACACAAGAAGGGTTATGCTTCCTTGTGCTTTGATTTCGCTTGTCTGAAGAATCCTCATCTTCGGATCGATACGCATAAAGACAATCTTCCAATGCAGAATCTGATTCGTAAAGAAGGATTTTCTTTATGTGGAACGATTACCCTCAAGGATGGAACAAAAAGACTCGCCTATGAGAAGAGTGCGGATTTCTCTGATCTTCTTCTTGCCTATTATCATCTCAATAAGAGAGATCTTCCATGGCGTAAAAATCAGGATTTCTATTCCGTTTATGTCAGTGAAATCATGCTTCAGCAGACAAGAACGGAGAAGGTCAAGGAATACTACACGAGATTCTTGATGGTTCTTCCTTCCTTAAAAGACCTAGCCGAGGCAAAAGAAGATGTTTATCTAAAATTATGGGAAGGACTTGGCTATTATTCGAGAGTGAAAAATCTTCATCGTGGGGCTATCTACATTCTCTCGAACCATTTCGATACGAACTTTATGAGCAAGAAGGAACTTCTTTCCGTTCCTGGAATTGGAGAGTATACAGCCAGTGCCATTTCCTCTATATGCTTTCATCAAAAAGAAGTCAGCGTGGATGGGAATCTTCTTCGCGTCTTTTCGAGATTGACCTGCTATCCTTTTTCCATCAAATCAGCCAAGGCAAAGAAAGACTGCTCCCTCTTTTTTAAGGAGCGAATGAAAAAGGACTATGGTCAGTTCAATCAGGCTTTGATGGATATCGGCGCGACAATCTGCCTAGCGAATAGCAAAAGCCATTGTGAGAAATGTCCGATTTCCCTTTTCTGTCAGGCATACAAGGAAGGCAAGGTTGATTCTTTTCCTTGCAGGGAAGAAAAGAAGGAAAGGAGAGTCGAAGAGAAGACCATCTTCCTTCTTTCCTATCATGGAAAATTCCTTATCCAGAAAAGGAAAGAGAATGGTCTTCTTGCGTCTTTATATGAATTCTACAATGCCGATGGACGACTTGATCTCTCTAAGGCAAAGGAAAAACTTAGAAAGGATGGGTTTGTCTTTTCTTCAATTTTTGAAATCAATGAAAGCCGATTCGTTTTTTCACATATCATTTGGGAGATGAAAGGGTATTATGCAGAACTTGAGGAAGAAAAAAAGGATGCCCTTTTCGTATCGAAAGAAGACATCCTCAGAAAATATTCCTTTCCGAGCGCCTTAGATGACTATCTTTCTATATTAAAACGTGATGTCCGATTCAATGATCTTTCTTGTCCTGATGACACTGAGAAGATAAAAGATGAAACCAAAGGTAAGAGAAAACCCGGTGATGAGAAGAGAGCCGAGTAGAATCCCATCCGTCAGGACAATGGAAATAACGAGCATGAAGCCATCGATGCCTGCAAAGACGAAATGGGCAATGCTCGAAATCGTGAGAGAGGTTCCCTTCTTCATGAGGGAAGAAAGATCCTGATAGTTGAAGTTCGGGAAAACACAGCCCATCAGGAAGGAAAAACTGATGATCATGATAGGATAACTGAAGGAAAGAAGAAAAAGAGAGAGGATGCTATCAAGATCCATCGGCGAGGCAAAAAGGAAGAGAATAAAAAGAAGGGCTTGGTAAGGAAGATAGACAAGAAGGCTCGGAAGAATCTTCATCTTGATCATTTTTCTTAAATTGAGAGGCATGCTCTTGAGCATGGAAAGATTTTTCTTTTCCAATGAAAGAGAAACGCATGGCAAAAGAACGTCGATAGAGGAAACAAGAAGTAGAATTCCAGTAAAAAGGGCAAGGCTCTCCTTGTTTGTCGAAGTGGTGTATTTCAATAGATAGCATAAAAAGAGAAAAGAGATGGCGAGGCTTCCTCCGGACATGAAAGCACGGACAAAGAGAGTGTTCTCCTGCCTGAGAGTTGTAAACTCCCTTTTGAGGAGCATTCTCGTCGGTGAATCGACATTGATGTCTTTTGTGCTTTTTTCTTTCTTTTTTCGCTTCTCCTTTTCCTTATAGTTTCGTGACAGAGACTGGATATAGGTCTTTTTTGCAACGAATAGAGTCGATACAAGAAGGACGACGGATGCGATTATAAAAATAACGAAAAAAAGAATATCCATTTGCTTTTCATGCAGAATTCCTTTTGTTTGAAGATATCCAATCCATGTGAACCAAGAAAGATTGGTGATGAACTGATTTATCTTTTCAACGGATGATAAGGATTCTGTATAGGAAAGAAGAAGATAGCCGCTGAGGGCAAAAGCCGACCATACGAGAGTCAAAAGAAGGCTGGCAGCCTTATTTTTCCTGAAGTCGATGAAAAGTGCAAAAAAATCATTGATGAGGAATGCGATGCAGGGTGTGATAAGACAATAAAGAAGGAAGAAAAGGATAGCGAAAAGATAAGAGGAAAAAGAGAGTCCAAGAAAGACACACGCGACGATATTTCCGATCAGAATGGACAATCCGCCATAGATGAAATTCACATAGATGGAAAGAACGAGCTTGGCAAGAAAGAAGCGATGTCCTTCAATCGGCATGGAAAGAAAAAGGTCATCCTTTCCTTTGAAGAAAATCGGACAGGTATAGATAATCGACATGCTTAGGCCATAAAGCATATAGCCTGAATTGGCTAAAAGAAGATAATTGCCCTGATTCGCAATCGAATATCCTGCTTCCTCTGTGGAAAGAAAGAAGTTGACGACCTGCAGCGTGAAGGTGATCGATAGCATCACGGCAATCAGGAGCATGCTAAAAGTATAGGAACGGGGCTGTTACGAAATTAACTTTCAAAAAAAGTTAATTTGCAGCCTCTTTTTTCT
>CAVKZJ010000013.1:0-38237 GCA_963660905.1 bacterium | reverse complement strand
ATGATCACTGCAAAGAACATATATAAGAAATACGATAAAGCGGAGAATTATGCTGTCAAGAATTTCTCCTATCAGTTTCCAGATCATGGATTCTATATTTTGACTGGTCCGAGCGGGGCTGGAAAGACAACACTCTTAGGTGTTTTAGCTGGCGTCGATGAAAAATATGAAGGGCATGTATATTACGACAATGTAGAATTGAATAGTAAAAATCGCTTGAATTATCGTAATCATATTTCAACGATTGTCTTTCAAGACTTGAATTTAATTTCATATCTGAATGTAGAAGACAATCTAAGAATTGCATATGAAATCGCTGGGCAAAGATATGATAGAGAACAATTGGTTGATGACTTAAGGAAAGTGAATCTTCCTGATAAAAACGAATCCATCGATCATTTCTTAGGCAAAAAGATTCGAGAACTCTCCGGCGGCCAAAAACAAAGAATCGCCATTGCAAGAGCACTGATCCGCAAATCAAAAGTTCTCTTCATGGATGAACCGACCGCCGCTTTGGATGAAAAGAATTCAAAGGAAATTGCCCTTCTTTTAGAAAGCATCTCCAAAGATGTACTTGTCATCATCGCAACTCATTCTCCACAATATTTCTCTTTTGAGCATACTGTTTCTCTCCACATCGAAAATGGCATCATCTTAGAAAGTGAAGATGTCGGCGAAATTATTCAATCCTTAGATAACGCATCCTTTCAGAAACCAAATCCTATCAGTTTTTATAGTTCAAGAAAACTATCTTTTTCGATTTTTTCTCGTTCGAAATTCAAATACATCGTCAGTCTTTTGTTGTGCTTCATCTCTTTGACGGCCTTCAGCTATTTTTCGAACATTCGAACAATCAAATCTGATGAGACAATACTTCGAACACAGATAAAGTACGGGAACAGCATCTGCTTATTCACCGGGTCCAATAGTTTTGTTGATTCAGAGACAGGAGATGATGTCTATGAAAATCATTTCACTCCACAGCAACAGGAAATCCTGAAATCCTATAACGCTCACGAATTATTCGATTTCAAAATCTCTGTCCATTCAGATCCTGACAAAGTCACCGATGAAAGTTATCTTTCCATAAAGTATATAGAGCAGAATCGTTATTCTTATCTTGTCATGCCACTATGGGATGAACACTCCGATCAATTCATCCAGGATGAAAGAATCAAAAGCAATCCCAACGCTCATTTTCCTAAAAAGGTCGATGAAGTCGCCATTTCCAGCATCATGGCAGATTATCTTATAAACTATTCCTCCGATTATGGTAACTTGAAGGACGTCAACGATTTGATTGGAAAGGAATTGAAAATCTTTACCATCTGCAACATCTATTCGACATCGGATGAAATCGAAACAGATAAATTCCGTTCAACAGCCAAAAATGAGGAAGACCCAACATTCAAGGATTTGGATATGATGAGTGATGATGAATCCTATTCTCTCTTCTTATATGCATGTCCAACTTTTCCAGAGGAATATCAAAATCTTCCACCTCTCTATACAGATCAACCCTCAGACGAGGATATCGACAGTGATCAAGACATATTCTTTCCTGGTTATGATGAGGATGATGAAGATACATACATCATCAACCCAAGCAATAAGAAATGTTATGCCTTTGACTGCAAAAAAGACTATGGAAAAGCTATTCAATTGAGAAATGATTTATTATCCGTCAAGGATGATTCTATCCAGAGAAATTATTCCGTCGGTTGCCTAAGCCTATATAATTATCGTTATACATTAGGATATTTAGTCGAGGATGGACAAGGATCCAGCCTCATCTTCTATTTCATTCTTCTGATGATTATCATTTCTGCCATTGCCTTATTGAATCTCTTCATGACGAATGTCAGAAAGGAAACCTATACCTATGGGATTTTGAACGCACTTGGCTGTTCAAAAATAGGATTGTGCAAGACACAGGCTGTCAGTTCCTTCTTCATCATCTCGCTCCTATTCCTCTCTGTCTCTATTGTCACAGAGATCGGATGCATCATCCTCAACAAGGCATCGAGACTGGTCTGCCTTACATTCAACCCTCTCATCTTCTTCGAGACACTCGGAATCATCATTCTGATTTCATTATTGACATCATTCTTCAGCTGCATCAAAGCAATCAAGACCAATCCCAAAATCCTTCTCAACGACAAAGATTAAAAAGAAAGTTGCTTTCTGTTTTATTTTCCTTCTTCATCGATAAGAAAGAGGGAGGATTGTTCTTCAATAATCTTATTTTCTATTTCCGTTATAAAATCGATTGTCGCATTCTTCAATTCATAAGGACCGATGTCTTTTTCAAACGGAGGGAGTCTGAAGCTGGAGAATGATTTTTCGATGGCGGAATCATTTTTTCCTGAAGAAAGCTGACACTGATTGATGACGTCCTTGATGAAATGAGGATTGTTCCGATAACTGAAAATCAAGAATTCCTTGAGATAGAAAAGGAATTTCTCCGTTCCCGGTTCATTTCGATCAAAGGTATCGATGAAGAAATCGATTTGATTCATGAACTCGATCTCTGTCGGGAAAATCGAATCTTTCACGATGCTTTCTACCTGATCCAGAACATAATATTTTCTTCCGTTGATGGTCGATTTCATCGTTTTCCTATCCATCTCGAATTCATAATCCAGATAGCAGAACAGGCCTTTTCTTCGAAGAGTCTGATAAAGCGATGCCGCTTCGATCATTTTCTTCCGATTTTCTTTCTTCATCGAAAAGAAATCGTCATATCCATATTCCAGAGGCATGGAAGGAATCTCAAGATAAGGAATATCCTCTAAGGAGAGCATACCCTTCTTCTTTTTTAAGATCTCATAAAGAGAGTCGACCATGACAATCGGAATGCCCAAGCAGGACAGTACCTGCACAATCTGATATTTCTGATTCCTTTCATTGATTCCTTTTGCGAGTGGAAGCTGATTCCAGGCGGTCACAAAAGAAATTGCATCTTCCTTGGCAAAACAGAAAGAACCGATTTTTCCATCAAGGGAAAATCCGTTGAAATTGATGCCCGCAGCAACAAAATAATCACCCTGACGATAGGAAAGGAGATATCGATAATCCTTTGTCTGCTCCGGGAAGAGTTCCAAATAGGCAGCCTGATAAAGGGCTTTCGATAAATCGCCTCCAAATAGCAAGGGAATATCAATGCTCTCCATTTCTCCCACGCCTTTGTCGAAGAGGACATCGATGAAATTCTTTTTCAGCATTGAGGAACTCATCTTGCCATACTCAATATATTTCTTTCTTTGTTCTTCCGAAGTGCTGAGATTCTTCTGCTCGAAGCAATAATATCGAATCACCGATTCCTTCGTATAGTATTCCATGATGGGATCATCCTGTGTCTTATCTTTTAAGATCATCGTCTTCCCACCATCTGTTCCGACAAGATAGATTCCTCTTCTTAGAAGACTGGAAAGAATGAGAGGATGATATAAGGATTCATCCTCCTTGAGAAGATTTCTATGATCCGGCCTATGATAGAAGGAAAGTCCATCCATGACTCGGATTTTTGTACAGAATTCAGCAAAAGACAGGTTCCCTAAAAGATTCTTGGGAATGCCTAGGAATTCTCCGAATGCATCAGAATCATGAATATCTGCATAATCAATGATTTCTTTTCCAAACGCCTTTATGGAATATGGAAAAGACCTTGATTCATCAATCGAAGAAAGCAATACAGCGATCGCCTTTTCGAAAAGCGGAGAATCTTCTTCATCGATCAGAATCGTATTCTCATCCACCGGATAAAAATAGAGGAATCTTCCTTTCACGATAGTTGGATAAGGATGATAGCAGTCATAGAAGACTTCCCCTTGATTGGCTAACAGGATCCCCTTCCCGGACTTGGATAGATGATCAATATATCTTTTTGCCACGCCTAAAAAATGATTCGAGAGAACCATCATCAGAATGACACTGATTAGATATTGCTTGATCTGATATTGATTCGTGACCTGCAATGTTGCCATCAAGTTGGACTCACCTTCCTGCAGTTTTGAGAAAAAATCTTTGAATGGGGTGAGAATCCCATTCTTTTCATACTTCACAAAGAAGGCTTTGACATCTTCCATCGGAATAGAAAGATAAGAGGAGGAAAGATTGAAGCGTGAATGGAATGCATCAAACAGTTCCCGGTAGGTCATGCTATCCCCTTGAACAATCTTCGAGAGGACGGAATCCTTTTTCTCATCGAATGAAAAAAGTGTGAGATTGTCGTACACGTCGAAAAAGGCATGCGGATTGCTCACAAGGAAGGACAGATTCTTCTTTTTCTTCAAATAATAAAGAATCGAATTTTCATTGTCATCCTTCACGGATATCTGTCTTCCATAGGAAGTGACCAAAGTCAGAAGAAGACCATATTGATCGAATTCGATATCATGATAAAAATCAAAGAGCTTCAGGAAGGAATCGGCATCCCCATTCTCAAAATCGAAATACTGCGCCTTAAGAAATGCTGGGTAGGGAAGTCCCATGATCTTCAGAAAAACAGATGGGACATATCGCATGGTCGCATTCTTCTTCATGTATTTCTTTGTCAAATCAAAAAGGCGTCGGATATCCTTTTTTCTTGAGGCATCGAATACATAATTCATAGGACTGTATGTCTGTCTGATAGTTCCATCCCCCATCTTTTCGAAATGGCGGTACTGGGTACAATACATGTCGACACGAACACCAAGATAGATGAAACGTTCCTGAGTCTGCCAGGTCTCGAAATCATGATCCAGAATGGTGAATCCAGCCAATCCCCGAACGGAATGCCATTTCCTAAAAAAACGATTGATGACCTGAATGGCAAGGCTATAGAAATATCTTTTCAGATTTAGATTTCGGCTTTTGGCATAGATGTCATCGCCAGATGTTTTTTCAAAGAAAGCCATCTCTGCTTTCTTGCAAAGAGAAAGGGAATCAAGCGGTGCATAATAGGTCTGAAAAACATCGGCTGTGATCACATGGGAAATCGAATCGAAATCCATGATCAGTTTATGGGCCGTCTCCATTTCATAATTCTCATCTTCTTCAATCTTTCTTTCATCGATATAGAATGGATAATATTTCGAATCATCAAGATTATTGAAATTCAAAACTCTTTCTGGATTCAGAAGATAGAATCCATTCTCAATCAGATAATTGATGAGCTGAGTGAGAATCGGACCTTCGCTTTCCAAAATCGAATCATCCAAATCATATTTCCGAGCCTTTTCCCGATAAATATCTTCTTCAAAATGAATCCGTGAGAGAATCTCCTCTGTCTGAATTTCCCGCCCGTCTTCATCGACAAGAAGTTCCATCGGAAGACCTAAAATCTGATGAAGGACTTCCCTCTTTGGGTTCCTCTCTCTATATATGCCTGATTTCGTATAGACAGGATAGTTTTCCTTATCGATGATCTTCTCATAGAAGTAGATTCTTTCCCGCAAGGATTTCTCATCTTCCTTTGGCATATGATAGTCGCCATATCCATTCGAATAGACAGAATAGAAACTCGAAATAAGCAGGAATCGATAGCGGATATCCTGGCTTTCTTCCTTTCGATCGCAGAAAAACTCCTCATTGTATTCCATAAATCATCTCCCGATATAGCTTTCATTGACGGCATAGCGTTTCAAGAACTGTTCAATCAGATAGGTGATAAAACCGAGAATCTGTTGTTCGACTTTCTTGACGAATTCCTCCCGGACTCTTTTGATTTCCGGAAAGCAGTCCCTGATCTTTGCTTCCAAAGTCATATTGATGTCCTCAAAAAGGAAATCAAGAAAGACGTTCTGATTCTTGATTGACGTATCCAATAAGAGAGAACTCATATAGGCATTCGCCTCAACATCTGATAAACAGACTTCCTTAAAATCCGACAATATGTTTTTCAGTCGATTTTGATCCAGTGTGAAATAGGTAAACAATTTCTCGGGAACAGCATCCGTACAGCACTCGAAAATCGGAAGAAGATTATCCGCAAATCCTTCCAAATCATATTGATGATCTGAATCATATCGGATTTCCTTCAATGGAAGATCGCTCAAGACCTTGAATCCATCATGGATCATTCCATTCTGGGCAAAATCATATTCCGCATGCAGATCCTTCTTGAACGGGAAAGCTTTCCTAAACGGGCCATCATAGGCAGAATGATTCTGATTGAGACACCTTCGGCAGATGGATGGAACAAATTCCATGCTTTCAATCATGGACTCGACCGTGTTGTTTTCCAAATCATAATCCTGATATTTCTTGATCAGAAGATAGGGAAGTCCTAGCAGACCTAAGATCAAAGGCGCCTTGATTTCTTTATTGAGTCCTCTTTTCGTATAGAGTTCATCATATTTCTTCGCAAAGCGAAGGAGATTCTCCTTTTCGCATTCACACAAATAGAAATGCGTATCATTCCTATCCGACATATAGGCATTGATGCTCGAACCGAGAAGGACATACGGGTATTTCAGCTTCGGGTTGTAATCCATGTTCATGCTAAACTCGCATTCCCTGCTTAAGATGATATCCGAGGAGACATACATGGCATAGGCGATTTCGAGTTTTCTATAAATCTCATAGAAAAGAGAGACGATGCGGATATTTCTTAGAAGCGGAAGATATTCATTCGGTGTGTACTCAAAAAGAAGCTTCTGAATCATCGAATCGCCTAATTCATAGAAAGCATTCAAATCATAATAGAAATCATCATAACCGATTTCCTCCGGATAGAAAGCCGCAAGAAAAGAAACGGCACTCTTAGCTGAAAGATGAAGGTACGGCTGAAGAAGGGGATCGACATATTTATCCGAGACATCCAGAACGCCATGATAGGATTGCATATCCATCACATCAAGGAAAGAATCCTTGATGTCCTCTTCCCTGACGAGGAAAGAAAAATGAACGCCATGAAGACTCGATCTTGCCCGTATATAGGTCAGCAAGGCATTCTGACGGTCTTCTTCATTGTCCGTCAGACTCTCATGGTTGATCGGAATCATGTGATTGCATAAATGGCAGATATGATCCTCAAAAGGAATCTGGGAGAAAAGGTCATCCGCAGTAAAATCGATCTGCGAAAGAATATTCTCCGGAAGCCCCATCTGTGAAAGAACATAGTCATCCATAGCTCGGCCATCGTCATATTGCCTATGAACGATTGTGCGGAAATAGTCATAGCGGCGACGAAGGGATTGCTTCTGACAGGAACAGAGAGAAGCCTTCGCAAAAGGATTCTTGCGGAAAGAATAGGCGGTCTTGGAAAACGTCACATAAGGCAAAGGAAGATTCGGTTCATAGCTTTCCACATGGGAAGAAAGTCCATCCATGATAAGCAATGATTGCGTCTCCTTCTTCTGAATGGCCTGGATTCGATATTCCTGTTTGACAATGAGAAGAGGATACAAAAGAACATACGAGAAAAACTTCTCGAGGTCTTCCTTAAGAAGAGAAAGAAGATCATATTTCCGCAAAAGAGACTCCACCGCCTCCTTTAACGTCCGATTCTCAAAAAGATGATAGAAAGAAGAACAGGCCTCCAAGTAAGAGACTTCATCGATTCTTTTTATTTTTAGGGATAAATCATTTTTCTCTTTCTTGCACAATCCTTTGTAAGACGAGAAAATATCCAATAGAGAACACTTTTCTTCTTCATCAAAAAGTTTTCTTAACGAATTACATCTTTCATCATCGCTTATTTTTATTGTTATCTTTAATGAAGAATCCTCCAGGTTCCATTGGCTGTATTCAATTCCCTGGTCGCGTAAAAGACGAAGAAGAAATGCTCTTTCATGGCCTGACGCTCCCGATGCATAAGAATAAAAAGAATCGAGCCTTTTTCCAGAGAGATAGATTTCTGTTGAGGATACTTCCCTGAAGGGAAGAGAGGAAAGGATTCCCTCCACGCTCAGATTCTTTTTCTCCTTCAGAAACAGATAACCTTCAAAAGGAAGTTTCATGGAAGAGTAGAAGGAAAGAAGATCTCCTTCCTTGTATCGATGGAATTCCTTTTTGATCAGGCTTTCGATTTTCATCTTATCCGCCAAGGAAAAGAAGAAATTCTTTTTATCAGTCGAATACATATCCGCATTGAAGGAGGAAATCGAATAGAGTACTCGATTCGTCCGAGTCGAAGAAAGGCTTAAATAGGAGAATTTATCAAGTGTTCGATTCAAGACTTCCAAGGCATAATCATCATAAAGAGCATTGATGAGACTCGAAAGATATTTCTTCAATAAAAGAGTGTACCTCTTCCTGAATTCCTCATCGATCTCAATAGGCAGATTCTGATCGCCATTGACAAAGAAAGAGAGTCTTTCATCCAAGGAGAAGGAATCAAGCATCTTCATCTTTTCATTGAAGGAGAAATCATCCTCTGTTCCAAGAAAATCGATTGCCAGGCGGTCACATCCTGATTGTTCATAAAGTCTTTTATATTCCGGACTCAGTTTTCTTTCATCGATAAAGACAGGAAGAGTTGTCTCTTCCCTGATGAACGGCTTGGTTTCATCATACAGGAAAAAGAAGCCTTTCTTCAGACAATAAAGTTTAAAATCATCGGAAAACCATTTTCTTTTTGTTGATCTCGCATCGATCGCACAGCACTCTCTTTTCAGTTGGAAAAGATCTTCCTTGAAGAATAACTGAGGAAGAATCTCTTTTTCGACATCCAGCTTCTGAAAAACCTCTTCCGGGAGTCCAAGAACCTGAAAAAGAACCCTCTTGTCCTGGCTCGGATAGAAAACATATCGATCATCCTCAAAGACAGGGTATTCCTTTCTTTTCAGAATTCGATTCTCATAGAAATAGAGTGCTTCTTCGATGCTTTCCTTCTCTTCGAGAGGCAAATAGGCATTTCCATCATTTCCCTCAAATGCAACATGAAAAAGACCAAACAGTGCCTTCTTGTAGTCTGGCCGGAATGTGATATCCAATTCTCTCTGTTCGCTATTCTTGAACCCCATCAGAAATCCTTAAACTCCAATACACAATCACTGTCCGTCGTACTCTTGACCTTGAAGCCATAAGTCGGAATAGATCCATCATCGAACTTGAAATCCTTATAGACAGAGGAATCAAAAGAGGATCCCGAACGATAGAGAGAACTCACACTGCTATAGCCTGTATAGGCCCCCTGAATCTTCGTTCCGCTTCTCGGAAGAATGGAAATCAGTCTTCCTCGATAATAGTTGCCGGATTCATCCAAATCCTGTTCCCAGGAATAGGACTTCGTATTGCTATAAATATAATAATACGTGAATGTCCTTCCCCAGTTGGAACTCTCCTTCGGACTGGGAAGCGAATCATAGCAGTATCCATCCCATTTGGCCGATGAGTTCGAACTGGCCGTCATTTTTCCAACTCGGGCATCGACATGATACACCAGGACACCGCTCGTGTTGTATGTCGCCAAACGGCTATTTCCATATCCGGAAACATCCTTGCTATTCAAAGAGGTCGGCGTGTAATATTCGATCAGAAGATATTCATCAAAGGCAGTCTGGTTATAGTCCATGACGCCGTCCTTATAGATAGGAAGAAGGAATGATTTTCCAGTTTCCGTCGCAGAAGAAAGAGAAAGCGTATAATTATTCGCTTCCAGATATTCCTTCGTGAGAACATCCGGCGCGGTCCATCCCAAGATATATTTCGAGAAGGTATCATGGTCTCCGATATTGAAGTCCATCATATCGACACCACCCATCGGCGTATCCTTGTTTCCGCTCGGGTTGCTCTTTGTATAGCTATAGTCATAGGAATAATAATCATCCAAACCAAGCATATGCCCGGTTTCATGGATGAAGGTATGGCAATCGGAAGCATTCGTATATTCCCTCGTCAATGGAGAACGATAATCCTGTTCCATCAAAAACTTCATGCTCGCCCAAGAATAGCAGCAAGCCTTCACGTTGTCATATGTCTTTGTGCTATCCACCCATGTCGTATAGGCCCAAAAGAAATTGCTATTCGAAGAATAAGGCATCGAATAGACAAGCCAGATGGCATCGATATAGCCATCGTTGTCCGAATCATATTCCGAAAGATCGATATCCGTCTTTTCCGAGATTGTCTCCATGACGGATGCAAGAAGCGTATCGGTGTACGTCTTATTGTTTTTATCATAGCTCGCCGCATTCTTCGATAACTGCGAGGTCGTCAAATCAAAACGGACGGCAGGTGCAACTTCACCTGTGATATTCAATTTTCCATAGGATGATTTCTTATAGAAGGAGGAAACAGATTCCCATCCGGTCGAGGACGAGTCGCCAAAAAAGGCATTCTCGAGCATGGTTTTCCAGGAAGAACCATAAGTAGAGGAGAAAGAGCAATCCGATGATTCGACCGGAACGACAAGAATCTTTGAGTTTCCTGTGCTCGGGAGATAGTGATATCCATATCCATAGCCTAAGACATCCTTGTTCAGATTCTCTTTCGAAAAAGAGGAATCCGTCTTGGGTGTGGAAAACTCAACTTTATCGAGAGTTCCAGTGCTAGTTGATGATTCCTGAGAAGCTTTCCAACTGAAATGGACATCGAGATGAAAACAGGATGAAAGCAAAAGAGAGGCCGAAAGAAAAAGCAATGTTCTGATCTGTTTCTTCATGCTCAGTCCCCGTAATCACTTCCACGGCTCTCGGGCTGAACAAGCACTCTTGCCTGATCGGCGACATCCATGGCCGTAAGATAAATCGCATGCTCAGTTTCGACAATCGGGTTATCTTCCATTCCGACAAATACGACCTTCTTGTTCTTTCTTACAATTTCATCCATTTTCGATAGGATGTCATTATAATTTTCAGGTCTCTGCATCTTATATCCCTGCAGATAGGTATAAAATTGCGGTTCAATATAAAAAATCGAACCATCGTCATTCTGATAGCAGGTGGCAAACCGGTTTCTCAGGTCGATTAAGATTTTGCGGTCAGCCCATTCAGGATATTGTTTTGGCATGATAGAGACCCCCTTATGTTTCTTGTATTATAACACGGATTGATGACTTTTAAGCTTGTGCTTCGATAGCATAAAACTGTATGCAATCAAGAAAAGCAGTCGAAAGATAATCGTAGTCTTTTTTTAGACTTTCCAGACTTGTCTCTTCTTTTGCCTGCAAGGCAATGCGAGATAGTTCTTTCAGTCCCTTAGTATTGTCTTTTCTTTCTTTTGAGCAGATCTGGGAAACGATGTCCTCTTCAAACTGAAGAATGAATTTCATCTTATCCTCAAAATGGAATTCCACGCTGTATGGCTTCTTTCCGCTCTGCTTTCGATTCATCAGTTTCTTCAGCATCTGGATTTCTGGAAGTGGGAAGAAAAGAAAATCACAATCTTTCCTATAAAATGAATCAATCATGGCTTGCCTCCTTTTTCATGAGAAGAAAAAGATCTCTTTCAACCAGAGAAAAGTATTCCGGACAATCCTCTCTCTTTTGAAAAACAGAAAGGTTCTCCCTTGCCAAAGAGAAGATGAATTCCTTCTTATGAAGAAATGCTTCCGCGTATTTTTTCTCCCCTAAAGAAAAGGCAAGACTGGAAAGATCATGAAGATCCTCGAGTATGGAAAATTCATTTTGAAACATGAAAAATATCCTGTCATATTCTTTTTGACTCAGTTCCTCTTTTTTTCTCGAAAAAGAGAAAAGTTCGGCATCCACGTCATAAGCCAAAAGAAGATTTCTCTCTAGGCTAGGAAAAGCCTTTTTTGTCGATTTATCTGTGATCGAAAAGAAGGACTGTACATAAAAAAGAGTCGATAAAAAACATGCCGATCCGCAATAGTGATCATCCTGTAAGGAAGAAAGCTCATCTAATTTCTGTTCGATATTCATTTTCATACGTGCAATAAAGAAAAAAGTTCTCCTATTTTCTGGTGAATGACAAGATTCGCCCGCTGATCAAAGCTATTCGGATCCTTATTGATCAAAATCAGATATCTTCCCTGAAAATAATTGATGAAGGATGCAGCTGGATAAACAACCAAGGATGTTCCACAGACGAGAAGAACATCTGCCTCCTGGATTTTGACAAGTGCTTTCGTCACGTCCATCTCATTGAGCGGTTCACCATATAAGACGACATCCGGCTTGATCAGTCCATGACAATGTGGACAAAGAGGAACTTTTCCTTCGGAATGCAGAATGAATTTCTCATCATATTGTCTTCCGCAATTTTCGCAATAATTCCGTTTTATGCTTCCATGCAGTTCTATGACATTTTTGCTTCCAGCCATCTGATGAAGCCCATCGATATTCTGTGTGATGATTGCCTTCAATTTTCCTTTTCTTTCCAGTTCAGCAAGAAAGAGGTGGGCAGGATTCGGCTTGGCATTCTCATAGATCATTCTCTCTTTATAGAAACGGTAGAACTCCTCCGTATTATGATAGAAGAAACCATGGGAAATGATTTCCTCCGGGTCATATTTGTATTTCTGATGATAAAGTCCATCCTTGCTTCTGAAATCCGGGATACCGGATTCCGTGGAAACACCAGCCCCACCGAAGAAAACGATATTGTCACTGCCTGATAGAATTTCCTGCAGCTGCAGTGCATCCTTATTTAAGTCATTCATATTCATTTTTCACCTTCTATCATTATATTCGATAAGGAAAGGAATTCTTCGAATAATTTCACAGAAACGAAGGAAAACACCTATTTTTGTGACATTTGGAATATCCTTTCCGGTTTACGGCTTTCTTTATCCAAGAAATCTACTATGGTCTATCACTTTACAGGAGGTAAGAAAGCCTTGAAATGTGATGACGATTTTTGAGTTTGTCGTTTTTCACAGCTTCGTTTATCACCCTTTGCTTCGTCCTTGAAAACGATGTTCATCTTTTTCCATGTAAAGAATGACACCGATGATATACAGCAGTCGAAATAACCGAATTATGATAAAATAAAGACATAAAATGAAAAGGATGGGAAACATGGCATTATATTTGAATCTTGACAGCAGCAAGTTCTGCGAATACAAGAGTTCTGAAATCTTCGTTGATAAATCTTTGCTGATAAAACAATGCAACCATGTTTTTGGAACCAGTGAAAAATACATGTGCATCACCCGTCCAAGAAGATTCGGAAAGACTTTGGCCATTTCCATGCTCAACGCTTACTATTCCAAGGGCTGTGATTCCAGAGAGATGTTTAAGGATCTGAAGATATCAAAGGATCCACGTTTCGAAGAACATCTGAACAAACACAATGTCATCTGGATCGACATGTCTGAACTCTATTCAAATTTAGATGAAAAATCACAATTCATAAAAAAATTGAAGAACCTCATCCTGCGTGATTTAAAGGATAAATATACGAATATCGATTTTACAGATTTGGATCTTTGGGAATCCTTCATCGAAATCAAGACGAAAACAAAAGAAAAATTCATCTTCCTCATCGATGAATGGGATGTCATCTATCGTGAACAAGAAAACAACACAAGACTTTGCGATGAATATACCGATTTTTTGAAAGGCCTATTCAAATCATCTGGTGTTTCCTCATGCATCGATTTGGTCTATATGACCGGCATTCTCCCGATCCGAAGATATACTACTCAATCGACACTGAATATGTTTACGGAATACAACATGATCAATCCAAGAAAGCTGAGCGAATTCGTCGGATTCACGCAAGAGGAAGTGAAGGATCTATGCACCAAATATGACAAGGACTTCAATGAAATCAAGAACTGGTATGACGGATATCATCTAAAGGGAAGAGACATCTATAACCCGAAATCCGTTGTCGAAGCGATCCTGGAAGACGAATGTGGCGACTATTGGACCTATACATCGGCAACAGAGGCCGTCATGGACTACATGAACTATGACCATGGCGCCCTGAAGGATCTCTTTGCCAAGATGATCTTGGGCGAAAAGGCCGAAGTCGATGTCTCATTGTTCGACAACGACCTGACTAAGGTCGATTCCAAGGATGCGGCATTGACGGTCATGATTCATTTAGGCTATCTCGCGTATGATGAGGAGGCCAAGTCATGCTATATTCCCAATTATGAAATCAAGCAGGAATTCCAAAGAGCGCTCAAGAAGCTCGACTGGAAGGAAATCTATAATCCGATCGGGAACTCCAAGAGACTCTATGAGGAGACGCTCAGGGGAAACACGGAATTCATCAATGAGACACTGGACAGGAATCACACGGATTTGTCAAGCCAGTTCAACAAGAACAAGGAAGATGTCCTCGGCATGATCGTCCATATCTCCTACTACGCCATGACACGATGCTATGACTTCCATAAGGAAGAGACATCCCTAAAGGGAAGAAGCGACATCCTGATTCTCCCGAAGGACAGAGATCATATTCCGTTCATCGTCGAGCTCAAGGTCGACTCCACACCGGAGGACGCCATAGCACAGATCAAGGAGAAGGAATACTTCTCCGCTCTTGGCTCCTACAAGGGGAGAGTCCTTCTTCTTGGAATCAGCTATGATTCCAAGACACTGAAGCATTCATCGAAGGTGGAATTCATCACTTTGTAGAAAATTCATAAAGTAAGGAGATGGAAAAACATGGCAAAACAATTCATCGATGAATCCATACTCAATGGATTCATGCTTTCTCAGGATATCGACATCGGAGAATATAGACTGATGAAATATCCTAAACTTATCCCGATGATGAAGATGCATGTCAAGCAGTACAAAGTCGATCGTTTTGGCTATATCATGATGATGAAGACATCCATGCTTCATCTGATGAGCCTGACCACCATTTCCTTTACGCCGAGCGAAGGCATCAATGTTCCATTTTTATTGATTGATACCATGAGCGTGGGGAAAAAGAGATTGGCTTATGTCGAATTCTATAATACGTCGACAATGGATGGATTCGATAATCTCTTTTCATTGAGTGAGAAATACAAAAACATTTCAGATTACGATGAAAAGAAGAATTGGTATGTCTCAGAAAGAATGAAGGGCTCCTTGATCAAATGTTCCACAAAGGAAAAGGAACTCAAGGACATGATTCTTGATTCCCTGCAGGAATACAAAAAGACGATCGATTGTGCTTCCAAAGACGAAAAAAGCATCGAGAATCTAAGAGAATTCCAGAATAAAATGATTACCCTTGGCAATCCGTCATCCGACACATTGAACAAAGTGTTGGGAAAAGAAAAGGCAGTTCAATTCTTCAAAGATATCGTCATGCCCATCAAGGATTAGGCTATAAGAATAAAACAATCTTCTTTCGTAAAAACTATCTTTTCCTAATCTCAATGCCTTCATTATGGTAAGATAATAGATGCTATGAGATTAGATAAATATTTAAAGGTGAGCCGTCTCATCAAGAGAAGAGAAGCGGCCAAAGAATTCATCGATAAAGGTTATGTGCGTCTCAATGGAAAGATTGCCAAGCCTTCTGCAGAAGTCAAAGTCGGAGATGAAATCGAAATCTCTTCGCCTTTAGGAAAGCATGTCAAAGCTTCCATCAAGGAAGTGAGGATGGTCTCTACCATCGATAATGCCTCTGACATGTACGAATTATTGCCCTGATTATGGAAAAACATGCATTGAGTCCAAAGACATTGAAAATCATCTATTTTGTCGTCATCATTTTTTGTGTGGTCGCCATCGCTTTGATGATCATCTTCATGAGCATCAGCTTCAATAAGAATCAGCGGCTGAAAAAGGAAGCGGATGCCATTGTCGAAAAATACAAAATCGAGGCTACGGATCACAATAACAAGAATGATCCAGACTATGCTGAAGTCTATTTTGATGATAACGTCATCTACATTCCGAATGACAATATCATCATCGAATTCCATCCATGATGCAGCTTTCAGAAAAAATCAGAGAAGATTTCGATGCACTGATCGATCAAAAAGAAAAATATCTCTTGGCATTCAGCGGTGGGCCAGACAGTGTCTACCTTCTATGGATGCTTTCTTTTTATTTTGGAAATGAACTGAAGAATCATATTCTTCTTTGCTATATCAACTACCACGATTCCCCATATGTCAAAGAAGAAGAAAGAATTGTCGATGAGACAATCTCTTTCTTTCATATCGATGCCATCAAGAATGATATCTACTATTCAAAAGAACAAGATAAAAACTTTGAGGAATGGGCAAGGGATTATCGCTACGATCTCTTCTTGAGGATTGTCCGGGAAAAACATTTGGCAGGTGTTCTGACAGCCCATCAGAAAACCGATGTCGTCGAAACCTACTTTCTTCAAAAAGACAGAAAGAATTTTCCCCTCTATTATGGTCTAAAGAAAAAGAATGATCTTTACGGACTTATACTTCTGCGTCCTCTTCTTTCGATTTCCAAGGAAGAACTCACAAGACAGCTCGATAAGAATCACATCCCTTACTATTTCGATATCACAAATACGAATCTGATGAAGAAAAGGAACTATATCCGTGCCAATCTGAAGGAAAATGAACTCGATTCCACCATAGAGAAAATCCATCAGGAAAATAAGGAACTCGAAAAGATATACGCTTTTTTCTCATCCTATCGAAAAGGGATGCCTTTTTCTATCTATGAAACACTTAAAGAAGAACAGAAAAGAAGATATTGCTTCTATCTGCTCGATCAGAATAAAAACGAGAAGAATCGAGAAGCCGATGGAAAAAGAATCCATGATTTTCTAAAGAAGAAAGAATATGGTCTTCTTTCCCTGGAAGAGGACTGTGTCCTATATCGAACAAGAAAAGGCTTCTTTCTCGAAAAAGATATCAGCAGAATCTCTTATTCGTTCACGTATCAGGAAAAAGGAATCTATGAAAATGAATTCTTCAGAATCGACCTTCATTGCCTCTCTTACTTCAATCTGAAACATCTTCCTGTGGAAATCAGAAATCACCATGAAGGAGACAGGGTTTCGACCAACTTGCCCACCAAAGATATTTATCAACTCCTAAGAAAACAAGGCGTTCCCGCCTTTCTGATTCCTATCTATCCTGTCTTTGTCCAGGAAGGAAAAATCATCTGTGTTCCTTTCTATAAAGACCTCCTGGAGAAGAAAATTCCACTCTCTCTTCTTCTGATCGATGAATATCGCTTTTCACTCTAGAAAGAAAGTTCTTTTGCTATAATATCCACATGAAACAAAAGAAAGCCATAAAAAGATCAGCGCTTCTTCTTACCTTTTTTTCGCTTCTTTTTTCATGCAGTCAGAAAGAGAAAGATCTCTGCTACCAATGCTATTTCGGGAGAATGTATCTTTCTTCCTGTGAAATAGGTTATGACGAGATCCATTCAATTGCAATTCAGGACAATCTGACAAATTCCTCTTCAACCTATTACGGAAATGTCTATTCCCTTTTGACAGAAGAAGAAAAGAATGATTTCTTCCTTGATTCCACGATGAATTTCACAGACGAGGAAGTCTCGAAAATCAAAAAATATTCCGGAGATGATCTGATCGAATATTTCTCGATTCAGATTCCCTCCGGCTATAAAGCCATCAAAAGAAACAATGTCCAAGGTTATATCAAGAATGATACCGACTTAGTCCTCTTGACGGATAATTTCTTTTATTATTCCACAAGAAAGAATCTCCTTTATTGCCTCATCGATCTGGAAAAAGATGAGACAGTCTCTTCACCAAGCGTCTATTCCTTCTATTTTGTCCTCGCGGATGTCTTCAAGGAACAATTGTCTTCCTCGACCATCCGACTTCTTTATCATGACTACAACAGCCTTGAAGACGTCAAGGAAAATACAAAATGAATTTATTCGCCTAAATAGATCTGTTCTAGATTCTCGGTCAGGAAAAGAAGATCCTGCAGATATTCCTTTGTCTTGGTCAGAACGAATTCGAAGAGATGGTCTGATGTGATGCGGACACGAAGCTTCACCTTTAATGGAGAAAGCCTTTCATCCAACAGACGATAGATCTGTGACTTGGACGAAAAGAGCTTGCTCATCGTAATCTGATAGGAGCCAAGTCCTTCCACGAATTTGCTATACAAATCACTATTGAGATAGTTCTCAATCTTCTTCTTGATAAGAAGATTTGCGATTTCATCAGGATACGGACCATAGACATCTCTGATTTTCTTTGAGAATTTGTTCAGTAGATCATCGCTGCTGCAATCAGACAATTCCTTGTACATCAGAATTCGCTGTGCTTCATTTCCATAGTCTTGTGGAATATGGGCATCCAATGAGAAGGAGAGTTCGAAATTCTGCTTGGGCTTTTCTTCCACTGCCTCTTTGGCGAATGTCTTTTCCTTGATGATGGTCGAAAGAAGATCCATATAGGCATCATAACCGAGACTATCGACAAAGCCAGCCTGTTGGGATCCGAGAATATCGCCCGCCCCACGGATATTCAGATCCTGCATGGCGATTTTATACCCAGAACCCAATTGCGTGAATTCCTTCATGGCTTTGAGTCTCTTTCTTCCTTCATCGGTAATCTTCGAGGAGTCCTTAAAGAAGAAATAGGCATAAGCCAAGCGGTCGCTTCTTCCGACTCTTCCTTTGATCTGATAAAGCTGTGCCAAGCCAAAATGATCTGCGTTTTCCACAATGATCGTATTCACATTCGGGATATCCAATCCGGATTCGATGATGGACGTGCAGACAAGAATATCGATTTCGCATTGGTAGAATTGATTCATGACCTCTTCGATCTCATCCTGATTCATCCTTGCATGGACAACTCCGACGACATGATTCGGAAACTTCTTCTGAAGACGGTCTTTGAGTTCATAGATGGATGAGATATTATTGTGAAGATAAAAGACCTGGCCTTTTCTCTGCAATTCCTTATCGATCACTTCCTGAATCAATTCATTGTCCTGCTTTGCGACATAGGTCTTGACTGGCATTCGGTTCAGAGGTGCCTGAGAGAGAAGAGACATGCTTCTCACGCCCAGAAGGGACATCTGCATCGTTCGAGGAATCGGAGTCGCCGTCAAAGTGAGACAATCGATGTTCTTGGCTTTTTCCTTGATTTTCTCTTTGTGGGCAACACCGAATTTCTGCTCCTCATCGATGATGAGAAGCCCAAGATCATGGAATTTAATCTCATCCGAAAGAAGCGAATGGGTTCCAATGACAAAATCCACGCTTCCATCTTTCAGGCCCTCGATGATTTCCTTCTGTTTTTTCTTATCGACAAATCGATTGAACAATTCGATATTTACACCATAGTCCTTAAAACGCTTCAGGGCCACTTTGTAGTGCTGATTCGAAAGAATGGTCGTCGGGCAGAGAAGAACAACCTGTTTCTGGTTGATCAAAGCCTTGAAGGCACCATTGAACGCCACCTCGGTCTTTCCGAATCCGACATCCCCGGCAATGAGACGGTCCATCGGCGTGGGTCTTTCCATATCGTGTTTAATTTCCGCAATCGCCTGTTTCTGACTCTCGGTATAAGGATAGGGGAAAGAGTCCATGAAGTTCTGCTCGAGTTCTTCTTCATCCTGAAAGGCAAAGCCCGGTCTTGTGCTTCTTTCGGCATAGAGTGAGAGAAGCTGATCGGCGAGATAGGAAAGTCTTGAACGGATTTTCGATTTCTTTCTCGACCAAGTCGATCCGCCAAGTCGGTCCAAGCTTGGCGCATAGCCTTCCCTGGAGGAATATTTCCGGATCAGCTTGTATTGACTAAGTGGAAGATAAAACATCGCCTGTTGAGCATATTCGACCTTGAGATATTCCAATCCATTCATCTGAATGACGCCGAGATATCTTCCGACGCCATGCACTTCATGGACAACATAGTCCCCAACTTTCAGATCCTCGTATTTGCGTATAATCTTGGCTTCCTTGTATCGGCTTAGGAACCTGGATTTCTGATCGCTGACGCCGAAGATTTCCTTCGCGGAAAGATAGACATGCTTCCTTTGAGGGATTTCGAATCCTTTTGTGATTCTTCCTTCGATGAGCATGATCGAGGAATGTTCCTTATAGAGCGTATGGGGAAGATTCTTCGAGGTCAGATAATTATCGAAATTGTCAAAGTTCGGCTGTGGAAGAACAACACGGATTTTATATCCTTCCTTGAGATATTCCTTCATCATGAAATCAGACTCGGCATAAGATAACGCCTTGAATGAACAGTCGCGGACAAGAAAGCCATCTTCCTTGTCCCTTGCCTCATGGAACAGGGAAAGTGGAAGAGGATCTGTCGAGTAGACTCTCTCGCCAGGAAGAGAATTTTCATCCTTGATGGCCTTAGAGAAATAGTCTTTTTCCTTCTTCAGAACTTCTGATTCGATTTCATGGCACGTCTTAGAATCAAAGACATATTTCTGATAGCCATCGAGATAGGAAAGAAGGGAATGATTTTCTTCCTCGAAGAGAGAATAAAAGCGGGCATTCACTTCTTCAAGATAGCCTTGCTTTGCCTGGGATAGAACATCAGACAATCGCTGGATCAAGTCATCATAGCTCAGTCGATCCTTGCATGTCTTGGATGCAATCTGGATTTCCTTTTCGATTCTTTCTGTTCCTTTTTCGATTTCGTCATTCTTCAAAAGACGTAAGGAAGCGGGATGAAGAAGGAATTCCCCGACATGTTCGAAGGAGAGTTCATCACTCACCTTGAAAAATCTTAGGTCATCGATTTCATCGCCAAAGAATTCGATACGGATCGGATATTCATAACTGCAGTCATAGATATCCAGAATGCCGCCGCGCAAGGAATACTGGTTCACCGCCGTGACATGGTCCACGCAAAGATAGCCGTAGGATTGTATCTTTTCGACCAGTTCCTTCCTATTGATCATATCCTGCAGCTTCAGATGAAGAAGAGAATTCTCATAATCTTTTCTTGAGACCAGATTGATCTTCGAAGCCGAGACATGGGAGACAAGAATCGATGGCTCCTCCTTGAATGTCGAAGAAACGGCAAGCAATCTTTCCTCATGCATTTCCGGAGAGACGCCGATGGCACTCGTGCGGAAGATTTCATCATAAGGAAAGAGATAAATGTCTTTTTCATCGACAAAATCACCTAAAAACTGAGAGAATTTCTCCGCCTCATAAATGGTCGGAAAAAGAAAGAACATCTTTCGATGATGTTCATGAAATGAAAGACCAGAAAGCAAGGCGAATGCCTCCAGGGAAGAAACATTCACATCCTTATTCTGATCAAGTCTCTTTTTCTCTTCTTCCTCATTGAGATAGTCAAACAGGGAAATCTTATCAAGCAATGCCATTATCTTTTGAAATCCATTTTGACCTGAATGGTCGTCTTTGGCTTATATTCGATGGCATTGTACTTCGTCATCGCTTTCTCAAACCCGTACTGAAGAGAATATTCGACAGCCTCAGCGGCGACCTTGATGCCATCCTTCCAGGCATCATAGACATCCCGATCATAGGGTGCGGAAAGGACAAAGTCTGGAATCCGATTCGGATTATTGCTTTTCTCAGGGCGCCCAATTCCGATCTTGACTCTGTTGAATTCCTCCGTTCCCAAAAGCTGGATGATGTTCTTCAGTCCGTTATGGCCGGCGGAAGATCCTTTCTTCTTCAATCGAACATCGCCAGGTGTTGTATCCATATCATCAACAAGAATCAGGATGTCTTCGACTGGAATCTTATAGAAATTCTTTGCTGCAATCAAAGCCTCACCCGACAGATTGACATAAGTAAGAGGCTTTAAGAGAATCACATCCTCTGAATAAATTCTTCCTTTTCCATAGATGGATTTGAAATCCTTCTTCTTGATATCAATCGAAAAATCCTTGGCAATGATATCGATTGCCTGATATCCGGAATTGTGTCTTGTATCAGAATATTCTTCACCATAATTCCCGATTCCTAAAATAAGTTTCATTGTTTTCTTCTTTCTATTTTTTCTTAATGAGCTTTTCCAATTTCTGCTTCACGTAATCATAAGCTTCCATATTATCGCTTTTTTCAAACAAAATCATTTTTGCCAATTTCCCATCGCGATAAATCATATAGATTTTTTCTTTCCGTTCTTTCACATTTATGATATTCGCAAAAGAAGTTCGAAAAACAGTACACTGATTCATTCTTTGTTTCTTGTATTGGACTTCAGCGTATATATTGTCTTCATATATTTTTATGTTTGTGGATATGGTGTTTTCCAAATTTCTTTTTTGCCCAAGAAAATCCAAAAGAAACCTTATGCCTAAGCAGATGAGCATCCAGCCAAGTCCGATGAAACAATCATACATGATTTTAAGATCTTTGAATGCAAGAAAAGGAATGATGAAACCAACGATAAAAGACAGGATTGCAAGAAAGATATAGATAGGATAAACAAAATATAGGAATTCAGACATTTTGCTTGAGAGCGTTTCACGATCTTTTTGGATGATTTCATATAACGGCTCCGCTTCATATGTTTTCACAAGTTTGGTTCCGCAGCTTGTGCAGAATTCATTGCTTGGTGAATTTGCCATGCCACATTTTGGACAATAGCATGCATCGGATGAAGCGATCTTTGAGGCATTATTCAATTCTTCCTTTCTCTTCATTTTGAGCTCGGATTGCGAGTTGACGATACCGATGATGAGAAAGATAATAGTTAAGATAAAGAAAATAAAGACGCCAAGGGAGCTGAGAAGAAACCAGGTCATATAGGCATTGTTCGTATCATCATATGTTTCAAGGCATATGCAGAAACTGATTGCGGATAAAAGGAATAGGAATCCAAAAATATAAAATTTCAAATATTTGCTCTTCATAAAATCACTCTTCCATTGTCTTTAAAAATTCCAGCACTGCTTTTAAAGCTCTGCCTCTATGTGAGACAGCATCCTTTTCCTCAGGTATTGCCTGAGAAAACGTTTTCTTCAAATCATAAGAATAGAAAATCGGATCATAGCCAAAGCCATTGATTGGATTCTCATCGATTGTAGAGGTGATCTCTCCTTTATTTTCTCCAGGGAATGTCTTCTCAATGCCTTTCTTCTTATCGATATAGGTCATGACAGTATAATAGGACGCCTTCTTGTTTTCCTTGTCCTTGAGCATATCGATTAAGGCCTGATTCTTCTCATGATAGGAATGTCCTTCCATGAATCGGGCAGAATGAACGCCTGGGAAGCCATTCAATGCATCGATGCTCAATCCGGAGTCATCGCTTAAGACCGGGTAATCGCATTTTCCAGCGATATCCTCTGCCTTGATCTTGGAATTTCCTTCAAAGGTTTCGCTATCCTCTGGATGGGTCACTTCCAGATTGAGGTCCTTCAATGAAAGAACCTGATAACCGATAGGCTCTAAGACTTCCCTGACTTCCCTGACCTTATCCTGATTGCTGGATGCAAAAACGATTGTTTTCATAATGACTCCCTTTTTGTACACAAAAAAATTATAGAATAAGTCCTATCAAAAGAGAAAGAAAACCACGAAAAAGAATTCATAGAACGAATCTATCAAAAAAGAAAAAGAGAACAAATTCGCTGAATGAATGGAAAACCGCTTTCAACTTGAACATGAAAATCAATCCGATAGAATGTAGCCAAGCTACAAAATTTGGGGAACACTTGCCTAAGCTGAAGTGCCCATCTCAAGAGAGAGGGCTTTGACTGAGGTAATGAAAATGAAAAAAATCATCTGCTATTTTTCTATCTTTGAATGGTGTCTCTACTTGATTTCCTTGACGGTCATTCTTTTCTGTTTCTTCTTTTTTGGAAACACGGACTATATCCAGTTGGCCACTTCCATCATCGGCGTGACCTCTTTGATGCTGGTCTCCAAGGGAACACCCATCGGACAGATCACGACCATTCTTTTTTCTGTCTTCTATGGCATCGTCTCCTATTCCACCCAATATTATGGGGAGATGATCACCTATCTCGGAATGACCACTCCGATTGCCATCGTGGCACTCATTTCCTGGTTCCGTCATCCAAGCAAAGGGAATGCAAACGAAGTCGAAATCAACGAACTGAAGCCAAAAGAATATGTGTTCTGTCTTCTTATCGGATTGGCGGTCATGTGTGGATTCTATTTCATCCTAAAAGCATTGAACACGCATAATCTCATCATTTCCACAATCTCTGTCTTCACCAGCTTCCTTGCTGCCTATCTTACAGCCAGACGAAGCCGTTTCTATGCCTTTGGATATGCATTAAACGATATCGTTCTCATCACTTTATGGGCTATGGCCATGAAAGACAATTTCAACTATGTGGCCACACTGATTACTTCCATCATCTTCTTAGTCAACGATATCTATGGCTTCATCAATTGGTCAAGGACGCTCAAAAAGCAGAAGTCCTATCAGGCAGCTTTAAAAGAGCAGTGTTAAACTGAGATTTACCGATAAAAAACCATTGCCTTCTATTTATTCCAATTGTTATCATGCTAGCACACCAAACATATCACTTGCAGTAAGATTATATATAGTCAATTTTTAATGATAAGCAACTTTTATCATCAAACAAAATCACCATCGCTCAATACACTCGGATCGTTTTAATTTTGTCAATGCCTCTATTTCTTTATTCACAGACAATGTATATAGATACATTCCCAACCAAACATTTACATCATCTTCATACATGGCAATCGCCATTTTCTGTTTTTTATTTAGCAAAATCAGATCTCCATAATCATATTGCCTGTCCATTTCTCTCTCTTCAGAATACTTATTCATATGTTGATAATTTCCCCTATGCTTCTTATATTCATCCTCAAAGGAAAATGGCGAAAAATAAGGATCCAAGACAATCTTCGACTCCAAAAATTCTAGTTGATCCCAAAAACGACTGTTACGCTCATCTCCTTTCAAATTTTCAAAAAAGTTTTGTTCGTTATCAAATCCACAATCAGACTGGATATGAAAACTATAGACTTTATCTGGATAACTGAATTCCATAAAAAAACGATCTGGCCATTTCCCTTTCATCTTGGATAAAAGTGCATAATCATAAGAATAAGTGACCTTAATCACCTCAAACGAATATTGACCTTTAAAAAACAAATCTAAAAGAATTTTTCCCCCGGGCATTCCATAATCATACCGACCGCGACAGGTCCCCTTTTGCTGATAAAGTTTCAAAGGGAAAACAGACAGAAGCTTGGAGACAGGTTCTGGACAAAACCAGCAATCGATCAATTTTTTACATTCTTCTGTGGTTTCCATCGAATTCAGTGATGCGGTTATCATTTTTCACCCTCTTCTGCTCGATAAGGCAAACCAAAAAAAGAATGGTTTTCTTTTGCTTTCTGCTTCGAGTCCCTTTTATATGCATGGAAATGACGGAAACGCCACCCAGTGGTTTGCTTGCGATCCGAGTCTTCCCTGATACGAAATTGGGAAAAGGCATTTTTTATCACTCTTTTTGCTCGGCTTCTTCGAAATGTATAAACATTATGATAATAAGGATCATTAGGATCGCTTCTCATCAAATCGATAGCTTCTGTTTCCGTCATGCTTTCTAGTTCAACATAGGCATATTCACTATTAAAGCCAGCCTCTTCAAACTCTTTTTTATTAGTTTTTGTACTTACAATGGCTCTATGATAATTGCGATTTCCATATTCATCAAGTTCTTTTGCAAAGGCTGTCGTCAACGCTCTGAACAAGCGTTTCTTTCCTTCCAGATCAAATAAGATCTCCCCTTCGCTTTTTCTTGTTTTCTCAAGAATTGACGAAAACAATTTTCTTACCTTCTCCTCAAATCCTTTGGAAACTGAGACAAACATGTCTATGATTGCATTGGCAATCATCTTGATTTGCTTCCAATAAATCACAAAAACAATCGTCAGAGCGATAATGGCCGCAACAATGATGGCTAGTTTGGCAAGAAAAGTCATGATACGCAGAACGGCTTCTTTTATAGAGAAAAAAGACGCTTTGATTGTTTCGACGGCGAAATAGGAAAGTCCCTGATTTGATAAAACAGTCGTCATGTTTGCAAGTGCGAGTTGCAAACCAACACAGTTTATAGCCGTTCCTTCCGAAACCGATCCAGCTTCATCCGTATCATCCTCATCACTTTCTTCACGATCAGCAATGACTTCACTATAGACACTATATGCATCCTGATATTCGGGATTCAGTATTTCTGTCGGTTCCTCATATCCGAAATCAGAAATAAACCCTCCGTTCAGATCTGTGACAAAGTCAATCATCCCCTGATCACAAATGAAATCTTCAGTTGCCTTCAATTCTCCTTTTTCGACATTCATATCCGAAGAAAAAATGTAATTTAAGTTCGAAAAGCAGGCAACATCCTCACTGTATTCCTCAAGATAAGTCTGGGCTTCTTTTATATATTCAGAAAAGAAAGAAAACCTCTCTTTCATCTCCTGATGATAGGATAGCAATCGAGAATCCCCATCCGCATAAAAATTTATATATTCTTTTCCAATATTCGCCTTTTCATAGATCAAATAGGATTCGATCGCCTCATCCGCTTTTTCTATCGATGAATCAAACAATTCATCGACATCTGCTTTCTCATCTTCAAGAATGGTGTTTGCATTCAACACCTTTCTATGTTCCATTGAAATAGAAGCCTGCTTAGTACCAAGAAACGTTCTTCCATTCCACGACAAAAAACAAAGTGGAAGTACAATAAGCAATATTTTCTTTCCTTTTTTCATTCGAAACTCCTTTTTATTCATGTTCATTATATCATTTAAGATAAATGAAACAATCAAAAAGTTTACACTTATAACATATATTCATCAAAAAAAGGAACCACTCCTAAGAATGATTCCTCAATCTTCGTCATAATAGAATGTTCTTTTTCTCTTCTTCTTGGCTTTGTCCTGAAGCTTTCTTGCATCCTCAACAGAGATCGTCATCTCTTTTTTATCGACGCGTGGCTTATCTCTGGAGAATCCATATCCTAATATTTCCGTTGTCGACATGAATGTGACAAAGGCATTCGGATCTATCTGATAGATGGATTGCTTGATCAAGGCATAGTCTTGCTTATCAAAACAGGCTTCGACGACTGTGATATCTTTCTTTGTATACCCGCCTTTGGAAACAAGAAGGGTCGTCCCTCTTCCCAACTGCTTATTGATGAAGTCGTTGATTTCTTCCCATTTCGATGAAACAATCTGAGCAAGATAATATCGATTGTTTCCTAAATAGACCTTGTCGATCATATAGGAGCAGATAAAGGCTGCCATCAGTCCGACCATCGTCGGGACAAGATTGTATCCATTGGCAAAGAAACCGCCGGTGATGATCAGAAAATCCATCAGGAAGGAACTCGTGCCGATGCGGATTCCGAAATATTTGTTATTGAGAATATTGATGACATCGGTTCCGCCGCTCGATCCGCCTCCGACAAAGGTAAAGCCGATTCCGGCTCCCGTGATGGCACCGCCAAAGATGGCGGCAATCAGATAGGATATGGCAAGCATCCCATCCGACGATGCAGGAATCATGCTGCCGCTGGCAAAGACGATATCCTGACTGATTTTGGATAAATCAAGAATCGGAACGGAATTGATGACGCAGACATTCAAGACCCATTCAAACAGGAAATCGAAGAGAGGATAGGCAATCGAGAAGACCAACTGCTTGAGAGAATATTTCAGGCCGATAGTAAAGAGTCCTATGGCAAAAAAGAGCCATGTGATAATCAAGACGTAAACCTGTACAGATAAGACTTGGAATCCAGGAAGGCTATGAAAGATTAAGGAGAGAGACGTGACGCCTCCACAGATGACACCCATTGGAATCAAAAAGAAAGAATCTCCGATGGAATACACAAGGGCACCGAGAAGAACAAAAAGAATATTCTTTATGATCTTCTTTGGCGGTTCCGATGTGAACTCCTTGATGATGATGTTCTTTTCCTTCTGAAGCCAATGGCTCAGCTTAGCCATTTTTCACCTCATGAGTCGGATGAAGACGCTTGAAGTCCCACTTCAGATATTCATCGATGAAGGACTGGATATTTCCATCCATGACAGACTGGACATTGACTTCCTCGTAGTTGTCGCGATGATCTTTGACCAAGGTATAAGGACAGAAGACATAGGATCGGATTTGGCTAGAGAAGGAAATATCCTTCTTGACGCCGCCAATCTTCTCTTTTTCTTCCTGTCTCTTTTTTTCTTCCAACTGGAAAAGCTTTGATTTGAGCATTTCCATACAGAATTCCTTATTGGCCAACTGATCTCTTTCAATCTGACAGGAAACGACAATTCCTGTCGGAAGATGAGTGATGCGGACAGCGGATTCCGTCTTGTTGACGTTCTGTCCACCGGCACCCGAGGAATGATATGTATCGATGCGAAGATCCTTCTGATCAATCTGGATATCGACATTCTGATCCATTTCCGGCATGACATTGACGGAAGCAAAAGAAGTATGTCTTGATCCACCGGCATCGAAAGGAGAAATTCTCACAAGACGATGCACACCATTTTCGCTTCGAAGATTTCCGAATGCATTCTTTCCTTCTACGACCATGGTCGCAGAGGAAATGCCGGCCTCTTCTCCTTCGAGAAGATCGACGATACGATATTTGTACCCTGCGATTTCACAATAGCGCTGATACATTCTGAAAAGCATGCTTGCCCAATCATGCGCTTCCGTTCCACCCGCACCCGGATGGAATTCCAGAATCGCATTGTTGGCATCATATTTTCCAGAATAGAAAATCTTCTTCTGGAAAACATCGAAATCCTTGTTCAGGGACAGAAGCTGCTGATCGCAGTCCTCAAAGATATCCTTGTCCATTTCCATCTTCAAAAATTCGATGGACTCGCTGATCGAAGCGAGTCGCTTCTTGAAATCCTCGATGGAATTGACCTTATCGTTGATATCGGCGATTTCCTTATTGATTTCCTTCGCATAGGAAGGATTTTTCCAAAAGCTCGGGTCTTCGGTTTTGCCAAAGAGTTCTTTGGAACGTTCTTTCAGTGCAGGGATGTCAAAGACAGCCTTGCAAATCAAGAACCTGATCGTTGAGCGATGTATAGAGATTGTTCAACTCAAATAATTCTTTCATTGTTCGGCACTCCTTATTTCTTATATTTATACGACAAATAGATTAGTTGATTTTTGCAGTCGGATTGCTGCGATCGATGCCATCGTCATCCGGTGTGACATTGGAAACATCTTCCGGATTGAACTTCACCTTGTTTTCTTCCGTAGCCTCACCTTTTTGGTTAATTGGGGCTTTCTGGATATTCTGATTGACCGATTGCTTGTTCTCCTTGAATGCGACATGGAGGAGCGTACGGACAACATCAGAGGAAATAAGGTGATTCATCTGATCGAACATGGCGAAACCTTCATTGGTATAGGCCTGAAGAGGATCGGTCTGGGCATAGGAACGAAGCCAGATGGCATCTCTAAGTTTCGACATCTGATCGATATGCTTTGTCCATCTGCGATCGATGCAGTCCAAAGTGACGGTCTTTTCAGCGAAGTTTCTCATCTCCTCTGTCCAATCCTTGGAGTGTTCCTTATAGGCACGCTGCAATCTGGCAGAGAGAAGTTCATTCGCATCTTCAATCGAAATCGCATCGAAAGCTTCCGCTGGGCAGATAGCCGGATCGACAGACAATTCCTTGACCATCACAGCCTGCAATTTCTTTCCATCGACCACTTTTTCCTGATCCTTGACATAGGATGCCTGGGCACTGATTGCCTTGGCAGCAATGTCGAAATAGGATGGAATCGTATCGGTGACCGACTTGGAATAGAGGATGTGGTCTCTTCTTTCGTACATGATCTTTCTTTGACGGGAAAGAACATCATCATAGTTGAGAAGCTGTTTACGTGTATCGAAATTCTGACCTTCGACTCTCTTCTGAGCAGACGTGATGGCATTGGACATCATTCTGGATTCGAATGCCTCATCGCCCAACTTTTCATAGAGATTCTTGGTTGACTGCGGAGCAAAACGGATGAAAAGTTCATCCTGCAAAGAGACATAGAAGCGGGAATATCCCGGATCGCCCTGACGGCCGGAACGGCCTTTAAGCTGGTTATCGATACGTCTGGATTCATTTCTTTCGGTTGCCAAGACAGCCAAGCCGCCCAACTCCTTGACGCCTTCGCCCAATTTGATATCCGTACCACGGCCTGCCATATTGGTGGCAATCGTGACAGCGCCTTTCTGACCGGCCTGAGCGATGATAGCAGCTTCACGGGCATGGTTCTTTGCGTTCAAGACGTCATGCGGAATATCCATCTGGGTTAAAAGATTATCGACAATTTCGGATTTTTCGACAGAAGGAGTACCGATCAAAATCGGCTGTCCTTTCTCATGTCTGACTTTGACTTCCTCAGCCAAGGCAGCATATTTTGCCTTTTCGGTACCGAAAATGAGGTCTCTGTCATCATATCTCTGAATCGGTCTATTCGTCGGAATGGTGATGACACGCATGTTGTAAACCTTACGGAATTCTTCTTCCTCGGTCTTGGCTGTACCAGTCATGCCCGAGATTTTGTCATAAAGACGGAAGAAGTTTTGATAGGTAATCGTAGCCAATGTGACTGTCTCTGGCTTGATTTCGACATGTTCCTTCGCCTGAAGGGCCTGCTGAAGACCATCGGAATATTCTCTTCCCTTCATGACACGTCCTGTGAAGGAGTCAATCAAAAGAATATCGTTGTCTCCAACCATGTATTCGGTATCACGCTTCATGATATAGTTGGCTTTCAATGCCTGCGTGATACGATGGGTTAGATCTGCCCACTGAGCATCATAAAGATTCTCAATCGAGAACATCTTCTGGACAAATTCGACACCCTTGTCTGTCAAGGATGCGACCTTCTTTTCGACATCGATGGTGTAATCTCTGTCTTTTCTCATCATTTTGACAACACGGTCGGCTGTCACATAGGAAGAGGCGGTGATTCCGCTTCCGCCAGAGATGATCAACGGAGTTCTTGATTCATCGATCAAGATGGAGTCGGCCTCATCAATGACACAGAAACGAAGTCCTCTGAGGACTCTGTTCTGGACTGATTTTGCCATATTGTCTCTCAGATAGTCGAAGCCGAGTTCGGAGTTGGTGGAATAAGTGATATCACACTTATAGGCTTCCTGTTTCTCTTTGGTCGATTTTTCTCTGAGGTTGACACCGACAGTCAAGCCGAGATAGCGATAGATGTTTCCCATCCAGTCGGCGTCACGGCTGGCAAGATATTCGTTGACAGTGACGACATGCGTTCCTTTTCCTTCCAAGGCGTTGAGATAGACCGCCATGGTTGCCGTCAAGGTTTTACCTTCACCTGTTCTCATTTCAGCGACATCGCCTTCATTCAGAACAGTGGAACCGAAAACCTGAACCGGATAAGGGAACTGTCCGAGAATACGTTTGGCTGCTTCTCTGGCTGTGGCGAATGCTTCGGGAAGAATATCATCGACGCTTTGTCCAGCGGCCAACTTCTTCTTCAGATACGGGGTCATGCTTTTCAGCTGATCATCTGTGAACTTGGAATAGGCATCTTCGTACTGGAAAACGCGTTTTGCTTTCTTTTCAATCTTCTTGAAAGAGCGTTCATCGATACGAAATAATTTGTCAAGAAAACTCATGAGACTTCTCCTTTGATTGAGATAAATAGCACATGCAAATATCAAATTTTGGCAAAAGAAAACCAAAACTGATTTTTCGCACATAAAACTATAACATTTTTAGGAAAAAAGAGAAAGAAGATATCATAGTATATCGTAAGAATTCACATTTTCAGATGATGGAAATACTCACAAATTCACAATCGACTCCGACACAGGGAAATCAAAATATCACGGATTTTTCTTGAATTTCCGAAATCAGAATGTACAAAAAGAAGAAAACAAAAAAGAAAAATGATATGATAGTAAGGCTAAATTTGTTACGGGAGGCTCTCATATGGCTGATAACAAAAAGAAAAATTTTTACATCACAACTCCGATTTACTATGCATCGGGAAACATTCACATCGGACACACCTATTGCTGTGTCGCTGCTGACACCATCGCACGCTACAAGAGATTGGCTGGCTATGACGTCCGCTTCATGACCGGTTCGGATGAACACGGACAGAAGATCCAGGAAAAAGCCTTGGCTGCCGGCATGAATCCAAAAGAATATGTCGATCAGATTGCCGAATCCTTCAAGAAGGTTTGGGCTGCTTTGGACATCTCCTATGATTGGTATGTCCGAACAACCGATGATTATCATGTCGCCTTGGTCCAGAAAGTCTTCACTGAGCTTTTGGAAAAGGGAGATATCTACCTTGGCGAATACAAAGGATGGTATTGCACACCCGACGAGACTTTCTGGTCAGATAGCCAGGTCATCGTCGATGAACATGGAAATCATTTCTGTCCAGACTGCCATCGTCCTGTCCACATGGATTCCGAAAAAGCTTACTTCCTCAATGTAAAGAAGTTCGTTCCATGGCTTCTGGATTTCTATTCCAAGAATCCGGATTTCTTTGCCAAAGACAAGATGAACGAAATGATCAACACCTTCATCAAGCCCGGATTGGAAGATCTCTGCATCACGAGAACCAGTTTTAGTTGGGGCATCCCGATCAATGAAGATCCAAAGCATGTCATCTATGTCTGGATCGATGCTCTTCTCAACTACATCTCCGCTCTCGGATACAAAACAGATGATGAGACGCTCTTCAAGAAATTTTGGGGTGAAGATTGTCAAATCGTCCACCTCGTCGGAAGAGATATCACCAGATTTCATACCATCTACTGGCCGATTCTTCTCAAGGCACTCGATGTCCGTGAACCTTCTAAGGTTATCGTCCATGGATTATTGCTGACAAAATCCGGCGTCAAACTTTCCAAATCTCTTGGAAATGCCATCTCTCCATACCCGCTCATTGAACGATATGGAGTCGATTCCCTTCGCTACTATATGGTTAGAGAAATCCGCTTTGGCGAAGATGGAAACTTCACACCGACCCAATTCGTCGATAGACTCAATTCCGACCTTGCCAACTCCTATGGAAACCTTGTCAACCGTACACTTTCCATGATCAACAAATATTTCCAGGGTGTCATCCCAGAATATCAGGAGCCCACAAGCGAAATCACCAAGAAGCTTTATGCGGATATCGAAGAAAAGCTTCTTCAGTACAACGCCTTCATGGAAGATATGAAGATCACCGATGGTGCTGAAAAGGCCATCGAGCTTGTCAACCTCGGAAACAAATACTTCGATGACATCGCTCCCTGGACCCAGGCAAAGAACAACAACATCGTCCTTCTCAAGGAATGCCTTTATGCAGCAAGCGAAATCATCCGTATCGGTTCAATTCTCCTCTCTCCGATGATGCCGATCAAAACAGTGGATGCCCTCAATCAGGAGAATGTCCCTGAAGAACTCAGAACCTTGGATTCCACCCATGTGATCGGAAAATTATCCAACATCGCCATCAATCCTCTCAGTGCCCTCTTCCCACGTCTGAAGAAGGAAGATGAGATCAAATATCTGACGGAACTGATCGACGGACCAGCAAAATAAAATCAAAAGGCTTCATCAGCATAGGGTTAGAAAAGTGAAATATCCTTGCTGATGAGCCTTTTTTCGTTGAAAGAAAAAAGACTGTGCACATCATCAAGCAGCAGTCTTTTATTCCAAATTCATAAGATAGGGATTCGTTTTTCTTTCGATATCCATTCTCGACATCTTCCCATGTCCGGGATAGACGACAAGATTCTCACTGAGAGAGAGCAGTTTCTGCAATGAGGAAGGAACCTGATTCGGATCGGATGTTTCCAAGTCCGTTCTTCCAATCGAACCCTTAAAAAGCGTATCCCCAGTGAAGAGCGCATTGTCATCCTCAAAAAGATAGCAGACGCTTCCTTGGGTATGGAATGGGGTCTTGATGACCTTGAAGCGAATCTTTGAGAGCGTGATTTCCTCTTGATCATGTACCGGAGTCGTTTCCACATCCATGGAAACCTTTTCCCCTGTCAGGAAAGAGGAATTGATTTTCGGGTCATTCAGCAAAGGAACATCCTCCTCCGCCAAGAAAACCGGTGCATTCCTATATTTCCGAAGCAATTTCGGAAGACCGCGAATATGGTCAAAATGAGCATGCGTCAGCAAAACTCCGGCGACCCCCTCGTAATGGGAATCGATATAATCAAGGACATCATCTTTCGTCGATCCGATATCCACAATCAGACAATTGTATCCGATTTTTCCGATGACATAGGTGTTCGCAGAAAACTCCGTTGGGTTATCCTCGAAATTGAAAACTTTGACCATGTTTTTCTCCGTTAACATTATAGCGAAGAAGCTAAGAAAAAAGAATAATGTTTCACGATAAATTCAAAACAAAAATCTCAGATGCAAGAAATATTATTTCTTTCTAATCGTACATGTTTTCGATATAATACTTATGTTTTATTTTTGAAAAAGAGGTTCTTTAAAATGGCAAATAATTCGAATGTTTATGAAGTCGAAACAAAAAAATTTGACTGGAAACTGATTTTGTTCCTTGTCTTTTTAGGTTGGCTTGGAATCGATAAATTCTATGCAGCGAAATCTTTCAAGAAAGGCTGGAAGTTTGCTCTTGTGAAATTCCTTTACAATATCATCGCTCTTGGTGAATTGTGGAATATCTTCGATATCATCCAGGCATTCAGAGGAAAATACGAGCTGGATTTCAGGGAATATTTCCGTTAAGCATCATTTTCCCATTCTTGTCCTCTCTATGATAAACTAATCCCAATAGGAGGAAATCGTCTATGGTCAAATTCTTCAAAGATGAGAAGACAAAAGAGGTTAGAATGGTTCTTCAGGATGAAAATCCGAAAGAAGGGGAAACAGAGCTTGTGGCAAACACGACGGATGCCGCCAAGGAAAAACATGTTCCTGTTGTCCTTGTCGATCAGAAAAAAGTCCATGTCACCATCGGAAGTGTCCTTCACCCCATGACAGAAGCCCATCATATCGCATTCATCGCCCTTGTCAGCAATCGGAAAGCTATTCTGAAAAAACTTGATCCGAATGGATCTCCGGAAGCCGACTTCATTCTTCAGGATGATGAAAAGATTCTTCATGTCTATGAATACTGCAACCTTCATGGACTTTGGGTCAAATCCTTCGAATAAGAAAACCGAGGTGGAAATAGATTTTCTGTTTCCATCTCTTTTTATTCTGTTGTTTTTTCTTTTTCCTTCTCTTCTTCGAATGAGAAGAAACTCTCCTTTTCGAAAAGAAATCCAAACGTATCCAGCAAGATCAATCGAATACCCTCAAAACGGACAAGATAGGTTTCCAATTCGAGAATCGATGCAATGTCGATTTCATGATTGAGGAAGATATCCGGAAAGATGGCATATTCCTCTTTGCCTTTCTGCAGAAGGAAAGAATATCTTTCATCTTTCTTCTTGATCTCATAGCCCTTCTTTTTCACCTCATCCTCGAAATAGGTCATGAAATCATTCGGCAAAGAGGAAAAAGGAATGACCTTGTTGTAAAGATTGTTTCGAGACAGGATGGTGTCATGATAGGTTTGTGTTCTTCGATCCATCTCCTTTTTATAATTGATGAAAATTCGGTTTTTCGAGATTCGAAATGCGGAAAGAAGATGCAATGGAGAAAAATCGACGCTGTTCAAGACGAGAACATGATCAAAAAGATCGTCATCGATATAATAGAGATCATCGGTTGAGGCAATAAAGGCTGTCTTCGAGAAAGCAAGCATTTTCTTTTGCTCTTTCGTTTCTATTCCACTTTGAGAAGCAAAAGAATCCGCCTTTTTTTTCTTCAGTTCTGGAAGCCTTTCGTCTTTCAGCCATTGGCTTCTTCGAGAATGTTCCATTTTCCATTCGATTTCCATCGTCTCCTGTTCCTTAAGAAGTGAAGAGAAATATTCCCTTCGAATCATACTGTAATCCTTCTCATATTGATGGAAATTCTCTTTTCCATTCTGATAGGCCGTATAAAGAATCGAATAGGAGAAATCATCCTGCAGGGTTGAGAGAACACGTTTCTTTCGGATGTATCGGTTGATGATGACGGACAAAAGTTCGCTCGCTTCGCTCTTCGCCTTGATGAAGGAGACGTATTCCATGAATTCCTCATATGTATTCATGTTCTCCACGACGAATTTGTCTTTCATCTCCTCAAAGGAAAGGTCATAAAGCCCGTCATTGGGAATATCGCGATAGAAGCAGATATATTTTGTCAGATTCTCCTTGATGCAATCATAGATCTGATTCGCTTCATCCAGAATTTGCATCGAATCCATTCTGAAATCCTTGTCCTTAAGGGCACGCTTTATGAATGGATGATCGATATTGAAGGAAGGATGATCTTTCGAGAAGGCTAAAAACTTTCGCACATAGTCTAGATTGCTTTCGATTTCGACTAGGCCATTCATCGTCAGAACGCTTTCACCATACACATCCTGATAAACAGGAAGAAGAGCAGATAATTTTTCTTTTGCATCCAGATAGGTCTTCAAAAGATAGGTGAATGTCTCAAAATCAAATGGGCCTTTCATTCTAATGAACGAAAGCAGTTCTTTCTGTGCTCTTTTTTTCTCTCTTCTCTTCAGAGAAGTCAGTCCATGATAGATTTCCATTAGATTACAGTCAAAAAAGGAAGGCTGGCAGAGATTCTTCAGCATGAGGGTAGACGAAGAGACAGCCTGATAGGCTTTCTTCAGAGTCAGAAGAGGATATTTTTCCTCTTCTTCAAATGGGAAGCGGAAATATCTTCTCGGGAATCCGTTGTATTGCATAATGAGACGCCCGCAATCCAGAAGATAGGCAAAATCATGCATCGAAGAAACTTTCAGTTCATATTTCTGAATGAATTCTTCCTCTTTCACCTTCTGGATCATCTCTTTGAGATATTTGATGAGATTGATCAGAATCAGCTGAAGCTTGGAATAATTCTCTCTTTCATACGAACAGGTCAGTCCATAATAGGGATGATTGGCAACATAGGAATTTCGGATAGTCGGAAGTCCGTTGAGCACAAAAAAGAAATTCTCATCTCTTTTGGCATCCATTTCAGTGTAATGACTCAAATCGAGGTTGAGAAGATAGCTTTTCTCGTTGTGGAATTTCGTCAGATATTCCACATTGCGAAATGGCTTCAGAGGAAGATAGGCTTCTTCTTTCTTATTTTGGAAAGAAAGAATCCTTTCTTTTTTCATATGTGAGAAGAATACCTTTTTTCTTTCTTCCGAAGAAATCTCTTCTGGATTGATTTCATCCAATCGTGATTCGATTTCTTCATCGTCTTGGTATTTCACTTCATCGATGAAATCACAAAGGTGATATTTCTCCAGCATATCGAAAATCAGATTCTTCTCGTCTGGCGAAGTGAGAATCAGGGTGCTTTCTTTCTTTTTTTCATTTCGGAAGAGAGTACCTAGCAGAAAGGCTTCCATGATAGAAGGTTCCGTTATGGAAAGAGAGCTTCCGTGATAGACTTCCTCTCTTTTGTAGACGCGTTCCATCTTGGCAAAGAAGCCAAAGGTATTCTGAAGAATCTTCTCTTCTGTCTTATGATCTTCCGTCTCCTTGAAGAGCGCATCATATTTTTCATCATCCTTGAATCCGAAGATATAATTTCTCAGGAAAGAAAAGATGCGATTGGATTCGATTGTCTTCTCATCTCGAAAACAGAGATAGGGAACAAGACGAATGCGATCCGTCATCATCGCCGTGACAATCTGGTTGTTCAATTTCGTATAAAGGACTTCAATATCCTCCAAGGCGATTTTCGTATCGAAAAGAAGCGTCGCCTCATCCAAGAAGAGCAATGCCGCCTGGTTGAAGATCGGAAGGGATTTTTCATAGGCGAGCGTATTCCCTTCCTGTTTTACCTTGAAGAAGAGGAAAGGATAATAGGTATCATGCAATAAATCAACCAACAAAAAAGGAGAGAGAAAATTCTTCTCCTTGATACAATAGATCTTTTCGCCTTTCATGAAGGATTTCATCATGGAAAGCTCTACTGATTCATTGATATTCTCAATTTCCTTTTTCTCGACCGTCAGGTCGGAAAGACTTTCCTTATAGAGCTGAAGCAAGTCGAGATTATTTTGATTGTCATGATTCATAGATAGGAATATTGTACTTTATTTCGATGTGAATTGTTAGAATGCAGTACAATAGAGGGGAGGTATGCTGCTATGGATAAAGAAATCTTGAAGAAAATAAGAAAATTCAATGACGAAAGAAACTGGGAACAGTTCCATAATGGAAAGGATCTCGTTCTTTCTCTCAATTTAGAAGCCAACGAACTCTTGGAAGTCTTCCAGTGGTCTGGATTGGATCTGGAATGCGAAGACAGACTCGACGACATCAAGGAAGAACTCGCCGATGTCTTTTTATATGCCATTCAGATTGCAGACCATTATGGACTAGATATCGAAGACATCAT
>CAVKZJ010000012.1:0-54275 GCA_963660905.1 bacterium | reverse complement strand
TCAGGATACAGTATTTGTCACGGGACAGTCCTCTTAGTTTCTTATTTTCCTCATCTAGCGAAAGCTTTGAGGGCTGTCTCATCGATTCAAAAGACTTTTCCTTTGCCCATGGCTTCTTCACGTCATATGATATGGCGTGCTCGGCCTGAATGGAAGAGATGGCCATCTCTTCCATTCATCACCTACAGAATATACATGTATTTTATTATGCCGGAAGCATGGCGATGGAAGAAATCAAAACAATGCTGAATCTTTGATGTAATGCTAGATTTTGGAATAAGTAGGTTTTATTTCTCGATTCAATGATAGCTTTATATAAAAGCGAAAAAGAGAAAAAAATCACGATTTCGCTTTTTGATAACTTGATGTTTTTAACTATAAGACATAAAATATAAATGCTAGAGCGAAAAAGAGAAAAAAATCACGATTTCGCCGGAGGTTATATGGTTGGACGTAAAAAAGAAATTAATGAATTACTCGATTTATATAATAATAAAAGAGCCGAATTAGTTGCTGTATATGGTCGTAGAAGAGTCGGCAAAACATACTTAATAAATCAAATTTTTAAGGATAAATTTACTTTTAAACATACAGCTCTTTCTCCCGATGATATTGAAAATGAAAAGGAATTGCTTTTATTACAGTTAGAACTATTTTATAAAAATCTATTAAAGTATGGACTTCAAGGCGAAAAAAAGCCTAAAGATTGGTTTGAAGCTTTTGATTTGTTGGAAAAATTACTTATACAAAAAGATGATGGCAGTAGATTAGTTGTATTTATTGATGAGTTGCCATGGTTAGATACTGCAAAGTCTTATTTTATTAAAGCTTTCGAATCATTTTGGAATAATTACGGTTCTTCAAATGAAAATTTGATGTTAATTATATGTGGATCAGTTAATTCGTGGATTCAAAATCATTTGATTAATAATCGTGGTGGATTATATGGCAGAGTTACATATGAAATTAAAGTTTCTCCTTTCAATTTAAAAGAAAGTGAAGAATTCTTAAAATCAAATGGTATAGTTCTTTCAAGATATGATATATGCACTTCATATATGGCTTTAGGAGGAATACCTTATTATTTAGGTTATATAAAAAAAGGTAAAAGCATAAATCAAAATATTGATGAAATATTTTTTGCAAAAGATGCCCAATTAAATTTAGAGTTTGATCGGTTATTTGATTCATGTTTTGAAAACTCTGAATTTACAAAAAAAGTAGTTATATTATTAAACGAGAAAAAAATTGGCTACACTAGAAATGAAATAGTTGAAAAATTACACATAAGTGATGGTGGTAATTTATCTAAGGTGCTTAATGCATTGATCTCTAGTGATTTTGTTAAAAAATATGTTTTATTTGGAACGGATTCTAAAATTCCACATTATAAATTAATTGATTCTTTTTGTATATTTTATTTAAAATTTAAATATGAAAACAATCCAAATGCAAATTATTGGACCGAGAACAGTACAAGTCAAACGATTGCAATTTGGAAAGGTTTGGCTTTTGAAAATCTGTGTTTTAATCATATAAGTCAAATTAAAAAATCCTTAAATATAGGTGGAGTACTTACTAAGGAAGCATCTTGGATTTTTACAAATGAATCAGAACATGGACAAATTGATATGGTAATATCAAGAAATGATAATGTCATTAATTTGTGTGAAATAAAATTCTATCAGGATGATTTTGTAGTAGATTTATCTTATTTTAAAAAATTGAATTCGCGTATTGATGCAATTCGTCCATTTATTCCTAAAAAAGCATGTGCATTCAATACATTAGTTACTACCTATGGTCTAAAGAAAAATGAATATAGCAATGCTTTTCAAAATGTTGTTATATTAGATGATTTATTTGAATAATATGTTGTTAGATTCTGATATTCTTGCAGAACTAAAATAAAAAGTCTTAGAAGCAAATCATTATATTTTTAAGACTTTCTTTCGTTTTGAAATGTAGTGCTAGATTTTGAAACAACTAAGGTTCAATAAATGATCGTCATTGTCGTAAATGAAGATTGTTTATAGGCTCTCGCTAGACTCATTTAGTACTAGATAAAATAGATGGAAATTGGCTAATAAGGCATTCATTTTAGGTAATATTGGTGAAGTGTTGCCTCTTTTGTACATTTCTATGTACATTAAGAAATTCCTTGTTTCCTCCTCACTTTCGAACACGTAAAATAATATCTGCAGAACAGTGAAGGGAGATTCCAAAAATGAAAGAAATCAAAGTGACGGTCTTGAATTCATCTACGCTTCAGCTTCAGGAAGATGCTCAAAAGGGAGATATCATCGATTTATCCAAGATGAGTGAAATCAATCCGCTTTTCATCTCGAATTTGATCGATAAGGAAAAGAATGAGGAGATGGAAAAAAGAATCACAAAAGAAAAGGAACAATGGATAAAGCAATATGACGCCGAACTTCAGAGGGAACTTTCCGAGCAGAAAAGCACGCTGATTCAATCCCATCAGAAATCCCTTGATGATTTAAGAGAAGAAATTGCAAAACTTAAAGGAGATCTGAAGGACAAGGAGAATGATAAAAATCTGAGGGAACAGGAACTGGCGAATTCCTATACAAGTCAGATTGATAAGCTGAAGGAGAGTCTGAAGAATCTCCAGGAAACCAATCAGAAAGATTTGAAGAGTCAAAAAGAAACATTGAATTTACAGTACAAAAACGAAATCGATGGACTCAGGCATCAGCTTGACACACTGAACTTCGAAAAAGAATCCGAAAAGAAAGAGGCGGTTCAACAAAAGGAAAAAGAATTCGCTAGTCAGATTGAAGACCTGAAAAAGCAGTTGGCTGTCAAGGAAAACGAAATTCAGAATTCGAAGCAGCTGATTCAGAATGAAGCCGAAAAGAAATATGAAACTCAAGTGACAGAACTGAAGACCGAAATTCAGGTTGCAGAATCGAATCACAAGACAGCTCTTCTGCAGAAAGAAGCAGATGCCAATAAAGAAATCGACAAATATAAAGAAGAAGCGATGAACTGGAAGAATCAATATGAGACTCTTTCTAGAAATAAATCGTCGTTGAATGTCAAACTTCTTGGTGAAAATCTCGAAGCCTGGTGCGACAATGAGTTCAAGACAGCACACTCTTATGGAGCGTTCGAACATTGCACATGGGAGAAGGATAATACGCTTGTAAAAAATGAAGGGGAAGCTGGAAACGGAACCAAGGCGGATTATATCTTCAAGGTCTATTCGAGCGACGACCATGTAAAATCGCCGTTGACTTCCGCCTGCCTGGATATGAAAAATGAGAATCCAGCGAGCACATCCAAGAAAAAGAATTCGGATTATTACAAGCGTTTGGATGAAAACAGGACAAAGAAAAAATGTGAATACGCCATACTTGTCTCGGAACTGGAAATGAAAGCCGAGAATGATGTCCCGATTCAGCGTGTCACGGAATTTCCAAATATGTATGTCGTACGCCCTTCCTATTTCATGACATTCTTAGGTATTCTGATGAATCTAGGAAAGAAATACGCTGATCTGCTTGAACAGAAGGAAAGAGAAGATGAGAAATTCAAGACAGGCAATGAAATTCAGAAGGAATTCGATGATTTCAAAAAAACATACCTCGATAATCCTCTGAAGACATTGAATGATAACGTCTCTCAGATTAAGAAGAGTGCGGCAAAAATTCTTGAGGAAGGAAAGAAAATCGATGAGACAGTGGAGAATATTATTAATTCGACCTTAGAGACAATGAAACAAAAAATCGAGACGCTGACAATCAAGAAACTTCCAAAACTTGAAAAGAAAATCGACGCATTGAAAGAAAATTGAGATTAGCCAAAAGAAAAAACTTCCATTTATCAGGGAAGTTTTTTTTGCCTTCTTTGTTATTTCTTTGTTTCTTCTTCTTCTTTTTCTTTCGAGATATTTTTTTCACTGCCTAGGCAGTCGATCGGATCGAGCAATGGTGAGAGATCATCGAATTGATTGACACTCTTTGTCGCTTTGTAGACAGGGTAGTAAAGCGTGGTGACAAGAATAAGAGTGACGATGCTGGTGAAGAGAGAGCCGGGAAGGGAACTGATGGAGAGGACTTTGGCATCGAAATAGGTCATGCCAAGCATCATTTTGAAGGCGATGCGGAGATAGAATTCGCCGACGACATTGACGGCGGTCGACAGAATCAGGGAGAAGGAAACACATTTCATCACATTGTCGAGCTTGAAGGAGAAGATGGCGTTCAATAGAACAAGAAGGAAGAGCACTCCGCATAAGATGACCATGAGAAGAGTATATTTCTCTTTTCCGAGGGTAAACATCACAAGAATGTAACTGAAGAGTCCGGCAAGAAGAAGGGCACTGAGCCATGTGAAGATGGAGGACTTCCAGTTCTTCTTGACGAGGAACCTGAAGAGCGATCCTACGATGAATCCCATAAGGAATTTTAGGATGAAGGTTCGGCAGTAGACAGTGTAGTCATAGCCAAACGTGATGTCATTGAGCCCCATGCCTAGTGCACCGGAGATTCCTCCAATCAGGCCACCGCAGAGAAGACCGGCCATGATGCAAAAGAAATTTCCTAGATGCACTTTGGATGTTCCAATGGGAATCATGATCATCGTTCCGACATAGCAGAGAGCGCTGAACACAGCGATATAGACTAACTTAATCAAAATTTTATTTGTTCGTTTCATGTTTGATTACCTGATATTCTTATGCAAGAAGGTTTCCTCTCAATCCTTTCGGGAGGTAATTTTTGACTTTTCCATTCTGTATTTTTCCAAAACCGAGACGCATTTTTTGATAACTTAGAACGACAAGGCCTTCTTCCTTGTCTGACTTGATTTCATTTCCGGCGATATAGGAAAGAGCCTGTTCCTTCGTGACCTCAAGAAGAGGAACCTCCTGGCAGATTTTCGAATACGAATGATCGAATTTGCATTTGGGATGCTCACTGAGATCGTATTTCTTGATTCCAGGGGCGACAAAGGGAAGAGAAAGGAATTCTTCATACATCTTCGAAGCAATATAGGTATTCTTGTGATAGGGAAATTCAATCGGCTCTTCTTGTTTATGATAAGGTGTCAAAGGATGCTGCTCGTCATTATTTTTTCGAATCAAGGCAAAATAGATACCTTCTCCTGCATAGATTCCAGGAATCATATGATATCCAAGATTCTTATCTCCTTTGACCATGCCTTCCCTTGGGTCAAGGTTGATCAAAGAGCAGTCTTTATGTCTTGAAAGGAAGTCTTCCATCTGGCATTCATCTTCCTCTATCGACAAGGAACATGTGGAATAGGCGATGATGCCATTTCCTTTTGTCATTTCATAGGCTTTTTCCAAAAGGTTCTTCTGGATTGGAAGAAGTCTTTGCACTTTCTCCATTGACCAGTCATTCATCATCTTCTTTTCTTTTCGGATCATGCCTGATCCGGAGCAGGGAACATCGGCGATGACCAAGTCGAAGAGACTTGGAAGATTCAGCTTCATCGGGTCGATTGACAAAGAAAGAATGTTTGTTTTTCTTAGACGCTGGACATTCTTGTCGATTTCCTGCGCACGGTCAAAAGAGAGGTCGTTGGCAAGATAGAAGCCATCTTTTCTTCTCAGATTCAGTGCAATGGTTTTTCCTCCAGGTGCAGCACAAAGGTCAAAACAGACAAAATCCTTCTTTAGGAGTTTTTCAAGATAGCTGGAAATCAAGGCACTGCTTGGATCGAGAATATAGAAATATCCGCCGAAGTGTGCTAGCGTCTTTCCTAGGCTGTCCTCTTTCTTGTCAAAGCGGAAAAGCAGGGAGTCGTCATTGTCTTCCTCAAGTTCCGGAAATTGTTCCTGGAATTCCTTCCTGCTGCAGAGTTCCTCGTTCAAAAGAAGTCCGGAAATCGGAGAATGGGAAAGGCCTTCTCTGAATTGCTCCTTTTCTTCTTCGTTGCAGTAGACAAGCAAAGATGAAAAATCGAATTCTTCTTTTTTCTCGATGATCTTTTTTTTGCCGGTGGAGTGTTTTTTTGACATAGTGAAATCTCGCGGTATATTGTACCATATCGACAGGAATGAAAAGAGAAGGAACGCTTTTGTGAAATAGGTTTCATCCGATTCCCATCTCTTTAGGGATGATTTTATAAATTATGTTAAATTCTAAGCGCTTTCTTTCTTGTTTTGTATTATAATAGTATTGTCCAATACACATCTAAGGAGGATAAAACTTATGGTAAAAGTCAAATCCGGTGATTCGAAGAACGTCAAGCCGTTCAAAGGAAGACCTTTGCTTGAAGTTACACAGTCGATGGAAGAAGATACTGGCGAAGATGTCTATCTCGTCCAGGAAAATGAAAAACATCAGTTTTCCGCCCATGTCTCCCCTCTTTATGGGACGAAGGAATATTACTATACGGGTGTTCTCTACCCGAATACGGAAATTCGCTTTGTCCATAAGGATGGAAAGCCGATTCCGATGTCAGAAAATTCCAACTGCGGATATACTCTTGTAGGCAATGCCAGAAAAGCCTTCACGGCGAGAAGAGCCCTTGTCACCAATGGAGAAACATCCGACGATCAGGAATATATCTATACGACACCTCATTCCCAGCTCATCTATACTGGCGATGAGAAAGTACACACGGTTTTTCTGAGAATTTATGACAACATCAACGGAGTGGAAAATGATCGCTGGGTTGTCATCTACATCGAATAAGTTCAGAGCAGAACACAAAAAGGATGGACTGTAAAAAGGTTCATCTTTTTTTCTTCCTCGGGAGAATATGCCATCCGTCAACCATCTTTTTTTTGACTATGTTATAATGATTTATACGAATTTTTGAAGGTGAGGTAACTTTTTATGGATATGGTTCTTATCATTGAAAAGAAGAAGAATGGACAGGAATTGTCCGATGAGGAAATTCGATATTGGATTGAAGGATACTGCAAAGATGAAATTCCAGATTATCAGACATCCGCTCTTCTCATGGCGATACGATTCCAGGGAATGACCAAGCGGGAAACATTTTCTTTGACAGAAACAATGATGCAATCGGGAGCCATCTTCAATTTGGATAAAATCAATGGTGTCAAATGCGACAAGCATTCCACCGGCGGTGTCGGCGACAAGACCTCGATGGCTCTCTGCCCAATGATTGCCAGCCTTGGCGTCAAAGTTGCCAAGATGTCCGGACGTGGTCTAGGATTCACCGGAGGGACGCTCGATAAACTCGAATCGATTCCGGGAATGAATGTCACTCTCTCGCCTAAGGAATTCATCGATACGGTCAACAAATGCGGTATGAGCATCATTGGTCAGAGCGCAGAGATCGATTTAGCCGATAAGAAACTTTACGCATTGCGTGATGTGACGGGAACCGTGGATTCCATGCCTTTGATTGCCTCGAGCATCATGTCCAAGAAGCTGGCATCTGGATGCGATTGCATTCTTTTGGATGTCAAATACGGAAATGGTGCCTTCATGAAAAGCAAGCAGGATGCTGAAACATTGGCCAAGCTCATGGTCGAAATCGGTGCTCATTTCAAGAAAAATGTCCAGGCGGAAATCACATCCATGAACCAGCCTTTAGGCAATGCAATCGGAAACATCCTGGAAGTGAAGGAAGCAATTGATACATTGCATAACAAGGGACCAAAAGACTTTACCGAACTCTGTCTTTCCAGCGGAGCCACGATTCTTCTTCAGTCTGGACTCTATCAGGATCGAAAGAAGGCGAGAGAAGATCTTCTTCGTAGTTTGGAAGATGAATCGGCCTATAAGGTTTTTAAGCAGTTTGTCCGTGCCCAGGGAGGAGATACGACCTATATCGATATCCCTTCCAAATTCCCCAACAGCATGTACTCTATCCCAGTTCGCAGCATCAAATCAGGCTATATTTCGGAAATCAACACGATGGATCTCGGTTTAATCAGCATGAAGCTCGGTGCCGGAAGAGAAACGTTGGAGGATGTCATCGATCCGACAGCCGGTATCTTATTGAGCAAGAAACTCGGCGACAAGGTTGCCAAAGGCGATGTTCTCCTTACCCTCTATACAGAGAAACCAGGCATGCAGTCCCTTGTGACATCGGCATTGAATGATTTCGATTTTTCCAATGACCCAGTCGAAGTTCCTCCGGTTGTTGAAGAAAGAATCGAGATGGATTCTTCTGACAGCTTCCTGATTGAGAAAGATTAACAATTATGTCGGTCATATTGTCTTTGCAGGATGTGTATAAAGAATTTTCGGGTGAAAAACTTTTTCAGCCCGTTTCTTTTATAGTCCGTGATTCGGATCGAACGGCAATTTTAGGTCCGAATGGTTCAGGAAAATCTACCCTGATCAAGATGATCTTAGGGAAGGAAGAAGTCACAGGCGGAAAAATTATTTTTTCAAAGAACACCTCCATCGGCTATCTCTCCCAGGATGTCATTGAGGATGTGAATCATACCCTTTATGAAGAAGCGCTGTCAGTTTATAAAGACCTGCTTTCCTTGGAAGAAAAAATCAAGGCACTTTCCAAGGAGGTCTCTCTTCATCCTGAGGATGAACAGCTTTTAGAGCAGTATTCTAAGGCCCAGCTTTCTTTTGAGGCACAGGATGGATACAACTACAAATACAAGATTGCGATGATTCTCAACATGTTTTCTTTCTCCAAGGAAGATTACGATCGAAGAATCTCCACCTTTTCGGGCGGTGAAAAAACGCGTGTTGCTTTTGCGAAGCTCCTTTTATTGAATCCAAACATTCTAATACTTGATGAACCGACGAACCATCTCGATATTATTTCCATAGAGTGGCTAGAAGATTATCTAAAATCGTATCAGGGAGCGGTTCTTTTTGTCTCCCATGACATCACGTTTGTCAAGCATGTCGCCGATCACATCTTGGATATCGATCATCAGGTCTATACGATGTACAACACCAACTATGACAATTTCGCCATCGAAAAGAAAAACCGTTATGAAAACGAATTGGCACAATACAAGGCACAGGAAGAGGAAAGAGCGAAACTTGAACGCTTCATCACCTTCTATATGCCAAAGCCCCGTTTTGCCTCTCGGGCACACGACCGGGAAAAGAAGCTCGAGAGGCTTCAGGCCAATTCGATTTCCGATCCCAGCCAGAGAAAGAACAAATCTCTCTCCATCGGTTTAAAAGGAGAAACAAGAGAAGGAAAGAAACTGCTCGATTTCAATCAGGTGGCAGTGGGATATGACCGTCCTTTGATTGAAGGCATCAATTTCACCCTGTTCGGCAAAGACCATCTGGCCGTCATGGGGGCCAATGGAATTGGAAAATCGACATTCGGCAAGGTGTTGATGAATGAACTTCAGCCCAATTGCGGAAATATCCGCCGTTATTTTCATATGTCGATGGGAATTCTAAGACAGGATATTCGTTCCTACCAGTCGGATGAGACGCTGTTTGATCATTTCAGAAATCTTTATCCCAGAATGAGCAATGAGGAAATCTATTCCGGATTGGCTCGGTATGCTTTCACCTATAAGGAAGCAAATGAGAAAAGGCTTTGCGAACTCAGCGGCGGCGAGCTTATGCGCATCGAGATTCTTCATCTCTCCTTGGAAGACTATGATCTCCTTCTCTTGGATGAACCGACGAACCATCTCGACATGCTATCCATTTCAGAATTGATTGATGCCTTGAATGAATACGAGGGAACCCTTGTCATCATTTCCCATGACCGTGATTTCATCGATAAGACATGCAATAAATTGCTCTATCTCTATCATGGAAAAGGCTACTACTACGAAGGACCCTATTCCGCGTTCAAGGAAAAGGAACTCATCAAAATCATGAATGAGGAAAGAGAAGCCTTGGAATTGGAAGACATGCAGAAGAAGCAGGAACGTCAGATCGAACTGGAAAAGAAAAAAACACAGGAGCCGACTAAAAAGACAAGACTGACGAGGGAGTCCCCAGAGAAAATCATGGAGAAGATCGATCGTCTGGAGAAACGGAAAAAGGAATTGACGGATTCCTGTTATCTGGAAGAAAACTATTCTTCGAAGGAAAAAATGAAGCAGATCGAGGACGAGATAGGGAAACTCGATGCCCAATTGGAGAAACTTTATTCCGACTTCGATCTATCGATGTAGCTGCATTTTGCTTCCTATTTTGGATATGTAAACATTTTCAGTGAAAAAACAATTTATTTCACAGAGTATAGTTATTATAATAACTAAGTTTTATTCACGTCTTTTCACGTGAAAGGAGAATCTGTTATGAACGATAAAATCAGAAATGTTGCCATTATTGCCCATGTCGACCACGGCAAGACGACTTTGGTCGATGCTCTTTTGCAGACAAGCGGAACGTTCCGTGAAAATGAGAAAGTCATGGTCCGTGCCTTGGACTCCAATCCATTGGAGCATGAAAGAGGCATCACCATCCTTGCCAAGACAACCGCCATCAATTACAAAGGCTGCAAGATCAACATTGTCGATACTCCAGGCCACGCCGACTTTTCCGGTGAGGTCGAACGTATCATGAACATGGTCGATGGCGTCTGCCTTTTGGTCGATGCTTTCGATGGACCGATGCCACAGACACGCTTCGTTCTCAAACAGGCCATCTCCTATCATCTGAAGACGGTCGTCGTCATCAACAAGGTTGATCGTCCAGGTGCCGATCCGGAACGCGCCCTGAATCAGGTTTTGGAACTCTTCATGGATTTGGGTGCCGATGATGAACAGCTCGAATTCCCGGTCATCTATACTTCGGCTTTGAATATGACTTCCTCCTATTCGGATAAAGTCGAGGATCAGCAGCCCGGCATGGACCCTCTCTTCGATACAATCCTGAAGACCATTCCAGCCCCTGCCGCAGATGAAAATGAGCCATTGCAGTTCCAGCCATCCTTGCTTGATTACAACAAGTATGTTGGAAGAATTGGCATCGGCAGAGTCGATCGCGGTGTCATCCATCTCAACGATTCCGTTTCCTGCATGCGACTCGATGGTACGACGACAACGTTCAAGATTGCCAAGCTTTTCTCCTATCATGGACTTGATCGAATCGATGTCGATCATGTCGAAGCAGGCGATATCTGCGGTATTGCCGGTCTTCCGGATATCATGGTTGGTGAAACCGTGTGTCCGACAGATCATCTCGAGGCACTGCCACCGCTTCGTATCGATGAACCGACCATGCGTATGACCTTTGCCGCCAACTCTTCTCCTTTCAGTGGAAAGGAAGGAACTCTCCTCACCGCGCAGAAGATTCAAGATCGTCTTTATGAAGAATCTCAGAAGGATGTCTCCATGCGTATCGATATCGATCATACCGATCAGTCCTTCATCGTCACCGGACGTGGCGAACTTCATCTTTCTGTTCTGATCGAAACGATGAGAAGAGAAGGATTCGAACTTCAGGTCAGCAAGCCGCAGGTCATCATCAAGGTCATCGATGGCGTCGAATGCGAACCATATGAGGATCTTCAGATCGATGTTCCGGATGAATATGCCGGTGCTGTCATGCAGCTGGTCGGAAATCGTTCGGCTGAAACAATCAACATGACCAGCGAAAATGGCCAGACAAGATTGACCTATGTCATTCCTTCCCGTGGCTTGATTTCCTTCATGAATCAGTTCATGACCGCCACCAAGGGATATGGCATCATCAACCATTCCTTCAAGGAATATCGTCCCAAGGTCAATCGTGCCATCGGACAGAGAATCAACGGTGTCCTTGTCGCAACCGATGATGGAAAGTCGACAGCTTATGCCTTGAAATCTGCTGAAGACAGAGGAACTCTCTTCATCGGCCCTGGCGTGGATGTCTATGAAGGCATGATTGTCGGAGAAAATAAATACAACTCGGATTTGGCTGTCAATGTCGTCAGAACCAAGTCCTTAGGAAACCAGCGTTCTGCCAACAAGGATGTCACGGTTGTTCTTAAGTCTCCTCGAAAGATGTCTTTGGAAGACTGCCTCGACTATATCAATACGGATGAACTTTGTGAAATCACGCCAAAGTCAATCCGCATGAGAAAGAAGATTCTTGATACCGCCGAACGTAAGAAATACGAAGCACATCATCCAGAAGAATTCGCCAAATAAAAGCGAATCGTTGGATTTATAGCAAGAAAAGTCTATTCTTCTGATTTATTTCAGGAAAATAGACTTTTTATATTTCAAATCATTTGCATCGTGCTATAAATATAGCAAGCGACAAACGTGTTTTATAGCACCTTTGGATGCTTTATTTTGCGTTGAGTGCTTTCTGTAGTTTCTCTTTTGTTTCTACGTATTGATCAATATAGGGAAGTGTGACTTTCTTTTCTTTCTTTTCTTCCTTATAGGTGATTTTAAGACTTCCTGTATTCTTATTTTTGATAAAGAAGGAAAAGATGTTTCTGGTTGTTTCTATCTGAATCATGTCTTCTTTTTTGATGATGATTTCTTTCTCTTTTGGAAGATAGAGATAGAATTCATCCTTCGTGACAACGATTGCTTCTTCTCCTGCTTTATTGGAACGAAGATAAGAAAGAAGCTGGAAAGCACAGAAGAGGATGATGAAAAGAAAAATCGAAGAGGTGATGACAGTCGTGATCCTGAATTCCTTATAGACAAAAAACATCAGGCTGAGATCGACGGCAATCAAAACAATGCCGAGCAGAATGATCACGGCTTCCAAATGGAAAAGGGAAGAAGGAAATAGGCTTCTTTTGGCGATGACGTTTCTTTGATTCTCATTTATCTTCATCATGGATCAGTTCGTTTATCTGTTTGTCATTTCTGAATTTGACAAAGACATTGAAGTAATATTTGTATCCCTGGATATTGTTGTATAAAAGGCAGATTTTGCATGCACTTATCAGTACATTCAACACAAAATCAGAGAGATCACAGGGAATCTCGAATTCATTCAGAAGTTTCTTTTGGCTCTCGGTCAAAAGCATCCAGGTCTGGTATAAGGTGTTTTTTGTTTTCTCACTTCCGAGTTTTGCAAGCAATTTTGCCAATATCGGATTCTTTTCATATTCTGTGTAGTAGGTTTGAAGATATCGGTAATATTTTCGAAAATCTTCTTCCTTGTAGAGAAAGAAATGAATCTTTTCAAGATCACTCTTATAGGAAAACCAATTGAATTGGTTCCGATTGAGATCCGCGGAAAGGAAAAGAAGATCAATATTGACAGGATCATATCGCAGGGCTTTATGGATGCATTCCTTGGCATGAGCAAAATCGCCCTTCTGGAAATGGGCCTGTCCTTCAAGCGTATAAAGGGAAACGATATCGTAAGGAAATGGAATCTGAAGAACGCTTGGCTGGAAGTAGTATTCCCGATATAAAGCATTTTCCATTATGGAAAAAAAGAAAACGAATTCAATTTTATATTCCTTGTTTTCCTGTAAGAAAGCCTGGATGCAGGATTCGATTTTCGTCTTTAAGGGATCAATGGTCTTCAAGGCAGTATTGCTGTCATTGGACATGATGTATCTTTGAATCGAGGAAAGCGAATTCTCATATTGTGCGGCATTGATTTGTGCCATAGTGATCAGAGATTTGGCACTTTCGTTTTCAATCTTCAGCCGTTTCATCGCCTCGGATTCCTGCTTTTTCTGTTTGCCTGTGTTTTTAGCTTTCGTGGCAGTTTTTGCCTTTTCTGGACTCTTGTTATTTTCTTTCGGAGTATTGGTCTGTTCTAGTTTTTTCATATCAATAATATTGTAAATGAAAAGAGAAGAAAAAGCACTGAAATATGTAATCCATATTTTTAGTGTAAAGTGTGCGCTATTTGTTTCATTTTTATTAAGAATGAAACGAATGCAACAAATAATAATTGATATTTGTTTAAAAAAAGACTAAAATCATAACAACCATAAATCAACCTTAGATTTCACTCGTTTTCTCCCTTGTTATGAAAAGGAGGTGTTTTGCGGAAATTGATTTTATTAGATTATGATATGTTGATTTTTTAAAATTGGGTCGTGGATGTTTATGTGTTTAGAAAATGAAAGGAAAATTAGATTATGATTTCAAAAATGTTTTTAACCGCTTTAGGTTTTATAACATTTAATTCTGTTTCTTTGAATTCGTTGAAATCAACTTCATTGTCTCATTTTGATTTTGGAACAGTTGAAGAATTGATTCCTTCCTGGAAAGATTCTACTGTGAGTTTTGCTTATACATATTTTGATAAAACAGTTAAAAATATGTACAAAATTTCGAAAGATGATCACATTGTAGGCTATTTGGTTAAGGACGCTTCCAATCATGAAATCACATCGTTCTGTGAAACGAATTCTGTGCCTACGCTTCAAGAAACGATGGAATTTGTCGCAAATCAGCAACAGGAAACGAAGGATGCGTATGCAATTTCAATTGTAAATACTTATGATTATTCCAAATTGAGTTACGTGTGCAATCCAACTCAGCTCCTCTCTGTTGAATCTTCCAGCCAGGCGTATTCCCGTTATTTAAAAGATTGTCCTGAATATTATAATGAATATGTGACAAATGGCTGTACGCCAACTGCGGCAGCTATGTTAATCAGTTTTTATGATCGATATAGCTCATATGATCTGTATTCGGGCACTTTACCCTTGATTCATGATGATAACCAATCCGGTGATGTGGCAAAACTGGTCAATGAGTTGGCTGTCGATATGAAAACAAATGTTGGTCAATCTGGAACAAATCGAACAAAAGGAAGAACTGGTTTGAAATCCTATTTAAACCGGCATAATGGAGGCCAACTTAACGTAAAGAATTCATCCTCTTATGAGGATTATAAGAATTACATTATGTATTCAAATAACCCGGCGATTGTTCATATCTCAGGACATTCCATTCTGGGAATTGGATATGCACGTCTCAGAAAATACAATTCCGATGGTTCCCAATATATTGCGGATTATATCGTCAGTCATTATGATTGGCGTTCTCGTCCGGGAAATTACTATGTGATTTCCAATGAATTCGAAGAAATGACATTCATAACTAAGTGAGGTAACATTATGAAAAAAATGAATTTTATTTTGCCTGTTCTGTTTCTAGCTTCCTGCGCTTCGGGAACCTCTTATTCAAAGACAAAAATGGAATGCGGCTCTGTTCAATTGAATTATGTTTTTGAGAAAACCGAAAACATCAATAAATATTCCGCGATGAAGGAACAAAAACTGAATGACGAACTGAAGGAGAAGATTGTCAATCTTGATTATGAGATTCGAAGCACTTCGACGCTGAAGCCGGACACGGAAATCGCGGATGGTGCGGTCAATGTTCAGTGGTATTCCTTTACACTTGAACCAAAGGAAAGCGGTTCGGATAAGAAGAACCGTCATTTGGCAATCAATTCGTTCAATGTGACTCTCAATGAAGGCAACATCTATTGCAAAGGGGAAATGTCGGAAAGCGCAAGGAAATTGTGGAACGAAGTCAAAGGACAGATTGACTCCATTGTGAATAGTGCAGAAAGAGTCGAGACATCCTGCTGAGTCATCCGGTTGATGAAAGCAAAAAGGTTTACTTCCCGCTTTGGAAATAAACCTTTTTTTCATGACTTATAGCTTCTTTATGATTTTGCCGTTATTTTTGGCGTTGATATAGATTTGCCTAACGTCTTCCTTGAAAACGGAACCGAAGCGAATTGGCATGACTTCAATCAAACCATCGGCGATGATGACATCTTTAAATGGAATGAGTGTTCCTCTTATGTAAGCTGGAAGACCATATGGCAACATTTCTTCCCATTTCGAAATGATGCCTTTTACAAGATAGACATCTTCCTTTTTTGAGATAAGTATGGAGCCACTCTTTAAATGCCTTTCGACAAAGAAATCCTCTTTTACGCATCTTTTCCAGCTAAGTAGAAGATCCTTATGGTCCTGGGGAAAATCACTTCCTTTTTCTGCGATGTAGCAATCGATTAAGGAGACGTTTGTCCACAAGGTGTCTGCGACCTTTTTGGCGGCGTTTATATTGATGCCGTTCGCAGTTATATATTCCGTTGGATCGACGACATGCTTTTTCGTATTTACATAATCAAGGAGGGGAAGAAATAGTTCATAGAATAAAGCGGAATCTTCACTGTTCAGTGTCATAGTCTTTGTCCTTTCTGTCGAGTGAGAAGAAAAGCCACTGCTGAAAATGCAATGGCTTGGTTTTCGAAAATAGTGTCTTTAATTATTCGCCCTGGTTGATGACACCATAGGTGAGGAAGGAAAGGACACGGTCATAGGTGAGGTTGTCCTTGCCGACGAAGATAATCTTATCTCCGGAATGCAAGACGAAATCTGGGCCAACCGACTGCTTGGTCATGTTGTCGGAACCGATGATGGCAACGATGGTGGCTTCGGTGTAGTTGTAGAAATAGACATCACCGACTGTTTTCCCATCAATCCAGGAATTCTGTGGAATTTCGACCTTGGAGAATTTGATTGCCTCTGTGGTCTGATAAGTGAAGGAATCCTTCATGTCATCGATGGCAGCATTGACCTTGGCTTCGATATCTCTCTGCTGGGCCAATAATTTTTCAAGGTTGGCATATTTGTCCTTGATCTGTGTTTCAGCCTTCCACTTGTTGGCAAATTCCTGAGCGTGCAAAACAGAATCGACAAAGACACCGACGCCTCTCTTGGAAGAGACGACTTTCTCTTTTTCGAGAATGTTGAGAGCCTTGCGGACTGTTTCCGGGGAGACATTATAGGAAGCCCCCAAGATAGAACGTCCTTTGAGCAATGTGCCTTCTGGATATTCACCTGTCAAAATTTTTCCACAGACATCCTGAGCGATTTTGATGTAACGTGGAGTTGATCTTTCTTTAGCCATGTTTATATAATTCCTCCAAACTTGGTTAGATAGATTATAAAGAAGATGTTGGTTCAATTCAATTGTTTGATTGTCTTTTTTCTTTCACTTTCAAGGAAATGAAGTTAAGTTCTGTTTCTAAGAAACGACTTCATAATTTCGAAAAAGAACCTTAATCATCGTATTTTTCTTATCTATGAAAATTTAGAGAATAATGAAACTAGGAAACGACAAAGAAACAATTTATTTTTTTATTGGCTGTTGTCAACGCAAAGTGGTTGTAAAAAAATCTCTTTTAATGCATAATATTAAATCGCATATATATATTTATATATATGAGTTTTACAAAGGATGAATAAAAATGAAAAACCTTGTCACAATACTCAAAGCATTCTTTTCGAACCAGGCAGCCCTTGATTGTCGAAAAAACAAATGGTATGTCACTTTGCTGAGCGCAATTTTGTTTATTTTCCTTCCTTGGATTCCTCTTCTGAGCAAGGGATATACAGCAAGTACTTCGTCTATCTTTTCTTCGACATCAGCGAATTACGATCTCGACAAAGGCGTGAAGGCGACGATTGGAAGCGAATACTTCAAGAATGGCGTCACCATCAAGAAAGAAAATGGCAAATATGTCTTGGCCTATGATTTTGATGGAGAATACACGGAAGAAGCCGGTGGATTCGAAAAAGAATACAACGGAACGAATACTTCCAAGGCTCTTTTCAAGGCGACCTTCCAGGATAAAAGCGGTGGAACAAATCATACCACCCAGTCGACAGCCTACACAAAGAATTTCACGAACCTTTCCTACGAATATTACTTCGATTGTATTTCTGTCAGCACGAGCACTGTCATCGATTCCTCCACTTCCTCCACATCCTCGAGCACAACATCTTCCTCCGTCGTCTATGAAGACAATGGAAACACCTATTTCCTTGAGAATTTCTATTTTCCGACGATGTCGAAGAATGATGAAAACTATTCCTTGTTCCTGAACAATTTCGTTTCCTCCGTTGTTCTGAATATGGATGCATCGAATACAGCGAATTCCTTCCCGCATAGCTACACCTTGTGGGCAAAGGACTTCATTCTCACAGCTGTCTATCCATTGAAGTCGACAAAGAGCTCCATCACTGTTTCTGCTTCCTATACGGGTGATGTTCATTCCGGCTTCGATGGCACAGACATTGTCGATGGCACAAAGTTCTATAAATATCTGACGGGAGACGACACGAACATCCAGACGACCTATTCTTCCTTCGTGGATTATCTCAATAAGGCCGGAAGACCAGCCTATCTCCGTTCTGTTTGGGTTCAGATTGGAATCACGTCTGCTGTTGTTGCCGGAACGATGCTGATTGCCTCTTTGATTCTTCTCTTCTTCAACAAGAGAAAATCGTCCATCTATCGGGACAGCAATTACTACAATTGTCTTGCCGAAGCTGTTCATTTCACGTCTGCAGGTACCCTTTTGGGAATGGCATTTGGTTTCTTTGCCAGCAATTATGTCATTGTCATCATCATCGGCGCTACCTTGTTCAGAATCGTATTTGTTTCCAACCGTATCTGTCCTCCGCCACAGGGTGGTCAGGGCACATCGAAGCCGCTTTATCAGGCTCGAAGTTAATTTTGAATAAACTGGGGCCATTCTTTGGTCCCTTTTATTGTAAAAGAAAGGAGAAATTCAGTGAGAAAAGAATTCCTACATTCCTTGAAAGAGTCAAGTTTTGCCATTCTTCCCATCATCGTGGCTCTTCTGATCATCAATTTCTGTGTTCCTGGATTGGAACTCAATGAAGGAACGAAATTTGGCCCGATTATCGCTGCACTTTTGATTTCAACGGTGCCGTTGATTTTGGGTACCTCTCTCTTCGGCATCGGGGCGGAGAAGTCGGTGGCGAAGATCGGTGAAGTCGTCGGCATGAAGCTGACGAAGAAAAAGAATCTGATCGCATTATTGATTGTCGCTTTCCTTTTGGGGATCCTGGCGACGATTGCTGAGCCGGATCTCTCTGTTCTTGCGGAAAGAACGGGTGGTGCCAACGGAAAGGATTGGGGCCTTATCATCATTGCCGCCGTGGGTGTCGGAGTCTTCCTGACCATCGGCATCCTGCGCGTTGCATTGAATAAATCCCTGAAATATTGGTTAGCCATCGGATACGGACTTGTCTTCACTCTGGGATGCTTTGCGGATAAGAATATCTTCTCCATCATCTTTGATGCTGGCGGTGTAACGACCGGTGTTGTGACTGTTCCCTTCATCTTGGCGTTAGGCGTTTCTGTTGCAAACGTCTTAGGCGGAAAGAACGCTGAGGATGCATCCTTTGGCTTCTCTGGCTTATGTTCTTTGGGAACTGTCTTATTCGTCATGATTTATATGATCATCCTAAGAAACCTCACGTTCTCCGGCGTGGATGGAATGACGAAGACCCAGGAGGCTCTCAAGACCATCACGTTTGAGGAATTGTCCACCTATCAGGAACTTGGTCATCTCTTTTTGGAAGAACTTTTGGCCTCTTTGAAGAATGTGGCCATCTCCATGGTTCCGATTTTCTCCTTCTTTGTCATTTTCAATGTTTTTGCCAAGGTCAAGGGAAAAGCCCTGATTTCCATCTATATCGGTTTCGGATATACCTTTGTTGGTTTGGTTCTCTTCTTCTTGGGTGCGGAATCCGGATTCATTCCCTTTGCCTATGCCTTTGGAAAATGGTTTGGTGCACAAGGACAATCCAGTCTGTGGCTGCTTGTTCTTGTCGGCATCATTCTCGGCTTCATCTCCATGCTTGCAGAACCGGCTGTCAAAATTCTTGCCGATAATGTCAATGAAGTCAGCCGCGGTTCAGTTTCGAAGAAAGTTATCTATATTGCACTCGGCTTGGCGACATCACTTGCCATTTCCTTAAACGCCATTCGTGTCACATTCAACATCGATATGATGAATTTCGTCATTCCTCTCTTTATATTTGCCATCGCATTGTCCTTCGTTGCACCAGAAATTTTCGTTGGTATCTCCATAGATGCAGCTGGTGTTGCAACCGGAACGATGGCGAGCTGTTTCTTCCTTCCATTGTTTATCGGATACACACAGATTCTTCATCCGGATTCCGGAATCGATATGATGCGAAATGGATTCGGTGTCGTCGGATTGATGTCCATCATGCCGATCATTGCAGTCGAACTGATTGGTATCTTCACGATTGTCAATGAAAAACATGCCTATCGTAAGGCTCTCAAGGCGAATAGAGAACATGATGATAGCCAGATCATCCATCTTCCATCTTGTGTAGTAGAAGGAGCGAACTGATATGTTTGGATTCAAAAAGAAAAAAGTAGAAGAAAAAAAGGTACAAACAGAGCGTCTTCCGTTCGATCAAAGGGAAAAAGTCTATCCGCTCTGTTTGGTCATCACGATTGTGAATCGAAATCAATCGTCCTTCTATACAAAGGCCTATCAGGATTGCGGGGCGAGCATGAGCATGATTTTCTATTCGCATTCTCAGCCTCCGGTCGAGATTGCCAGCGTCCTTGGTGCAGACAATCTCAAAAAGGAAATCATCATGACGGTTACCCGATCCGAATATGTCGATAAGATTCTGAATATCGCCAAAGAGCGATTTGCCATCTCCAAGGCAGCGAAGGGCATTGCCTTTACCTGTCCGATCGATTCCGTAAGCGGAATTTCTGTATATCGTTTTTTAGCCGACCAAAACAAAGAAATCAGGGAGAACGAAGAAAATGCAAAATAATGAATTTGAATTGATTTTAGTCATTGTCAACAAAGGAACGACCGATCTGGTCATGTCGGCTGCCTGGAAGGCAGGATCCAAGGGAGGCACCATCACGGTCGCCAGAGGCACTGCCAATCCAGAGATGACGAAATTCTATGGAATCAACCTTCAGCCAGAAAAGGAAGTGGTCTTCATTGTTGTTCCTCTTGCCATCAAAGACAAAGTGATGAAGCAGATTTATGATGATGCCGGCCTTGCCAGCAAAGGACAGGGTATCATCATCTCCCTTCCAATCAATGATGCTGTCGGTCTTACTTCCAATGTGAAGAAAGAAGAGAATAAGGAAGAATAATAGAAAACAAAATTGGCCTATGCGTCTGCATGGGCCTTTTTAACAGAAAAAATTTCACATTGAGTCTAAATGACGACGACGTTTCTCTTGGCTTCTTGAATGCTATGAAGTCGCCTATGGAACATTCTTTTCTTCAAGGAGGAAGCAAAAGAAAAACCCGATATTTCTATCGGGCAATTTGCACAATGGTGGATCCTAAGGGACTTGAACCCTTGGCCCACTGATTAAGAGTCAGTTGCTCTACCAACTGAGCTAAGGATCCATTTGAAACGTGCTTGTAAATTATAGTACGATTCAAAATAGATTTCAATACATAAAATGAAAAAAATAAAGAAAAGTTTAATGGGTGGGTTCTTTAATCCTGGATTCGAAATACGTGACAAAATGAGAATCATCATAAAAATTGGATTTGACTCCATTGTCAATAAAATCCCAAAGAGAAACCTGAAGTCTGAATGAGAGGATAAAGAAAGCAAAGAAGAATGAAAAAAGGGCCTTTTGAGCCCTTTAGCATTCCTTCTTTTCCTTTTTGCTGCTGTTTAATTGAGGTGCTGTGATGATATCGTCTTTTTCTATTTTCTTTTCATTTGGTTTTTCTAGGGAGATTGTTTCTTTTCTGCTGAAAGCAGCTTCCGAGAAACGAACCAATACAGAGAGAAGGGAAGAGAATCCTGTCAGATAGATAATGAGAAGAAGCCACATCGTCTTATTCAGATAGTGGTAATCGATGCCGACAAGCTGATGGCATAAGGAATGATAATGATCGCTCGTCGCAGGCATATTGCCCATTCCGAAGACCATCATGAGAACGAAGAAGACGGCGATGCCAAATCCGATGAAACGGAAACGATTCTGCTTGTCGGACAATGGGAAGACGGGGAGACAGCAGTTATATGCGACACCTAAGGCGACAAACGTCATCGATAGGGAGTTGAGCGTCTTAAACCCGAGTTCATCGGCATCATTGAGAATTGCTTCTGTGGAAGTGAAGTCAAGGAAGTTCCCAGAATAACGGAAGATGTAATTCAGACCGATGGCCAGCACAAGACAGAAAGCGGCTGGTATTGCTCGAATAAACGTATTTGTGAGGAATTTTCCCTTGATCTGTGCATCATTCTGTTGGATAGATAGGAAGAGAGAGACAAATCCGATACAGATCATTTCTGTGATGAGAAGGTTGTTTGGATCGAATGGATAGCGGATACCATTTCCATGGTTGGTATATGTGATGAGGACGATGATGGTGAAGGTGATGGTGAAGAGCGTCTTCATCAGATAGAGAGCAGAGGAACGTTGGACGTTGTTGATGACTCTTCGACCTTCTCGGACGGCGGCTGGCATGCTTGCAAAATTGGAATCGAGCAAGACGAGGTTTGCTGCGTTTCGCGCGGCGCTGGAACCGTTGGCCATGGCCACAGAACAGTCCGATGTTTTCATCGCCAGAATATCGTTGACGCCATCGCCGGTCATTCCAACAACTTTTCCCTGCTTCTTGAGTTCTGAGACGATGATGGCCTTCTGCTCAGGAGAGACACGTCCGAAGACGGAATATTGATTGACGATGTCACGGACCTGATTTTCATTCAGGCCTTCCAGGGAAATGCACTTCTCTGCCTCTGGAACTCCGCATTTTCCTGCGATTTCAGAAGCGGTCAGAGGGTTATCACCGGAAATGATTTTGATGTTCACGCCATTTTCGACAAACCACTTGATGGTATCTGGAGCCTCATCACGGATATGATCTTCCAATGCGAAGACAGCGATTGGCTTGAATCGATCCTTGATTTCTCCGTTGATGATGGAGGATTCGCTATGGCAGAGCATGACGACTCGATAGCCTGACACCTGTTTCTTGGAAATATATTCAGTGAGGGTCTTGTCTCTACCTTTATATATATATTCCGGAGCGCCGAGAACAAAGGTTCCCATGCCATGGAATTCGACAGCGGAATATTTTCTCGCGCTCGAGAAAGGAATCTGGTTGATGACCTTATAATCCTTCTTCAAAGGGAAACGCTGGGAGAGCGCGATTGAAGTCTGGTTGGATTCAGAGAATGCACTCAGGTAGGAACCGACCAGTTTATCCATTTCATAGTTGTTGTCGATGATGAGAATTTCATCGACACGCATCGTTCCATCCGTCAAGGTTCCGGTCTTATCAAGGCAGAGGACATTGACTCTTGCGAGCATTTCAACAGAGTAGAGATCCTGAACCAATGCGTTCTGCTTGGATAGGGAGAGGATGGATCCAGCCAATGCGATGGAGGTCAAAAGGAACATGCCGGAAGGAATCATGCCGATCATGCTGGCGGCAGAGGCGGTCAAGGCTTTGCTGATGATATCCCATAAGGATAGATTCGGTGTGTTATAGTACATCCACTGTGTCCAGAATGTCAGACCGCCAAGTGGAATGATGATAAAGCCGATGATTTTGATGACGGCGTTCAGCGAACGGACCAATTCGGATTTTGGCTTGCTGACTTCCTTGGCTTTAGCCTGGATTCCAGAAATATAGTTGTAGTCTCCGACCAAATCGGCCTGCAATGTGGCAGATCCGGAGACAACGAAGGAGCCGGCATAGATTTTATCGCCCGGCTTCTTGGTGATGGCGAGGGATTCACCCGTCAAGAGGGATTCATTGACTTCGATTTTTCCATCCTTGAGGATGGAGTCGGTTGGAATCTGATCGCCGATCTTGATGAAATAGATGTCATCCAAAACAAGATTCTCCGTCTGGACGACAACCTTCTTTCCGTTTCGAAGCACTTCGAAATTCGAGGAGGTGACGAGTTTGAGCTTTTCGATCGTGTGTTTCGCCTTGATTTCCTGGAAGATACCGATGGCGGTATTCAGTATGGCGATGAAGAGGAAGGTAATCTGTCCATATTGTCCAAAGACAATCAAAACGGCAGCAATCGCAAGAAGAAGCATATTGAAATAGGTGACGATATTCTCATAGATGATTCTTCCGATGCTTTTGGATTTCCCGGAATTGGACTTGTTTGTGAGATCGTTTGCGATTCTTTCATTCAATTGCTCATCGCTGAGACCGTTCTTCGGATCTGGCGTATAGCGAATGGTGTCCAAAGGCAATTTTCTGGAATCCAAAGAAGGAACGACATCTGCATGTAGCTTTCCTATTGGCTTGAATTCCTTGGTTGCAGATATGTCATCCTTCGAATCCAGATGAAGCTCATTGTCTTCATTCGATTCTACGTTTTCTTCCATCTTCACCTCTTCATCTTCTTCGCCTGTTTTCTTTTTCCTTTTCAGGATTTTATCTTTAATATCATTGATTCCCATAATAGAAATATTTTACCAATAATTCTTTTTGTATTCCTAGCAAAAAATGAACTTTTGCCTTAAAAAAGTTCATTTTCTGCTTATGAATCGCTGAATCGGTTCTTTTAGGGGGTTATATCATTTTCTTGCCGATTGAGAAATCACTCTTAATGAAGCAATCAATTCTAGGATGAGCATAAGAAGAGAAGGTATGGAAAGAACAATCAGCAGAGGGACCCATAGTGGATATACGTTCAGTGCAAAGAAATGGATGAATAGGAAGCAGATTAAGAATAGGAGATAATCGATGAGAAGCATGAAGCCATTCTTTTTTGAAAACCAGATGAAATCATCTGATGTATGAATGTTGATGATGTCTATGATATTCAGGAAGATATAGGGAATCATGGCAAGGATGAAGAAGATGAGAAACCAGAGAAAGGAAATCCAATCAAGTTCCCCATAATAAATCCACGGCCAAAATTTGATATCTTTAATTGTGTTGTCGATTTTTTTCCAACGCATATGGTCTTCGTCATAAGCGTTACGCAATTGTCTGACGACTTTTCGATCGGTGATTTTTTTGCATATGTAGCCATAATTATTGTACGAATGCGAAGGAAAATCGGCAATTATGCGTGCAAGATCTCTATCAAGGCAGAAGCTATAGGAGAGCAAATCTTCCGTACCTTCTTTTTTTAAGTTGAAAAGAGTGCCGTCAATATGATGAACGCTTGTGACGATGAGATTGTAGGAAACGGCTCTGCCTGGAAGGGTGCAGATACCGGTGAAGCAAAAACCGAGGATATTATCGATTGTGATCGTGTTGGGCTCATAATATGTTCCATTTGCCCGAAAACCATATTCTGTCATGCTTTTTAGCAAACTATCTCCAACGGAGATGGAATAACAGCTATCTTCGTTTGTACTCAATTCCTGGTAACAGCTTTGATCATCTGGTTCTTTTGCGTCAAGAAATTTGAAATTGCTGGATTTGGGTATCTGTGTGAATTGATACGGATACAGATAATTGTAGTTGTCTCGGGTGTCAATATATTTTCTGAGCTTCAAATCGATTGCCATGGATTTGCTGAATATGAATGGCTCATCATAGAAGGCACTATTGTAGTTTTGAAAATAATTGTAGCAGACGGCATCTTTTATCTCAAAATAGTCAAAATCCGCATTGATATAATCATCGACCTGCAGATTCTTTTTTGCTTCTTGCCGTCCCATATAGCTGAATGTGTTTCCAATTGCAATAAAGGAGAAAATCAAGCATATAGATATGAAGATTCTTTGCAGCCAATTCACTTTTTTTGTCATGCTGTCACATTCCTTTCACTCGTAGAAATGCCGTATTTATGATAGTATTGTCATATATTTTGAATTTTATTTGAATGTAATAGATTTTATTTGCTGAAAACGTGAATGAAAATGATGGTGAAGGACTCTGAAGAAGGCGGTGTTGATAGTCATAGACGTTTGCTGTTGCATAGACGCTGTATGGTTGAAGAGAAAATTGAGCCTTTGTGTCTTCATAAGGATTAAAAATAAAGGTATATTCAATGTTTTTCTTTATATAACTATAATCCATATCATTTTTGACTAATTTAGACGGAAGATAGCGACATTTGTCAATGAAAAATTTCACGTTCTGATTATTGCGATTTGAGCAGTAATGAATATAGTATTTGCTGTTTCCTGTTAAGTTCAAAATTACGGATCTTTCAGAATCATTGCTATACATTTTGTATAAGGTACGGCTTTTTTCATCTGTGATTAAGAAACGAGATGAGCCTGTGTCATTATACATCGATAGTGTATAAAGACCTGATATTTTAGGCTGAAATGAAATTGTCTGATAAGATGTTTTTGCAATATATTCTCCATAGGTCTCATCTAAAACGCTTTGCACATCGGTAAAATGAGTTATTGGATCGTTCAATTGGTAGACAAACATTGAGAATTGGGAATAATAGTATTTCAAATCTTTTTTTGGTTGATCGAAATTATTTACTTTTATGGATATTATTTTGTTCTTCTCTAAATATATTTCTTTTTGATAGGAATTACTTATGGATTCTATGAAATCAGGGCCGGAAAAGCCTTTTACTGATGGGAATTTCTTTGTTGTTATTTTTCCAGAATCGAATGTTTGCTCACCTTCAAAAGTGATTTTTGTAGAATTTGGAAGATTGAAGAAGGAAAATAAATATTTCCTGTTTTCAGGAGCAGTGAATTTCAATTCGAAATTTTGACTATTGTCTAATCCAAGCTGTAAAACATGTTCTTCTTCGAAACCGATAGGTGTGGATATTGACATGTCTTTTGTTTGATAACATGGCTGGTATGTATATCCGATATTGTTTGAAAAAGAACAAATGGTCTGATGATTGCTTGCCGTTCCTTTTGCCAAATCAAAATTGAAGCAGTGGGAAATCAGGCCCTTATATGAATCATCGATGTCTTTTGAATGCACAATATACGCATAGAACGAAATCGAATCTTCTTTGTCTGTCAAAAATAAATTTGGTTGTTTTCTAAAATCAAATGATATAAATTTATGAAAATCGTCGACGGTTTCATTTTCATCAGGATTATAAGCATTCGTTTCCTTGTAATAGGTGATTGTCTTATTTATGCCATTTTCTTCTATTTTACATGATGCCGTCTCTTTTTCTTCTGATATTACGCTTTTTGAATTGATTTGTTCTATAATTTTTTTCGATAGCAGCCCGATGCCATCGATTGTTTTGCCAATGGCAAATGAGACTAGGTTGTTCGGAATCAAATCCAACAGAACGGCTGTTAAAGCGTTGACAGAAAAATTTAAAAGACAAGTTTGAAAATCGATATCTGTTTTTTGTTTTGCATAGACTCCATATTGTGAAAAAAATAATCCCAAATCCTCATTTGGAATATATCTCTTATCATTTGGATTCAATGGGTGTTCGTTAATTGGGACATATTCGAGTTCATCATAGTCGTTGAAGGTCTCAATATAATCGCTGACATATGTGATATTTGACATATACAGAGCGTTCGTAATGCCAAACGTATTGTCTTGAAGATAACTGACGATATCCGTATTGGAATCATATATATATGAAGCGTTCAGGATAGGAGTGACAGTGAAAATTTCTGCGTTTGTTTTATTGACTGGGGTTGTTTCGATATCAAAAATGAAAATTTGGGAAAGATATTGCGAAACTCCATAGGGATAAGTGTCCATGTAAAATCCCCATTCTGTACCATATATCTGCCTTGTTGTTGATATACTGAAATATTTTTTTGGAATCAACAATGTTATTTCGTCATCGATTGTTGCTCTTTGAGTGTAGTTCACGGTCAGGGCATTTTTGTGTTTATTTTTTTGATTATTGATGAATAAATCCAAATTGGCTTGATTATCCGTGTCCAAAACATGCGAAACTTTTCCAGGCGAGGATTTTAAAATTGAAGAATGATTTGTGTATGAGTAAAACGATTTTGCATAATCGATTTCATATTGAAAAGAATCCAATATGCAGTTATAAATTTTAACATCTCTGCCATTGTCGATGAGAAATGAATTGCTTTTTATCTGATTGTATAGGCAATTAGAAATATAACAAAACTTTTTCTTGAATTCATTTGTGTCAGGAATGTATTTTTGGAACTCGATGATTCTTTTTGATAAATCGAATGTGACTGTTTTAAAATAAGGATATTCTGAAAAATCATCCATTGTTCTTATCAAAACTTTTGCCTTGCTTTCGTCTTGAAAATCATCTGCAACATAGTAGGTTATATCATTCGATACGAATTGATAAAACTGCTTTTTAGATAAATTGATTTCTTCTTCTGAAGTGGCATCTTTGATGGATTCATCGGTAATGAAGTTATGTGCTAATTTTTCTTTTTTTTCAACATATACAGATTGAGATGGGATTTTTATAGCAGAAAAAAATGTAGAACAAAAACAGATAAACATTAGCAACTTTTTGATTTTCATTGCACAGATATTTCCTTTCACACTTTATTATAAATAGAAAAGAAAGAGCTTTCAATGAAAATATATACAAACTGCTAAGATTGTTGAAACAAGTGTAAAATCGCATAATTGTTTGAAATGTATTTATCATTTTATACATTATTTTAATTGGGAAGCTTTAAAAAAAGCGATGAGGGTTGGGATTCGGAAATAATGGAAGAATGCTCATACGAGAGAATATGATTTTTTCGTGGGAAGAATAATGTTTTGTGAATTCTCGGAAAGGTTATCGATATATTTGTCATTGCTGGAGCATTACAAAAGCGATTTCAATTCATGGCTAAGGAAAAGAGGGCTCTTTTTGGCCCTCTTGAATACTTTTCAACGAAATTGAACGTATGGTGGTGTGAGAGAGGAGAAGTATTGTTTCTCATTCTCGACTCGATTTCCAGTCTATTCTTTTGTCTTTTCTTTCTTCGGCCATTGGGATATGAGTCGGAAAGAAGCAATCAGTTCTAGGATGAGCATAAGAAGTGAAGGTATGGAAAGAACAATCAGCAGAGGAACCCATAGAGGATATACGTTCAGTGCAAAGAAATGGATGAATAGGAAGCAGATTAAGAATAGGAGATAATCGATGAGAAGCATGAAGCCATTCTTTTTTGAAAACCAGATGAAATCATCTGATGTATGAATGTTGATGATGTCTATGATATTCAGGAAGATATAGGGAATCATGGCAAGGATGAAGAAGATGAGAAACCAGAGAAAGGAAATCCAATCAAGTTCCCCATAATAAATCCACGGCCAGAATCGCACATGGGTTTTATCGAGTTTGGAGACATCTATCCAACGTATATGGCTTTCGTCATAGGCATCACGAAGTCTTTCCACGGTTTTTCGATCGGTGTATTTTTCGTGTAGGAAACCAAGTTCGTTATTTTCATTGAAATAAACATCAATGTAAAAACGATGATTTGGCATATAAAAATCTGCAAGCTTGGAATCAAAATAAATACTATAGGATAGCGGGCTTTTGTTTTCTTTTGCCTTCAAGTGAAAAACAGAGCCTTCGATATGATGAATGCCTGAGACAATGAGAGGCAAACTAAGGTTTCCTTTAGGACTTGTTTGGATTCCATTGAATTTGAAGCCGATGACATTGTCTTTGGTGATTGTGTTTGGCTCATAGTAAGTTTTGTTGTTTGCATAGAATCCATTGTTCGTCATTTCTTCTAGCAAAGCATCTCCGATAGATATGGGATAGGCTTTGCCTTTTCTGATTTCATTATAGTATTCCTCGGTTTTCTTGACTTCGAGTCGTGTCATGCAGTTGTCAGGAACTTTTATAAATTGATAAGGATAGAGATTAGAGAAATTCTTATTATCAAAAGGCCTGTGATATTCGTTTTCATCTATAAGTTTTTCACCAAAATATAAATCGATTGTTACTTCCTTGTTGAATACGAATGTATCATTAAATCTACATAAGCCATCCTTTTCTGAACAGAATTCGTTGAATCCCAAATCGGCCTCTCTGATTTCGAAGTAGTCGAAATCCGTGTTGAGATAGTCATCGATCTGCAGTTTCTTCTTGACGTCATCTCTTCCCATATAGCTGAATGTATTTCCTATGGCTATTAGGGAGAAGATAAAAAATACTGATAGAATGATTCTCTGTATCCAATTCACTTGTCTTTTCATTGTGTCATGCTCCTTTCACCTGTAGAAAGGCCGGATTGATGAGATTGCTGTCGTATCTGAAGGACCTTATTTGTATGTAGTATATCTTTCCTGCTGAAAACGAGAAAGAAAAATAAGCAGGGTACGGGCTTTGTAACAGCCTATGCTGATGGTCATAGATGTTGACGCTTACATAGGCGCTTGTTGGCTGCAAGGAGAATTTGGCAGTCGTATCTGTATAGGGACTGAAGAGGAATGTGAATTCGATGTTCTTCTTCACATAGCTGTAATTTGTGTTTTCGCTCGGAAGCACGCTTGGAAGATAGCGACAGCTATCGATGAAGAATCTTACTGTGTGACTATTGCTATAGGAAAGGAAATGAATGAAGTATCTTTCATCCTCCTTCAGGTTCAGGATAATCGACCTTTCTGAATCAGCACTATACATTTTATAGAGTGTTCTTCCTTTGCTGTCTGTGACAAGGAAACTGCATGTTAGCGTGTCATTGTACATAGAGAGCGTGTGGAGCCCAGATAATTTTGGCTTGAAGGAAATCGTTTGGTATGAAGAGGATGTCGAATATTCGCCATAGGAATCAGTTAACACGCTTTGGATGTCTGGAAGATCTGTTATGGGTGATTCAAGCTGGTAGATGTAGACGGAAAAACATCCAAAAGAATATGTTGAAGCTGTGTCTGCGGATCGGAATCTATTAATTTTAAAGTTAATAGTCATTCCTTTTTTGATGTAGACCTCTTTTTTATAATCGTTTATGATAGGAAGTCTCAATTGTTCGCTTTTGAATCCGTCTTGATCAAACATTGCTTTTTCTTTTTCCCCGGAATCGAATGAGGTGTTGTCTGGAAAGATGATTCTTGTTTCGCTTGGCAAATTGGAAAAGAAAAATAGATAGTTTCCATCTTTTGGGGAAGTGAACTTCAGTTCGAATGGCTGGTCATTGTTCGCTCCAAGCTGAATGAATGTCTCTTCTTGTATGCCGAATGGATTTGAAATCGACATATTTTCTGTTTGATAGGTCGGTTGGTATGTATAACCTATGTTATTCGACATTGAACAGATGGTCTGATGTTTCTTGGCCGTTCCTTTTGCTATGTCAAAATTGAATGAATGAGAGATGAGCCCTTTATAGGAATTGTCGATTTTTTTTGAATATACAATCTTTTCATAGAAAGAAATCGAATCTTCATTTGTGCTTAGGAATAAATCTGATTGATTCGATAAATCGAGAGAAACGATTTTATGCAAATTTCTATTATCGATTTCTTCATCAGCATCGTAATTTTGATTGCTATTAAAATATATGACATAGTTTTTTGAATCGTCGACGATTGTTTTGTATCCTGGATTTTCTTTGTTTATATGGGTGGCATTGATTTTTTCGATGATTTTTTTTGATAACAAACCGATTCCATCGATGGTTTTTCCAATTGCTAAGGATACAAGGTTATTTGGAATTAAGTCGAGAAGAATGGCTTTTGTTGCATCAAAAGTCAGTTTGAATAAAGCGTTGCTGAAACTGTTCGTTGTCTTTTGGGTAGATAGGAAACCATAATCGGAAAAGAAAAGACCATTGTCTTTGCTTAATAGATAGCCCTTATCGCTAGGATTCAGAGGATGCTCATTGATTGGCACATATTCGAGTTCGTCATAATCATTGTAGGTTTCTATGTAGTCGCTGACGTATGTGATGTTCGACATGTAGAGAGGATTTATGATTCCGAATGTGTTGTCTTGGAAGAAACTAACGATATCTGTACTGGAATCGTATAGATAGGTGGCGTTCACAACTGGAGTTACGGTGAAGATTTCTGCGTTTATCTGATCAGCCTGCTTGATTTCCACATCGAACAAAAAAATCTCTGAAATGTATTGAGAGAATCCATAGGAATAGGTGTCCATATAGAATCCCCATTCAGTACCGAAGACTTGTCTTGTCTGGGGAATGCCGAAATATGTCTTGGGAATCAGCTGGGTAATTTCATCATCAAAGGTTACCTTCGATGCATTGTTTATAAAGAGAGTGTTCTTATGTTTTACATCCTTATTTTTTATGAACAAATCAAGATTCGCCTGGTTGCCGGTGTCCAAATAATGAGTGATTTTACCGGGAGATGATCTCAACGTGGCAGAATTGCACATCTTTCCTAATTTTCTGGCATAATCGATTTCATATTGGAAGGCATTCAGTATGCTGTTATAGGTATTGAAATCCTCTTCCTTATCGACTTCCATCGAATTTTCTTTGATCTGATAATACAAAGAATCGGGAATGTATCGGAATTCCTTTGTGAATTCATTGGATATGGAATCGTAGTTTTGATACTCGATGACTTTTTTTGAAGAATCAAGGGAGACTGATTTCAGATAGGGGTATTCGGAGAAGTTATCCATCGTTCGGATTAGGATATTTGAATCATCCATAGCTTGATACTCGTCTGCGACATAGTAGGTAATATCATTCGATACGAATTGATAGAACTTTTTCTTTGACAGACTGATCTGTTCTTCGGATGTCATATCCGCCACAGTATCATTTACTAGATTTATTGCAGAGAATTTCCTTTTGGATTCAGACAAAGGAGAAATGGAAGTGGCTGACATGAAGAGGAGGGAAAAGAAGCAGACCGGCACGAGTGCTTTTTTCACTTTCATATACGATGTTCCTTTCTTTGTAAATTATTATATGGGGACTAAAATTAGTTTGCAAGTGTAACATATCGTTTTTGCACTCATCTATGAAAAGCGGTCAATATAAGAAGGAAACTATAGTCAAAGCACTATACAATTTGTGACGGCATCATAAGAAAAAGAACGTCGCGGAAGATGAAAACATAATAAAAATCTCCCTGAAAAATACAGGGAGAAAGGAGTTTATTTAATCGATGTTTCTTGGCTTGTTTGGCACGATGTGATGCTTTCTGCAACGAGCTTCATAGGATTCTTTCGCACCGACTAAAATGACAGGATCATCAAACTTTGCAGGTTCCCCATTCACAAGCCTCTGTGTTCTTGTGGCAGCACATCCACAGATTGTGCAGGCCGCTGTGAGTTTGGTGACGAATTCGGCGCGGGCGAGAAGTTCAGGCATCGGTCCGAAAGGTTCTCCTCGGAAATCGGTATCCAATCCAGCGACGATGACTCGGATGCCTTTGTCTGCCAGTCTTTCGACTAAGGATACGATGGGATTCCCGAAGAATTGAACTTCGTCGATCGCGACGACCTGGACATCCGGTGTGATCTTCTTTTCAATCTCCTCGACGTTCTTGACAGCCATGGCCTGGTATTTTTCACCATCATGAGATGCGATGGCTGTTTTGTCATAGCGATTATCGATGGATGGCTTGAAGGCGATGATTTTTTGATGTGCATAGGACAAGGTCTTGATTCGACGAATCAATTCCTCGCTTTTCCCGGCAAACATCGGACCGCAGATGACTTCAACCCAACCTTTTTGTAATTCTTGATACATATCGATGACCTCAAATCTATTGCCTTGAAATTATAGCAAGGAAGGAGGGGATATTTAAGCACAAGTAAGCAACTTCCACGGGGAAGGAATGGTGTTGCAAGATGAATTTTTCCTTGAACACGTTATTTTCCTAAGGTGGAAACGAAATGATTTTGTTGGCTTATTTATACATACGCCCCAATTTGACATTCGTTTCATTATTGATAGCACTACCAGTTTGAATTTCCAATTGCAAAAGTCTATCGTATGCGTGTTATCAGGAGGTCGTCAATCATGAAAAATGGAAATGTTTTGGTTGTCAAGGATGACAAGATGCTTGTTCTTTCGGAGAACCGCTACTATATCGTAAGAGGAAAGAATCATGTCGGAGAGAATGTCCAGTTTGATTCCACAGAAGCTCTTCCGATGCCATCCTATCTTTTTGCCATCGCAGCCATCGAAGATGAAAATTTGGATAATACGATGAAATTTATTCAATCTGAATGGTTCAAGAAGTAAAATAAAAGTCAGTCTTCGGACTGATTTTTATTTTGAGGTAACTATGAAATTCAAATTAAACGAACATCCATCCGTTTGGCTTTTTCTGACGTCATTGGTGATTCTTGGCATCTCGATTTTTCTCAACGTCCTCTATCAGTGGAAAATCTATTCCCTGATCGCGGTGATTCTTGCCGGAGCCGCTGTTCTGGTCTTGGGATATTCCCTTGTCAAGGATCTTCTTCTTTTCGCAAAAGAAAAAGAAAAATATGATGCTGCCCATCCAGGAGAGAAGGAAGAAGATGACAAGTGGTGATTCTTTCTCGCTCCTTCCAGAAAAGTGGAAAGAACTTTTCGAAAAGAATATCGATTCTTCTTTTTTCGATGAACTCATGAAGAAGGTGGAGAAAGAATACGCGACAAGAGTCGTCTATCCTCCCCGCCCTTTTCTTTTCCGTGCTTTTGATTCTCTATCTCCAGAAAAGGTCAAGGTCGTCCTTCTTGGTCAGGATCCCTATCATGAAAAAGATCAGGCGAATGGATTGGCCTTCTCTGTTCAGGAAGGGACTCCTTTTCCAAGGTCGCTGATGAATATCTTCAAGGAACTCCAGTCTGAATATGGCTATTCGATTCCGCGAAAAAATGGGGATCTTTCTTCTTGGGCCAAGCAGGGGGTTCTTCTATTGAATGCCACATTGACCGTGGAAGAAGGGAAGGCGAACTCCCATGCGAATATCGGATGGCAGACATTTACGGATGGGGTGATTTCTTCTTTGAATCGTCTCGATCAGACAATCATCTATCTTCTTTGGGGGAACTATGCTTATTCAAAGGCGAGTCTGATTCATAATCCAAAGGCAAGGATTGTCCATACGGCGCATCCGAGTCCTTTGAGTGCTTCACGAGGCTTCTTTCATTCGGATTGCTTCAAAAAAGTCAATGACTATTTAAGAGAAGCGAATCTCGAGGAAATCGATTGGGAAATATCCGATTTCTCCTCTCCGATGTTTTCCTGGTGATTTTCTTCTTTCTTTCGGAAAGCGATTTTTTCTAGTTGCCTTTCTCTCTATCTCTCTCTTTTATCACTCTTATGAAAATAGAAAAAGATTGAATTTAAATAAAAAGTGATGAAAAATCAATGACGAGATGAAGGAATTTCAAACTGATGCCTGGTAAGCACTTACAATTTTATGGTGGAAATCAGAGGCTTTAGTCACTATAATAGATATATTCGTGTGCTATCTATTACACAAAGGAGAACTTTTGATTATGACTGAAAAAGAAATGTTATCTAAGATTCAGGAGGTGGCCGATCAGACTGCTCAGAATTTTGTCTTCAAGAAAACCGCAAAATTGGAACTTGTCTATTCTGAGAAGCAGGAGAATGGATCCACTGACTGCTATTGCTTGGGTTCGGATATGCCGCTTCTTGTTTATCGTGTGTTCAACGTCAAAGAAGATGGAACGGCTGTCGAATATGGTGATATTCAGGTCTGCGTCGAAAAGACAAGACATTACAATGTCGATGTCAAGCCGGGTTTGGGACTCGAAAAGGCTCCCTTGATTACCGGTGAAACAGGCGAATATGAAATCCTTGTCGAAAACCGTTTGGAAAATAATGGCGTGGAAATCAAATTGAAGTCCTCTGTTGGAAGAGATTTGACCATGATTGAAATCTATCGTTACTACGATTATGTTTCCAAAATCTATTTCGTTTCGTGCGCGGCTCTGTCCTTTGGCGGACAATATCTCTTTTCTGTCACTCCAGACAGCAAACACGTCCGTTTGATTGTCGGAAATAACCAGGATATCCGCAAGAGAGTGGATATGATGACGGAACTTCTTCAGGCCAGACTTCTTCCTTCCTACCAGACCATCAAGGCCGGTGCAGATCTTCTTGCCAGTGGCAAGGCCAACGTCACGCTCGATGGTGAGAATGGACAGAAGGTTCAGTATGAATCCAATTTCTGCTATGACGATCCGGAAACCCAGACACGTTTTGCTTTCTTTGGAAAAGTCGGAAATCCAAAAGAAGGAATCATTTTGGTTCAGGATGTCTTCACTCAGAAGCTTTCCATGTCCAACAGCTGGACGGATGCCCAGAAGGCCGCTGTCGATCGCATCAAGGAATTGATGAAAACCAATGAAGCGGAGTTCAATAAGCATGCCACCAATTTCTTCACGGATGATCTCGACTTCCGATACAATGCCTTCAAGAACGGCACTCTGAAAGCCGATGCGGAAACTGCTGCAAAACCAGAAGAAACAAAGGCAGCTGAATAATCGGTTGGGAATATGAACCATCTTGAATCCAAATACATTTGCCTGGACAACCAGAAAGGGTTGAAAGGTGTGTTCTCGACTTTGGGGGCCGGTGTCAAATCCCTGACCCTTTTTGATGAACCGGTCATTCTTGAGATGAAGGATGAGGAAACGTATCTTTCCTCTCCTCAGCTTTTTGGAAAGACCGTTTCCCGTTTTATCGGCAGAATTCCTTCAAAAGGTGAAATTGGGGGTGTCCCCTACCAGTTGGAAGAATTTTCTCCGGGAATCTGTCTTCACGGTGGATATTTCAAGAGCATGATTTTTTCGGAATACGAAGCCAAAAAAAGCGAGAATGATCAATTTTATATTGTTTCCTTCAAAGGATTCAGTAAGGATGGCGATTGTGGATTTCCGGGAAACCTTCATGTGAAAGTCAGCTATATGCTTTCGAAGGACCTGAATATCCTTACCATCAAGTATGAAGCCGTTTCGGACAAGGACACGCTCATTTCCCTATCGAACCATATGTATTGGAATCTTTCCCGCTCGGAGAGCGTGGATGACTATGTCCTGCAGGTCAGGGCCAGAAAATATGGAATCTTCAAAGATGATTCCAAATTGATCAAGGATGTCGCACCTGTGCCATCCTATCTCGACTTCACAAGACCTGTCCACCTCAAAGAAAAACTCGACGAGATCGACCAAGAGATTCCGTCGATCGGAACATTGGATCACAGCTTCCTTTTTGAGGATGTCAACGATTTGAAGCCTCAGGTTCTGCTTTCCAATAATGACTATAGTATTGAATGCTATACGGATTTCGATGCAGTCAATCTCTATGTCGATTCGACTTTGACGCCTGTGGATTTCGTCAACAATCCAAATCTCGCACACAACAAGAGAAGAGGCATTGCCATTGAACCTCAGCAGTTTGTCTTGGATCACTTCATTCTCAAGGCAAATCAGCCTTATTCTCATTTCATCAGCTATCGCATCACGAAAAGATAAAACATCGACGACTGCCACATTGTGTGTGCAGTCGTTTTTAAAAAAGGAGAACAATAAATATGTATGCACTCATTACGGGAGGGACATCTGGCATCGGAAAGGAGATGGCCCTTCTTCTTCTAAAGGAAGGATATGATCTCATCCTTGTCTCAAGAAGGGAAGGGATGCTCTCTGAAATCCGTTCCCAGTTTCCAGATAAGCAGATTCTTTTCTATTCCTATGATTTATCAAGGGAAGAGAATTGCTTCGCTCTTTTAGAAAAGACGAAGGATATGGATATTGAACTGTTTATCAACAATGCCGGATTCGGCGACATCGGAAAGATGGAGAATACCTCCTTAGAAAAGGAAATCGAAATGGTCAAGCTCAATGATATCGCCTCTTTGATTCTCATCAAGTCTTTCCTTCTTCGCTTCCTCAAGAGAGGGCAAGGAAGAGTCCTTTCTGTCTGCAGCGCGGCGAGCTTTGGCGCAGCAGGATATATGAATGTTTATTATGCCTCCAAGGCGTTTGTCTATTCTCTTTCCCATGGATACCATCGGGAATTGCAGGACAAGAAATCGAAGGTGACAATCTCGATGCTTTGCCCAGGTCCGGTGAAGACAAACTTCGAAGAAAGAGCCAATGCCAAGTTCACATATTCTGTCGCTTCCCCTGAAAAAATCGCCGCTTATGCGATTCCTCGCTACCTAAAAGGGAAACTGGTCATCGTTCCAGGCGTGAAAATGAAAATCGCTCATCTTTTTAGCCATTTCTTCCCGAAGAGATTTATTTCGAAAGTTTTGAACAAACAAGCAGAGATAAAATAATATGATATTATAAAAATGTATTTCGGTAAATATATTTCAAATTCTTTTTAGTTGGAATGAGAAGGCTAAAAAATTAGCACTTTATGCTTGCAATTGCTAAAAATAGGGCTATAATATCAATTGTCGAATGAAAAAAGAAATAAATGGAGGTAAAAAATGATTACACCTTTAAGAGATTATGTCGTTTTGGAGAAGCTTCCGGAAGAAAAGAAAGTTGGCTCCATCATCATTGCGACAGCCAAGGACAATGAATCGGCTGTTGCCAATGTCATTGCTGTCGGTCCTGGATACACGGATAAGGATGGCAAGGAAATCAAAGTGGAAGTCAAGGTTGGCCAGAAGGTCATCTATAAGAAGTATTCCACCACGGATTATGAAGATAAGGGAAGAAAATTGATGCTCATCAAGGATAGCGACATCATCGCTGTTGTTGATTAATGGAAAAGAGGATTTGAACTATGGCAAAGAAAGTTACCTATGGCAAAGAAGCCAGAGACAATATGTTGCGCGGTGTCGACATCTTGGCCGACACTGTCAAATTGACCTTGGGTCCCAAGGGCAGAAATGTCGCGCTTGATTCCGGTTATGGCTCTCCGAAGATTGTGAACGATGGTGTTTCCATCGCCCGTGAAATCGAATTGGAAGACAAGGAACAGAATGCTGGTGCCAAATTGGTTTATGAAGTTGCCAACAAGACGAATGACATCGCCGGTGATGGCACAACCACTGCGACTGTCTTGGCCCAGGCTATGATCCACAATGGATTCAAGGCTGTCGACAACGGAGCAAATCCTGTCTTGGTCAGAGCCGGTATCGACAAGGCAAGCAAGGCGGTTTCCGAAGAATTGCTTAAGAAGTCCAAGAAGATCGATACATCTGCCGACATCGCTTCCGTCGCTGGCATTTCAGCTGGTGATGCCGAAATCGGACATATCATTGCCGATGCAATGGAAAAGGTCGGAAAAGACGGTGTCATCACTGTCGAAGAGGGAAAAGGATTCGATACGACCCTCGATGTTGTCCAGGGTATGCAGTTCGATAAGGGATATATTTCTCCTTACATGGTCACGGATTCGGAAAAGATGGTGGCTGAATTGGAGAATGCCTATATCATGGTCACCGACCAGAAGGTGAGCAACATCCAAGATATCCTCCCGATGCTTCAGTCGGTCGTTGAGGCACATCGTCCTCTTCTCATCATCGCCGATGATGTCGACAATGATGTTTCCTCCACATTGATTGTCAATAAGCTTCGCGGAACCTTCAACGTGGTTGCTGTCAAAGCTCCTGAATTTGGTGATAACCAGAAGAATATCCTCCAGGATATTGCCATCATGACCGGTGCCAACTTCTTCTCCAAGGATCTTTCCATGCAGTTGAAGGATATCACAATCAACGATCTTGGTTCTGCCAAGAAGGTGAAGGTCACCAAGGACAATACAACGATTGTCGATGGTGCCGGCGATCCGGAATCCGTTGCGAACAGAGTCAATGAACTTCATGGTCAGATTGAACAGACCAAGTCTGATTATGATAAGAAGAATCTCCAGAAGAGAGTTGCAAAGCTTTCTTCCGGTGTGGCTGTCATCCGTGTCGGTGCCACAACCGAAACAGAGATGAAAGATAAGAAGCTTCGTCTTGAAGATGCCATCAATGCTACTTCTGCCGCTGTGGAAGAAGGTGTCGTCGAAGGTGGCGGTATCGCTTTGATCAAGGTCTACAAGGCCCTCAAGGGCAGCCTGAAGGACAAGAACCCGGATGTTCAGAAGGGTATCGATGTCGTCTTGAATTCCTTGACGGCTCCATTGTATCAGATGTCTGTCAATGCCGGATTTGACGGCGATGACGTCATCGATGAAGAGAAGGCAACCAAGAGCGAACTTGGATTTGATTCCAAGACTGGCAAGTGGATCGATATGATGGATGCAGGCATCATCGACCCAACCAAGGTCACTAGAACTGCTGTCCTGAATGCCGCAAGCATTTCTTCGTTGTTCATCACAACCGAAGCTGTTGTCACTGAACTTCCGAAGAAGGAAGCTCCAGCTGCCGCTGGCGCTGGAATGGGTGGAATGGATTACTAATCCAATCCGTCAGACAGGCGAAAATGAAAGGGGTGAAGAAACCATGGGTTTCCCATCCCTTTTTTGGTGTTTCTTCATGTATGTGCTAAAATGATGTATCAATTGAGAATTGAGGAGATTTTGTCATGGAAGAAAACAAGAATAAAATCATTGTCATACAGAATGGAAACCAGGAACGGAATGGAAATCATCTGACCTTTGCTTCCTATGGAAAGAGCATCGCGAAATACAAGTATTGGCTGCTTGGCATCACGCTAGGCTTTACGATTGCCGGCTTTTTGGGATCGAAATATATTCTGAATCCACGAAGAGAAGTGATGACGACGAATATCACGCTCAGTCTTGCCTTGAATGAAAAGAAGACGGCCTACCTGGATGGAAGTTCTTTTTCCTATACGGATCTGATTTCCAAGGAAAACATCAACAAAGTCATTTCTGAAAATGAGTCCTTCAAGGATTACGATTATGAAACGCTGAAGATGAGTTCCGCTTTCTCTCTTCAGCCAAAGACGGGGACTGTCGACAATGTCGAAACCGCTTCGGATACGAATTATGTCCTGACGACGAATCCCTCTGCATTTCATAGTGAATCGGATGCAAGGAAATTTATCTCTGCATTGATCGACTGCGAGGAAGAGAGAGCATCCAATGCCATCAATTCCTATAATATCGAAAGCGTCCTGCCTTCCTCGTTGACTGATTTCGAAAATTATGATTTCAATACATGGATTTCTGCCCTGAATCAGCAATATGCAAAAATTGAGAAGCTCTTCTCGGATATGAGCAATCTATTCACGGGAACGTTCTCCGTCGATGGTCAGACTTTGAACGCCTACCACTCTGATTTTGCTTCGTATTATACCAATCAGTCGTTTTCCGGCGTGATGGGTGAATTGATCAACAACAAATATGTGAATATTGGAAATGGAACCGATAAGGAAGTGCAGGACAAGATCGAAGAATACAAGAACCTCAGCAGTACCTATCAGTATCAGCTCAATCAGATTCTGACCACAATCTCTGTCGATCAGTCTCAGGTTGATTCCCTGACATCTATTAAGAATCCTACGGATGATATCAGTGATCTGATTGTCAAATATTCTGGTGAAATTGTCACCCTGTCCAATCAGAGAGACAATATCATCACCGAGATGAACAATATCGGATATACAGTGACGATTACGGGAAATTATGCGACCATCATGGAAGATACATCGACGGATACTTATCTCTACAAACTGAATCATGCCGATGAGGAATGGAAAAAGAACTGTGTCTCCTTCAAGGATAAACTGAAAAAGTTCAATACACAGATGCAAAATGACAATACATCAGTCAGTCATCTTTATCGAAAAACTTATCTTCTAAGCAACAAGAACGTCATTACCGTGATGGAATCGAATATGGGAACAATCAGCGGACATGTCAGCAATTTCTTGGTGGCTGGCGCTGCCCTTCTCATCTCCTTCCTTCTTGCTTCCTTCATCTTTGGCGAAATCTATATCAATTCCACAAAGAAGAAGCCAGCCCTCGAAGAGAAGAAAGAAGACAAAGCAGAATAATATATAAGAACAGAAATGATCAATTATGATTGTTTCTGCTCTTTTTCTTTCGCGTTGATGATCAGATATCAAAATCACCAAAATGGAAAGTAAGAGGTTACATACCCTATTTTTCCTAGTATAATAAGGAGAATAAAAATGAAAGGAGCCTATCATATATGGCAAATCGTTTTGTTTTGAATGAAATTTCTTATCATGGACATGGTGCAATCGAAAACGTTGTTCCGGAAGCTCTTGCCCGTGGATTTAAGAAGGCATTGGTCTGTTCGGATCCTTCATTGGTCAAGTTTGGTGTCACTGCCAAGGTGACTTCTTTGCTGGACAAGGCACAGATTGCTTATGAAATGTTTACGGATATCAAACCGAATCCGACCATTGACAACGTTCTCAATGGTGTTGCTGCCTGCAAGAAGGCTGGTGCCGACTTCTTGATTGCCATCGGCGGTGGTTCTTCGATGGATACAGCCAAAGCCATCGGAATCATCATCACCAATCCCGAATTTGGCGATGTTCGTTCTTTGGAAGGCGTCGCCCCGACAAAGAAGCCTTGCCTTCCGATTTTTGCCGTTCCGACCACAGCAGGAACTGCGGCTGAAGTCACAATCAATTATGTCATCACGGATGTCGAGAAGGTGAGAAAATTCGTCTGTGTCGATGTGCATGACATTCCCGTTGTCGCCTTTGTCGATCCGGATATGATGGCTTCGATGCCGAAGGGATTGACAGCTTTCACTGGCATGGATGCCTTGACGCATGCCATCGAAGGCTATATCACGAAAGGTGCCTGGGAGATGTCGGATATGTTCCATATCAAGGCCATCGAAATCATCGGAAAGAACCTGAGAGCTGCCTGCTGCAACGAACCGGATGGAAGAGAAGGAATGGCTTTGGGTCAATATATCGCCGGCATGGGATTCTCCAATGTCGGCTTGGGCATCGATCATGCCATGGCTCATACGCTTTCCGCCTATTATGACATTCCCCATGGAAAGGCCTGCGCCATGCTTCTTCCGATCGCCATGGAATTCAATGCTCCTGTCTCCGGAACAAAATATAAGGATATCGCCATCGCCTTGGGTGTTGAGAATGTCGAAAAGATGAGCCAGGAAGAATATCGTGCGGCTGCTATCGCTGCCGTCAAGAAACTTGGCAATGATGTTGGCATACCGGATAAATGCCCGGAAATCAAGAAGGAAGACTTGGACAATATCGCCAAAGATGCCTTGAAGGATGCCTGTTATCCAGGAAATCCAAGAGAAGCCACGCTTGAACAGGTCAAGGAACTGTTCATGAAACTGATGTAGTCATCCAAAAGATTATGGACCGGAAGAGAACCTTCTTTCGGTCTTTTTCTTTCTAAATGAAATTGCTATAATTTTCTTATAATCATACAGGTGGAAAATATATGGAAGAAAAACAGAAACAGGATGATTTATACATCACGAAAACGAATCTTCTCTCATGTGAGGATGTCGTCTCTTATTTGTGGAACAAATGCAATCGCACGTCGTTTCCCTTCAAGCCGGAAAAGGCGGTCAAACTGATTGATAAGGTTGTTTTTTCTGACAAATGTGATGGCACGACCTTGAAGAAGACGTATCAGATTTCCATAGGAGATCTTCGCCATATGGCCATCAAAAACCATCAGGAATATGATGTGGACACATTGACATTTGAAACGTTCGACAAGGAGGAGAATTCGCTTTCGAAAGTGAATCTGATCGTTGTGTATCGTCCGATTGAGAAATTCTATTATGTGCTCTGGCAGAAGAGTGAGAAAGAACTCCAATTGCTCGTCCGATGCATGCAGAAGAAACGTCCGTTCTCCTCTTTCCCAACGGAGACGATCTCGTATTTCTAGAATCGATTCAATGAAAAAACTCTTCGCGATGAATTGCTCATCAAGAAGAGTTTTTGTTTTGTCAGAAAAGGAAGTCGAGTTCCTGTACGCTATTCAGAAAATGGATTCGGTTTCTTTCTTCCATCCTGAGGAATCCGAAACTGACCATCTTGTCGAACTGATGCATCAGATCGTCGTAGAATCCATCGATATTGAGAAGAAGGATTGTCTTATGTTCTCGGCTCAGCTTGTCGAGACAGATGATTTCCGAGATTTCATCCAGGGTTCCATAGCCTCCCGGAAGGGCGATGAAGGCGTTGGAAAGGGACATCATCTTTTCTTTTCTTTCAAGAAGGGTATCTGTCACGTAAAATTCATCACATTCCGGAAAGAAATTTCCTTCCTCGTAGAATTTCTTTAGTTCAACACCGATGATTTTGCCTCCACTCTTTTTGGTCGATGAGGCAATCGTGTTCATCAATCCGACATTGCTTCCACCATATACGAGCGTGTGATGATGACTTCCGATCCATTCTCCAAGCAAGCAGGTCTCTTCTTCGATTCTTTTGTCTGAACCGGAATTTGAGCCTAAATACACTGCGATTTTCATGTTTTCCTCCTAGATTTCTTTTCTGTTGAGATACCATTCCTGTTTTTTTGAGTCGACAAGGAAGAGTCCTTCATTTTGGTATCCATGTTTTTCATAATAGGAAAGAAGAGGTTTCCTACAAAGTAAGAGTATACCTTTTTTCCCACTTCTTTTGATTTCTTTTTCGAATTCTTCCAACAGAAGAGAGCCATAGCCATGTCCTTCTTCCTTCTTCTGGCAGGCCAAGGAGGAAAGATAAAAGAAATCCCTGTCTATCTTTCTTTCCGTCATTCTCTTAGAAAGAAGGAGTGGAATCTCCTCGCCATAGAGGAAAGCAATCAGCCTTCCTTCTTTTTCCAGGCCGAGAAAAAGGGAAGAAGGATTTGAAATCCTCTTCCTCATTTTCTTTTTGGATGATTTTCTTCCCTCTTGGAATGCATGGGAATCGATTTCACATAAGACCTGCAAATCTTGTAAAGAAACTTGTCGGATATTCATGTCTTTTCCATTATAATATTACTCGTTTATTTTTTCGAATAGGAGGTTGTTATGAAACAAAAAGCAATGCATATTTCATCGATGGGCCTCAACATCGCCATCACGGTTCTATCCTTTGTCACATGGATTATGATGTTTGTTTCATCTGGAAATGAAAATTACCAGGCGAATGGCTTTTTCTCTCTTCTGTTTTTCACTGTTTTGAGCAATCTTTTTGTCGGAATCGCTTCTTTTTTGCTTTTCATTTTTCAGCTTGTATCCTTTATCAGGAAGGAAAACCACGTCAGGCGATGGATGATGGTTCTGAAATTCGCATCGGTTGTTTCTGTTCTTCTGACAGCTCTTACGGTTGCCTGTTTCTTGGCTCCGAGAGCACAGATGAACCAAGAAGGATATTTCTCCTTATATGCTTCTTACAATTTATTCTTCCATTTCATCATTCCTCTTCTTGCTCTTGTCAACTTTGTCTTCTTTGAGAATGAGCCATCCCTGAAATTCCGGTATACTTTCTTCTCTCTTCTCCCGGTGATTTTCTATGGGCTGTTCTATCTCTTCAATTATGAATATAAATTTGTCGGAGTCAAAATGGCCGATTCTTCGATAGAGTATGATTGGTATGGCATGATCAAGAATGACAAGACATGGTTTATCCTTCTTGTCGTCGTTATCCTTCTTCTTGTGACTATCCTGATCAGTATCCTTCTTTATGCCCTCAATCATTTCTTCCAGCATGCTATCCGCGGATATGATGATGACGAGGGAATCGAAGTCTATTCAGCAAAGAATGTGCAGCAGGAGAATCCGCATGTCACGCAGGTCGAAGAGACGATTCTCGATGACAAGATCATCGCCCATGTCGATAACGGACATATTCCGGAGGGAAGGGATGTTCAGGAAATCAGCGTCGATGGCGATACAAAGGAAGTTCGGGAAACCTTTTCCTCCGAGACGGGAACCATCCATGTTGTCACCAAGAAGGTAAAGAAAAAGGCAAGAAAAACCTCCACGATGAATCTTGCCGCAACACGTCAAAATAACAAATACAAGAATGGTGCAAGAGTCTATCACATTTCTCGTCACGCACTTTCAGGGACCTGGCAGGTCCGTCTTGCCAATGGAGAGAAGGCCATCAAGACCTTCTTTACACAACAGGAAGCCATCGATTATGCCAAGGCACTTGTGAAAACCCAGGGTGGCTCGATTCGTGTCCACTCCAAAAAAGGAAGCATTCGCAAAGCCTAAAAAAACCTATCGGCGCAACCGAATCTCTTCGGCCAGGCTGATAGGTTTTTATTTGTTATCTTATTTGATGACGTCCATATGCATATAAGGACGTAAGACTTCTGGAACGGTGATGGATCCATCTTCATTCTGGTAGTTCTCAAGAATGGCAGCGACGGTTCTTCCGACGGCCAAACCGGATCCGTTCAACGTGTGGACATATTCCGTCTTGGCATCTTTGCTTCTCTTGAAGCGGATGTTCATACGTCTTGCCTGATAATCGGTATCATTGGAGCAAGAAGAAATTTCCTTATAGACATCGGTTTTGGAAACCCAGATTCCATCCTTCTCTTCATAGTCATTGTAGGAAGGCATCCAGACTTCGACATCGAAGCATTTGGCGGCAGAGAATCCGACATCACCTGTGGAGAGGCAGACTCTGCGATAGGGAAGCTTGAGCAATTCGAGAATTCTTTCGGCTTCTTCGACCATGCTTTCGAGTTCTTCAAAGGAATGTTCGGGCAAAGAGAATTTGACCATTTCGACTTTCTGGAACTGGTGCTGACGGATGATGCCTCTGGTATCTCTTCCCGCTGCGCCGGCTTCCGCACGGAAGCAGGAGGAATAGGCACAGAATCTCTTTGGAAGATCATCGGCAGATAAGATTTCATCACGATAGAGGTTGGTGACCGGAACTTCGGCTGTTGGAATCAGCCAGTATTCTTCGCCGGTATTGTTGGTCATATAGGCCTGGTCAGCGAATTTTGGAAGCTGGCCGGTTCCTGTCAGGGAAGCCGTGTTGACCAAATAGGGAGGAAGAACCTCAGTGAACCCATTTTGGACATGGGTATCGAGCATGAAGGCTGCCACGGATCTTTCCAATTTGGCAAAGGCGCCCATATAGAAGGTAAATCTCGATCCAGTGACTTTGGCAGCGCGATCGACATCAAAGCCACCCAAAGCCTGACCGAGTTCCCAATGAGCCTTTGGCTTGAAAGCGAATGTGGTCGGCTTGGAATAGAACTTCTCAGGACGATTGAAGCTGTCATCCGTTCCGATCGGAAGGGATTTGTCAGGGATGTTCGGAGTCTTGAGCATCATCTCTCGAATCTGCAGTTCGACTTCTTCTCTTTCCTTGTCTAAGCGAGCCATCTCTTCTTTGTCGAAGGATATTTTTTCCATCAGGGCTTTGGCTTCTTCATCCTTGTGCTGTGCCTTGAGCTTGCCGATGTTTTTGGACTGAGCATTTCTTTCGGCTTTTAAGGCATCACCCTTGATGATGCATTGTTTACGTTTGTTGTCTAATTCCGGCAGTTCACGTAAATAAGAGAAATCGCCGGTTCTTGTGGATAATCTTTCAATAACTTCATCTAAATTATCGATTACATATTTGACATCGAGCATGATTTATGTCTCCTTTATTGTCTACAAAATTGTAGTCTTTTCTGTACTTGTATTCAAGGCTTGAAACTTTTCCAGCGTTTTTTTGGCATTCAGAATCTTTTCCTGATTGATTGGCTTGTAGATGGCTTCATAGAGAGAGGAATAGAGTTTGGTGACACAGGTGTCGTTCTCGTTCAGTATCTCTTCAAAACCGGACATTTTGTATGTGATGATGGGGATATTGTGGAAAATGCAGTCAATCATGATCTGCGGGAAGCATAGATAGTCTCCGACAAGTAGAAGCCTTGATGTGTGATAGAGGAAGGAAGGGTAGAGTTCCTCAGGGAGAGAACGGAAGAAATGAAGATTGTTCGGTTGCGTGATGGATTCGAAGAGTGTCTGATGAAGTGCTTCCTTGGCGATTTCGCCGAAGAAGAGGAAATCCTTTTCCGGGGTGTTTCTGGCAATGGCACGGATTTCCATGATGGTATCCTTGCTTGTGACGATGCCATAGGAAATGATGATTTCCCGATTTCCCTGAAGTCGGTAATGTCGCAAGAAAGCATCCTTTTGATTTTGTGAAAGAGAGGAAGTCAAGTCATTGGCTAATATAGGAAGCCTGGCCATTTTTGTCGAAATGCCATTCTTATGAATAAGTTCTTCCTGAGAAGGGAAGGTGGTGAGCAGACAATCCGCCTTTCTGTAATAGTTGACGGCGTCAAGAGATAGTGTCAGCTGTGGTCCTTTCTTTGTCCTCTTGAATTGGAAATCAGACATATTGCTGTTGGCAATGACGTTGACCTTGACATCCTTCTTTTTTTGCAAGGCAGCATAAAAGGAAAAGTAGTCTATGCCCGAAGGGACAATGGCTTCTCTGAAATTGTCGTTGATGTTGAAGGTATAGCTGATGTTGTTTCTTTTCAGATAAGTAGCCAATGCCGCTCGGGAAACATAGCTGAACGAATGCTTGAGCTGATAATAGTCATATCCTAGGAAATACTGGTACATTTTCACATTCGGCCCATGAAAGAGGGCTATCTATTTATTCTTCTTCGTTCTGATCGTCGCTTGGATTTTCGGCTCTCTTGAGAAGCTCATCAAGTGCCTTCTCTTCATTCTGATGAATCTTTTCTTCTTCTGCCTGAGACTCCTCGCTGGATTCTGTGGCCTCTAGTTCTTTTTCGGAAGGAAGGACAGAGACGGAGGAGATGGTTTCCTTTCCTCTCAAGGAAATGACTTTGACGCCGACAGTGTTACGACTCATCTCTCTGAACTGGGTAAGAGATGTTCTCATGGTTGTGCCCTGGGAGGTGATGATCATGATATCTTCATCGCCCTGGACATTGCGGATGACGCATAATCCACCATTCTTTTCGGTGGTCTTGAGAGTACGGACACCTTTCGAACCACGGGATGTGATGCGGTATTCGCTCACATCGGTAATCTTTCCATAGCCATTTTCGCTTAAGGAGAAAATCTTGTTTCCATCTAAAGAGGTGACGAGACCGACAACGTCACATCCTTCTGCCAATTCGATGCCTTTGACACCGCTGGCGGTTCTGCCCATGCAGCGGACGTCGTTCTCATAGAACGAGCAGACTTTTCCTTCGCTGGAACCCAAGGAGACAATCGCCTCTCCATTTGTGTGTCGAACATCGAGAAGCTCGTCATCTTCTCTTAAGCCGATGGCAATCTTGCCGTTGACATTGATGTTCTCGAATTCGCTGGCTGGAGAACGCTTGACGACACCTTTCTTCGTTGCGAAGAAGAGATAGGAATTCTTCGAATAGTCATCCATGGAGATGATGGCAGTGACTTCTTCCTTGTCCATCAGCTTGAGAAGGTTGACAATCGGAATGCCCTTTGAAGTACGGCTTCCTTCCTGAATCTGATAGCCGCGGCAGTGATAGACCCTTCCGAGGTTCGTGAAGAAGAGAACATCGGTCTTCGTCTTGGAATGACGGAGAATCTTGATGTCATCATCGGTCTTTGTCTTCATTCCCTGCACACCGATTCCGCCTCTGTTCTGGACACGGAATTCGCTCGGATCGACTCTCTTGATGTATCCGCCCTTCGTCAGGAAGATGAGGATTTCCTTGTTCGGAATGAGATCTTCATCATTCTCATCCAAGTCATAGTCGGCAATTTCTGTTCTTCTATTATCGCCATACTTCTTCTTGATTTCATCGAGTTCGAGAATCAAGGTGTCTTCCAAAACTGTCTCGTTGCTCAAGATGGCATTGTAGTGCTGGCAATCTTGTTCGAGACCAGATTTTTCATTGAGGTATTTATCTTGTTCCAAACCGGTCAATCTTCTTAATGGCATATCCAGGATGGCTTTGCACTGAACTTCGTCAAAAGAGAATCTTTCTATCAATCTGGATTGCGCTTCTTCATAGGTCTTCGATGAACGTATGATATGGACCGTCTCATCGATGGCATCCGCCACAAGAAGAATAGCTTCCAATATATGGATTCTTGCCAAGGCTTTGGCAAGATCGTACTGGGTTCTTCTGCGGATGATATTTTTCTGATGGTCGATATAGATTTGAAGCGCCTGCTTCATAGACAAAATCTTAGGTGTTCCGTTGTCTAGGGCAAGCATATTGACGGGGAAGTTGGACTGCAGTGCAGTATAGTGGAAAAGATGGTTCAGAACCAGAGCCTCACTGGCGCCTTTCTTCAGTGCGACAACAAAGTGGGTTCCCATCTTCTGGGAGGAATAATCGGCGACCTGGGCGATGCCGTCGATAGTCTTGCTATCGGCAAGTTCGACAATCTTTTTGGCAAGATCGCGCTTGTTGACCATATACGGAAGTTCCTTGAAGATGATTTCCGTATGGCCGTTTTTCTCTTCGGTAATGTATTTGGCTCTGACTTTGACCGAACCTCTGCCGGTGAGGAAATAGTTTCGGATACCCGATCTTCCCATGATGATGCCGCCGCCTGGGAAATCAGGACCTTTGATAATCTGCATCATTTCATCGACTTCCATATCGGGCTTCTTGATCAATGCCTGGACGGCAGAGATGGTCTCCGTCAGGTTATGAGGAGGAATGGATGTCGCCATACCAACGGCGATACCCGATGATTCATTGCATAGGAGGTTGGGAAAACGGGATGGAAGAACGGTCGGTTCTTTTCCATCGGCATCATACGTGTCGATGAAAGCGACGGTGTTCTTTTCGATATCCTTGGTCATTTCCAAGGCAATTTTGGATAATCTCGCTTCGGTATAACGGGATGCGGCGGGCTCGTCACCATCCTGGGAACCGAAGTTTCCGTGTCCCTGGACAAGGGTGTAGCGCATTGCGAAATCCTGCGCCATACGGCACATTGCCAAATAGATGGAGGAATCGCCATGCGGGTGGTATTTACCCATGACGTCACCGACGACACGGGCGGATTTCTTGAAAGGCTTGTCTGGTGTGACACCCATTTCCCACATATCATAGATAATACGTCTCTGAACAGGCTTCATGCCATCTCGGGCGTCGGGAATGGCACGGCTTGTCAATGTTGAAACGGCATAATCAAGGAAAGAGGATTTGATTTCGGCACCGAATTCATCAGGGGTGATACCGGCAACGATGCCTTCCTGAAGACCGACGATGCCATCGCCCTTCTTCTCGGCTATTTCCTTATCGGATAATTCGGATTCATCTTGAGATGCTGTCTCATCCTGTTCTTCAGGATTCAGATTGTTTTTTTCTTCATCTGCCATTTTGTGCAATCTCCTTTCCTTTAGATATCCAGATTCTTAACGAATTTGGCATTGGATGTGATGTAGTCTTTTCTAGGTTCGACGTTTTCACCCATGAGGTCGATTAAGGCATCATTTGCCTCTTGTGCATCCTCGATGGTGACTTGGAGCATACGTCGATGATTTTTGTCCATTGTTGTCTCGTCGAGCTGGCTTGGATCCATTTCACCCAAACCTTTGTAACGCTGAAGGGCGTAACGGGCATTGAGAGGAAGCTTTGCCTTGATCTGGTCGAGTTCCTCATCATTGAAGGCATAGTAGTGGTGTCCCTGATAGGTCAGACGGTAAAGCGGCGGCTGGGCGATATAGAGGTGGCCTGTTTCGACAAGGGGCTTCATGAAACGATAGAAGAATGTCATCAAGAGGATTCGGATGTGGGAACCATCAACATCAGCATCGGTCATGATGATGACTTTGTCGTATTTGATTTTGCTGACATCGAATTGTTCACCCTGTCCAGCTCCGATGGCCGTGACCATGTTGTAGATTTCGGCATTCTTTTCGATTCGTGTGGCCTGGGCTTTCTCGACGTTGAGAATCTTACCTCTAAGAGGAAGGATTGCCTGCGTTCTGGCATCTCTTCCCATGACGGCGGAACCACCTGCAGAGTTTCCTTCGACGATGAAGAGTTCTCTTTCCTTTGGATCCTTCGAGATGCAGTCGGTGAGCTTGTCTGGTAATCCGGCACCGGCGGAAAGCTTTCCCTGTGCCTGTGCTCTTGCTTTTTCGGCGGCTTTTCTTCCTTTGAAGGCAGAAACGACACGGTCAAACCAAGCTTTGCCTTCCTTGGGGTGTTCCATCAGCCATTCCTTGAGGAAATCGCCGACAATGGAGGAGGTGATCTTTCTCACCTCGTCATTTCCGAGTTTGTCTTTGACCTGTCCTTCATACTGCGGATTCGTGTGCTTGACGCTCAAGACGACGGTCAAGCCTTCCAAGCAGTCCTCGGAACGGAAATTCTCGTCATTCTGCTTCAGCCATTCCTTGGAACGGAAATAGCTATTGAGTTCTCTTCCGATTGCCAGACGGAAACCTTCTTCGTGGGTTCCGCCACCGGTGGTACGGATGTTATTGCAGAAACTCGACATGTTGAGGATGCCGCTTCTTGTCGGCTGGAATGCCGCTTCGACGATGACGGTTGTCGGTTTGACATCCAACCCACCTGTCTGTACGGTGGAAGCCCCATTGACGTAAGGAATCTCTTCGAAAACCTTATCCTTTTCCTGGTTGATATAACTGACATATTCGATGATTCCGCCATTGAAGCAGTAGTGAGCATGCTGGATGTTGCTCGGATCACGGACATCTTCGATGGTGATATCGACGCCTTTGGTTAGGTAGGCAGTCTGTCTTAAATAGGTGGCAATGGTCGAAAAATCGAATGTCGTTGTCTCTTTGAAGATGAGAGGGTCTGGTGTGAATTCGACGCTTGTGCCGGTTTTTTCAATCGGGCAGTCTCCGGTGACGACCAATCCAGGGGCGATGGTATGGCCGCCGTCCTTGAAATGAATCTGATGGACTTTTCCATCGCGGCAGACGGTGACATCGACTTTGGTCGACAAGGCGTTGACAGCCTTGACACCGATGCCGTGGAGACCACCGGAAATCTTGTATCCGGTTTTGTCGTTGAATTTTCCGCCTGCATGCAAAATGGTGTAGACAGTCTCGACGGTCGAGACGCCGGTTGTTTTGTTTATGTCGCAGGGAATGCCTCGGCCATCATCCTCGATTCGGCAACGGTTGATGGGATTTTCAGCAGTTCCGGGAAGGATGGTGACTTTGATGTGTTTGCAGAATCCGGCCAGCGCTTCATCGACGCCATTGTCGACGGCTTCTCTGACAAGATGATGCAGACCTCTGCTTGAGGTGGTTCCGATGTACATGCCAGGACGCTGACGGACGGCTTCCAATCCCTGAAGAATCTCAATGTCGGCGCCAGTGTAATCGTCCTTGGCTTTCATCTTTTTCTCTTCAGTGGCCTGATCGAGGTCGATGTGATCGACATGCTGCTCCTCAAAGTTTTCCTCTTTGGGTTCCTCGACGATTTTTTTTGCCTCCGGTTTATCCGGCTTGGGGCCGATATTTTCATCAGCGGCTACTTTGGCGATCTTGGCCTGCTGCTTTTCATAAATCTTCGCACGTTCTGCCGCACGGATTTCTTCTTCTGTGAGTTGTTTTTCGTCGCTCATTCTTCTTTTCCTTTCTGTGATAGTGTTTTCCCATCACTTGTGTAAATCTGATAATCAAGGAAGCCTTCCGGGATTCTCGTTCCGGTGATGAAGACTTGCTGGTTTTCTTTGTTGATGCAAGAGAGCAGATTCAGGCATCTCTTTTCATCGAGGTCGGATGTGATGTCATCGAGAAGGAGGATTGGCCTTGTGTTGAGTCTTTGGCTGAACAGATCGAGGGTGGATAGCTTCAGACTCAAGGAGGCGATTCTGTTTTCTCCTTGGCTTCCATATTCGGATATCGGATTTCCGTTTAGGAATCCTATAAGGTCATCGCGGTGTGGGCCGATCAGGGTTGTCTTTCGTATGTTCTCATAAGATTTCGCATTCTCAAACAATTGGATTGCATTTTTTACATAGCTTTCCTGGTCATCGTCGATGGGGCAGGATGTCTTATAGCCAAGAGTGAAGAATCTGTTTTCCTCCTGAAAAAGAGAATTGTAGTTTTCTTCCGTCTTCTTTGAGAGACTTTTTATGATATCCTTGCGATCCTTGACGATTCGATAGGATAGGTTGATGAGCTGATTCCGATAGGCGAGGATGACATCACTATCGCAGTTCTTCTGAAGTGCCGCGTTTCTTTCCTTGAGCAGTTTCTTGTATCTTGAGATGGCATAGAGATATTGACTCGAGAGCTGTGAACAGGTTTCATCGAGCAGTTTCCTTCTCTGCTCCGGTTCAGCCCTGAAGAAGAAGACAAGATTCGGCTCATAATACACATCGATAAGTTTTCCTAGGATGGAAGAAAGAGATTTGACTTTTTCTCCATCATAGGCAAAGACTTTTCTTTCTTTCGACAGGATGCAGGACAGCGTATGATCTTTCTCGTCCTTTTCCGAATAGAATTCAAGATAGATGCTCGCCTGCGAGAAGCCTTTCTGAACCAGATCAGGGTCATCAGCCTTTCGAAAGCTCCTTCCCATGGACATGTAGTGTATGGCTTCAAGAACGTTGGTTTTGCCTATCCCATTGTTTCCGGTGATATAGATTCTTTTTAAGGGGAATGAGATATCGAGATTTTCATAGTTCCTATAATTCTGAAGAATCAATCGTTTGACAAACATATCTTGTATTCTTCGCCATCGATGGTGAGAATATCGCCATCACGAAGCTTCTTTCCGCGTCGATTCTCCTTTTCACCATTGAAGGTGATGTCATGGGTGGAAACGAATAATTTTTCTTCTCCTCCTGTGGAAACAAGATCGAGAAATTTAAGAAGCTGGCCAAGGGTGATATATTCCCCTTTGATGTAGATGGATGAATCGATTTTTTTCATGTTAATC
>CAVKZJ010000011.1:0-56328 GCA_963660905.1 bacterium | reverse complement strand
TAGAAAAATAATGCAGAAATATTAATTCCGTTTCCCGATTTTAGTGCAATTCACGTGTTTACCACCCATGTGCAAGTTCCAACCTTAAGTCTTATAAACGAATAAAGCGTAGCCAACTTACTGACTACGCCTTTTCTTTGTCTAAAGCCTCAATCGCTTAATCCCCAAGGGAAGTGGCCTTTACCCCTTTTTTTCTCATGTCAGAAGAACAACGACGAGGACCATGAAGGCAAGAACATAGCCGATGCAGAAGAAGATGGCATAGAGTCCGAGCGTGAAGTAGTCGAGAGGCTTGCATCTTTTTCCGATATGCGGATGATAGAAGAGAAGGCAGGGAATCAGAAAGACGATCTGATAGTAGTTTCCGAGGCCTTTGATGTTGCTCGAACTGTTTCTGAGACAGTATTCGCTGATGGCAATGATGGCGACAAGAAGACACACAAAGAGATTTTTCAGGAAATAGAATCGGTTTCCGTTGAAGAGACGCTTGGCCTTCTCCTGCCCATATTTCTTCTTGTAGAACGAACGGATGAAATAAAGTCCGATCAGATACGAAACGCAGAGGAAGGAGAATTGAGGCCTTTCCGAATCGAAGAAATAAAGCTGCCAGTTATTGAGTTCCCATCCCCAATTCTTGTAGTTCAGGAAGATGAAGGAGGACGTGAAGATCCAGGCGATGGGAAGAATGGAGAGCGAGCGGAAGAAGATTCTCTTCTTATTGGTGTTGAGCCATTTTGGCTCATAGAAGAGGAAGAACATGAGTCCGAAATAGCAGGAAATCGTTCCGAAGTTGTTCGGGATGACATAATAGGCGGAAACGATGTTGACCAGTCCCCTTGTCTTGGATAGGTAATCGAGCAGAATGCATTCGATGAAATATAGCCCGAAGAAGACAAGGCCATACAAGAAGAAGTTTCTCAGGTTTCTTCGATCCTCGAGGAAGATGTCGAAGTCGATGAAGTAGAGAAGGAACATGCCAACGGTGAACATCTTGAAGAGATTGCTCGATGTCTGATTGTAGAATTCCTGATTGATGCCGTCGCTGAAGAAGAGGTTGTAGACGTTTAGGAAGATACGGACGGATCCTAGAAGGATGAGGCAGATGCCGACGATCTCCAGCACCGTCTCCGGAATGAAGGGGAAGAAGCGGATATCGTCCTTGATTTCCCTTTTGATTATCTTTCCATTCCTTTTTTTCTTGGCCGGCTCTTCTTTGATTTCAGGGACTTTATAGACGAGATGGTATTCCAAGTCAGCGGTGAGGATTCTTTTTCTTTTCTCTTCATTTTCCTTCAGTCCGAAAAAGATGGCAAAGAGGATGGCAAAGAGGAACAAGCCATTCAGTCCGATACCTAAGATTCCAAGTGCCAGGAAGATGATCTCAGAGAAGAGATTGTCGATGGCTCCTTGTTTATGATCGACTAAGAGTTCGGAATAGAAGTCATAGTCCATCCCTGTCTTCTCTTTGATCAGCCTGTTGAAGTCCGAGTTGATATCCGTGAGATGAGAGGACATTTTCTCTTTTGCGAGTGAATATAACGGATCCTCCTTGTCTAAGGGGACATTGTCCTCATAATAGATTTCATCCGAGAAGATAAATGCGTTGTCTTGGATGTAGAATGTGGAAATCAGCTTGGTGAAGGAATTATAGTCGATATATTGGACGGAGATATATTCCAGGGAGGCCTGGGCAAGGTTTGGAACGATATAGTAGATGGCAAGGTTCTCTTCCTTATAGTGAATATAGCAGTTCAAATCCCTTAGGGCATAGGTTTCTTTGGATGCGGAGATGGAGATGAATCGATCCTCCTCCGAGAGATGGATTTCCGGTCTTGTGAATTCATGGAACAGGGAGAAGGTGGTCGTTCCTTTTTCCTTGACGGCGGAGGTAAATTCGAGATATTTCTCGGTGTAGAACTTCTCCGCATGGTTCATGGTGTCGTTGTATTTATAGAAGCTGAAGGCGGTGGTGAAGATGGAGGAAAGAAGAAGGATGATAAAGACGATCTTGACCCACATCTTCGAAAGGAGGGATTTGTACCATCTTTCGAATGGACGCATTCCACTATCGATATCCACCGGATAGGAGCAGAGGCCCGTAAGATAGTGGCTATAATCGATTCCGAGCTTCTCGGAAATGATCTTCACATACTTCTTTCCCGGCTTCACATATCCATTCTCAAAATAGCCATAGAAAAGAGGAGGAATGCCAAGGAACTTTGCGAATTTTCTTTTGGACATTCCATACTGCTTTCTTTTTCGATAAAGGACTTCGTTATACGAAAGTTCGATGGGCATGATTTTATTTCTTTTCTGGATAGGTCATCGTCGTCAGCTTGATGTCTTCGTCTTCTTCAATCGCCTTCTCTTCATAGACTATCAGGCCTTCCTTCTTTTGGTCAAAGTAGGATAAGGAATAGCTCGATGCGTTCTTGATTTCAATCGAATACGACTGCTCGACGGGAAGATAAAGGAAGAATGTGTCCGAATTCGATCCCATCGGAAGAGAGGAGAGGTTCTTGATGGTGTGGTTCGAAATGGTGAATTCGAGATTTCCCTTTTTATCCCTGACCTGGATGAAGGAATCTTCTGAGATATCTGTCACCTCAAGATAATAGTAGGAGCCATCGGAATTGTAGGAGATGGGATTCGGATTGTAGTTTTTGTCCTGGGCCATCAGATGGGCAAGGCAGAGCTCGGGATAATGTCCGGAGATGATGGCCTTGATGTTGTCTGAGGAGATGAGGGTGAAGAAATAGCTCAGATTCGAAAAGAAGGTGGAAGCTAGAGCACCAATCAGGGAAAGAAGTCCATCGCGAAGCTGTTTGGCATCGATGTCCATTCCAAGATCCTTCAGGACGCGATTGCTTAAAACGATGAATTCATTCACAAAGGAGACGGGATCATGGATGAGGTTGTTAATCAGGATATCCACGTTGCTCGAATTGAGAAGATATTTCGTAAAGGAGACGCCAAGTGTCATTAGGGAGAATTTCGGTGCTCCGTTTTTATAGACGATGTTGAGCAAATCGCGAAGTCCGACCTGGAAATGTTCAACATAATTCTCTCGATTCTGAACGCCGACTAGGGTCAATGTGGATATGAATTCATCCAAGAAGAGTCCGCTAGGATAGTTCAGTCTTGCTTTCTTATAGGAAAGAAGGACTTCTTCCTCATCCTCCTGATAGGAACCGGACATCTTGAAATTCGAAATGAGATAGTCTCCTAGGACAGAGTGGTTGTCCATGGAGGAATAGAATTCCTTCACCTTGGCGATGATCTTACTAAAGGATACGTTGCGGAGGGAATCCGGAAGGAAGTAGTCGATGCCATATCTTGTGAAGGAGAGTTCCTTCATGGCCACCTTGGGAACCGGGTCATTCGAATTGATGATGTTGAAGATATTCGAATAGATCTCATCTCGAGGCGAAATCTCCTCTTCGAAGGAGGCACCCATCGGTGTCTCAAAGCAATAGCAGTAGATATCATCCTTCTTCAGGCTCGCCTTTCCCTGGAAGAGGGTTTCCTTCTTGGCGATCTTCTGATCGATTCTTCCGATGGAGAGATTGTTTGTCGCGCCGCCTCTGGAATAGCCAACCGTCCACAATTTGATCTCCCCGGTGATGGAATGATTGAGGATATATTCCTCCAAGCTTTCCAAATAGATCGTGGAGGCCTCATAGAATCCCTGATGCTGCTTGATGCTTTTCCCATCGCCGACGGTGAGATTGCTCGCCCATTCCATCTCGTAGTTGCCTCCGCGGATGCCTGCGGCAACCAGGGTGACATCGCCGATTTTCTTGCTTCCGAAAAGGACGCCGAGGGAATCGGTCGTAGATTTCATCTTGTAGTATTTATTCGCGTCGATGTCGGAAAATCCGCAGCTAGATAGAAAGGATTCCCCATTCTGATAGCGGTGCATTTCGTTTTCCTTGTCCGTGTTGCTTGCAAAGCTTGCCATGGCAAAGGAAAGGGAGCAGGTGGCAAGAGAGGAATCATAGACCGTGGACTCGTGACTGAAATAGGAATCATCATAAAAGGCGACCCCATCATAGTCATAGGAGGTCCCTTGGGCATAGCGGAAGGAGGTCTTTCCATTCACGGATGCCTTGCAGGAAGAAAGAGAAAAGAAGAAAAGGATGCAGATGATTCTTATTTTTTTCTTTTGTTTCATGTTTTTCTTAAGAGTGTATCAAAAAAAGAAGAAAATCGTTAGATATTCTTTATTTATCGTATGTTTCGCCACGGATGATCTTCATTGCCCGATAGACCTGCTCGACACATAATAATAGGGCCATATAGTGGGTGAAGGTCAGATCAGAAAGAGAGAAAAGAACATCTGCTCTTTTTCTTAAGGAATCATCCAATCCATACGATGAACCGAAAAGGAAGACGAAATTTCCGTTTTTCTGGCTTTTTTCTTCGATGATCCTACTGAAAGAGGCGGTATCCATCTTCTTTCCATGGACATCGAGAAGGATGAGGACTTCCTCTTCCTTGATGAGCTTAAGTTCTCTCTTCGCTTCGATTTCCAAGGCTTTCTTGATTTCGTTTTCTTTTGGAGAGGCGATATTTTCCTCAGGAAGATAGGTCAAAGTCACTTTCGCATATTTGGAAAGCCTTTTCATATATTCATTGACGCCATCGAGGATATATTTCTCCCGGCACTTTCCCGGGATGAGAAATCGAATGTTCATTCTTTTCCTCCTTTGGTTTCCTTCTTGTCGCTGGCAACGGAAAGAAGGACATCCGGAAGATAGCCTAGCTGTGTATGCAGGACATTTTCGAATGTCTCCATGGCAAGAGAAGGCGTATTGCATTCATCGGAAAGATGGCAGAGGACGACTTCCTTCGTGTCCTTGGAAATGAGGTTGCTGAGATAGTAGGAACAATCATAGTTGCTCAAATGCCCGGTATCCGAAATGATTCTTCGGATGAGATAATCCGGCCTTTTGGATTCATAGAGCATCTTCGGATCGTGATTCGATTCGAAAAGGTAGTAGGTGCAGTTGCTCATCAAGGGAAAGTCTTTTTCCGGGACGAAACCGGTATCGGTCACATAAAGAAGACTTTCCTTTCCGTCCTTGACGAGATAGCCCATCGTATTGGCACAATCATGGGACAAAGGAAGAGCGGTGACAAGAAAACTTCCGATTTTGACTTCCTGGAATGGCTTGAGGAGATGCTCTCCCGAAAGAAGAGTCTCCACATGGGGAATCTTTGGCTGGGGAGCATAAAGCTTCTCAAGAGGCGTCTGATAGGCATCGCTTGCATGATCCGAATGCGTGTGCGTCAAAAAGACGGCCTTGAGATCATCAAAGGCGAAATGGTAGTTCTTCAGGGCATCCGTGATTCTTTTTTTGGAGATGCCAAAATCGATCAGGATGACTTCATCAGAAGAGATGATAAGACAGGCGTTTCCTTTCGAACCGCTGGATATGACATCGTAAAGCATTTAGAAATCCATTTCCGCCTGGTCATTGCTGACGACATTGAAGGCGCAGTGTTCCTTGTCGAAGATGAAATCGACATCACCGCAGGCACCGTTTCTGTTCTTGATGAGCTTGATGCTGACTTTGGAAATCGGAGAGTTTTCCAGATCGTTCTCATTGGAACTGCCACCCTCCTCCTTGTTTCCTGTTTTCATTCCCTGTTGCTTGGTATAGTAGTCTGGTCGATAAAGCATGATGATCATGTCGGCGTCCTGTTCGATGGCACCGGAATCACGGATATCGGAAATCTGTGGGGTATGATCAGTTCTTTTTTCGCTGTCTCTCGAAAGCTGGGTCAAGGCGATGACGGGTATAGACAATTGTCTGGCCATCTGCTTTATCTGTCGGGAGATATCCGCGACTTCCTGCTGACGGTTGTCTCCGCCTTTTCCGGGCGAGGTGATCAAGCCGAGATAGTCGATGGCGATCAAGGCGATATCCTGCTTCTTGATTTCGCGGATCTGGTTCTGCAATTTCTTGCATTTGGTGGAGATATCCATCATCTTCGAACCGGGATTGTCATCGATATAGAAAGGAAGGGAAGAGAGCTCCATGAATCCTCTTCGGAGTTTTTCCAAAATGGCGACCTTCCCTGTGTCCCCTTCGCAATCGACAAGGATGCGGTCCTTGGTCGACCCTTCAAGGTAGCTGAGGGAATTGATTTCATCGCTGGAAAGACCGCTGGCCTGGTTGAGCAGACGCATGGCAATCGCTTCCGCGGACATTTCGAGAGAGAAAAAGACGACCGGTTTCTTCTTTTTGGCGACATTGTAGAGAAGGTTGAGGGCATAGGCGGTTTTTCCGACACTCGGTCTTGCGCCGATGACGATCATATCGCCTTTGTGCCAGCCCTTGGTCAGTTCATCGAGCTTGCCATAGCCTGTTGAGACGCCTGTAACGCCATTGGCGGGAATTCCGCTTTCCTTGAAGTCCAGAGTCTGCTTGACCAACTTATTGATCAAGGAATCGGAAACCTGGGAGAGGGATTTGGCTTCCGCGACATTTCTTTGCTGGGAGATTTCGATGATGTCATCCGCACTTTTTCCGATGAATTCGGAGACATCATTGATCGGTTTGTTCTTGGCATCCTGAAGAATGTTGCTTAACTTGTTGAGAAAACGGTTGAGCAAGGCTTTCTCGCGGATGGAGGAAATATAGTTTTCAATCGGAGCGAAACTGGTCGATTTTTCGATGATGAGGTTGAGATAGTCTTCTCCGCCGATGGAATCGAAGATTTTGCTGTTCTTCAATTCCTCACTCACGCTGGAAAGATCGACGACTCTTCCCTTTGTCTGGGCGGAGATGCAGGCTTTGAATATCTCCTTGTTTCGAATGTCTGAAAAATCGTCCGGGGTAAGATGCTGGGTGGTAGTCAACATCTTTTCTCCCGTGTCGTCAACAAAAATATTCCCTAAAAGGGTAATTTCATCCAGTTGAAGCTCGTCAGCCATGATTATTTCTTTTCCTTCAAAGACACGTGGATGCGGATTTCGCCGAGGACGCCATTGAAGATGTCGACCTTCAATGTGGTCAGGCCGAATCCATTGATGATGACATCCTTCTCGACAATCTGGGATTTGTCGAACTTGATGTCATAGTCTTTCTTCAGGGCTTCCAAAATCTTCTTGAAGGACACGGTGCCGATCATTTCGCCTCTTCTTCCTGCGGATGCGGAAAATTCGAGGGTGATTCCCTTGAGCTTTTCAGCGAGGACTTTGGCTTCCTCGGTCTTTCTCAAAGTCTCCTGTCTTTCCTGTTCTTTTTCAAGAGCGTACTGCTTCTGGGCTTCTTCGGTATAGAGGACTGCATATCCGTTTGGAATCAGATAGTTGGCTCCATATCCATCGCTGACGGAGATGATTTCTCCTCTTTTTCCAACTTTGCGTAAATCTTTTTTCATCAAAACTTTCATAACTGTTCCTCCTAATTTTGGTTCACTTTTGCGTCATTCAGATATTCTTTCAGCACATTCATAAGCTTCGCCTTTGCCTCATCGACATGGATGTTTTCTATCTTGCAGGCCGCCATGGCCAAATGTCCTCCGCCACCGAGCTTTTCAATGAGAAGAAGGGCGGAAATCGAGCCATCCGATCGAGCGGAAATCTTCACGCTGTGCTCATCGACGCGGCCGATGGCAAAACTGAGTGAGATGCCGCGGATGGTCAAGGCTTCATTGGCAACGATCGACAAGGTCACATCTGAGATGACATCTGAGTCGGGCGATGTCGCGACAAGACAGCCATAGTATGGGATTTCGGAATTGTTGAGAATGAAGATCTTCTGTCTGTATTCTTCGAGTTCTTCCTTGAGGAAATCCGTCACCTGATCGGAATCGGCTCCAGAATTCTTCAACTGTGCGGAAGCTTCAAAGGAATTCAATGTGGCATGTTCCTTGAAGAAATGCGTATCGAGGCAGATGCCGGATAGAAGCATGGTCGCGGTTCTTTCGTCAATCGGAATCTCATTCGGGTTATACGTGATATAGAACGTCACAAGCTCACTCGCACTCGATGCCGAGGGGTCGATGCCATTGAAGAGCGGGTTTTCGATATTCTTTCCCGTGGCTGTCAATGGACGGTGATGATCGATGACAGCGATGTTGTGGCATTTGTTGTAGAGGTCCGGGAAAATGGAGATGGTAGGGTTATTATGATCGCAATAAATCAGCAAGGTTTCATCGGAGATGAGCGAGGAGACTTCCTTCATGCTGACAAACATGTCGTTCATCTCCACCTTCGTATAAAGACTTTCGACAGCGTTTCTCGCCTTCGATTCGATATGCTGCTCCTCCCAGCAGATTTTGGCGGGTATGGAAAAATGCTTGCAGATGAGATAGACGCCCATGCAGGAGCCGATGGCATCGAAATCCGCATTGTCATGCGGAATGATGATGGCATTCTTGAAGTCTTTGATCGTCGTGACAAAGGAATTGGACAATGTTCTTGTTTTGACGCGGTTGCGGCTTGAGTGCAGCTCAGTTTTTCCGCCGATGTAGTTCATCTGTTTTCCGAACGGCTGGATGACGGTCTGGTCGCCGCCTCTCGACAAGGCGACATCCAAGGCATCCGAAGCCATCTTGGCCAATTTGCTATAGTCCGGGAAACCATAGGCGACACCGATGGAGATGGTGAAGCCATCCGGGAACTTCTTTCTTACATTGTCGACGATGGAGAATTTGTCTTTCAGGATTTTTTCATAACATTGCATCGTCATGATGAAAAGATATCTGTCATCCTTGATTCGTCTTAGAAGAGAATTCGAGGATTCACCAAATTCCATGATCATCTTTCTTAGATCGGAGAGCTGATCGGTGAATTTCGTTTCATCGCCGATGGCAATCTGGATGTCGGAGTAGTTGTCGATGGCAAGATAGCCGATGACAGGAGACTGATTCTGATTGTCGATATAGATGTTTTCGAAATCGGTATTGTCCTTGAAGACATACAGCTTTGCTTCTTTTAGGTAGACGACCTGATAGGTGTGGTTCTCCGTCGTGATCTTGATGGAGTCCTTGTTTCCGCTGTCGTCCGTGAGTGGATAAAGGCCAGGAAAGACATCGAGAATGCATTTGTCGACGATATTGTTGAATCGCGAAGCCAAGAATTCATTGACCCAGAGAATATTGCTATCCTTGTCGCAGACGGCTAAGCCGATTTGACCGAACATGTAGGCTTCCGAGATGTCGCTGCCGATGATTTCCGCGGATTTCATCTCTGCCTTTCCCTTCTTTTTGTATGCGATGAAGTTGAAAATCATGGCCGAAAGGAAGTCGAAGATGGTGAAGAAAGAGCTCAAGGCGATGAGAATCGTGAAGTAGTAGTCAAAATCGGGAAGATAGTAGTAGCACGAGATTAAAGATCCGATCAATATTGCCTGTATCATCAAAACGATGACGAGCCATTTTCGTTGTTTGTTAAGCAGTTTATTCATGATAGCCTCCTAGAGGGACTTATGTAGGTAATTATAGTTTATTTATATTTATAAATAAAGACTTGCATTTTCTCTAGGATCCGATTTTGCCGTGGTATAGATTGTCCATCAATATGAGCCCACTGATCTTCTTTGGCTCGACTTCCTTGATCAGATCAAGACATTGCTGATAAGTCGAACCGCTCGTCATCACATCATCAAAAAGGACTATTTTCTTATTCTTTAATGAAATTGCTTCTTCTGTAAGAACTATTTTCTTCTTCTTGATTCTTCTTGTTCCTTTGTTGTTCTTTTGTTCTTCAATATCATAGGAGATAAAGGGATTCAGATAAGGAAGATGCGAAGAGGAAAGAATTTCATCGAGATGGCTGAATCCTCTTTTTTTGATTCTCTCAATAGAGCTTGGAAGAGGAACATAGATGGAATTTGGAAAGACACACCTCAGAATCGGACGAAAAAGAGAGAGGAAGCAGGGGGCGAGCTCAATATCGCCATATTCCTTATAGTTCATCAGCCACGTCTTATAGATGCCATCATATTCGCTTAGGAAAAACACGCGGGTTGAGAAGACATTGCGGAAAATCAGCTTCATTTTAATCTGACTTAGGCAGTCATCGCATAAAAGGGGCTCTTTCTCGAATAGATGCCGACAAGGCGAGATTCTCATCTCCTTCATGCACGATTTACAATAAATGGGCTTTTTGATTATATCGGGATATTTCATGGATAGCTTCCTGAATGGATGTGCTTTCTTCGCTTCCCAGGAAAAGGACCTTTCCATCCCGGGCATCGATTTTTCTTCCGACTCTTCCGGCAATCTGTACCAAAGTGGCTTTGTCAAAGAGGATATGATCAGAGAAAAAGACGATGACCTGAAGGTTCTTGACAGTCACACCTCTTTCGAGAATGCTTGTGGTGACAAGATAGCAGAGCTCTCCGTTCTTGAATTTTTCAATATCGAGCCGTCTTTCCTCTTCTTTGGATGAGACAAAAGCACCCCGTGAGAGAAAAGAGGAAAGAAAACGATAGAGTTTCTTTCCTTCCTCGATCGTCGGAACAAAAATGAAGACCGGCTTGTTCTCCTTCTGGAATTTCCTTACATAGGATAAGGTGATGGAGTATTGCCTGAGCAGGTTTCCCTGAAGATATTCTGGCAGGGGCAAAGGAGCGTGATGATATCTTTCGAAGAGCTCGACAACTTCCCCGTTGTCCTTTTTGATTTCCTCCAAATCCTCTTTGGAAGGAGTGGCGGAAAGAAGCACATAGTTTCCTATGATCGACTGATGGAAGAATTCATGGAGAAGCGGATTTCCTTTATAGGGGAAGGCGTCGATCTCATCGAGGATGAGAAGATGGAAATAGTTCTTATATCGGTAAAGCTGATGGGTTGTCAATACGATGATATCGCCTTCCAATAAGGAGGAGTGCTCTCCATAGACAGCGATGGCAGAAGCGTTTTTGAACGCACCCTGAATTCTCGGGAGCAAGTCGATGACGACATCTTTTCTCGGGGTGGCAAAACCGACATGGAGTCCTTTTTTCAGATAAATTTCCATGGCATGATAGACAAGCTCGGTTTTTCCTGCTCCAGTGACGGCATGAATGAGAACATTCTTTTTCTGTGAAAGAAGTAAGCAGACCTTATCGCTGACATCCTTCTGCTTTTCACTGAGTGGGTATCCCATGGAAAGGGCGATATTTTTTCCTATCTCAAAACCAGTGTCCGCCTGTTTTCCCTGAAAGGGAAGACAAAGCCTGCAATACGGAACACCATTTCGATAGCCGATGTATCTCTCGTCACGGTTGTGACATCTCGGGCAGCAAAATTTCTCCATCACATATTTGTTGCCTTCGAAGAATGAGAAATTACGAAAAAAGATATTTTCCCTTGAAGGAAAGCGAGGAATCTTCTTTTTCCCCCTTGATGACGATCTCTTTTTCCTTTATGGCAGAGGAAAGAAGCAGAACATCGTTTTCGAAGCATTCTTTTTCATAGTCGAATTCAAAAGAAGAAAGGAAAAAAGAGGATTCAGGCTGGGAAATTCTTAGATACACGGTGTTGTTCATGTGATTGTTGGAGTCGATATCCTCCTTTTTCACGCGGTATTCCTTCTCTTTATGAAAAGTGAGCGCATCGAGAGGAAAGTTGACGAGCTTTTCATCATCAAAGGGTGGAACCCATGAAAAATCCGGAATGCTTTTCGAGAGGACTTCCCTGAACTTTTTTGCGGAAGCGATTCTTCTTTTCACTTTGTCCATCAGGACCCAAAGGGATATGAGATAGAAAACGACCTTGTTTTCCTCATCCAAAAGAAAGGCATAACGATAGAGCTGGAGAGGCCCGGGAAGCGTCGGGTAGGTGTAGAGAGTATAGTTTCCCTCTTTTTTGAGTGGAGAAAGAAAATACCCCTTATATCGCAAGACAACATAAAGAAGGGAATTCTCTTTCTCGAATTCCTCCCCCAAGGAGAAGGAATCAATCTGTCTTGTGGCGAGATTCTGGAATTGATGAATCAGATCGGCTAGGTCGATATTTCCATCCGATCGGAATCGGGGATGATAATCTTCTTTCTGACAATAGGTAAAATCCAATTCGGAGAGATCAATCATTTTCGAACCTCTTTTTCAGTTGAGCATACGAAGTGACATAGATATGGTCAAATGACTCGACATGATGAATTTCCAGGAGTTCTCTTTCCTGCTTCTCCTTCTGGAGTTTCCAGTCGAGGAAGACCGAAGAATGGAATCCGCTTTTCATGGAGCCGTAGGCATCTTGGTAGAGTTTGTCTCCGATGTACATCGAAGAAGAAAGATCGGCGCCCATCTTTTTGGCTCCGACCTGGAAAAAGAGAGGATTGGGCTTTTTTACGCTCACGCTCGAGGAAGCCAAAAGAAAGCAGAAAGGACGATGGAGAACCTTTTGAAGAACGTCGAGGGTATCTTTTTCATCATAGATGGTATTGGATAGACATCCATAGGTGATTTTCCTTTCTTCAAGGAAAGAGAGGAAATCCAAAATGCCATTGACAGGACGGGGCGAGAGCTCACAGAGAATCTCATGGCTACATTGTTCAAGAGAACAATCCAACTGAATCGAGAAAGAATCGACAAATAAGGCAAGAATGCTTTTGACGCTGACCTCGTAGTCGAGATGGGAACGGTAATACTGCTTGAAGTAGTTCTCGCTGAAATGGAAGACATCGTCGAAATCGACTTCGCTTTTATTCTGACAGTGATTCATCAGAGACTGAATGTTCCAATATGGATTTTCGCAATGGAATTCGATTAACGTGTCCCAACAATCGAATAGGACGGATTTTATTGTGCTGACATTTTTCATTTCATAGACCTCTTCTATCATTGTATCGGAAAAGGGAAGGGAATGCCATATTTTTATGAATAACGTTGTTTTCAATTGTTTTATCTAGAAACAACTTCTATCTTTTTGATGGTGTTTCTTAAAAAGAAGATTCGATTCTTCTTGAATATCTATTGTATTTTTCTTAGAAAGTCATTAAAATATTTTTGTTTGAAAAAGCCAATTCAATTCCATTGAATAGCACACAGAAAAGCCTGCTGATTATTGTATAACGGCAGGCTTTTCCTTTTGCCTTGCCCCGTCAACATGTCGCATATGGTATTTATGGAAAGTTGTTTCTAAAAAAATATCTTTATATATACAATTTTTGTTGTCTTCTTTATCCGCTTAGTGATAAACTAATTTCGAATTTGGGAATTTTTTATATTTTCTAAAATCAGGAGGCATACAAAATGGCAGAAACCGTAAAAAAGAAAAAAAGTGTTGCCATCAGAGTCATCAACATCATCTTCATTGTTTTAGCCGTTCTCGCTGTGATTGCCGTTGTTCTGATGCTTACTCCGGTCCGCTCCTCCTTGAAGAATGTTCTTCAGGATAAGACTTGGGCTCAGAAACTCGTCCAGACGATGAACACATGGACCTACTATCATGTGGTCAAGGTGTTCAATGTTCCTCGGTCCATACGAGGACATGGGTATACGCTGAGTTCCTGCGTTTATCTCTATCTTCTTTTCATCATAAGTCTTTGTGCCCTGTTTCTGATGTATCTTCCTTTCCTGGTTATGCATCATGAAAAGAATGTAGGGAAAAAAGAAACGTGGAGAAAAGTCATCAATTGGTGTGCTTTTGCCTTTATTCTCTTATGTACCATTGCTGGAGGCTCCCTTCTCTATTCCGCTCGCTTGACAAGAGATTTGGGAAGTGCCTATACCTGGATTTTGACAATCGGACATGGCTGGGCAGGCTTATTCAAGCCGAAAGGCGCTCTCAATGTCCTTGTGATTGAAAGAATCACATCGAATTACCGCTTCTGGGCATTAGCCTGGCTTTGCTTCTTTATTCTCCTGATTGAAGTCATCCTTCTTATTGTTTCCGGTCTTGGAAAAGCCAAGAAGGAAGTCGAAGAAGAAAAAACAGCTTTGGAAGAAACAAAGCCGGAAGAAACTTCTGCTGCTGAAATCCCTGCTCCAATGCCAGCTCCTGCCATGGTTGCCGATGGTGAAAAAATCAATCCGACGATTCGTGAAATTGCCTTATTGAATGCTCTCAATCCTCTTTATGAAGCCAAAATCGAAAACCTTCCGGATCTGGAAGAAATCGATGAGGATCTCGAAAGAGTCTTGGTTCCGATTGATGAAGTTGTCTTAGAAGAAGCCAAAGAAAATAAAGAAACCGTCGATAAGGCGGATGCCATCAACGATGCAATCTCACCATTTGAGAAATCGATTCTTGTCCTTCCTGGCATCGATGAATGGAATGCTGATCCTTGGGAAGAAGATGAGAATGAGCTTATCGCTGAAGAAAAAATCTCTGAGCCTATGGAAGACTTGACGGCTGTTGCCGCTCCTGACCAGGAAGAAGATATCCCGGTCGAAGAAACTCCAATCGAAGAAAAACCTGTTGAAGAACCGGTCATCGCAGAGGAAGCAGTTGCCGAAGAAAAAACGACTGAAGAAGTTGTTGAAGAACCAATTGCCGCTGAAGAAACTGCTGTCGAAGAAGAAACAGAAGAACAAGAAAAAGAAGCGGAAAAGGTTGTCTTCATCAATGATGACCTTAAGGATGGCCTCCGTCCACAGGAAGAAGAGAACGTCAAGGAAGAAATCGAAGAAGAAGATCGTTCTGACAAGAAGGAAGTGCTGATGAACAATGATCACACTCCGATTGTCACTGCTCCTGTCTCGGATGAAGAGACGTGGGATATCGGATCCTATGCTCCTGCAGCAGAAGAAAAAGAAGAAGCAGTAGAAGAAGCCCCGATAGCGGAAGAACCAAAGAAAGTTGTCTTCATCAATGCGGACCTTAAAGATGGACTTCGTCCACAGGAAGAAGACAACATCAGAGAAGAAGAAACAGAAAAGGTTGATCGTTCTGACAAGAAGGAAGTGCTGATGAACAATGATCACACTCCGATTGTCACTGCTCCTGTGTCGGATGAGGATACATGGGATATCGGAACCTATACTCCCGCAGCAGAGGAAAAGAAGGAAGAACCTGTCAAGGAAGAAAAATCATCTGAACAGCCTGCAAAGCCAGCTGCACGTGTCAATCCAATCGGACTGAAGCAGTTCGATCCTTCCAAGAGACAATCCTTCCGTCCGGGTCCGGTCGGTGTTGTCACTCCAATCAAGAAGGAAGAACCTGTCGAAGAAGAACCTGTCAAGGAAGAAAAGCCAGTCGCCACTCCGATCAGCGGACCTCTTCATTCGACGGAAAAGTCCAAGCATGGAAAGATCGAAGCGGTTGAGGCAAGACATGTCGCCTTTACCTTAAAGAATTATCAGGTCAAGACCTATGAAGGTGATTTGACCGCGGAAGAAGCCTTTAGCAAGGGCGTCACGAAGGTTCAGCCTGTCGTCAATCCTGTCTTCGCCAACCAAGGCAAAGAATCGGATTGGAAGAAGAAGAGAAGAATGGAAAGCATCCGTCAGAACGGATATGGCGAAGTCACCCAGGTTGAAAAACTCAATGGCAAGCCGACCACTGCTTCTGCCGGCACGGGCAACCTCAAGAAGCCGATTTCCATCCGTGACCTCATGAAGAACAAGAAGGCTCAGGAACAGACGAAGGAAGAGACGCCTTCACTCGAAGAGAAGAAGATTTCCAAGCCGATCACTCCTGTCAGCTTCAAGCCAGTCGTCAATGAAGAACCACAGAAGGCCGAAGAAGTCAAACAAAATGACAATCCGTTCTCGGATAAGCCTTCTGCCACATTTAAGCCGATTGCTCCGATTCCACATAAGGAAAAGAAGCGCCCGGAAATCAAACTGATCGATCCGATGAAGTCGAAGAAGAAATAAATGAAAAATCGTCATGGTTCGTCCATGGCGATTTTTTCTTGGCTGGATAAAGAAAAAACTGATACATTGCTGTACCAGTATGCTAAACGATGGTTGAAGCGACGGGATTCGAACCCGTGACCTCTTGCTCCCGAAGCAAGCGTGCTACCAAGCTGCACCACGCCTCAATTTAGCGCTTATAAATTCTATCATTCTTGCTTTCCCTATGCAAGAAAAATCATATTTGTTGAACGAATAATGGGGGAATTCTATAATAAATATGCTTCAAATAAGAAAGCAACGATAAAAATGGAGGAAATATCTTTATGTCAATAAAAGATGCTTCGATGATTGATCTGATTGGACATACACCCCTTGTCCGATTGAAGAATATAGAAAAGGAATACCAGCTTTTGAGCCGCATTTACGCAAAACTTGAACGCTGCAATCCGACAGGCTCCATCAAGGACCGCATTGCCAAGGAAATGATTCTTTCCGCGTTGGAAGAAGGAAAGATTGATAAGGATACCCTCATCATCGAGCCGACCAGTGGAAATACCGGCATTGGCCTTGCCGCCATCGGTGCGACCTTGAACATGAAAGTCGTTCTTTTCATGCCGAGCAACTGCTCGATTGAAAGAGTCAACATGATGAAGGCTTTTGGTGCCGAATGTCGTCTTATTTCGGAAGGCGGCATGGCCAACTGCATCAAGGAAGCAGAGAAACTCCATGAGGAAGTCAAGAATTCCTTCATTCCTCTTCAGTTCGAGAATCCAGCCAACTGGAAAGCCCATTATAAGACGACAGGCCCTGAAATCTATGAGCAGACAGATGGGGAAGTCGACTATTTCATTTCCGCTTTTGGAACCGGTGGAACTCTGACGGGCGTGAGCAGATATCTCAAGGAGAAGAAGCCTTCTGTTCTCTCTATCGGTGTCGAGCCGGCTTCCTCTGCCGTTATCACGACCGGAAAGAAAGGGCCGCATAAGATTCAGGGAATCGGTGCCGGATTCAAGCCGGAGGTCCTTGATCTTTCCTATGTCGACAAAGTCATGACTGCCAATGATGAGGAAGCCTATGAATTCGCAAGAATGCTTGCCAAAAAGGAAGGTCTCTTTGTCGGAATTTCCTCGGGTGCGAATGTCGCCACGGCCGTCAAGATTGCTAAGGAAAATCCCGATAAGGTGATTGTCACTGTCTTGCCGGATGATGGCGAAAGATATCTTTCAGTCAGCGGACTTTTTGATTGATTTATGATGATGCTCGAAGAATTGGAAAATCAATTCCATCAGGATGGAAAGGATATTCTTTTCAACCGTGAAAAGGTCCTCTCCTTTTTGCGCAACGCAAGAATCCTTCTGACGTTTGATTACGAAAAGCCGAACTACACAAAGGAAGAATTCCAAAATCAATTTTCACTCACGAGAAACGACTTGGATTTTGTCCTGACCGATTTGCAGGTAGATCATAAAGAGATGCTTCTTGAGGAAGTCTTCTCTTATTTTCCAGAAATCAGAAGAAGCCTCAACACGACGATTGAGGCTCTTCTGGAAGGCGATCCGGCCAGTGTCTCAAGACAACAGATCGTTTTGGAATATCCAGGATTCGAAGCGATTCTCAGTTATCGCATCGCCCATGTCTTTTCTCATCTCAATCTCCCTTTGATTGCACGTTTCATTTCGGAGACGGCTCATCATCATACCGGCATCGATATCAATCCCGGTGCAAGGATCGGAGACTATTTCTTCATCGATCATGGAACCGGCATCGTCATCGGTGAGACGGCCGTCATTGGAAATCATGTTAAGCTCTATCAGGGCGTCACCTTGGGTGCTCTTTCTCTAAGCAAGGGAAGAAACCTTGTCGGAAAGAAAAGACATCCCACGGTGGAGGATGATGTCACCATCTATTCGAATGCCGCCATCTTTGGAGGTGAGACCGTCATCGGAAAAGGTTCCACCATCGGTGGAGATGTCTATCTGACTCATTCGATTCAGCCTTATTCCATCGTGCTTCAAACCGATGAAAATCTCACAATTCTGAAAAAAGATCGAAAAGGGGAATGAAATCGTTCTTTTCTGATGAAATCTTTCTTATGAAATGCAAAAAAAGATAGCATTCCTCTTTTATTCGTGGTATACTTCTTCTTGCCTGTCGATTTACATATGCCCAGATGGCGGAATCGGTATACGCGTTAGACTCAAAATCTAATGTCCGTGAGGGTGTGCGGGTTCAAGTCCCGCTCTGGGCACCACTATCGCAAATTATGTCTGATGCTTCGGTATTGGACTTTTTTTATGCCGAAAATGAACGAAAAAAAGCCATATTAATAGCTTTGATATAATCCATCATTTTTTAAGAATGTCATCTCATTGTCTGCGTCTTTCATCGTCATTATGAAAACCTCTTTCATGTTTGATCACTCACTCGAAAGGAAATGAAAATTAAGATATGCACGCTTGAATATGGCTTTCCATTTAGAATCAAGCACATCAATATGGTTTTATCGCAATATTAGTTATTTTATAAGCGTAAGCGCTTGAATTTTTTTTTTTTTTTACTTTAAACTATTCTTATCTACGAAAGAAATTAAGTTTTTTTCTTTCGCCTAAAAAAGAGAAAGGCAAAATGATGAGAAAAATCAAGAAATCCAATAAGGTCATCCTTTTATCCGCATTATCCGCTCTGGCTTTTGGTGGAATCGCAGCAGGCACGACTTATGCACTCTTTACAAGCACTGCAGAAACAACCGTCTCTGTTTCCACTGGAAAAGTGAATGTCACTGCCACCACCTCTGATTTGAAGACTTATTCCGGAGTCGATTTGACTGGTGATCCTGAGACAGATACTGTAAATGAAACCGCAGTTGGAACATTCACCAATGGTGGAAGTGCCGTAATTGAGGGCAACACTCTTAAATTGACAAATATCACTCCAGGCGACAAAGTTACTTTCAATATCAATGTAAAAAACAATAGCAATGTAAAAACGAAATATAGAACGATCATTCAAAAGACTGATGATGATGGACTATATTCAGGCTTATCCATTTCAGTTGATGACAACACTTGGAGCAATGGCTTTTCTGTCGTGTCTACTTATACTGAACTTGCTGCTGTAAATGAAGAAACCTTAATCAAACAGATTCCGGTCACTGTTTCTTTGCCATCAGATAAAGGTGATGACTATAAAAATAAGAAGTGTTCTATTCAAATCAGTGTTGAAGCTGTACAAGGCAATGCTGCAATAGATGACTATACTGAAAATGATTTGACTTTATATAATTCTGATGATTTATATCTTCTTTCCTCTTTAGTTAACTCGGGTTCCGCTGTGTTCGATAGTTATAACAGCATTTATTTAACAAATGATATTGCATTGGATACTTCTAAAGAATGGGTACCGATTGCTCAAGGTAACCGTAAAAGTAAGAGCCTTACAGATAACAGTAAAGAATTCACATGGACATTTAATGGCGGCAATCACACTATCAGTAATTTAAAAATTTCTGATACAACCTCTACAGTCGCAAGTACTGCTCTAGGTTTCTTTGGTGTTGTTTCTGGTGGAACAATTAAAAATCTTAATTTTGAAAATGTTCAGTTATCAACAACTAAATCTGAAAACTTTGGTACTGTCACAGGATTATTGATTAATGGTGGTACAGTTGAAAATGTCAATGTCAAGAGTGGCTCTATTAGTGGAGTCGAAGGCCTTGGTGGTCTTGTAGGCCGTATGATGGTTGATGGCACAATTGATTCTTGTACGAATCGTGCAACGATTACTGGAACGGTGAAAAACATTGCAGGAATTGTAGGTGCTGCCTATTACACTGAGCAAGATAAAACTATGACCATTAGCAATTGTAAAAACTACGGCGCTATTTCTAGTGGTGAGAATGGTGCATACGGAATTGGCGGAATTGTAGGATTTTCTGCAGCAAACATCTCAAAATGTGAAAATACTGGAGCAATTACAAATAATGGCGAAGGTACAAGTTTAGGTGGAATTGCTGGTGAACAACAAAACTTTGGATCTATCATGAATTGTACAAACAGTGGTGCTATTACTGGTACAAGCATGGGCTTTGGCGCAGGTGGTATCGTAGGTTGGGTACGTTATAGTGGAGATCCTTCTGCCTATGCCAGGTATGGTTCTATCACTGTTTCAAATAACGAAAATAGTGGAAATGTTAACGGTGGAGGCAGTGCCGGTGGAATTGTAGGACATTTATATAATGTTGGTATTGTTTCAGACAACAAAAATACAGCCTCTTCAATAAAAGCAAATACTGATTCTGCATTTGCAGCTGGTATCGTTGGTTCCTTCCAACATTCATCAAATGGCACATATTTTAAAGATGATACAAGCCTGACTTTTACTGATAATACTTCAACTACGACATTAGATAATATTACAGGCAATTGCAAAGCTCTATTAATTTACGATAATACTGGTACTATTCATTTATAAGTATGACTTAAACATCTATCAGAAATGGTAGGTGTTTTTCTTTTACTGAATTGACTGAAAAATCACGTGAAGGCATAATTGAAACATACAAAAGTAATACGATATGGATTTGACAGTCATTGGCTCTCTTTTTCGTTGAAAAAAATACTTAAAAGTAAAAAACTTGTCGAAAAATAGTTAAAGGATACTAGAAATCGAAATAATTTTGGATACCCATCCCTAATGTTCTTTCTTTTTTTCCATAAGATTCATACTTTTTGCAGACGATGTCTGCAAAATCTTTTAAATCCAATTTTTCTTTGTGATACAATAAATATATGAAAAAACGAAAGGAAAAAATATGAAGAAAGCATCAATTTTATTGTTATGCAGTTTATTATGTGTTGGATGCGCTTCGAGTAGAACGAGCGCTAGGAAAATAGATTCTACATCCTCCTTTGCTTCGGTTTTAGATTCCTTTTCTGAAATGAATAAGGATGAAACGATCCAATCTATATATCAGCTTTATAAGGCCAATGGCGGTACATTGGATTATGATGCATGGCTGAAATCCATCAAAGGAGAAGATGGTAATTCTCTTTTGACAGGCAAAGGCGTTCCATCGAATGCAAATGGAAAAGATGGAGATTCTTATATTGATACAACAACATGGGATTTCTATTCAAAAAGCAATGGCAAATGGACAAAAGTTGGAAATATTCATGGTACGGATGGTAAAGATGGTACGAATGGAAAAGATGCCACAGAATATGTTCCAGCGATTTTTAAAGATGAAGATGGCAATATTTTGTATGAGAAATATTATGCGAAAGGAACTGACATCGTCTATGATGGCCCTACGCCGACAAAAACTGTCATCGCTACCGATGGAACCTTTTATTCTGTTCCTTTCTTAGGTTGGGATACATCTTTAAACAACATTCAAAAACCAACTGTTTTCACAGCGAAATTTCTCTTATCTGATATGAAGATGCTTAGAAAAAGCTTTGCGAATTGTGATTACTATCTAAAAGCCAGTTCAAATAATGGAGGATCAGATAAAATCTTTTATTATCAAAATTATTGGTTCACTTATAGGCCATCTGAATCCATATACAGAGGATATATTTTGTATGGTGATCAGGTTCGTGAATTCACCATTACGCCTGAGGTGAAAGATGGTACGACAATTACAACACCTGCTTCAATCACAGTGAATTCAGAGGTTATAGGTCATAATCAAAGCATCACTTGGACCAATGAGGACTTTTATTCTGATTGCTCCTATTATTGCTTTTCGAAGACTTTTTCTTTCCCTAGGGAAAACGAATTGATTTATACATTTAAATCGAATACGTATAGTCAGGGCATCTACTATACTTCGGATAGCCAAAAAGTGAGCGATGATTTGTCGAATTTGATTACAGGTAAGAGTATTGCCGAAGTTTTAAGTGAAAATGGCTATACATTCGATTCCTATTATACTCAGATCATTTTATCCTCTAAGACTGTGACAGTGAATGGCACAAATGAAAAAGCGATAGATAAAGCGAATATATTTTTAGGAGCATCGACGGATAATATCGGTTTCTCATTTGATTTTGTGTTTGATGGGCATACTGCAAATCCATACCATAATTTGATTGAAAATAAGATCCAAGAGCTTTTATGAGATACAAAATATTTGTTCTTATTGATTTGACAATCACTGAATGGGAATGATTTGGAAATCCTTTAATTTTCAAAGAAAAAGTACCTGAAGTGGCTGCTTGACAGCTTTCCCTACAGGGAAATGCTAGACTTTTCCTGCGGCGACTGCCTTAGGTGGTCAGACAAGGTGCTGATGTCAGTGAAACTGCAGTCGAAAGGCGACTGCAAGCAAGAAAAATAGAAAAAGATCCGACTTTTTGTGAGAGAGAATATTCTCCCACATTGGCTGGATCTTTTTTTTTGACGTCGTTATATTTTACTTCTTAATGGTGAGTTTGACGGGGGTTATGCGACTTCGTAGAATCGGACATCCGGATCAGCCGCCCAAGTCGGCTTCAATCCTACAAACACATCATTTTTGAACATGTCGGAATTCAGATAGGCTTTCGCATGTTCCATGGAATCAAAGCCATGGATGACCTGCACATCGTTTTCACGAATCAAAAGTTCCTTTGTGAGCGCACCCTCAATCTGTTCAAGGAATGGTCCGCGATAATCATTGTAGACCTTTGCGGCCTGAGGGCGGTTTTCCGGATTGATCACCATTGTGATTTCAAGACAAGCTTTAACTTTCATCTTATTTCCTCCTTTTTATCTTGTGACTATAGGATATAAGGATTGCTTAAGAAAGAGAAGATGTAAGGAAATTTATGAGTAACTAATAAATTTCATAGCAACTATAAAAAATAAGGTGCTCATGTATAATTTAGGCATGAGGTGTACTTATCATGTATCAAAAGAAAATAGAAACAGATATCCGGTGTCCATTGGAATATGGACTTGAAATGTTTGGGGGAAAATGGAAATCCCGTGTCATTTGCGTATTGAATGAAAAAGGAAGACTGCGATATAGCTGCATAAGAAAAGAAATGCGCAACATAACGGACGCTGTCTTGGCATCTACGCTGAAGGAACTTATAAATGATGGCCTTGTTGCAAGAAAGCAATACGATGAAATCCCTCCTAGAGTCGAGTATTGCCTAACAGATAAAGGATTGTCCGTTGTTCCGATTTTGCAAAGCATATGCAAATGGGCTGGGATTTCAAAACGAGAAAACAGTGAAAATATTATGATTCAGTGCCAGAAATGCGATTATAATCGATAAGATCACGAGTATGGCATACATGTTCGTCCTTGGAATCATTGCTGAAACATATTGTTCGGATTTCTTGATGGACAGAGTGTTTCTTTCTATAAGAGGGAATCCGAAAGGAGACCAAGTCTTATTGATCGAAAATGAAACAGGCAGATGATCGTGAGAGAAGAGTGCTTACGTATCCTGACTTTTGTGTGGGAACGGTGAATTATTTTGATTACCGATTAACATTTTGTTAGAATGAAGTCAAGAGGAATAATCATATGGAATTGAAACATGCTATTTTTGGAGTTGTTGTTTCATTGCTTTTGATAAGCTGTTCAAATGAAACAGTTAGCAGCAGCACGGATACGTCTTCCTTCTTTGGCGATTCATCTACAGGCAACGACAATTCAACAAGCACAATTCATACGCATACCTTTGATGAAACCATATGGGAATATGATGATGATTATCATTGGAATAAGTCCACATGTGGTCATGAGGTTGTTGATAACAAAGAAATGCATTCGTTTAAAGAGATGGTCGTTGATCCCACATATGAAGATGCTGGTTATACATCTCATATTTGTTCTGTTTGCGGATATTCATATAACGATACGGAAACTTATAGCACTAAGAGGAAAGAAGAACTTGGCATGGTGCCTGTCATAGATGCTGCAAAGAAGAAATTAACATATGGTTTATATCCTCAAAATCATATTAAGGATGCTGCGACAATATCTGCATTGGATGCTTTGACAAAAGCTGAAGGCAATGGGTGGTATTTATATAACAATGAATATTACGCGAAACAAAAAGCAAATCCGCATGGACAATATCCAACCTTTACGAATGGAACGACAATTGTTTATGGGGAGACATATTGGTTTAAATGCATGCCCATTGAATGGGACATATTGGCTTCGGAGGATGGTACATATTCTTTGGCTTCGACTTTACTATTAGACGCCTATCAATATAATGAATACTATAAAGAAAGGGAAAATGGTTATTACGCCAACAATTATCTCAACTCCGAACTCAGATCATGGCTTATCCATGATTTTTATAATGCTGCCTTTTCTTTGGATTCATCACGAATTCAAACGACGCTTGTTGATAATTCGGCATTGACAACGGATTCTTCTGGCAACAATTATGCTTGCACAAATACGTTAGACAAAGTCTATTTGCTTAGTTATCAGGATTATTTAAATGAGAATTATGGATTTACATCGGATTGCTATTCAACATCAAAAAGGGTATGCAAGGTAACTGATTATGCTTTAGTTAATCATGCCGCCCATATTTATGGCAAAGGCATGTATTGGACTCGCTCGCCAGATTCAAGCGGTTCTGTCTGGGCCCATTATGTTGATCGTGATGGTGCAATTTATAGTTGCAGTGTCAACGTCGACGCGAATTCTATCCGTCCAGCAATCACTATCAAAATCTAACGAAGCCAACCTAACCAAGAAAGACTGCGTCACTCTTTTCTCTTTGCCTGTCGATAGACTAATATGATTGCGTTCTCGCTTGATGGATTGGTAGGCTGGAAATGGAGTGTATGATTATGAAGATAAAACAGCAGAAGCAAATCAAGAAATTCTTAGTCGATGAATTTGGAGAAGAGAAGGGAAATGTTCTTTTCATCAAGCAGGACAAGAGGCTTAATGAGATTATCGAAAACACCAAAAAGAAAACCGAAAATCAGATGAAGACGCTTATCAAGACGATTCTTCCCCGTATTGCTTTATACCAAGTGCTTTTAGATAGAGAATTCTCGAAAGAAGATGCCACTGCATCCATGCGAAAGTACTTGCTGGATGTCGTTGCAGCAAAGAAACATGAATCGATGGCAAGAATGGAAAAGGTCCCAGGTTTTTATGGAATTTACAGCAAAATCTTTCTTAAGATCATGCGGACAACAGACCTTCAGGAAAGCAAACAGAAATCTGGAAAAGGTTTTTACGACATTGCCATCACTAAGTGCTTATGGCATACAGCCTGTGTCGAAAACGGATGCCCTGAGCTGTGCAGATTGTTTTGCGATGTGGATGATGTGACATATGGCGGATTGAAGAAAATCGGCTTTTCAAGAACAAAGACGTTGGGATATGGCGGCGAATGCTGTGATTTTCATTTCTTTAGGAAGTAGATTCTTTCATTAGATTACAAAATCATATTTTTATTAGGAATAAAAGATGGAATCAATGCCAAGAATGAAGAAACTGCTTGAACTAACAAATGAGGGCACTATGGTCTATTATGCAGTCCATCAATATATAAATAGATGAGTTTCATTTATGGAGGTGAACAGTATGTATGATAAAGATCCGATTTATGCAATTATCAAGATACAAGACTATTGCCTGAATGCAAAAAGAAGAACGCCGAAAATTGAATTTTATATTGCAGTCTGTGACATGGCTCAGGATATCGAATATGTGCCAACGGATTTGGATATCTTTACATTGGATGACTATATTCGCAAGGAAAGAAATCCTGTATTGAAGAAAGCACTGCAGGAAATCTGTGATTATCTTTGCAGTTTCTAATCATTTACGAAAAGCTCCATAATTATCATTTTTAATCCGACTTTGAGTAATAAATAGCGAAAAGTACATTTGTAAAGCGCTTTTATGCCTTTTTGGTGTACAATATAAACTGTCATGTATTGAAAGAGGATATCGATATGGATGCTAATTTGAATGTTCTGCTCACACCATGGAAAATCAAAAATTGTGAGATCAAGAACAGGATTGTTCTGACTTCCATGGGAGGAACAGATCTTTTTGGCTGGATGGAAGTGAATCATTTTGACAAGGATGGGGCGAGATTCATCATGGAAGTCGCGAAGAACAATTGTGGATTGCTTCTTCCCGGATGTCAGCCGGTCTATAATCCGATGTTTGGTCAATGGCTCTATAGAAAGAAGAGCATGTTCCGTAAGCTGAAGGAATGGATGCCTGAATTCCATAAAACCGGTGCGAAGCTTTTCATTCAGCTGACAGCCGGCTTTGGCCGTTCCTTCACCATTTCTCCGATGATGGAAAAACTGTATACGAATAAGGCACTGAATGTTCTTTCGAAGCCATTCATGAATCTGGATAAAATCACGGCTTCTGCTTCTCCTTCTCCAAACAGATGGTCAGACAAGGTGCCATCCAGGGAGATGACAAAAAAAGAGATTCAGCATTTTATCGATGCGTTTGCCTTATCGGCAAAGCTCTGCAAGGATGCCGGAGTCGATGGCGTCGAAATCCATGCCGTGCATGAAGGATATCTCCTTGACCAGTTCACATTGCATTATGTGAATAAGAGAACGGATGAATATGGGGGAAGCCTAGAGAATCGATATCGCTTTGCTGCCGAGATTGTCAAGGCGATCAAGAAGACCTGTGGAGATGATTTCCCAGTTTCTTTGCGTTACTCCGTCGTCTCGAAGACCAAAGGCTTCCGTCAGGGTGCTCTTCCGGGAGAAGAATATGTCGAGGCAGGAAGAGACATGAAGGAATCCGAAATTGCCGCAAAATTCCTTCAGGACGCCGGCTATGACATGCTCAACTGCGATAATGGAACCTATGATGCGTGGTATTGGGCTCATCCGCCTGTCTATATGCCTGAAAACTGCAATCTCGAATCTGTCGAACACATCAAGAAATTCGTCTCCATTCCGGTTGTCTGCGCCGGAAGAATGACTTTGGAAGCCGGAGCGAAATCGATTCGCGAAGGGAAATTGGATGCTGTCGGCTTCGCACGCAATTTCCTGGCAGATCCTGAATGGTTCACGAAGGTTTTGAATGGCGATGAAAAGGATATCCGTCCATGCATTCATTGCCATAACGGATGCTTCAACATGTGCCATTATAAGGGTGTTCCAAACGATCAGAATCTATCCGATTCGCTGCATCTATCAAGATGTGCTGTCAATGCGGAGATGATGCAGTGGAAGAAGCATAAGATTGTCAAGACGGACAGACCGAGGACAGTTCATATCATCGGCGGTGGCATCGGCGGCATGGAAGCGGCAAGGGTGCTGAAGCTTCGTGGCCATCGTCCTGTCATCTATGAGAAAAGCAATCGGTTAGGCGGAACCTTCATCGCGGCGAGCGCAGAGTCCTATAAATTTAAATTGAGAGAACTTCTCGAATGGTATAAATATCAGATGGAGAAACTGAATATCGAAATCAAATTCAATACCGAGATAAAAGATATTGCTCAATTTAAAGATGAACCCGTTGTCATTGCGACAGGATCGAAGGCGAGAGTCTTAAATAAAATACCAAATCATGAGAAGATGATTGAAGCCTGTGATTTCTTATTAGGGAAGGAAGTTGGTGAAACTGTTGCCGTTATCGGCGGCGGATTGACCGGTTCTGAAATCGCATATGAGCTCGCCTTAAAGGGGAAAAAGCCGATCATCGTCGAAATGAAGGATGATCTGATTGCCCAGAAAGGAGTCTGCCTAGCGAATTCATCTTATCTGAGGGAATGGTTCTCCTGGAAGAAGATTCCGGTTTATCTGGAGTCGACATTGAAAGAAGTCAAGGACCATTCCATTCTCATTCAGGAAAAATCCGGTGAAATCAAAGAACTGCCATGTGATTCCGTGATTTCTTCCGCTGGCTACATCTCCTCGCCATCGAATGGATTGAAGGACGGAAGGAATGTCTATCTTGTCGGAGATTGTTTGAAGGTCGGAAATCTAAGAAGCGTCATCTGGCGTGCCTATGAAGTCGCAATGAAAATATAAAGAGGATAGAATATGACCACCCAGGAAATTCTAAAAAAGAAAGCAGAAGACGCGCAGATCATTTATGATTATCTCGTCTCCTTATTGAACATAAAGACGAATGTCCCGGTGACGTTCATCGCGGATGAGAATGCTCAAAAGGAATTCACGAAGAATTATCTAAAGGAGAATCCGTTTCCAAATGTCATCGCACTGGTTTTGGCGAAACTGAGAAAAAAGGCGGTCCAGCGTCTTTTTGAAGAGGAAAAGGTTCTGCAGACACCTGTCATCGCAAGCGTGTTATCGCTTTGTGCTTCTCTGGCGACTGAGATCGGAAGCCTGCGTGGCGATGATACAAAGGGAAGCGAAATCTATTCGGATATCTCTTATGCCGGTCTGCAGGCGATTCGCTTATACATGGCCAATTATGATGACAGGCAATTCAAGAAATCACGCTTGAAGAGCGCCATCCGAGTGGATAATGCCATCAATGGTTCCTTCTATAAATATCAGACGAAGGATGGAAGATATATCTCTTTCCACACATATTATCAATCCCAGCAGAAATGTCTGGTTGAAGCTCTGAATCTGAAGAAGCCATATGATAAATTCACTCTCTTATCGACGAAGAGAGATATCCGTTATCTGAAAAAAGAAATCATGAAATATGATTCCTATGAGTTGGAAGAACTCGCATTTCGATGCGGAGCCTGTGCCTGTGTCTTACGTGATCGAGAGGAATGGGAGAATTCGGATGTCGGAAAGGCAGTGAAGAATATGCCTCTTATCCGCTTTGAGGATTATCCGGAACATAAGATGACATTGGATTCCTCTTTGGAAAAAGGACCCTTGACTGGCATCAAGGTGTTGGATTTGACCCATATCATCGCAGGTCCAGCCTGCTCGAGAATCTTAGCGGAATATGGTGCGGATGTCCTTTTGGTCCGCCGTGGAAAATTCATGGATCAGGAACAGGCGATGCTCGAATTGGATGGATGGGCGGGAAAGGATTCGATTCAGCTCGATCTGAACATCAAGCAGGATCTCGATAAGATGAAGGAATTGATCAAAGAGGCGAACGTCATCGTCTATAGCTATCAAAATGGATGCTTCGATAAATTCGGCCTCTCGGAAGAGGAGATTCGAAAGCTCAATCCGAATGTCATCTATTCGAATCTGATGTGCTTCTCGGATACCGTCTGGAAAGAAAGACCCGGTTGGGCTCCCTTGGCGGAGGATATCACTGGCCTTTCCATCAGAAATGGCTCAAAGGAAGAGCCGGTCAACTTGAATGGTGTGCCGTTGGATTATATCCCAGGATTCATTCTTGCCTTAGGCACACTGATTGCAATCCGCGACAACCTGATGACAGGAAGGGTGACGAAAGTGACGACTTCCTTGACAAGAGGAGCGATGCTTTTACATGAAGCGACGGATTTGTGCAACGAAAAACAAGTGGCATCCAATAAAACGAAGGTCAGCACGACACCACTGCAAGGCGTTTTTGAACATTCGAGAATTTATGTGGATACCAAGGCAATTGGAAGGGTCGGATTCCCAACCTATGCGACGTACCACACGAAATATAAGAATCTAGAAAAGAACATGTCTTTCTCGGATGGAAATTCTGATTTCAAGACAAAGAAATAAGATGATGATTCAAGATGAGATTCCTATTGGTTTCTGATGGATCATTTCAGATTCTAAAAACCAAGAAGGTGGTCTCATCTTTTTATAAAAGAGATATCGATTCCAGCGTTGTACTCTGTTGTACATAAAATTAGGTAAATGAAACAATGATCCTATTGGATTCCTTATGAAGAGAAATACGATGCTGCAGAATGGATATGGTAACGCTTTCAAGAGAAAAAAATTCTTCTTTTCTCAAAAAAGAGTTCAAGATATATGGTTTTTATTCTATGAAAATATCTTGATTTCTTTTTGAAATACAATGCAATGGAATGATAATTCTTATCGAGAATAGATTCTTTTTGCTGAATGAGAAGAAGAAATGGAAAATCATTCGGTTTTTGATTTCTCAAAAAATGGATATAATCTACCAAATTCAAATTGATATTTGGATTCCATTTGGATAGATATGAAGAAGAGAAACAATAGTGAACTGAAGATCATCGCTGCGACGAGTATGACCATATTTTCATTGGCCGCTGTTTTCATTGCAACGACAGCATGGTTCACAGTCTCTCGAAAAATCGATGCCAATGGTGATGCCTTTGAGGTGGTCTCCTATGATGGCTTAGTCAAGAAGATTACGGCTCATAGCCTTTCTTCCTCTGAGAATGGAATAAGAACATATAGTGAAGAGGCAATTCTTACCTATGCGGTGGACTCGAAGACAGGCTCTGTGACGAGAACAGGCGAAACAACCTCCATGGGTCTTTATGATTTCCTGAAGCCGAATCGCGTGTTTTCTTTCCTTTATGTGATCACTTTCGATGCGAATGTTGCAAAGAATAGGGAGAGTGATATCCAGGTTGTCCCTTCAACGTCGACCACAGAAGAAAATTCTCTTTTGAAGAAGAAAATCACAAGGACAGACAATCCGATGAGTTCGATTCTCACTTTTTCTTATGGAAAGAGTTCCGATAAGTCTTCTGGTTTCTCCATGGCCTTTGATGATGAGATAGAACATGAGGAATTCCTGACGACAGCACCAAGCTACAAGCAGACGCTGAATGGAATGAGCATTTCTCCTTCCTCGATTCAGAGCGAGGATGAATATTATGGCTTTGTCTATGTTTCTTATGAGATCAGCAATATCGAATATATTTATGCCAAGAATCTAGGAAGCGAAGTTCTCAATGAAGTCGGGTCAACGAATTATATTGCCTACAAACAGGATTGGAAGATATCAATATCATGAAAAATGTAAAAAAGATTTTCAGGCTTATCGCATTTTCTTCATTTGCTCTTGCCCTTTTCTCTGTTCATGATTTCACTTTGTCTTGGTTTGTCAAAAATGTGGATGTGGATAGCGGTGCTTCCGCTCAGTCGTCAGGGACTTATTTTGCCGGTGGGGAAGGGACGAAAGAGAAACCCTATCTTTTGACCGACCAAAGACATTTCTACAATCTCGCCTGGCTACAATATCTCGGATACTTCAATCAGGATAAGGATAATGATGGAAAAATCGATAAGCAGTATTATTTCAAACTGAGCAATGATATTGACTGCAGGAATCTTGTCATTCCCCCAATTGGCACGACAAAATATCCATTCCTGGGTTCTTTTGATGGTGGAAACTATACCATCTCCAATTTCAAGATCAGCGATACCTATAGTGAACTTGTTTCCCATCCGAGTGCCATCGATGAAGAGGGCAATGATTATCATTCATCTGGCACGACAATCAATCACTGTTCCATTATCGGAACATTCGGCGTCATCGGTTCTTATAATTCATCCCCTGCGGATACCTTTTATGATACAAGCATTCCTTCTTTGTCAAATCTTTATCTGGATGATGTCACCATCTCCACAAAGACAAGCGAGGTCCTCTTTGGTGCCATTGCGGGATATGTCAATGCCAATATCGATAACTGCGGTGTCCATTATGTGACATTTAAGATTGCAGGGAAGGCTTCGAGTCTTTCTTCCTTCAAAAATGTCTCCGATTTCACTTTGATCGGATCCTACAACAAAGAAAAATACAAATGGGATGGAGATGCCGAGAGTGGTGATACTGGATATGGAACGAGCACGGATATAAAAGCTCTGCAAGAAAGTTTGGTAGCAAACGGGTTGTCAGGTGATGATGGCGGAAAGATACCGAAGAAATATGCATTGCCATTTCGTTTTGAAAATACTACCTTAACTGGCGGTGGAGATACCTCAGAGAGTGTTGCCACCTATATTTCTACGAGTGGAACTACAACCATAAAAAATTTATATCCTGCCTCAACATATAAAGCATCAACAAAGGGAAATAATATAGGATATTATTCTGGCGAACTTAGGACTTATGAATTGGATTTAGACTATAATAAAGATGATTTTGGTCAAGAGTCAGGCAGTGGTGCCAATATACAAAATGCCTATCTGAAGACACCTCCAGATGACGTTCTGAATTATTTAAAAGAAAATGGAACACATTTGATTCGTTTTACGTCCGGACAAAATTATGATGATATTAAATATTACAGTTCAAATTTCAATTATATTAAGGGTGCTCAGGTTGGCACATGGACTGGCAATCTATTGATTCCTTCTGATGGTATCTGGGTAGCACCGAAAACAAATGGTACATTCCGGTTTGTTTTTTACAATGCAGATTATCCTACAAGTAAAGTCGGTATTGCTTTTTTGGTTTTAAGAAGAACGAAATCGTCCGTGTACAGTGGTGATTATGCATCTCCATTTTATTGCACATCGAGTGGCTCTGGTCGAGATTATGATTGCAAATATGGTTATTTTGAATATGAAGCATCGACGGATTGTGAATATTTTATCTCTTTTTACAACAACAATTCTTCTGCAGATGCACCATATATTGCTTATATGGACATCGGCGACAATGGATCAGATTCGGATACCAAAACTTCCATTGCCAATTTCGATTTTGTCACCAAAGAAAACAATTCCTTAACGAAGATTAAGACATATGATTCCTCCACTAGCACTTATGTAACCAATAAGTTCTATTCGAAATCGAAAGTCACCTTCAAAATCGAAAAGACTGCTACTGATACAATTGTAGCATTTAGAAGATTGGCTGAATCAAGTGGTGGTGTTCTATATTATCAATCATTGTCTATTCTTACGCCATCAACAATTGGAACAAAGACATCCGCCGAGGATGAGAAATGCGAAACAGTCTCGTAGAAAAGGAAAAATAGATCTATGGAAACAGAATATCATCTTGTCGAGAATTCAAGTGCGACACTTGTCTTTGTCCATGGAATTGTCGGAAGTCCCTATCGATTCAAGGATTTCCTTCCCTTTATTCCAGAGAATATGTCCTGTGTCATGGTTGTTCTTGATGGACATGGAAAGAAGGCGAGAGACTTTTCACATACCTCCTTAAAGAAATGGAAGAATCAGATTCATTCCATTCTTTCCTCATTGAAAGAAAAGAATCAGAAGATACTCTATGTCGGACATTCCATGGGATGTCTTTTGGGAATTATGGAAAGCATACACTTTCCTGATATGATCGATTCTCTTTTTCTTTTGAATGTCCCATTGCGGGCAAAGGTGGGATTCATGACCATCAAGCAATGCATGAAATGTGCCTTTGGAAACCCGAAGAATTATGATGACATGACAAGGTGCTTCAAGGATAATTGCTGTATTGAAATCTCTCACAATCCGTTTTCCTATATCGGATGGCCGCCGAGATTCATCGATCTTTTCCGACTGATGAAAGAGACGAGGAAAGTCATTGAGCAGATAAAGGTTCCCTGTATCTGCTTCCATTCCGGAAAGGATGAATTGGTTCAGCAAAGAACCTTGAAATATCTAAGAAAGAATCCATCCTTGGAAATCCATGTACAGGAAAATGCCGGACACTATTATCTCAATGAAAAGGATACGAAAGAAGCAACCGACTGTTTTTCATCCTGGATAAAGGAAAGAACAAGGACAATATCCTAAATCCCTTTTTTATCCTCTGCATTCCGTTTCTTTTATCTTATGAATAGGAAACCCTATAGAGGATGATAACTGAAGAAATAGCGGCTTATGAATTTAATTTCTTGCTTCTTGCCTTTTTTCTCTTTATTACATCCTTTATTCTTTTCTTGTGTTCTCATAGCAGTGTAGCCGCTGTATCTACAACTATCTACAACAACTCAAGAATCGGATTCGGCATATGGGGAACAACCATGTTTGTTTTTTTAGCCTCTCTTTCTTTATTTCTATCCTTGCTCATTGATGATTCCTTTTATTGTCTTCGGGCATGGATCGGATTCTAGAAAAGTTGTGCTTCTTGAATCCCTAGGTTCTATAATAGAATAGGAAAGAAGGAAATATCATGGACTATCAGAAAGCCAGTGAATACTGGATCAAGAAGGATGAGAAGAATATTGTCTTAGAGAAAGAAGAACTCTATAAGAGAATCGAATCATTTATTCTTTCTCATGATACACTTGCCCTGGCGACAGGGTATGAAGATGAGGTCAGATGTACGCCTGTCGAATACAATTACTATAATCATGTCTTCTATATCTTTTCGGAAGGCGGAGTGAAATTCAAATATCTCGAAAAGAACAAGAATGTCTCGGCATCGATCTTCGATTCCTATCAAGGGTTTGGAAAAATCCATTCCCTGCAGATAACAGGAACGGCCTCCATCATCGAAGAAGAGGAGGAAGAATTCTCTTTTGCCTGTGAGAAGAAGGGACTCAATATGGCCGCCATAAGGAAGATGGGTGTCGAATTCCATCTCATCAAGATCACACCCGCAAAATACGAATTCCTTGATTCCGATCTGAAGAAGGAAGGCTATTCCAATAGACAACAATATGTTTTCTAAAAGCGGACAATTTTAGATTTTTCTATAAAATTGTCATTCGAAAGCAAACAAAAAGACAACCAGCAATAGAAATTTCTCTCTTCGCTGATTGTCTTTTCTTTTACACATCCTGGTTATAGACGGCTTTGACATTCAGAATGGATTCTTTTTCCGTTCTCGTATTCTTCGCACTCTGGTAGAGGTCGACAAGAAGTCCTAGGGAATTCATATGGATCGTCTCATTGATGAGACCTTCCTCGGTTTCGCTCTTGTATGGATAATCCTCAAGCTTATAAGTGAAGAGATTACCCTCGATAGACATATAGCGATAATATTTCGTCAATGAGGCAAAGAAGTCGCCATAATAGAGTCCGCCTTGATTGGAATAGCCCGAGCCATTCTGACTTGTGAAGATACTCTTCTCAAGTTCGGCGACCTGTTCTTTCTTATAGGTCACATCAGAATATTGCTTCGTGATTTCCTTATCTTCCTCATTTTCATATCCTGTATAGGATGTGACGGCATGATAGTAGTCATCCTTTTCATCGAAATAGGTTTCGACGACTTTCTTTGTGACATGAAGAGAGATGTCTTCATGATAGACGACATCATTCAAGGAATACGTCTCTGTCTGCTTCTTTGAGAAATCCTCTTCGCTTCTCTTATCATAGACAAGATGCATCGTCGTGGAGGAGATTTTCTCCTTCTTTTCATAGACTGCGTTTTCGAAGTCGTACACGATGGTCTTTGTCTCCTCTATGGCCTTATCTAGGCTCATGTTGTTGAGATAGTCCATGATTTCATCAGGGACATCGATCTTCTGACAGGAGAAAAGAACTAGACCGGTAAGAATAAGGGAAACGATTTTTTTCTTCATGTTTATTGGTAATTGTAGACACAGACGAGGTCGACATAGCCGTTCGTCTTTGTCTTGTAGTCGATTGTATGGTATTCTTCCTTCAAAAGCAAGCCGGAGGAGGAATAGGTGGCTGTCATATCATATCGTCCATACACGGAGACAGGATCGCTATCCGGTCCATCCTTCATGTAGACGTTCTGGAAGCTGGCATATTTGCTGACACTCTTCGTATAGAAGACAAACGAGCCATCGCTCTTCTTCTCGAACTGCAGTTTGGTGACCGGATCGGCATAATAGCAGAGGAACTCCTCTAATGATTTATAGCATGAGCCGGTATCCGTCTTCTCGTTTGACATGAAATTGTCCATCGTGATTCGAATAGGAAGATACATCAGGTAGGATGAACCATTGTCATAGACCTTTTTTTCCTTGTCATAGGTTCCTTTTGGAACAGGATAGGAATCCTCCGGAGGATAAAACTGATCGATGACGATCTCTTCTTTTTCGTTCTTGTAGTAGATTTTACCTTCCGGAGCGACAGTATATTTCGTATAGGTCGTTTCTTTGATATCCGAGAGTTCCTTTTTGACACTCTCCTTCCATTCTTCCTCATTTCTTCCGGAACAGGAGAAAAGAAGCGTGGAGGAAAGAAGGAAAAATCCGATTTTCTTGAAATTCTTCATATTGCCTCCTAATAGAGACGGATATTCATTTCCGTTTCTGTGATTTGGCTGCGGTTCAGGTCGATGAGAAGGTGGAGCTTTGTTCCCTTCGGATAGGAAACAGGAGATTTCAGATAGAGATAGCCGATATTGCCATCATTCTGATAGGAGCAGCGGATGAAATACATCTTCGAATAGTCAAGGCAGTTCTCCACGAGGACACAAAGGCCTTTCTCTTCTTTGGTGATTGTATAGCCATCATGCGGAATCTCCACAAGGAAATCCTTGGAGAAGACTCTTGTCCCCAAGCCCTGGATGAGCTTATTGGAGATGATGTCATTGGCAAGACAATAGTAGTCGGAGACGAACTGAAGGAAGAAGACATAGCCTGCTCTCTGGATGGACGCCTCCTTTTCCTTGGCGAGAAGGTTGAGATTGCTGTTGTGCTCTTTTTCGAGGTAGTAGTACGGATTGCTCTTCTTCTTGAAGTCGATTTTGGCGTCGTGAATCTCTTTTCTGAGAAGGTCGACCTTTCTCTTTCTGCTGGCGCGGATGGAAGAGACCTTCGATTCATAATCCAGGCTCATTCCATTGAGGATTCGATTGATGGTATTTTCCTTGTCGAGATTGAAGTTGTCTTTGAAGATATGATATTCATCATGTCTTCTCTTCAGGGCGTCTGGATCATGGTTGTTCTTGATGAATTCCTTGTATTCATTTTCCTCCTTCTCTCTCTTTTCCTTGAAGAGGGCGTCATTCTTGCGGATGGCTTCCTCCTTCGCTTTCTTGTATTCGTCCTTCAATATGGCAAGTTCCTTTTTGGAGGAAGAGAGGACATCATTGATTTCCTTGTTATTCTTTTCCGTCAAGGCATTCAGACTATTAAGTGCCTTTGACTTCTCTTCTTCGATATTCAGGCCGTCCAAAGCGAGCTTCTTTTTTTCGTATTCCTGATTCTCAAGAAGAATCTTGGCATTCATGTAGTCTTCGCAGGCCTTGATCTTATTGTCTCGATACGAGATGAATTCCGGATCGGGATTCTTGCTGATGACGGTGGAATAGTTATAGAAGGCGGCATGGAAGGAATCGAATTCATCAAGAGGCTTAAAGAGTTTCGTGTTGTTCTTCTCATTGATCAGAGTGAGAAGCGTGAAATCCAATCCTAAGGAAATCTCTTCTCCGACATGGACTTCATCGTCCTTCTTGGCTAAGGCGAAGAAGGTCTTGCCTTCACTCAGAAGATGGACAAGTCTCTCTCCTTTGATTTCCTCAACCTCGGTGACTTTGGCCTTGAATCCCTCCTGGTTGAGAAGAATGGCTTCACAGGGAAGCTGAAGCTCGAGATCATCCAAATCGGGTGTTTCCAAGATATGCGGCAATAAAAGCTCATTTCCCATGAAGACGAGGTGATTGTCCCTCACCTTGCAGGGGATGGAATTGTATTCCGGGATTCTCGGGACGATGCTCTTCTCTGTCTCATCATCGAAGAAATAGGCTTTCTCCATATCGAACTGGCAATAGATGACATCGCCGCTGTGGAGATTCTCGATATCCTTGACCTTGATGATGATCTGACCCTTCGAGGAAGAGATGTCTTCCTTGTCCGAAGAGATGCTTCCATAGATGAGCGATTCGCTTCCGAGTTCCTCGAAATGGGAAATGGTGACCGGAAGGACGTTTTCATCTTCCTTGGTTGCCAAATGCACGGATTCGCAGCGGATGCCGAATGTGATCGGATGATTTCCATCCAAGAAGGAAGGAAGAACCTTCATGAGAAGGTTATAGGGGACATTCATGTTGACATCGTTGTCCTTGAAATGGACAAGGACATTGTCTCTTTCCTTGAGCAGGGTGACTGGGAAGAAATTCATCTGCGGCGTTCCGATGAATCCAGCGACGAATTTGTTGGCTGGATGCTTGTAGAGAATCTTCGGAGTATCCACCTGCTGGATTCTTCCGTTTCGCATGACGACGACCCGATCGCCTAATGTCATCGCCTCGGTCTGATCGTGGGTGACATAGATGAAGGTCGTCTTCAGCTTCTGATGAAGCTTGGCAATCTCGGTTCTCATCTGGGTACGGAGCTTCGCGTCGAGGTTGCTCAAAGGCTCATCTAGGAGCATGACCTTCGGATCGCGGAGAATGGCTCTTCCCAAGGCGACTCTCTGACGCTGGCCGCCGGACATGTTTCTCGGCTTTCGGTCAAGGTATTCCTTGATGCCTAGGATTTCGCTTGCCCAGAGGACCTTCTCCTGGATGATGTCATCCGGAACATGTCTTAAGCGGAGTCCGAAAGCCATATTCTCATAGACGCTCATATGCGGATAAAGGGCATAGTTCTGGAAAACCATGGCGATATCCCTGTCCTTGGGCTCGACATCGTTGACGATCGAATTGTCGATATAGAGTTCGCCTGCCGAGATGTCCTCAAGACCGGCAATCATTCTCAGCGTGGTCGATTTTCCGCATCCGGAAGGACCGACGAAGACGATGAACTCCCCGTTTTGGATATCTAAGGAGATATCATTGACTGCCTTGGTTCCGTTTGGATAGACTTTGTAAATATGTTCAAGTTTTAAACTGGCCATAATGTTGCACTCCTTTATTTGAGCAAGGCGATCGAATAAGGCGGAAGATTGATCATCCCTTCCTCGATCGTTTCTTTTTTGTTCGTATCGGCAAGCAGGACTTTCTCGACTTTCCATCCATCAAGCGGATAGGAGGATGTTTCCTGCATGGAGAAGTTGAAGACAAGCTTGATATGTTCGTTTGCGTATTCTTTCTCAAAGGCGAGCAGAAGAGAGTCATCGCTATCCTGATTCATCGCCTCATCTTTTTTCGAGACGCTGATTTCGCCGCGTGCAATCGATGGATAGGTATTTCTCATCTTCAGGGCGTTCTTCTCATAATTGAGAATGGAATTCTCATCCTTTTGCTGTCTCTTGCTATCGGGATAGACTTCCTTTTGTGTCAAGGAATGGGGTGGATCATAGCATTCCATGTCGTGGGTCTCATCATCCCAATAATAGTGGGTGCGATAGCACGAATCGGCATAATCGCCCGTCTTGATGACACTTGAGGACATTCCGATTTCATCGCCATAATAGTTGAACGTGTTTCCATTGAGCATGTCCCTGAGTCCCAGAAGGAATTTGAACTGTGCCATGTTTCCTTCCTTGGAAAGCCTCGTCACGTCGTGGTTGTCTAGGAAGGGGGCTGGAATATAACCGTTGGCATTCTTGATCATCGTCTGCTGCCCTTCAAGATACTTCAGTTTGCTCTCACCTTGGAAGGAAAGGGAATTGTGGATGAATCCATTCTGTCCCTGTGCCGGGAAATAGAAGAAACTGTCCGTGACGGAGAGATAATACTCCCCGATGGTCTTTTCATCCGAGAAGCATTCTCCGACTACATACCCATCATGTTCGTGAATCATCGACGAGATGCGATTGAGGATCTGGACATTCTTATAGGTGTTCATGTAGTCGTAATATAGGACGGCATCGAGTCGGAAGCCATCGACCTGGATTTCATCCGACATATAGTAGTCGATAATCGACTCTATTTTCTGATAGGTGAATTCGCTCTCGAAGTTGAACTCCGGCATGTCGGTAGAGAAATTGCATTCGTAGTAGAAGTCATTGGCGCCGGCTTTGCTATAGGTCTTCTTGCTGTCCATGTCTTCCTTCTTATCGACGAAGACATATAAGGAATTGTAGTTCTCTTCTTCACTTGTCAGGCTCTCGCCCCGGAGAAGTTTCCTGTGGGCAAGAAGCGCCTTCTCAAACCAGGGATTGTTGATTGAGGAATGATTGAAGACGCCATCGAGAAGGACCTTCATGCCAAGGCTATGGGCCTTCTTGATTAAGGAGATGAGATCATCCAATGTTCCGAAGTCCTTGTCGATGGAGAAATAATCTTTTGTATCGTATTTGTGATAGCTCGGCGAAGAGAAAATCGGAGTCAGCCAGATGCCGGTATAGCCGATATCCCTGAGGTAGGGAAGCTTTTCCTCGATTCCTTTCAGGTCGCCGATGCCATCCTTGTTGCCATCGGCAAAGGAATAGACAAAAATCTCATAGTAGTTCCTGTACTGGTCATCGGGAATATTCTCCTTTTCTGCCTCTGCTGTGGAGTCAGAGGAGGAAGAGGAGGTCAAGAAAGAACTGTTTTGGTTCTGACAGGAAAGAAGAAGGAGGGAAGAAAGGACAAGGACAGGAATTTTTTTCATTTTGTTTACCCTTTGACAGCGCCACCTGTGACGCCTTCGACATAATATTTCTGCAGCCAGAAGAAGAGAGCCATAATCGGAATGGAGGTGACGACACCTCCGGCACAGAAGACCGGAAAGTATTTCTGTTGATCGGTCAGGGTGGTAATCATGGTTCTTAGACCCACTGCGACCGTCCACATGGACTGATTTCCGCCGGCGAGGATGCTTGCCATCATGAAGTCACCCCAGGGGGCGACGAACGTGATGAGGAACGTATAGACGACAATCGGCTTGGAAAGCGGCATGATGACCTTGAAGAAGATGGTGTTCTTGTTCGCGCCATCGATCATGGCCGCCTCGTCGAGCGCTCGAGGAAGCGTATCGAAGAATCCTTTGGCAATGTAATACTGCATCGCTGATCCGCCGATATAGATGAGAATAAGAGAGTAGATGCTCGTATTGAGTCCGATGAGCTTCAAGATGAAATAGATGATGATCATGCTTAGGAAGCCCGGGAACATGCCGAGAATGAGAATCAGCTTCATCAAGGGCTTTCTTGCCTTGAAGCGAAGACGGGAGAAGGCATAGGATGTTCCGAGAATCAGGATGGTCTCGACAACGCTGGAGATGAGGGCGATGATGAAGGTGTTTCGATACCAGACGCGGAAGGTGTAGACACTGTCGGTGAAAAGCGTGACATAGTTCTGGAATGTGAAGACGCTTCTTCCGGCATCGATGTTTTCCTGGGTGGGAAGATACGGGAAGAAGACGGAGGGATTATAGGTGCTGGCAAAGGATTGCCCGAGAAGATAGACAAACGGAACAAGCCAGATGATGGAAAGAATGATCAGGAAGAGGTAAATGAAGAAATTTCTCGTTGTGATTCGTCTTTTATGCGAACGATAATGTGTTTTTCCATTCATTATTGGAAGGCCTCCTCATTGTTGACGCTCTTGGAGCGGTTATAGAAGAGAAGCGAGAAGAAGGCGACGAGAACGAAGACTAAAATGCCCAAGACGGAAGCAAGTCCATAGTCGAAGCTCTTCGATGTCGTCAGCTTGTAGATCCATGTGATCAATAAGTCGGTCTGACCAACACCGGAGGAGAGAAGACTCGCGGGAACGCTCTCGCCGGACGAGTAGGTGAAGTAGGGTCCGCCTCCGGAAAGAAGATAGATGACGTTGAAGTTGTTGATGTTTCCGATGAATTGGCTAAGAAGATACGGACCGGTGACAAAAAGCATATAGGGGAGGGTAATCTTCATATACATCTTCTGTGGCGAGGCCCCATCGATTCTGGCGGATTCATAGAGATCTTCGGGAATGTTCATCAAAAGACCTGTACAGATCAGCATGGTATAGGGAATGCCAATCCATGTGTTGATAAGAAGGATGATGACTTTTGGAAGAAGGGCGTTGAATCTTGTGTCCGTGAGCCACTTGATCGGCGAGGAAGCCCAGCCGATATTCTGCAGGAGAGAATTGACGATGCCAAAGTTCGATTCCGAGAACATGAAGGAGACAAGCATCAGGGAGATGAACTGCGGGACGGCAATCGTCGTGATGAGGATGGTTCGCCAGAGTTTCTTGAGCTTGATGCCCTTCGTATTGATGATCATGGCGACAATCATGCCGACGAAATAGTTCGAGAAGGTGGCAAAGAAGGCCCAGATGAGCGTCCAGAGAAGAACCTGAGCGAAGACTCTCAGGAAGGCGGTTCCGGAGGTTGCCCCGGTCGAGGAGAAGACTTGGGAGAGATTGTAGAATCCGACCCAGTCGAAGAGCTTTGTCGGTGTGATATGAAGATAGTCGTAGTTGGTAAAGGCAATCAATACCATCATGATGATCGGAATGATGGTGAATATGGCAAGTCCGCCGATCGGGATGAAAAGAAGCGTCTTGTCGTAGGATTTGTCCAAGACATTCTGAAGCGTCTTCTTGTCGGAGGCGAATTTTCCAATCGACTTCCTTTCCTGAAGGGAGAGCGAATCTCTTAGCTGGCTATACCAGAGGAAGACAAGGATAAGAAGAAACACGAGCGTCAGGATTGAATAAAGCAGGATGGTGAAGGAATTGTCGAGATAGACATAGCGAGGCAAATCCATCTCCAGCCCATCGATCGTCGTGTAGATCTTGAATTCGACCTGGGAGAGAGTTCCCAATGTGGGAAGCTGCTGCAGACTTGCCAAACCGATGGTGGCAAAGAAGAAAATAAAAAAGGCCTCATACGCAAAATAGAAGATGCCGCGTATGATCTGATGCTTGCTCATGAGTCCCACACCCATGAAAAGAAGGGAGAGTCTTGTAAAGATATCTCCTTCCTGGATGGCTTTCAGGATGGTCTTGAAGATATTGGTGATCCTCATGGACATTCTCTTTGCCTTCGAAGGCATTTTTCGGAATGTCGAAGCGATTCTCTTGGGAATGTTGGTGAAATAGTGACTGATCTTGTATCCGATTCTCTGGAACTTATTCAGAGAGAGATATTCGAGATTGTTTTGCAATGTCAGCTGTTGGTTATCCATATGTCCTCCTTTTCTTGAGGTCGGAACAAAAGTGCGAAAGTGATGGGAGGAAATCCCCTCCCATCACTCTCTATCGGATTAGGCGACGGTCTCGACGGCCGTGTTGTAGTTGTTCAGGATGGTCTGAAGTTCTGCTTCGGTGGCATCTTTCTTGGCCAGGATACCAGTATATGGACTGGTGGATTCCGTCCAGATGTTGCCAGGAACGATGGTCTGGGCAACGGAGAATTCAGCTTGGGCAGCGATCGCCTTGATATGTGGCGTATTCTGCACGGCTTCCAGTGACTTGACCGACTTGAGTGTCGGGGCGATGGTCAGCTGATTGAAACGATCTTTCTGGACATCCTCGGAGACAAGATAGCTGGCAAGCTGATGGAGCATGGCAAGCTTGGTGGTATCGTTGCTGGCCTTGGATGGGTTGACGCCATAGAGCTTGTAGCCCAAGAAGGAACCGATGTTCTTCGTCTCGCCATCGACGGTGACGGTCGGAAGCTTGATGCAGGCATAATTGTCGCCCATCTGTTCCTTATAGGTGTTGGCGTTCCAGGAACCATCCACGGTGGCACCTAAGCCATTGGCTGTGATCGGGGCCTTCTGTCCTTCCTTGGTGGTATCGATATCCACATTGTTGATGATGCTCTGCATGGCCTTGGCAGCCTTCAAGCCTTTGTCCCCATCGAAATCGGCACTGATGGAGGCGATGGACTTTCCATCGGTGGACAAGGTCACATCATAGCGGGCTCCGAAGGTGAACATCAAGCCAGTGGAGAAGAAGGTATCGGCCAATTTATAGGAGACTTTCACGCTGTTGGCCTTGCAGACTTCGACGATGCCATCGAGCGTATTCAGTTTGTCTTCCTTTCCTGTGAAGAGGGATTTGTTGTAGTAGAGGAAGTAGCCATTGTCTCCGGCATAGGGATAGCCATAATATTTCTTTCCGACTTTGGCGGCGTTGGTGACTTCCTCGCCCATATCAGTCTTCATGGCTGTCGAATAGCCGGATGGGACTTCGGCAAGAGCACCCTTGCTGACAAGACCCAAAGTCTGATCGGAAGCATAGGCATAGAGATCCGGTGCGGTTTCCGCTGTCCAATCTGGGACGGCGGTTCCGTTGTTGACATCGCCTTCACCGATGTTGGAGATGCTCAACGTATAGCTGTTGGAAAGTCCTTTGGAAGTCAAGAAGGCATTGACCTTGGCTTCGATGAAATCCTTCTGAAGGGATGGGCAGGCGACGACAAGCTTCTTCTTTTCAGTCGGTGTCGGAGTTGGCGTGGTGGCCTGCTGTTCGCTCGGCTTGGCGGTTGTCGAATCCTTTGCTGAAGAAGAGGCTTCGGTCTTGCTGCAACCGACTAATGCCATAGTGGCAAGAGCAAAAATCGAAACGAATTTTGAGTATTTTTTCATAAATTTTCCTCCTTTTGAAATCGTACTCGTCGTATATTTCAGGGAACTTGAGAATTAATGCTCCCATGAAACCGAATTTAGTAGCGCCCGTAGCGCTTGTTCAGTCCAAGCAATTGCTTGGCATTTGCTGTCGAGAGATCTTCTTTCAGAATGCGGAATGTCCAGTTGTCCTCGATGGTGGAAGGCGTATTGATTCTTCCTTCATTTCCCATGAAGAGGAGATCGTTCATGCTCTGTATGGCAATGGAGGAGAGGGAAGCGAGATTGAGTTCGAGAAGAGCCTCCACTTGCTTTTTGGTGTCCAAGGAATCGACTTCCTTCACTCCGAAATGGCGACAGTCCTTATTGATCTGGTAGAGCGTGAGCTTCTTGGATGTCTCCGTCAGGGATTCGAGGTAGGCTTTCAATGGCTTGCAGTCATGTGTGGAAGAAAAGGAGACGGTGGAATAGTTGTAGCTGATTGGCTGATTGATGTTTCCGAGCTCCTGTGGATAGCCGAATTCGATGACTCTCTCATCCTTGATCTTGAGCGTATTGAGAACCTTCTTCATGTCCTCGGAATGGAAATCGACATTCTCGGCGATGACTCTTGACTTATCGCTGACAAAGCTGTCGACGACCTTCATTCCATCTTCCTTTTCCCATCTTCCCATCAGTCCGTCCTTGCTTCCTTTTGGAAGATAGTAATTTTCCAGATACCCGCGGAAGTGATCGAGTATCACAAGATCGAAGAGATCATAGGCGAAGTCGAGACGGTCCTTGAAGAGACGGTAGTCATTTCTCTTGAGATAGTCGAAATCATAGAGAGGTGTTCCCCAGACCTGTCCCTTGTCATAGAAGACATCCGGTGGATAGCCGGCGACATACTTCATCTCATCGAGATTGGTCAGAACGAAGTTTCGATGATGCTTGTAGACATCGATTGAATCATAGGAGACATGCATCGGCATGTCGCCGATGATCTTCACTCCTTTTTTATGGGCATAGGCAAGAAGTGTATGCCACTGACGCAAGAAGATATATTGCGTCCATAAGTAGAACTCCACGTCATCTTTATATTTGTGTCGGACCTTCATGAAGCTTTCAAACGAATACTCCCGGAAATCATTCTCGAATTCATTCCAGGGCTTTCCCTGGTTTTTCTCCTTGAGAACCATGAAGCAGGCATAATCGAAGAATCGATTCTTTCTTAGGAAGGTCGTATAGCCTCTCTGATAGTCGCCATTTCCCTTCTTGAATCTTCGGTAGGCGATCTTGAGAACCTCGGTCTTATTCTTGTAGATTTTCGAATAATCGACCTTTCGAGGGTTGTCTCCCCAGGAGAACGACTCGAAGTCCTGCTTTTTCAGAAGTCCTTTCTCCACCAGGTCATCGAAATCGATGAAATAGTGGTTCAGTGCCCGGCTGGAGAAGGACTGAAAGGGGGAATTGGCAAACCCGGTGGGCGTCAAGGGCAAGACGACCCAGTAGGCAAATCCGGCATCTGCTAGGAAATCGATGAATTCGAAGGCGCCTTTCGAGAGCGTGCCGATTCCATAATCCCCGGGAAGGGAGAAAATCGGTAGAAAGACACCGCTGCTTCTAAGATTGTTTCTCATAGTTTTTCTAACCGCTTACAAGATACATAACGAAGAAAAAATACGCAAACGAGAAGCAAGAGCGTTTCCTCTCGTTTTCCTTTGCGAATAAAAATTATTAAAAAAGCCCTTAGAATCGGGCTTTTTCGAAAATGTAAACCGGAGAATGCATTACAGATGAAAAATAAGAGAAAAATGAACTTTTGTCGATTTTCTCCCTGTTATTTCTTTGTTTTCTTCGTGATTAGATTATTCAAAAATGCGATGGAATCGGGCTTTTTTGGAAATTCGATTCTATTTTGGCCTCCTTTTTTGTCACTTTCGCAAAAATGAATTTTTAGACATTTTTATAAAAAGTCACTTTCTAGTGACAAAAATAAGCAAATGTAAAAGAAGAAATTCGAAATAACGAATATTCCATTTCTTTTCTTCGTAAACGTTTTACATAGTCTCTTTTTTTGTATTTTGAAGGAATTGATTCGATTTGCTCTCTTCCTATTCGGATAAAGCGGTTTCGTTTTCCGATCAGAAGAAAAGCCCGGAACGTCCGGGCTTAGTCGAGTTCATAAGGGAGAGGATGTGCTTTGTTGAGATTGTGGACTTGTTCCATGACCTTCTTTTTGGTCTCTTCGTCGCCTTTGTGGCTCAATAGGTCAGCGATGAGGTCTCCGACTAAGGAAAAATCTTCTTCCTTATAGCCACGCGTCGTCATGGCCGGTGTTCCTAGACGGAGTCCAGAGGCATAGGCTGGCTTTTCCTTGTCGCCAGGGATGGAGTTCTTGTTGGCAGTGATATGTGCGCTTTCCAAGATTTCCTGTGCTTCCAGGCCGGTGATCTTGAAGCTTTCCTTCACATCGATCAGAAGGAGATGATTGTCGCTTCCTCCGGTGATGATTCTGACGTTGTTCCTCAACAGCGACTTCTCAAGGGCTTTGCAGTTGAGGATGATCTGATGACAATATTCCTTGAAGGATGGATCAAGATCTTCCTTGAAGCAGATGGCCTTGGCCAGGATGGTGTTTTCAAGTGGACCTCCCTGACAGCGTGGAAAGACGGATTTATCGATTTTCTTGGCGATTTCTTCCTGGTTGGTCAAAATCAGTCCGCCTCTTGGACCGCGAAGAGTCTTATGCGTCGTGGTTGTGACGACATCCGCATAGGGAAGAGGAGATGGATGCTCCCCGGTGGCGACAAGTCCGGCGATATGGGCCATATCGACCATCAGCAGGGCACCACATTCATCGGCAATCTTACGGAATTGGGCAAAATCGATGATGCGGGGATAGGCACTCGCTCCGCAAACGATGAGCTTTGGGCGGAATTCGAGAGCGATTCTTCTGACATCATCATAGTCGATTCTTCCTGTCTTCTCATCGACTCCATAGGAAGCAGACTCATAGTCTCTTCCCGAGAAGGAGAAACGATAGCCGTGGGTGAGATGTCCTCCGGCATCAAGAGACATGCCTAGGATTCTGTCATTGTTGTCCAATAGAGCCTTATAGACCTCCATATTGGCCTGGCTTCCGGAATGCGGCTGGACATTGCTATACTTGCAGGAGAAGAGCTTCTTTGCCCTTTCGATGGCAAGGACTTCGGCTTTGTCGATATATTCGCATCCGCCGTAATATCTTTTTCCCGGATAGCCTTCGGCGTATTTGTTGGTGAAGATGCTGCCATTGGCTTCTCTTACCGCATTGGAAACATAATTCTCCGAAGCGATGAGCTCGATATTCTCTTCCTGTCTCTTTCTTTCCTGAAGAAGAATCTCATAGGCTACCACATCTGTCTCTTTTAATTCTTTGTTGTCAATCATGATTATTGCCTTTCTTTTTTTCTAGTTTATATTTTTGCTTTCCGAGTTGCAATTTTTCTTTTCTTTTTTTGCATTCCTAGGGAAAGAAGTTTACAATACCAAAAAGGACATGAATGCCATGAGAAAAAAGAATAGCCTCATCGTTCTTCTGACTGGACTCGGAATGATGCTTTTTAGCCTCATCATCTGCATCCTGGCGACCAAGGAGACCTTTGGCGGAAAAAACCTCTCCTTCGATTCCTCCTATAAGGAAAAGAGGGTAACGCTCAAGGCGAATTACTATGAGAAAAAAGATGCGGATTATGCACTTCTTCTTTGCCCAGGCTACTCCTGTGACAGAGCCAAGTGGCGAGTGATGATGAACGTCGTCTTATCCTCAAATGTCTCCGTCATGACGTTTGACTATTCCGGACAAGGTGGATCCTATGGAAAAATCGGCTTTGACAATGCCAAGACGGATGATATCCCAACCCAGATCGATGATGCCCTAAAGATGCTTCATTCCCTTTCGAAGATCGAATATGAAAACATCATCCTCATGGGCCATTCCATGGGCGGAAGAAGCATTCTTCGGCTCATGTATGACTATCATGTCGTAGATGCGGATACGAAACTCGAGAAAAAGAATGTAAAAAACATCATTCTCTTTTCTCCGGAAGTCAACTATAAGCACAATGCCCAGGCCAGTCTTTTTGCTTCCACAGATGATGAGAATGAATATCCCTGGAAAGACTATTCCTCGAAGGCCATAGAGGGAATCGATGTCTATCTTTATGGTTCGACGGCGGATGACGTTGTCTCTTCCTATGATATCTTAAGAATCGGCGAACGGCTTGCCGACAAAAAGACGATCGAGGAGGGATGCATCGATTTTGTCATGACAAATGAGCGAGGAGGCAAGGTGACAATCGGGGTCACTTCGCTTGTTCTCCATTCTTATCAGATGTATTCGACAAGATTTGCTGACTATCTTGTTTCTTCCTTAAAGAACATCACCGGAAGGGAAATCTCCTATCCCACGTGGATTGTCTCATGTATTTACATTGGATGGATTTTCGCTCTTGTAGGCATCTTTCTTTCTCTATTTTCCTTGTCGATGAAAGATGAGAAACAGGAAACCGATTTTGTCGCTGAAGTCGAGATTGTGAATATGAGGTCATTCCTGCTGAACAAACTCTTCCTGTGGATTCCTGGACTATTGATCGGTGGGCTTATCTGCTCTCTTTGTGTTGTCCTTCCTTTTGGCTCCCCAGTCATGAATATTCCTTATATGTGTCTGATTGCAGGATATGGCATCCTTCTTTTCATCCTCTACCGCATAGGAAAAGTCAAGGGAACCAGTGGGAAAATGGAAAGAATTTCCTTCAAGGCCAAAGCGAAGAGAAAAGAAATCATTCTTGCCATCCTTGTTCCCTGTTTCTTCTCCTTCTATGTCTGGTTCATCCTGAAAATGACGATGTACAATCTTCTCCCGTTCAATATCCGTCTTTTCTGGCTCGTGTTCTCGACTTTGCTGATGAGCATCGGCTATTATGTCTCAAGCTATGAGGAAGATCTTCTTAAGAAAGCCAATGCCAAGAAAAGCATTCTCGTTCTCTACAATCTGATTCAGTATTCGGCTTTGTTCCTCTTTGTCTTCTTCTATCTTGCCATCAAAAGCTATTCGGGTTTCATCGGACAGATGCAGAACATGCTTCTGATGTATGCCCTGACTCTTCCTTTGGGAAATTATGTGAAGCGAAAGATTCATAGCCGGCTTTATGGAGCCATCGTTTCGAGTTTCCTCTTCCAAGCCATCATGATTACCTCGGCGGCTATCATCTCAGTATTCTGACAGAACGAAAAAACGACCAAGAGATTCTTGGCCGTGATTAGAGATTCATTGCGGATGGTTTTCCTTCTTCCATGAAGGGATTGTCGTTTCGGATGTTTTCCTTTTTGTCAGGAGCTTCCATCAGATCCTTGGCGACCTGATAGCCGATCAGTGTGCCGGCAACCGGCGGAACAAAGCTGGTCGATCCAGGAATGTCTCTTCTGTCAGTGCATTTTCTTTTCGTTCCGGGTGGACAGATGCAGTGGTAGAGGCAGGAATCCTTCGTCTCGTCGTCCTTTGGTCGCGTCGGAGGTTCCGTGGAAAAGACGACCTTGAGCGACGTGACGCCTCTTTTCCTGAGCTCATGGCGCATGATTTTGCTTAAGGGATCCCCTTTTGTCTCAAAGACGTCGCATAAGACGAGTTTTGTGGGATCGAGTCGGTTTCCGCAGCCCATGGCGGAGATGACAGGGATATTCTCCTTTTTGGCTCTTTCGATGATATCGAGCTTGGCTGTCACCGTGTCGAGGGCATCGATGATATAGTCGAATTGGGTGAAATCGAATTCCTCCCTTTTGTCCGGGAGATAGAATGTCTTGTGCTTGTTGACGATGATTTTGGGATTGATGTCATGGATTCTTTCCTCCGCGACATCGACCTTGTGCTGACCATACGTTTTTCGAGTGGCGAGTATCTGTCGGTTGATGTTGGTCAGACAGACCAAATCATCATCGACCAGGTCGAAAGAACCTACCCCAAAACGGGCGAGGGATTCGACGACATTTCCGCCGACTCCGCCGATTCCGAAGATGAGGACTCTTTTGTTCCAGAGTCTGGATAGATTCTCTCTTCCGACAAGGAGAGCAGAACGTGAATATTGATTGAGCATATGAAAAAATGTACCTTTTTTCGGATGGAAAAACAAGAGAAAAGCGGTTTTGCCTACGAGAGCAGGTAGAGAATATCCTCATCACTCAAAGAGGAGACGCCACCATTTCCTTCGACGATTTCGTCGTAGAGATCTTTCTTCTCATTCTGTAGGTTGAGAACCTTCTCTTCGACAGTATCCTTCATGATGAGACGGAGGATGGTGACAGCATTCTTCTGGCCGATACGATGGACTCGGTCGCTTGCCTGGTTTTCGACTTGGGGATTCCACCAGGGATCAAGATGGATGACGGTATCGGCACCGATGAGGTTGAGTCCGACGCCACCGGCTTTTAAAGAGACTAAGAGGACCTTGATGTCGTCTTTTGCATTGAAGTTCTCTGCCAAGGCAAGCCTTTCTTTTCCATCGGTGTCGCCTGTGATGACACCAAAGGGGATTTCTTCTTCCTCGAGCAGGGTTTTCAAGTCGAGCAGAGCCGACTTGAAGGAAGAGAAGACGATGGCTTTATGTCCGTTGGAAATCGTTTCTTTGAGAAGATCTCTGCAATAAGACAATTTCGTGGAACGATCGAAGTTTTCTAAAAAGGAAGAAGGATCGACGCAGAGCTGTCTGAGCCTTGTGAGGCTGGCAAGAATCGAAATCTTGTTCTCCTTGCTCTGGCTTCTTGCCTTGTCCAGATAGGCGAGATACATCATTCTTTCGCTTTCGCTCATGGAGATGAGAATGTTGCTTTCCGTTTTCTTCGGCAGGTCTTTTAAGACATCCTCTTTTCTTCTTCTCAGCATGAAGGGTTTAAGAAGAAGGGAAAGTTTCTTATTGGAATCTTTTTCGGAGAGAAGGCTTTCGAATTCGCTTTCCTTTCCTAAATATCCCGGCATGAGGAAATCAAAGATGGACCAGAGATCGAGCGGGGAATTCTCCAAGGGCGTTCCTGTCAGGGCGATGCGATTTTTGGCTCTCAGGGAAAGAAGAGCCTGATGACGCTTCGAAAGGGAATTCTTGATGGATTGTGCTTCATCGAGCACGATGGTGGAGAATTCGATATTGGAAAAATGCTCCTCATCTCGCTTGAATGTGTCGTAGGAAACAAGATAGAGAACTTTTTTCTTTGGTGAGATGCTTTTGATTGTCTTTTCCCTCTCTTCCCTGTTGCTGTCGATGACGACACACTTCATGGAACTGAATTTCCTGATTTCGCTTTCCCAGTTGTATAAGACAGCCTTGGGAGTGATGATCAGGACGGGACTGTTTTCTTCGAGTGCATTGATATAGCAGATGGTCTGGAAAGTTTTCCCTAAGCCCATCTCATCGGCTAAGATGCCACCAAAGGAGAAATCGTGGAGAGTCAGAAGGTATTTGACGCCGTCTTCCTGGTAGGGACGGATGAGATCCTTGGCTTTCTTTTCGAGTTGGAGATCGTGATTATGGAAATTCTTGATTTTCGAAAGAACTTCCTTGCAGCTTTCATCCTGCTTCAAAGGGACATTGAGCCCATTGAGAGAAAAAAGCTTGTAAAGAGGAACATTCTCTTCCTCGGTTTTGTCATCAGAGAAAATATCGGCTGCTTCTTTTAGGGCATCGCCTTCCAAGAAGAGGAAGGAATCCTTCAAAAGGAAATATTTCTTCTTCTGATGATAGGCGGCTAAGATCTCCTGCAGTTCTTCCTTTGTGTATTCCTCACTGTCGAGCGTCATGGAAAGATAGTCGCCCTTTCTTTTTGTGGAGATGCTGAAGGAGGTCATGTTATGGACGAGCTTGTTCGGCTTGAGTCTTTCATCGCAATAGAAACTCGCAAGGTTCATTAAAGGGGCGAGATCCTTCGAGAGGAAGGAAACGACATCGTCCTGTTTTTTGATGGCACCATTTTCTTTTCCCCCTAAGGAAGCAAGAACGGAAAGATAGGCACTCTTCATGGATTGACCGAGAATGGAAGAGACTTCTTTGACCTCTTCTCCTTTTTCGAAGTAGAGGGTCTTGAAATGAAGCCCGTTTTCTTCATTCACAGTCAGATAGAGGGCGATTTCAAAAGGCTTGACTTCTTCCTTCTTGTCCTGCTTCTTTTTCTTTAGGGAAGCGGAAAGCTTTGGAAGAAGCTTATCGGTGAAAAGATCCTGGATATAGGAAAAATCCTCTACGCCATTGCTATCGAAATAGAGATAGGATTCCTTCATGTTGTTGTCGACAAAGGGGTAATAGAGAATCTTACTTTCCTTATTATTGAACTGATACACACCATTTTTTCCGTTCAGGGTCTTGATTTCCTCGCCGTTGATTCTCTCCGGTGTGAAATGAGGAACACCTTTTTCATCGAGATAGAATGAGACCGGGTCTTTCTCTTCGATGCGGATTCTTTTCCCATTGAAGTCGAAGCTGACATTATGAAGGACATCAAAGATGGGAAGAAGGTTTTCGAACGTATCGATATGAGTCGATGTTTTTGCTTTTTTATAGAATGTCGCACTGCTCGAAAGAAGTGGAAGGGCTCTGTCATAGGGGGAAATGAATGTCATCGGTTCAAGAATGATTTTTCTTTTTGTCGATAAGGCATATTCCTCTCTCTGCTTGAATCCGGTGAGGAATTTGTAGAGATCCTTGATTTCATAGTTCTTCTTATCATCCATTAACGTGATGGAATAAAAGACATCCTCGTCGTCGTATTCTGTGGCGGAAGTGAATGAAAGAATGCAGGATAATTTGTCATTCGTCTGGATTTCTTCTTTTTTGACTTCCTTGACTCTCTCAAGACGGGCGAGGAAATCATTGAAGTTCTTTCTATCCTCGATTTTCTTTGTGGCCTGCTCAGAGGAAAGGCCTGTGACGAGTTCGTTGAGGGAACAGACTTCCTTGTAGAGTGAATGAAGCTGTTCATCGGAAAGGTTCTTTTCGATTTCATGCAGATAATAGAGGAAAGGAGCATACATCGCCATCGTGGTTTCACTTGTCATGCCTGTCGAGGAGATGGAGAAGGCAAGATAGGGTTCAGCAAGATGAAGGTAACAGTCTTTCCTATCCTTGGCAACGGCAGCATAACTGATAATATTCTTTGCCACATCATGGAAGTAGGAGATGACATACCCACCTTTTTTAAGATATTCATAGGTCTGAAATGCGAATTCCTTTGTGTATTTCTCCACAGAGAGGAGTTCGAGATCGGTTATTTTCTTGATGAACATTTATTTTGCCTCCTTATAGGGATACATATCTTTGATTTTCTTCTGCTGTCTTAGGCCAAGATAGGCTTTCGTCAGACAGAAATAGGGATCGCTGAGATATCTTTCCTCTGCTTCCGGAGTGGAATAGTACTTGAAGGAGATCTTGTCCTCCGCCTCAATCAGACCGATCGAATAGGTATAGATATCCTTGAAGGAACGATATCCCATTTTCTCACGGATTCTTCTTCGCATTTCCTTGGAGGCATATTCATCAAGGCCCTTGATCAAGGAATCATAGCCATAGGTATAGCCAAGCGCTATCGAATCTTGGTTGGAATAATAGTAAGTATCGAGTTTTATCTGCTGCGCGAGCTCCTTCTTGTCAAAATACCGGAAGGCAAGGAAGTTGATGTGTGGATCTTCTTTCTCAGCCATCTTTTTGAAAGTCTGGAGGACTTCATCATCACTCAAAAAGATGCGGAGAGCATAATAGTCTTTTGCGTTTTCGATGTAGGGAAGAAGCGACATGGCCATCTCTTTGACTTGACCATGATATCCATGAAGAGAAAGATATCGGACAAGCTCGATGGCATTTCCGCTTTCCTTGAAATAGTCCGCGAGATAGGATGGATTGTCCATCACAAGAGAATAGAGCATTTCTTTCTTTCCTCTGTTGCAAAGAAGACGGGGAAGCTCTTTGTTTTTGATGCCAAGTCCATCATATTTCTCCAAAAGGAAATCTGCCTGAATCGATTTGCTGCTGAAGACAGGGAATCGGATAAGCACATCCCTCAGGTCTTCTCTCTTCTTATCGACGAAGGCATATAACATATTTACAATTTGGTTATAGCAGTAATTGCCATCGCGAAACTGGAAATTTGACTTTGCAAGTGCAAGAAGGAATTCATTTCTTAGATCACTCGGGAGATTCATATATTCAAGATAACAGGATAACAGTCTTTCAAGGTCATCGCTTAATACATTCGTCAGATTCGAAAGATAGGGAAAAAGCGCTGGAAAATATGTCGAAAAGTTTGTTTTCTTCATATTGGCAATTTCAGCGAGCAGGATGTAGCAATAATAGGAAATATATTTTGGATTCTTGGCTTCTTTCATGTCCCTGAATGCCTCGTCGACAAAAGGAATGTTTTCCTTCTGCTTTCTAAAATTGTAAGAGTTTGTGACAGAATCGTAATCACTGATTCTGTCTCCGAGGTTATACAAGTCAGAGGCTATCCTCTGGAGTTCGTACTCATCGATTTTGCATGTGACGGGGTTTTTGCATTGAATATAGAACTTATTGCTGAAATAACTGTATCTATACAGGACGACGTATTGGTCTCCTGATTTATGCTGCATTTCAAAAGAGATTTTATTTTTACGTATAATCTTGAAATCACTAGTTTTCATAGATAGTTTCTCCTGTCAAATAAGATTGATTATATCATAGTTTTCTTTCATTGCCGGGATCCAGGAAATGTTTTTAAGCCATAGGGATAAATAGGATGAATCGAAAAGATGAATTTGATGCATATTCATATAGGAAAGAAAAGCGAAGGAATCAAATGAAGAAATCAGTAGCCATTCGATGCCAGAAATGGAAAATGGTGAATCAGATGATTCACCATATAGAGCCCTTTAGGATTCTTTTTTGACGACAACGTGTTTTCCTTTTTTCTCGTCGTAGTAGAATTCGTATTTTTCTCCTTTTTCATTGAAGAGGGGGAGTCTGCTCTTTTTCTGAGTCGATTTGGTTTTCATAAGGAAGGAAGGCTCAATTGAATATCCGGAAAAATAGAAACTGAGGCCAAGAATATCAAGTGGCAAGTTTTTTAAGAAATAGAGGCCGAGTACGATTGTCATGTTTTCATCACGGTCAGATGGATTGTTTTTTATCTTTTCCGCGTATTCCTTTGCGACAGCCTCATATTGGTTCATGTCTTTGGAGTCGTGATTTTTCTCGAGCTCAGTAAGAATGGATTTGGGGACTTCCAGGTTATAGAGATGATAGAGACAATAAAGATAAAAGAAGGATGTGATGGAATTGAGCTCTAAATTTAGGCATTCCTGTGTGAAGGCTTCTTCAATGTTCATCCCTTCATTTTTCTTTTCCGTGATTCTCTGCTTTTCCAATTTCAGGAATTCACGGACATCCTGAAAGGTATGAGTGACTTCAACCTCTTTCTGAAAGGTCAATTCACGAAAACAGGTCTTGATCGGATTGGGGTTCGGGACAAGGGATGTCTTTTTTCCATGCTGGGCTTTCTTTAGATCAGGAAGATAGGCCTCATCCATGCCGGCAAGGATTTCAAGATAATAGACGAAAGCCTCCTTATCCTTGCAGGCCAAACTGGATGTCGTACAATCGAGAACGAGATTCTTCACCTCTTTGGAAAAACCGGCCGCGAAATTATGCCTCTTCGAATATAGTTTGATATTCTTTGCGGATGTTGCTTTCGAATAGCTCGTGATTTTGCTCAGAGTCTGGATATAGCCTTGAATGATTTTGTCGGGAACAAACTGATTCGAAAGATAAAAGCAGGCCAAGGCGGCATCATAATAGCCATTTGTCTTTAAATCGAGACCCATGTAATAGTAGTAGTTTGCCATATCATTTTTATCCGTGGAGTATTTTGGAAAGGATAGGAGCATTGGGAAAACATGTGGATAATATTCTGCTTTTTCTTTTTGGTCGATGATGGTGATGATTTCCATTGTCAGACCGGCACAGGTTGGATCAAGAGCGCGAGTCTTGAGAGCGCATTTTAGATAATCATCGATTTCCTCTAAGTCCATATAGACATTGCTCAACAAGGAATAATACCAGGCAATCGGAAAATCAGTGTAAATCCATTTTTCTTTTTCTGGATAAAGTTTGTCAAAAAGATCCTTTTCAATCGGGGAAATGAAGCTGACCCATCTTGGATTCTTTTTTAGGAGATCATCCATTTCGTTTTTATAGGGAAGAAGCAATTTTAGGCGTTCCTCGACAGTTCCGGGTTGACTGCTCAGATCATAGACCTTCAACAAATCATCATTCAGTGCGTCCTTGTTCATATCATTGTTTCTCTTTTCTTATGTATTTTATCTTATCATGAAGAAAAGAAAATGAATAGATACTGCATTCAATGCGATAAAATAAAGGAGACTGTATCAGAAAAATAGGAGTGAAATAGAACATGAAAAAAGTGGATGTTGGCATTGACTTGGGCACAACCTATTCGACCTTCG
>CAVKZJ010000010.1:0-57735 GCA_963660905.1 bacterium | reverse complement strand
GCTCTCCTTTTATTGATTAATCCTGTTCGATGAAGTGTCCGTCAGAAACAGTCAAGACCTTCATAAAACTTGTCTTTCCGGCTCCGACAGGCGTACCACCTGTCATAATGACTTTGGAACCGTTTTCTAGATTATAATCCTTTGCGATCTTTAATGCGAGTACTTCCATCTCTTCAATGAACTGTGGGATATTTTTTGTATAGTATGGATAGCATCCATAATAGAGCATGATGTGGGCAAGAGTATCCTGATTCGAGGAGACGACGAAGACTGGACAGACCGGCCTTGTCTTGGAGATGCGAACCGCTGTCTTTCCGGATATCGAGAACGTGACGATCAATTTGGCGTTAATCAATAATGCTGTATCGGAAACAGAGGCAGAGATGGCATCGGAAACATCCTTCTCAGAGGTTTCATAGGCGAAGCGGTTGGCGTTCTTGTAATCGAAATGCTTTTCAGTTTCCTTGGCAATCTTGGCCTGCATGGTGACAGCTTCGTTTGGATAATCGCCATTGGCAGATTCTCCCGAAAGCATGACGCAGTCGCTTCCCTCGTCGATAGCGGCAGCGACATCGCTGACTTCAGCTCTCGTCGGGAAGGGGTTGTGAATCATGGAATCGAGCATCTGCGTTGCCGTGATGACGGGTTTGCCTAATTTGCGGCAGGCTTCGATCATGTATTTCTGATAGTGTGGAACCTTTTCTGGCGGAATTTCAACAGCTAAGTCGCCTCTGGCAACCATGATGCCGTCGCTTTCCTTGATGATGGCATCCAGATTCTCGATAGCTTCGGTATTTTCGATTTTCGAGATGATCATGATGTTCTGTCCGCCATGGGAATCAAGAAGGCTTCTCATATCCTTGATATCCTGAACATTTCTGACGAAAGAAGCGGAAACAAGGTCGACGTGCTGTTCACAGCCAAAGATCAAGTCGGAACGATCCTGTTCAGAAAGATAGGGCATGGTCAAATGAACGCCAGGAACATTGACGCCTCTTCTGTCCTTGCAGGTATGGGTATTGGTGACTTCGCAGATGATTTCTTCTTTTTCGGCATCCTTGCCTTTGACCTTTAAGAGAAGGTTTCCATCATCAAGTCGGATATCCGCACCGACATGGACATCCTTATAAAGACCGGTATACGTGACACCGAAAGCTTCGGCTGTACCGTCTTTTTCGACACCCATATAGATTCTTGTTTCATTGCCTTCGACAAATTTGGCAGATCCGTCGACAAATTTGGAAGTGCGGATTTCCGGTCCCTTGGTATCGAGACAAATCGGAATGATAAGATTTTCTTCCTTTTCGATTTCTCTTAATGTATCGATTTTCTTCTGATGTTCTTCATGGGAGCCATGAGAAAAGTTCATTCTCATGCAGGTCATACCTGACATGAGGAGAGATTTCATCATTTCCTTGTCTTGGCTGGAAGGGCCAATTGTGCAAACAATCTTCGTTTTCTTATCAATTCTGTAATGCATGGAATTTTCTCCTTTTTTGATTGATTGATTCTATCCAATTTTTCACTTTTTCTATTATAGAAATATAAGCAGAAAAATCAATTTAAGCCTTTTATTTTCTTCCATAAAATCGCTTACTTTTTTCTCTCTATAAAAGAAACGAGGAAAGATTGATGAAAAAGAAGGTTGTGTCTGTAACAGAAAGAAAACATTCCGACAATCAATTTCAATTAAGCTTCTATCCATGCGAGTGACATATTTTTTTGACTTTTGAGAAGATAACACGCCTTTGAAAAAGAAAAGAATGCTATAATGATAGGCATGAATATATTGGAAAAAAATTCTTTTTGCTACCTAAAAAAGGACTATGCCTTGAGTCAGTCGGACGACGAAGTGCTGTCCTTTTTATATCTCCCGATTTTGGGGAGTTCTGCCTATAGTCTTTATTTTGCCATGAATCATTATTATGAGCTTGGAAAGAAGACAGGCGGATTCCTCCATGATGATTTTCTTTCTTATCTCGATATGGACTCTTCGGCTTTTGTATTGGCACGCACAAAATTGGAAGCCATCGGTCTTTTGGAAACCTATCGAAAAGAGGAGAGGGACAGCCAATCGCAGATAAAAGTTTCTTATCTGTATTTCCTTTTGCCACCGGCCAGTCCAAAAAAATTCTTCAATGATGTTCTTCTTCGCACTCTTTTAAACAATGCCATCGGAAACAAACGGTATTATTTTCTTTCCAATTACTTCCAAGTCCAGAAAAAAGATCTTCCAGAGGAATATGTGAAAATCACCACGCCATTCAAGGATGTGTTTTCTGTCGATGTGAAGCAAGGGGATGCCTCTTTAGAGAAAATCCGTATCTCCTTGGAGGATAAGAATTATAAAAGCCAATCGAACTTTGACAAAAAGAAGCTTAAGAAGATGCTCCTTGAAAATCAATATCCTTTCTCGGCCATTCAGGATGACCTTAAGTCCGTTGAGGACGCCTGTAGTCTTTATAATCCGAAGATCGAGGATGTTGTGAAATTGATTCTTCAGAATACCGATAGCGACAATCATTTCTATTTGGATTCTTTTCTAAGAGATATCCGTTCCCTAAAGCAGTTCTCTGCACCGAATCGTCCTTCGGTGGACAATGAAAACATTCCATCAGGAAACAACGAAATTTCCAAGCTCATCCGTTCATTCAATAGCGTGACCCCATCCGAATATCTCTCCATCATCTTCAACGCCAAGCCTGCCGCCTTCATGCTCAATGAAGTCGAAAACCTAAAATCGACTTTTGGATACAGCAATTCAATCATCAATGTCATCCTTGACTATTGCCTGAGAAAGACAAGCCAGGAATTCAATGTGACATTCATCGAAAAAGTGGCCTATACTCTTTCGAGCATGGATGTGAAGGATTCCTATGATGCGATGGTTAAATTGACGAGCCGCGATTTCGAAATGTCTCAAACCAAAAGAAAGAGAAAAACAAAAAAGGATACATCTGAAGAAAAGAAGAACGTCGATGTCGGACAAAGCGACATCGATGATTTCAACAAGGAGTTTTCCATATGAAAGATATCGATGCTGTCTCTATACTTTCTTCATCTTTTGATGTTGAATCTCTTCCTCGTGCATCCCAAAAAGATCTCGACCTTCTTGAAGAGAAAATCCGAAAAATGATGAATGAAGATGTACGTTCCTTGAATGAAATTCGGAACCTGCTTGCTACCCCAGATACCTTTCACAATTCCCTTGGAACAATTTATCAGTATCTCTGTGATAAAAAGACATGTCAGACCTGCTCTGGAAGACTTTCGTCTTGCACAAAAAAGAGCAAGGGCTATCAGCAGGTTCTTTTTTATGACAAGGACCGTGATGAAATCAAAACGTCTCAAAAGGAATGTGCCTATCTGACCAATATCCTTTCCATTCTCGATAGGATTTCCCCATCAGATGCTCCGACTTTCGAGATGTATCAGGCTTTTACTTTCCTAAGCCAATTGATCAACAATCCCGAGAGCCGAAAAGCCTATATGGATACTGCTTCTGTCTTATTCAAGGACACCATCCGTCTGATTCATGATGCGGATAAGAAGAAAGATGCGAAAGGAATCGGCTATCGGTGTATCAATTCCGAAGCGATTCAGATGCCTCTTTTGAAGGCGATTGCCTTCATGTGGGCAAAATCCGGATATGATGTCGGCTTTGTCGATTTAAAGGATCTTTTCTACGGGCTGCAAAGCAATGACTCCTCTTTTATCATCCCTGCGAGACGAAACCATGAAAAAATCTGCTCGTGCAAGGTTCTTGTCCTTTTCAATCTGAGCAATCTGAACTATCTCAAGCCGGAAGTTGCCGTGAAATATCTCTATCCGATCTTGAAATCACGCTGTGAAAAAGGAAAAATGACTTATTTTGCTCTGGAACCTGGAATGAAAATACCGGAATTTTTTCGTTCCCGTTTCTACAATACCTCTGTCTCTGAGGAAGTTTATCATTCGATGGATAATCTCTTCGAGGCAAGAATCATCAAAGATTTTGGTGTCTGATTCAAAAATATTCCTTCCTGAAGACAATATCTTTATGGAGGGTATTTCATATGGTTTACCAAAGCAGTGTCGATGATTGTGGAAAAGCCTGTGTCCGCAATCTTTTATGTCTTCTTTTTCATGATGATGATTTCTGCTGCCAGCCGTTAATGATGCCGTGCAAGGATTTCTATTCGATTCGGACACAACTCGAACATTTCGATTGTCGCTATACCTCTTTTGAGGTCGATTCCATCCGACTTGTCAAGAAGGAACAGTTTCCCTGCATTGCACTTGTAAAGAATGGGGAAAAATCCCATTTTGTCGTATTGAAGAAGATGAATACAAAAAGGATTTCTATCATCGATCCCCAATTCGGCAATTATGATCTGACGATTTCCGAATTTGAGGAAGTGTTTCTTCATCGGATGCTTCTGAAAGATGAGATTGGCATGAAGCCGGCTATTCTTCGTCCTGAGCTTCTTCAAAGAAAAGAAAAGATTGCTTATGTGTGCTGCTTCATTTTCGAATGTCTTTGTCTTCTTTCCTTGATTCTTTCAACGGGATTTGAGAATCCTTTTGTCTATAGCGTCGTATCCTTGACGGGATTTCTTGTCCTGATCATTCTGCAAAACGCCTTATCGAGATTCGTTCTTTCCAGGATGGAAAAGGATTATTTCTATGAGTATATGGAAAAGACAAGGAACAAAGAAGATTTTGCCTACCTGAACAAAGCATTCACCTTGGAAATCAAAAGAGAAAGTTACCTTGTCTCTTATGGCGTGATGATTTTCGGACTTCTTCTTCTTTTGACTTTGAACTCTTATTTTCTTTCATTCCTTTCCCTTATCTCGATTCTCTTTGTCTTGTACAGGGAAAGGCTGAGCAAGGAGAAGAACAAGACAAATCGTTACTGTTCCATCAAGGAGGATTCCTTCCTTTCTTCCTTGGAAAAGAAAAATCCGAATCCATTCGTCGATTATGAGGCATCGAAAAAGGCAAGCAGAACTTTTTTCTTCAATTCATTATTAAGCTATCTTTTGGAGGCATGTGTCCTTCTCATCTTCATTTTCTTTGAATTGACTCTTCGTCAGAAGCTCAATATTCATCTTGTCATCTATTCCTTTGGCCTCTCCATCACCCTATCTGTCTCCATCGGGAAATTGTTCAATGCGATGATGCTCAAACAGGATGAATACCGATGCTTGAATGCCTTATCCTATCCTTTCCCGTTATTTTTGCTTAAAACAGGACTTGATTTGAAATATAATAGTAGGGATAAAGGAGAATTCCCGAAAGATGGAACACAAATATGTCCTCGAGTATGTGAATCTGGCAAACCGTCAGAGGAACTTGAAAAATATTTTTGAGATTGCCTTTGAGCAGACTTTGAAGATCCTTGACAAAAAGGAAGCTTATCGCGTCTCATTGACTTTGGTCAGCCAGGAAGAAATCCAAAAACTCAATCTTCAATATCGCGATACAGACAAACCGACGGATGTATTGACATTCGCCTTCGAAGAGGCGGATGTCATTCAGAATGATGAATATATCGACTTGGGGAATATCATCCTTTGCCCAGAGGTTGCAAAAAAGCAGGCGAGCAATTTCCATCATCCGGTCAATAGGGAACTTGCCTTCCTTTTCATCCATGGATTGCTTCATGCCTTCGGCTATGAGCATCATCGGTCGAATGAGGAAGCGGAGAAGATGTTCTCTCTTCAGAATCAGATTCTCAATACCATGCCTTATGACTTCTACACCAATATGGGCATAGTCAAAAAATTGCTCATCAAGGCACAGTCGATGTCTGTTTCACCCTATTCCAAATTTCGCGTCGGAGCTGTCATTCTGACAAGAGATGGAAAATACCACACGGGATTCAACATTGAAAATTCAGCCTATGGAGATAGCATGTGCGCGGAAAGAGTCACGATATTCTCTTGCTATGCCAAGGGATATAAGAAGGATGACATTCTTTCTTTGAGTCTCATCACGGATTCCGCAAATGTCGGAACGCCTTGCGGGTCGTGCAGGCAGGTCATGAGCGAACTGCTTTGCCTTTCGACACCTGTTCATATTTTCAATAGGGATTTCACAAAGCATATGGATACAACGGTATCGGATTTGCTCCCCTTTAATTTCACTTCGGAGGATTTAACAGCATGAAAAATGTCGGTTTTGTTTGTGTCTACGGTCGAGCAAATGCGGGAAAAAGCACCATCATCAATAAATGCTTGGGGTTCAAGCTGCTTCCCGTATCTTCCAAGCCGCAGACCACAAGAGACAATGTCAAAGCTATTTATAACGATGAGGATTCCCAAATTGTCTTTGTCGATACGCCAGGTGTTTTCAAGCCTCATGGAAAATTAGGTTCCATTCTTTTGCGTGATGCAGAAAATGCCAAAGAAGGTGTCGACCTGATTGTCTATGTTGTCGATGCAAGCGAAGTGCCTAATTTTGAACTGTGTGGAAAATTAGCCAAGATGGATTGCCCCATCATTTTGGCCTTCAACAAAATCGATCTCGTAAAAGCTGATTTAGGTGAAGAAAGACTGGCTCGCTATCTTTCCTTCCTTCCGTCGTGTGATGTCGTCCGCATGAGCGCGAAAGAGGATGCGGGAATCAATGAGCTGCTTTCTTTGATCAAGGAGAAGCTTCCTCAGGGCTTACCTTATTTTCCTGAGGATATCGTTTCCGATCGTCCGAAAGAATATATCATTTCTGAAATCATCCGTGAGAAATGCATGCGTCTTCTTTCAAAGGAAGTTCCTCATTCGGTCTATATTGATCTCAAGGCCATTCATGAAGAGGATGGCTTGATGGAGATTGTCGGAAACATCATTGTTGAAAAGAATTCCGAAAAGGCCATCGTCATTGGAAAGCAGGGCTCGATGATATCGGAAATTTCCCGCTATAGCGAACAATCGATTTCCTCTTATTTTGGGATGAATGTCGACCTGCATCTTACCGTGAAGGTTATTCCGAACTGGCGAAATGATGATCGCTACCTAAAAAAATTCGGATACGACGAAAAGTAATGATTCAGAAAGAAAAAACGAATACCCTAGGCATCGTCTTAAAGGTCTCTCCCTTCAAGGAAGATTCCGCGATTGTTTCTTTTGGTGGAAAAAAAGGAGTTTTCTCATTGCTTGTCAAAGGAGTGCATAAGAAGAAAAGCCCCTTCAAGCCGGTTTTGTTTGTTGGCAGCATTTTGGATCTGGAATACCTGAAAACGGATGATGATTTTGGCATTTTAAAGGGATGTGAATCTCTTTTGGATTCCTCGGACCTGTTTCAGAAACTTTCTTGCTCGGCTTTTCTTTTCTATCTTTCCGAATTGTCGAGTCGTCTATTTCACTATGAAGATCCATTTCCTTTTGAGGACGTCTATCTTCTCTTGAAGAAACTGAAAGAGAATGGGGATGTTCTTTCCTTGACCCTTCTTCTTCTTGCTCGGTTTTACCATTGCCTTGGCATTGAAATGAATCAGAAATGCTGCGTTCATTGCCATTCGACAAAGGATATCGTTTCCTATTCCCTGAAAGAAGGTGGCTTTCTTTGCAAGAATTGTCTGGGTGAAAATGAAGAAAAGAAACTGATGGACCTTTATGTGTTCAAATTTGCTTTTTCCGATCTAAATCCGGAAATTTTAAGCAAGAAGGTCCCTTTTGAAAACGGGTATCGCCTTCTTCTCCTGCTGGAGGATTATCTTTTGGATTATTTCGATCTGAAAGATGTCGCCTCATTTTCGTTTCTTTTAAAGACTTTGAGTGATGAGTTTGTGGTATAATGATTTGGTTTTTAAAGGGGTATAGAATATGGCCGAAAATAAGAAATTTGATGAAATCACGACACACTTGATTACGAGTGGTTTTGTTTATCCTGGCAGTGAAATCTATGGCGGGTTGTCTAATTCATGGGATTATGGCCCGTTAGGAACTTTATTGAAAAATCATGTCAAGGATCTTTGGCTAAGACATTTTGTGCGAGGAATCGAATACAATGTTCAGATTGATCCCGCCATTATCATGAATCCGAAAGTCTGGATGGCAACAGGTCATGTGGCAAATTTTCATGATCCATTGGTGGACTGCAAATATTGTCATGCACGCTATCGTGCCGATCAAATCATTCATGAACAGAAACCGGATCTGGATGTCGATGGAATGACGCAGGACCAGCTCAATGAAGTCATGCAGTCGGGTGAAATTCATTGTCCAAGCTGCGACAAGACGGATTTCACGCCGATTCGTCAATTTCAGATGATGTTCAAGACCTTCATCGGCGTCACTGAAGATAAGCAGTCGGAAGTCTATCTTCGACCGGAGACGGCTCAGGGCATCTTTGTGAACTTCAAGAATGTCATGAGAACGACAAGAAGAAAGCTACCCATCGGCATTGTCGATATCGGTAAAGCTTTCCGAAACGAAATTACGCCTGGAAACTTTACTTTCCGTACCCGTGAATTCGAACAGATGGAAATCGAATTCTTCTTCAAACCCGGCGAGGATGAGAAGTGGTTTGAATTCTATAAGGACAATTGCAAATCATTTGTTGAGAAACTGGGTCTCAAGGATGAAAAAGTCCGCTTCCGCGATCATGAACCTGCGGAAGTGGCTTTCTATTCCAAGGCGACGACCGATATCGAATATGATTTCCCAACGATGGGCTGGGGAGAATTGATGGGAATTGCCTGCCGCGGCGACTATGATTTGACGAAGCATATGGGTGCTTCGAGTCAGGATTTGACTTATCTTGATCCGGAAACAAACCAGCGCTATGTGCCTCATGTTGTCGAGCCATCTTTTGGATTGGATCGACTGATGCTTGCCTTATGCTGTGATGCCTATGATGTCGAAAATTTGAAAGATGGTCAGGATAGCCGCATTGTCATGCACTTCGCTCCGGAATTGGCTCCCTATACAGTCGCGGTAATGCCTTTGTCGAACAAACTCAATGAAGGCGCAAAGAAAGTCTTTGATCAGCTACATACTGATTTCGATTGCATTTTCGACACCACGGGTTCCATCGGAAAGAGATATCGCCGCGAAGATGCAATCGGAACTCCTCTTTGCGTTTGCTATGATTTCGAATCCGAGAATGATGGATGCGTCACAATCCGTGAAAGAGACTCCATGTCTCAGGAAAGAATCGCAATTTCTTCGCTATCTGACTATATCCATCATTTCCTCAAGATGAACCAAGTGAAATAATACATGGCTGAATTCCAGAAAAAAGATTTTTCGATTTTTAAGGAAGTGGCATCCAAGGCGAGCATTGTCAGTGTCATTTCCTACGAACTTGGAAGCAATGCCGTCATAAAAAAAGGAAGCAATTACCGTTGTATCTGCCCTTTTCATGATGATCATGATCCAAGCATGCAGATCAATGTCACACAAAATAGTTTCCATTGTTTTGTCGATCATACTTTTGGAGATCCCATCGATTTTGTGGAAAAATATGAACATATCAGCAAAATCGAAGCTTTGAAGAAAGTCTGCCAGATTTGTTCGATTCCTCTTCCGGAGGACCTTGCCAACAAGCAATCCTTTGTTCCTCAGATTGAGGTACAATATAAAAGGGAACTTGAGGCATTGAGAGAACTTGGCCTTTTCTATCAGACGTATCTCTCTTCGAACGATGGGCTTGCCTGTCGGGAATATCTTGAGAAAAGGAAAATCCCTCAGGATGCCATTGATCATTTTCAGCTAGGCTATGCACCAAAGGATCCCTCTTTGGCCATACAGGCTCTTCGCAATCGTGGCTTTGAAATCCCAGTCTTGGAAAAAGCTGGAATCTTAGCAAATTCAAGCGAGTGGAAAGATCGATTTTCCAATCGCTTGATGTATCCAATTTTTGATGATTTTGGTCATCTCGTTGGATTTTCAGGACGCAAAATCCGTGAAGAAGATCCTTTGGGAAAATATATCAACTATCCTGCGACTCCTCTTTTCAATAAAGGTGAGATTCTCTATCATTATCATATTGCCAAGAACACGTGTCGCAAAGATCGCTTTTTGTATGTTGTCGAAGGGTTCAATGATGTCATCGCATTTCAAAGGGCAGGTATTGAAAGCTGCGTCGGCACGATGGGAACGGCACTGACAAAGGAAAACCTGAAATCCCTCAAGAGGCTGAACGTCGAAGTCAGGCTCTGCCTCGATAAAGATGAGCCGGGACAGATCGCTGAGGAAAATTGTCTTCCCCTCTTGCGGAATGAAGGGATTCCTTTTATGGTTGTCCGTCCCTTCAAAGGCGGAAAGGATGCGGATGAAGTTCTTGCCAATTTCTATCCTAATGGAAAGGATGAATTGCTCCTTGAATCCAAACGTCTCTATGATCCGTTTCTTTTTCTGCTCGCGCGTCTTCTGAAGAAATGCGGAAACGGAAATGTATTGGAGGATTCAAAGAAAATCAATCAGTTCATTCTCGATTCCAAACCGTATTATGATGTGCTGGATCCTGTTTCTAGGATGAATGACCTAAAGGCCCTTGAAAAAGTGTCCCATCTCAGCGTGGATTCTTTGGAAAAGCTTTATTCCAATCTCAAGGAGAAAAAGGAAGGTGAGAGTTTTCTGAAACCGATTCAGGAAAATCGACCTGTTTATTCCTCGCGTTCCCGTTTCCGTCACACGTATCCTCCAAAGGAAGAGGAACAGGAACTTGTCAATGTCGAGAATCTCATGGATAGCAAATATCGGCTTTCAAAGGATATCTCCTCTTTTCTTCAGGAGACCCTGAACTCGATTGCTGGAAAAAACATGAATTCTTCGCTTCTCAAGAATGAAGTACAGCTCATTTATGTTCTACCTCATAGCAAGGAGGCTGCGATGGAGATGGAATCCTCGGGCGTGAATTTCTCCTTTCTTCCCTTCTATTATCTGAATATGTGGGTGACAAGTATTTTTTTAAGTCATCCGAACATGGTATCCTTTTCGAAAGAACAATACGATGTTCTCCTAAAGAAATTGGAATCCTATGCTTCAAAATCACTCGAGAAAAAAGAAGAGGATCATGATACTCCTGTTTCTATACAGGATGACGCATTTTCTCTCGATGATCTTCCGGACATGGATGAAGAAAAAAAAGAAGAAGAAACGTATGATATGATCTTCTCACTGAATATCAATCCGGACGACATCGATTTCATGAAGAGGGCTGTCCGCTATATTTCCGCGGCAAGCGATGCAATCTATTCGAAAGATTCCTTTCTCAACATGCTTGAGGCCCATCAATTGCTCCTTCAATTTTCCTCAAGGGAAGAATTTTGCCGGAAGAATAATCTTTCCCTGAAATTGGACAGCGAATTATGTCGCCTGAAAATCAAAATGAAAAAGAAAGGAATTTCTTTCTTATAACTCTTGAAATTTGTTTTCGGATAACAAATATATATATTGTGAGGTTTAACTATGGCAAAAAAAGCAAAAAAAGAAGAAGAAATCACTGAAGAAATGACTCCTGAAAAAGAAGTCGAGTTGGCCGATTCCGATATTGCCAAGCCGACTTCAAAAAAGGGCCGCAAAAAGAAGATTGATGAAGATTTTTCCCATGCTGAGAATACAAAAATTGATGAAAAACTTCAAAAGGCAATCATGCAGAAGAATCTTGACCATCTAAAGGATGACATCCTGTCCGAGAATGAGGAAGATGATTTGTCTGATGAGGAACTCGAAGAGGAGATTCTCGAGACGACGGAATTCAACAAAGGCAAAAAAGGCAAGGACGGAAAGAAGGTTTCCGTTGAGGATATGGTCCATTCTGAGAAGGAACTTATTTCCTTAGACGATGTCAAAGCCAAATTGCTTGAAATCGGAAAGAAGAACAAGAATGTCGTCACCCAGGATGATGTCGACAAAGTGACGGCCTATCTCAAATTGTCGGATGACGATATCAATGAGATTTGGGTCTATCTGACTGAAAAAGGCATCAAGCTCAACGATGAGGATGAGGATGTCCTCGATGAAGATGATCTCGAAGGAGATTCTTTTGATGACAATGAATCCTTCGATTCGGATAAAGAAGAAGTATTTGATGAAGAAGAGGAAGATATGCTTTCAGCCGTCGATGTCAAAAACTCCGACCCGGTCAGACAGTATCTCCATCATATCGGAACCTTCCAGGTTTTCAAGAATAAGGAAGAAGAAGTCATCTGTGCCCAGTCAATCTTGGCTGGCCAAAAAGCGATGGAAGATCTCGAGCCTATCTTGGAAGAAGCCTTCAAGGCCTATGAAGAAGAACATGATAAGCATGACTTCCAGACCTTTGTCCAGGAAGAATTCCCGAGCACAGAAGAATATACCAAGGATTCCTTTGATGAAATCGTCAAGAAAAAATATCCGATGGTGGAGACAAGCCAGGAACTCTACAACTTGATGAGCCTTGTGGATGAAGGCAAGTCGAAGAAGGAAGAACTCATCCAGTGCAATCTGAAATTGGTCGTTTCGATTGCCAAACACTATGTCAATAGAGGCATGGAATTCCTTGACTTGATTCAGGAAGGCAACTTGGGACTTATGAAGGCGGTTGACAAATTCGACTATACGCGTGGATTCAAATTCTCGACCTATGCCACATGGTGGATCCGTCAGGCGATTACAAGAGCTCTCGCCGATCAGGCAAGAACAATCCGCATTCCGGTTCATATGGTCGAAACCATCAACAAGATCACCCGTGCCCAGAGAAAGCTTGTCCAGAAGCTCAACCGTGATCCCACGGCCGAGGAAATCAGCGAGGAATTGGGTGGACAGTGGTCTGCCAGCCGTATCCGTGAAATCCAGCAGATTGCCTTAGATCCGCTTTCCCTGGAAAAGCCCGTCGGTGAGGAAGAGGATTCCCATGTCGGCGATTTCATCGAAGACAAGGACAATGAATCTCCTTATGAATATGCCAATCGTTCCATGGAAACGGAGAGAATCAATGAGGTTCTTTCTCAGCTTACGGATCGTGAAGCCAAAGTCATTCGTCTTCGCTACGGTCTGTTGGACGGCCGTACCCATACCCTTGAAGAAGTTGGAAAGGAATTCAATGTCACAAGAGAACGTATTCGTCAGATTGAGGCGAAGGCGCTTAAGAAACTTCGTCATCCAGCCCGTGCAAAATTGTTAAAGGACTTCAGAAACGATATCTAAATTATCTAATCGACTTTTATCGGCTGCAAATCTTGTCCCGAACGGCTCCTATGTCATGGATGTAGGGGCCGACCATGGACAACTTTCTCTTTATTTGTCTGAAAAGGGACACCGAGTTTTTGCTGTGGAAAATAAACAAGGACCTTTTGAGATTCTTTCGAATGCAACGTCCTTGGATAAGAATATCAAAGTCTCGTTTTCCGATGGAATCAGCGCCTATGAGGAAGGAATCGATTGCCTTGTGATTCTCGGCATGGGCGGTGGGACGATTCATGAGATTCTTTCTAGCCATACGGAAACAGTTATGAAATTCAAGTCGATCATTATCGAACCGCAGTCCAGTTTTTTTCTTCCGATTCGTTTCCTTTATGAAAATGGGTTTTACAATGATTTCGGAATGTATATTTATGAAAAAAGATATTATCCTTTGATGCGATTTGTCAAAGGACAAGATTCACTTTCCGAACTCGAAGAAAAATATGGACCTTTCATGGTGAGAAAAAAAGATCCTTTGCTTCTTGCGCTGATCGACCATGAGCTTTCTTTGCTTCAGCCGCATCTTGCCCAAGAAAAAATAAAGAAAAAATATGATATGATGACAACGGAAAAGGAGATGATTCTACTATGAACCTCAGACAGCTTCTTTTGAGACTTGGTCGACTGTATCCTGCTTCTCTTGCGGAAGGTTTTGATTATCCAGGCTATCAGACTGGAAAAAAGGAGATGAGCAAAGAGATTCACAAAGTTTTTCTTTGCCTTGATTTCACTGAGGAAAGCTTCTTGGCCGCAAAAAAGGAACTGCCTGATCTTATCCTGACGCATCATCCATTCTTTTTTGGAAGAAAGAATGAGATTTTTCTTTCAGACAGCAAGAAGAAGGTGCTTGATGAAAAAATCAATGAATCTCTTTTGTGTCCGATTTATTCCTATCACACCAATTTCGATAAGGCAAAAGGTGGAATGAACGATGTGTTGCTTGAAGAACTTTCCTTTCCTGTTTCTTATGTCGGGGAAGAATCCCTTCTTCGTGTCTCTGTTCTTGAAAAGGCAACGAGCACCAAAGAGGTTGTGAAACATCTTCTTTCCTATTTCCCCTTTGATCATCTTTGCTATTTGGATTTCAATACACCGATTCGGAAAATCGGGTTCATTGCAGGTGGAGCCGGAAATGATTTTTCATTGGCTCTCAAGGAGAAATGCGATTTATTCATCTCCGGGGACTGCTCTCATCATGCAAGAGTGGACATGACTCGATATAAGCTCAACTATATCGAATTGCCTCATGAATGCGAAGAAAAAGGCTTTCTTATCGGCATGGCCAAGACGTTGAGGGGACTCGATCCGACGATGAATGTCATCCCCTTTGCGTTTGAGGAATATTTCAAGATATGGAAAAAATAAATTGCTATGATGATTCGTCCTTGAAGGCTTTCCAGGATGAGCTCGGACGTCTTCCCTGCTATACGAAAGAGGAAAACCATGATCTTCTCAATGAATATAGCAAGAATCCATCCATCGAACTGAGAAATCAGATTGTCGAGGGAAATCTTCGACTGGTTTTTAGCATCGCCTACAACAATTCGAAGAAATATCATCTTCCGGTCATGGAATTTGTCCAGGAAGGAAGCCTTGGACTCATTTCTGCCGTGGAACGCTTCGATGAGGAACTCCAGGTCCCTTTTTCGAATTTTGCCGGCATCAAGATTCAGAATGCCATTTTTGATTACATGACGAATTATTCCTTCGTCATATCGATTCCACGCTATATCTATCGAAGCATTCAGGACATCCAAAAAGCGAAAAGCGAACTATACCAGAAATTATGCCGTGAGCCAAACAATGAGGAAATTGCCCGGCATCTCGGGGAAGAATATACGGCTTCCAAAATTCAGAATATTCAGATTCTCTATAATCGCATCATCTCTTTGGACGAAAATGTTTCCTCGAGTGAAAGCAATCCAATGTATCTGAAGGATATTCTTTTTGATGAGGATGATCCATCCAAGCGATATAAGGCAAAGGAAATGCTGAGTTTCTATAAAGAGGCTTTAAGCAAACTCTCGCAAAGGAGTCGCGATATCTTTATCGAACGCACAAGAATCGATCATGCCGCGACTTTGGAAGAGCTTTCGAAAAGATACGATGTCTCTAAGGAGAGAATCCGCCAGATCGAGGAAGACTGCGTCATCAAGATTCGAAATTATCTCTTAAAGCGAATCTAATTCCATTTTCAGGTCGAGAACGGATTGCCTGCTCACGCTTGTTGCGGAGGCGAGATAAAAATCATAGCCTTTATATTCTTCATAGGGAAAATCCTCCTTTTTGAGGACAATGAATCCTTTCATGTTCGGATAGGACTTCTGTATGGAGGAAAAGATTTCTTTGGCGTTGGAAGACGATACATCTCCACAGACCAAGAAGACAGATTTCTTTTCATCGACATCTTTTAGAAATTCGATGGCCTGCTTCGATCTTTTTTCATAAAGAGGACAGATGGGAAGTGCCTGAAGGATTTCATGGGAAGACAAAAACTGATAGGCATCCATCCAGGATGACTGACTCACAGTTGTCTGCGGGATGAAGACCACTTTTTTCTTTATGGAAAGATTTTCTAACTGAGATATGACATCTTTTGTTGACTCAATCAGTTGGAAATAAGGGAAATGAGATAAAAAACCTATTGTTTCTTGATGGTTCTTTTTTCCAAGGTATAGATAGGTGACATCTTCTCTGAAGGGAAGGACGCGCTCATATCTCTTTAAAATCAAGGGACATGTGCAATCAAGAATCTGACAGGAAGATTCCTGCCTCTCTTCCTCTAGAGCATGGCCATGGGCCGAAAGAACAAGGACATCCGCTTTGGTGATGATTATATCACCCGTCAAAAGCCTGGCATCCACTTTGCTCATGATGTTTTCATTTTCCATTTTGTTGTGTAAAAGAGGATGTGCAAGATAAATGTGGCCATTGCCTTTCTTTAGGGAACTGAGACGATCGATGGCACTTTGGACTCCGAAGCAGAATCCAAAATCAGAGATAATTTTAACCATGCCTAAATTATAGCATTTTCAGGGGAAATCCTATAAAAAAACACACCTTGACACTTATTTAATGATATACTAAAAGGGTCAAGAAAGGTTGAATTATTATGGATTATACAAAGTATATCGGTGTCACACCAGATTTTCCAAAGAAGGGAATTTCCTTTAAAGACGTTTCTCCCCTTTTGGCATGCCCGGAAGCCTTCCGACAAGCGATTGATGATATGGCGAAAATTGCTGAAGAATATCATCCGGATGTCATCATCGGACCGGATGCCCGCGGCTTCCTTTTCGGAGCCCCTCTAGCCTGCAAAATGAATCTTCCTTTTGTCATGGCAAGAAAGGCTGGCAAGCTTCCAGGAAAAACCTATAAAAAAACATATACCTTGGAATATGGAACGGATACTATTGAAGTTCCGCAGTTTGCCATCCATGAAGGACAGAGAGTTCTTCTGGTTGACGATCTGATGGCCACAGGCGGAACCTTTGCCGCAATCAAGGAACTTCTTGAGGAAGTCAAAGCTGTTCCTGTTGCATGCCTGACGATGATCAATCTCAAGGATCTTCATGGCGAGAAGAATGTCGGAATCCCCTGTCGCAGTATCTTGGACCTCTAAATGGAAATTGAAAATCATATTTATGCCTTCGAAGACGTCAGAAATGTCTATTCGGAATATATCCACAATCCCGATGACCTGCATCTGATTGAGAAGGCTTATCGCTTTGCGGAAAAAAAGCATGAAGGTCAATTCCGTAAATCCGGCGATCCCTATATCAGCCACTGCATCGGAGTTGCCATGATCATCGCGCAGCTTCAGGCCGGTCCGCAGACCATCTGTGCAGGCTTTTTGCATGACACGATTGAGGATACGGACACAACGAAAGATGAAATTCAACAGAATTTTGGAAAAGAAGTAGCAGATATGGTCGAGGCGCTGACGAAGGTCACCCGCCTTTCGGATTACAAGAATGTTGAATTCACATCCGAAAACCATCGAAAAATCTTCGTCGCCATGGCCAATGACATCCGTGTCATCATTGTGAAATTGGCCGATCGTCTTCACAATATGCGTACCTTGCAGTTCCAGCCTAAGGAAAAACAGGCCCGCATTTCCAGGGAGACTTTGGAAGTCTATGAACCGATTGCCCATCGACTTGGCTTGTACAAGGTTCAGACGGAATTGGAAAACCTCTCTTTGTGGTATTTGGATAGGGAAGAATACATCAAGATTGAAAAGCAGATTCAATCGAGCGAGAACAATGCCCACGACGCCTTGGCAAAGGCCAAGAATGAGCTGGAGGACATTCTTCTTCCGACGAAAATTCCCTTCCTGATTTCCGATCGAGTGAAGTCGGTCTATTCCATCTACAAGAAGATGCATAACAAAAACTATGATTTCAATCAGATTTATGATCTCATGGCTTTGAGAATCATAACGGATACTGAACAGAATTGTTATGCCATCTTAGGTTATGTCCACGCGAATTTCAAACCGGTTCCCGGCCGATTCAAGGACTATATCGCCATGCCGAAGCCCAATCTGTACCAATCGCTTCATACTACGATTGTCTCCAATACCGGCCATGTCTTTGAAGTTCAGATCCGAACCAAGGAAATGGATGAGATTGCGGAAGGCGGTGTCGCAGCCCATTGGCGATATAAGGAGAACACCAAATACGATCAGAAGACGGAACAGCGGGAAATCGAGAACCAGCTGCACTGGTTCAAAGATTTTGTGAGCATCACCAATGCCGATATCAATGATTCCACAAAGGAATACGTCGATACGCTCAGCCATGATATCTTTGATGCGAATGTCTATGTCTTTACGCCCAAGGGCAATGTCATCTGCCTTCCCAACGGATCGACCCCGATCGATTTTGGATACCGCATTCATTCGGATGTTGGTGAACATATCCAGGGTGCCAAGGTAAATGGAACGCTTGTGCCTCTCAGCCAGAGCCTCAAGACCGGCGACATTGTCGAAGTCCTAACCAATAAGGATGCCCATCCGAACTCGGAATGGGTCAACATTGCCAAGACGAATTTTGCCAAGAGCAAGATTCGCAAATACCTCATCAAGCAGAATGCCGATTATGTCCGGGAGGATTCCATCAAGAAGGGCCGGCAGACACTTGTCGACTCCCTGCGCGAAAGAAAAATCAATGTCGATGTCAACACCCTTCTTTCCAAGAAGGTCCTTCAGGCTTTCAAGGCCAATACCATTGACGATCTTCTTCTGATGGTCAATGGAAAGACGATTCTCCCCAATCAGATCATCGAGGCGAGCGGAATCAACTATTCCGGAAAGTTGACCGATGCCCAATTGACCGAGCAGATCAATTCCCGCGAAGTCAAAAAGAACACTTCTGACGCCGTCATTCTCAAAAACGGCGACTCCATCATGATTTCCCTAGCCAATTGCTGCACGCCGATACCCGGTGATGACATCGTCGGCTTTGTCTCGACAGGACAGGGCGTCAAGGTCCATCGCTGTGATTGTCCGAATGTGAATCGTGATGGAATCAAGGACCGTCTCTTGGAAGTCAAGTGGAATCCGGATGCGAAGTCATCGAAGGAATATCCTGTCGATCTTGCCGTCGATTGCCATGACCGCGAGAAACTTCTGATCGATATCGTCAACGCGCTCTCCGGCGCAGAAGCCAAAGTCACCATGATTCAGGCAAAGCTTCACCCATCCAACAACACAACGACGGTTCTTCTCACTCTTCTTTCCAGGGACACGGAACAGCTTGGCAAGTTCACCCATGTCCTTTCCCTTGTCAAAGGCGTCTTCCAGATCAAGAGATTGATCCATTGATGGAAATTTTGGTTGTTTTTTTAAGCAATCACACATCATTTTGTTATATAATAAAAACGGGAGAAATCCCGTTTTTTGTGAGGTTAAAAAATAATGTCTATTCAACAAATCAAGAAACCACGTGGAACCATCGATTATTTCGGTGAAGAAGAAGCCACTTTGGAAAATCTGAGAAATCTTCTTCTTTCCGAAGCAAAGAAATATGGCTGCGAAAATGTCGAATTGCCGATGTTTGAGGAGTCCAAGCTCTTCCATCGCACGGTGGGAGAAAGTTCGGACATCGTCACGAAGGAAACCTTTGATTTGGCTAGAAAAGGGGACAAAGACTATACGCTTCGCCCGGAATTCACCGCCAGCGTTTCCCGAATGGTGATTGAAAACAAACTTTATACGAATCCGGATATGCCGCTTCGCATCTCCTATTTCGGACCTGTCTTCCGCTATGAAAGACCTCAGACGGGAAGACTTCGCCAATTCAATCAGTTCGGCGTTGAATTCCTGGATGGGAAAATTGACCTTTCGAGCACCCTGGATGCCTTCTTGCTTTCCTTGCGAAGTGCCGAGAAGCTTCTTCAGCATAAGGTCAGGGCAAAAATCAATTTCCTCGGCTCATTTGCCTCAAGAGAGACTTACAAGAAAGAACTCCGAAAATATTTCGAACCGCTTATCTCTGACATGTGCGATGACTGCAAGAGACGACTGGAAGTCAATCCTCTTCGCATCCTCGACTGCAAGGTCGAACATGACCAGGAAATCGCCAAGGGCTCTCCACGCGTCATCGACTATCTCGATGAGGAAGACAAGAAGGAATTCTCCCTCATCCAGAAGGCTCTTGATGAAATCGGCATCGAATATGAAGTCGATAGCGAATTGGTCCGCGGATTGGATTACTATACGGGTCTTGTCTGGGAACTTTATGATACAGGAAGGGAAAATCTCGGGGCTATCGGCGGAGGCGGAAAATATGCTTCCCTGATGTCACAGATCGGTGGGCCGGACTTCGAGGGCATCGGCTTCTCTTTGGGCGTGGAGCGACTTCTTCTTGCCTTGGATGAGGAGAGAAGAAAAGAACTTCTTTCACAGGATGGACTCGATGTCATGATCATCGATCTGAAGAGAGAAGGAAAGGCTAACTATTTTGCCGATCAGCTTCGCAAGAACGATAAGAAGGTTTCCATCGTCTCCTTCTCGCGCGGGATGGGCGGAGCAATGAAGATGGCCGACAGAAAGAAGGCAAGGAAGGTCTTGATCATCGATAGCGATTCGACCTATAAAGTCAAGGATATGCTTACGCGTGATCAGATCACATTGAAGGAAGAGGAAGTCCTTTCCTCTTTGGGAGAATAATATGCTTAGAACACATACATGCGGCGAATTGAATGAAAAGAATGTCGGAATGATAGTCAGCCTCTGCGGATGGGTCAATACGGTCCGCAATTTAGGTTCCTTATGCTTTGTCGATTTACGGGATAAATATGGCATCACCCAGCTCAACATCCCTTCCGAGCTCATCAAGGAATCTCATCTGAGAAGCGAAGATGTCATCCAGGCCAAGGGAGAAGTCGTTCTTCGTTCCCAGCCGAATCACAATCTTCCCACGGGTTTGATTGAAATCGCGGTCAGGGAAATCCATGTCTATTCCGCCTCTGCGACGACACCGTTTGAAATCAAGGATGACACTACGGCCAATGAGGATACCCGACTTCTTTATCGCTATCTCGATTTAAGAAGGCCGATCATGCAGAAATATCTCAAGATCCGCAGCGACTTAAACCGCTATGCCCGTGAATATCTCATCGAAAATGGCTTCCAGGAAATCGATACACCGACCATGATCAAGTCGACACCGGAAGGCGCAAGAGACTATCTCATCCCTTCACGAATCTATCCAGGTAGCTTCTATGCCCTGCCTCAGTCTCCACAGCTTTACAAGCAGCTTTTGATGATTGCCGGAACAGACAGATATTTCCAGCTTGCCCATTGCTATCGAGATGAAGACCAGAGAGCCGACCGCCAGCCGGAGTTCATGCAGATCGATTGCGAGCTTTCCTTTGTCGACCGTGAGGATGTCCTCAATGTCATTGAAGGACTTCTTAAATATGTCTTCAAGAAGATTAAAAATGTCGATCTTCCGGATTTCTATCGCATGGACTATGATGATGCGATTTATCATTATGGCTCCGATAAGCCGGATATGCGTTTTGAGATGCTGATTCATGATGTCACGTCTTCATTGGAAGGATGCGGATTCAAAGCCTATGAAGGAAAGAACATCGAAGCATTTGTCGTGAAGAATATTGCTGACAAGATCACACGCAAGAACCAGGATGAGGACAACATCCTTGCCAAAAAATACCGTGTCTTCGGTGTTTCGCATCTCAAGAGGGAAAACGGTCTCTTCGTCTCCAATATCGTCAAGAACATCCATCCGGATTGTCTTGCCAAGTTAGCACAACAGCTTCACGTCGAAGACAATGACCTTGTCATTCTCTGTGCGGATCAAAAGAAGGAAAATGCCTGCTTGGCTTTGGGTGCACTGCGTAATTTCTATGGAAACAAATTAGGGTTGACAAAGAAAGATGATTATAAGCCTCTCTTCGTCATCAACTGGCCGTTATTCGAAAGAAAGGAAGATGGAACGATCGAATCTCTGTCGAATCCTTTCACCAGGCCGAATGATGAAGATCTTCATTATCTCGACGAGGATCCAACCAAGATACGCTCCACAAGCTACGACACCGTCCTAAACGGCGTCGAGCTTTCCTCCGGTGCCTTGAGAATCTATGATTCCAAGGTCCAGGAAAAAGTCTTCTCCCTTTTAGGTCTGACAGATGAGGATATCGAAAAGAGATTTGGCTTTTTTGTCAAGGCGCTCAAATATGGCGTTCCACCGGAAGGTGGATTCGGCATCGGCGTGGAAAGATTAGCCATGGAACTTGCCGGAACGGACAACGTCCGCGATGTCGTCGCCTTCCCGAAGAATCTCAAGGCTTATGAGCCGATGAGTCAGTGTCCGAGCATGGTTCCGACGGCCGATACGGACATCTTGGGTATCAAGGTGATGGAAAAACAGGAAAATCAGGATTAGTTATGGAAAACACAGAAGAACTTTACCCATTTGGATCGACCTCTCTGAAAAAAGAGGTTTTGGATATCCTTTCTTCCGATGGATTTGAGAAGATGTCCCCGGTCCAAGCAAAATGCATTCCCCTGATGATCAAGAACAGGAATGTCCTCGCCTTGGCTCCCACAGGAACCGGAAAGACACTCAGCTATGTTCTGCCGATCGTCAATGATTTAGTCGATGATGGGCATGTGCAGGCTGTCATCCTGTCTCCGACTGTCGCTCTTTTGGATCAGATCAAATCGGTCTTTGAGGAATTCACTCTTCGCTTAGGATTTCCAAGCGATGCGGTGAAGGCAATCTACAGCCAGTCTGATTTCAACAAGGCAAAGCCGGATGTCCTTTTGATTACGCCCTCGCTTTATGTCTCGGCCTTGTCGCATTATCCGATCAACGAACTCAAGAGAGTCATCATCGACGAAGGCGACATGGTCATCTTCGATGGTTTTTCCACAGCCTTGGAAGCCTTAAAGAAGGCCCGCGACAAGAAAATGATTTCCTTCTTCTCCGCTTCCCTGAATATTCAGGACATCAAGAAGGTCAAATCGACATTCCTCATCTCCGATGTGGTCGATGTGAGGAATTCCATCACATCGAAAAGCGTATCTCATCATATTGTCAATATCCGTTCGATGGAACCCGCTTCGGCTCTCGATCTCTTTTTGAAGGAAACAAAGCCGTTTAAGGCAATCTGTTTCGTCTCCAAGAAGGAGACGTTGTTTGCCTTGGCAAGCGAATTGAAGAAAATCAAACGTCATTTCCTCATGGTTCATGGCGGAATGGAAAAACGCGACATCCGGAAAGTCCTCGATGATTTCAGAAAGGATGAGGAAGGGCTGCTCCTTGCCTCTGATTATGTCAGCCGCGGATTGGATATTCCCGATGTCGAGATGATTCTTTCCCTTGATCTGCCTAAGGATAGCCAATATTATTTCCATCGCGCAGGCAGAGCCGGAAGATTCAATGCGCCGGGCGATTCCTATATCTTCTACAATGAAGATGATGAAGAGACGGTCTCCTCGATTTATGATCTTGTCCGCCGTGGAACATCCTTCGATACCTACCTTCTCTCTCAAGGCAGCTTGAAGAAGAGCAAGGGAACCTACCAGTTCAGAAACATGGGAAAGAAAGACCGCGCTGAAAGTGAAGTGCTCCAGAAGAAAATCCGACATGCCGTGAACAAGAACAAGTCGAATAAGGTCAAGCCGAACTACAAAAAGAAAGTCAGCAAGGCAGTCGACCTTGTCAAGGAAAAGCATCGACGCAAAATTGTCATGACCAATATCGCCAGAAGCGGCGGCAATGTCCAGGATTATCATGTCGACAAGAAGAGATCCTCTAAGCGAAAATGAGTCGTCATTCAAAAGAATCCTTTCAGCAATTGATCGGTGACTCTCTCTCCTTGATGCAGACGATTGAATATGATGTCAAATGGATGTATGCCGGCATGATGGAGGGCGATCTCAAAGAGAATTTCCATCTCTTCTCTCCCTGGACTCTCGGTGCGACGATCAAGGCACTGGAAAGTCTTGACGAGAGTGATTCTTCTCCCTTCTTGACGAAGGAAGAATATTCCAAGCTACGGAAAGTCAATCGTATGCGCAATGAGATTGTCCATCACGTCTTTCTTCGGTTTCTCTACACGGAGAAGAAGTATGCCTCCTTGGAATTTGAGCAGGTCGATAAGGAAATCAGCCTGTTTCATGACGAGCTTGTTCATCTCTCCTTGGAGATGGAAGCGAAAAGATTTGCTGTTTTGAGGAGATACAAAAAAATCTAATAAAAAAATCCTAGATAGACTCTAGGATTTTTTGATTGCGGAGAGAATGACAAAGGATTTTTCAAGTTAAAATTCATCAATCATCGAATAAAGTTTTTCCAATGCCTCCTTCTTTTCGAAGAGGCCGAGGCTCTGTCCCTTCCTGAAGAGGACATAGACATTTTCCTTTCCGGAGCCCGCGATTCCGAAATCGGCATCCTTGGCTTCGCCAATTCCGTTGACGGGGCAGCCCATCACGGCAACCTGGCAAGGCTTGAAGACGGAATCAAGATAGGAAAGAATCTCTCTCGATATCGGCTTGAGATCGATCAGGGTTCTTCCGCAGGTGGGGCAGACGACCATATCCGGAAGATCATTTCTTCGTTTCGAAAGTCGGAGCAATGTCTTGCAGGCTCGGATTTCCTCGATTCTCTCATCGGCTAAGGAAATGCGGATGGTGTCACCGATTCCCTTCTTCAGAAGCGGATAGACACCCAAAGCAGATTTGATGCATCCGAGGGTGGAGAAACCAGACTCGGTCAATCCCAAATGGAGAGGATAGGGATATCTTTCATCTGCCAAGGAATAAATCTCCATCAAATCGTCTGGAGAAGAGGATTTCAATGAAAGAACGATATTCGAGAAATTTTCCTCCTTGAAGATGGAAATCGTCTCATCCATGGCTAAAAGGATATCCTCTGCCTTGCTTTTCGTCTTCCCACGGTATTTGTTCAGCGATCCGGAATTCACACCGATGCGGATAGGAATGTTCTTTTCCTTGCATCTTTTGATGACAAGGCGAAGCTTGTCCTCGCCACCGATGTTTCCGGGATTGATGCGGATTTTGTCGACACCGCTGTCGATGGCCATCAAAGCGAAGCGATAGTCGAAATGAATGTCGGCAATGATCGGTATCTGAGTATTCTTTTTGATTTCCTTTAAGGCGATGATATCCTCTTCATCAAGAACGGAAAAACGCATCATGTCCAATCCTTTATTGGAAAGCTCATTTGTCTTTGAAATCAAGGAGGCTGCATGAGATGTTTTTTCATCCCCCATCGTCTGAATCAGACAGGGATGCCCTTTGCCGATGATTTTGTTTCCGATTGGAAAAGATATGTGTTCCATGCTGACTCTCCTTTTTTTCTATTATAATCGTTTTGCCCACGCGTGAAAAGGAAAAGGGATTTGGAAACTAAATAAAATACATATGTATAAGTTTTCTTCTGAAATTATTAAATAATCAAGTGATTTTTGACTAATAAGGAAAAGAAATGCGAAAAAAGATTGCGAACGCAGGTAGGAATGAATATAATATGCAAGTCATGTTTTAGGAGGAAAGAAAAATGGCTGACAAACGTATTAATATCATTCTCCGCTGCAAAGAATGCAAGAACGAGAATTATATCACCACGAAGAACAAGAGATTGCATCCGGATCGCTTCTCCACGAAGAAGTATTGCCCAAAGTGCAATAAGATGACTCTTCACGAAGAAAAGAAATAAATCTCTTTTCCAAAAACATTTAGGAGGAAAGAAAAATGGCTGATGTTTTTGATGCAGGCGAATTGAATCCTGGAAAAATCTTCCTTTACAAGGGTGATCTTCTTCAGGTCATTGATGTCGTTCATAACAAGACTGCAATGGCAAAGATGAAACACAAGATCAAGGCGAAGAACCTTCGTTCTGGTGCCATCACTGAAATGATGCTCTTCTCTGGCGATAAGGTTGATGGTGCCTTCTTGGATAAGAAGAACATGACTTTGTCTTACAGAGATGCCGATGATGATGGATTTGCCCATTTCATGGATACGGAAACCTATGACATGGTCGAACTTCCAATTTCGAGAATCAAGAGAGAACTTACCTTCCTTCCTGACAATGCCGAAGTCGTCATCACCTACTATGGACAGGAAATCTTAGGTATTCAGCTCCCGGACAAGGTTGCCCTTGAAATTGTTGAGACCGACGACAATGCTGTCGCCGGCGACACTGTCAACAAGGCAAACAAGGATGCAATCCTTGAGACTGGATTGAAGATCAAGGTTCCGATGTTCATCAAGAACCATTCCAAGGTCTGGGTTAAGACCGCCGATGGTTCCTACGATTCCAGAGCCTAATTTTTTGTACGTCAAAGGTCGTTTTATGCGACCTTTCTTTCATTTTAAGGAGAGTCATCGATGTCTATACCAGTAGTTGGCTTCGTCTTTGCCTTAATCGGATGTCTTCTTGTCGGTTTGGTGGCAGGCTTCTTCATTGCAAGAGCTCTGTTCAAGAAAACCATGGAAGAGAATCCTCCAATCAATCGCGATATGATCAAGGCCATGTACCGTTCCATGGGCCGCACTCCCTCGGAAGCAATGGTCAATCAGACGATGAAGGCGATTGAAGGCGCAAAAAAGAAATCCCAAAAGAAGTAAAAGATTGCCTTTTTCTGAACTGGGTTCAGAAGAAGGCTTTTATTGTAAAAAAGAAATGAAAAAACGCTGATTCTTCATTCTATTTATATGAAGGAGACAGCGTTTTTTGTCCGAATTATTTATCAATCGTATTTTCGAAATGCGTTTCGGGTTCCTCGTGCTTCTTGATTCTCTGAATGTTTGCTTTATGTCGATAGATGATGAATAAGGCAGCAAGGAAGATGGTGATGCTTGTCTGAAAGGAAAGGTGTAGAAGGAAGGATGGTCCATAATAGAGGCCGCCATTGAAGGAATTGATATCCGTCAATATTGTCAAGTCAAGAATTGCCGGGACAAGCGAGAGCAAGAATATGAAGGGAACCGTCAGTATGGAGCAGATGGAGATACGTTTGGTGATCTTGAAAAGGATGAGGAAGAATAGGAAGCCGACGACAAAGAGAATCGGCGAGACAAAGAAGATGAAGCCAGCCATGCTCGAGACCGCCTTTCCGCCTTGGAAATGGGCAAAAAGTGGGTAGGTGTGTCCCAAGAGGACTGCCAGGCCCGTCAGGCAGAGGATCAGTTCCTTGAGTCTTGAATAACTGACGAGGGATTCAAGGATCGGCGTGAACGTCATGACAAGAAGGAGAATCAAAAGTGGGAAATAGGCCTTGCAGGCATCCAAGAACATCGTCATGATGCCAGCTTTCCGGCCTAGGGTTCTTCCGACATTGGTTCCTCCCGTGTTGTGGGATCCATAATCGCGGATATTGATGCCGTGTAATTTTCCGATGATGACGCCATTGGGAATGCTTCCAAAAAGATAGCCTAAGAGCATCGCTCCGAAAAGAAATAACAAAGTGAAAAATAAATTCATGTTTTTGCCTCAATGAACATACTAAATTATAAAAGCCTTTGTCTTTCTAGGCAAGACAAAAGAAAATCGAAGACTGACTTTCCTCTGAAAAGGTAGGACGTGTCCTGTTATCGAAGAGAGAATTGTTCTTCGGATTGTGATAAAAAAGCATGGAAAAGTCCTATGGTTCATCGAATGAGGGATGTCTTGCTGCAATCCATCTTTTATTCTTTCTTTTTTCCTTGGAAATCGGTAAAATGAAAGAACGAGGTTTTTTATATGGGCTCAAATTACAATGCATCATCCTTAGCGATTCTTCATGGTCTTGAACCAGTCAGGGAACGACCTGGCATGTATATCGGCTCGACATCGACACTCGGCCTTCACCATTTGGTGTGGGAGATTGTCGATAACGCCGTCGATGAAGCCAATGAGGGATATGGAAAAAATATTTTCATCACCATTCATTCCGATGGTTCCTTGGAAGTCGAGGACCAGGGAAGAGGCGTCCCCTGTGACTATAACGAAAAAGAAAAGATGAACGGCTTTCAAATTGTCTACCAGACCCTTCATGGAGGCGGAAAATTCGATGAAAGCAACTATAAATCGGCCGGTGGCCTTCATGGCGTCGGTGCAAGTGTCACCAATGCTCTTTCCAAATGGATGGAAGTGCATTCCTATCGCGATGGAATCGACCATTTTGCTCGATTCGAAGCGGGTGGAAGCAAGTTTTCCGGAATCAAGGAATTGGGCAAGACGACGAAACGGGGCACAAATGTCCGTTTCTTCCCGGATAGCGACATCTTTGATGACATCACGTTCAACTTTGACCGCATCGCCCAACACTTGGATGATCAGGCCTGTTTGACGAAAGGCGTGACCTTCCATCTTTTTGATGAAAGAACAGGAAGAAAGCAGGACTTCTTCTATAGTGATGGATTGAGAGAATATTTTAACCGCCATACCGTTGACAAGGAACTTCTAACCAAACCGATGCGCTTTGAGGGAACGGACAACGGAATTCGCCTAGAGGCAGTCTTCGGCTTCCTTAAGAATGACTACAGCGAAAAAATCATCTCCTTTGCAAACGGCGTGAGAACGACAGATGGTGGATATCATGTGACTGGCTTCAAAAAGGCTGTCACGACCATCTATAACCAATATGCCTCCAATCATTCCCTGACGAGAGCGAATCAGACTTTGGATGGCGATTGTCTGAGAGAAGGTCTTGTCTGCATTCTTTCCTGCTGGGTCCCGGAACATCTATTGCAGTTTGAAGGCCAGACGAAAGGAAAACTCGGCACGAAGGATGCTCTCAACAGCGTCGATTCCATCATTGAGAATCAGTTGGCCTACTATCTCGAGGAACATAAAGACGAAGCCGAGAATGTCGTAAAGAAGACGGTTGAAGAGATGCGCATCCGTGATAAGACGGAGGCGGATAGAAAGAAAGAGAGAGAACTTGCCAACTCGAAGATGTCCGGCGTGGAAATCTCGAAGAAACTCACACCCTGCTCCAGCAAGGATTATATGCAGAATGAACTCTTCATCGTCGAAGGCGACTCCGCAGGCGGTTCTGCCAAAAAGGGAAGAAATCCTGCCCATCAGGCCATTCTTCCTTTGAGAGGAAAGCCGAAGAACACGACGGATGTCGAAGATGAAAAAATTCTTTTAGGCAACCTGGAAATCGCCACTTTGATTTCGACCATCGGGGCCGGATTCAATAACGATTTCAATGTCAAGAATATCCATTATGGAAAAATCATCATCATGACCGATGCCGATGATGATGGAAGTCATATTCAGTCACTGCTTCTCACTTTCTTCTACAATCACATGAAGCCATTGATTCAGACAGGACATGTCTATATCGCCTGTCCTCCGCTTTACAGAGTCTACAATGGCAAAGGAAAGGAAATCTATTGCTATGACGAGAAGGAACTCTCCGAGGCTCAAAAGAAGATCGGTCCGGGATACAAAGTCAACCGCTACAAAGGTCTCGGCGAAATGAATTATTCGCAATTGTCCATGACGACCATGGATATCGAGCACAGAAAGCTTCTGAAGGTCAATATCATCGACGATGAGGATTCTCATGACAAGGTGAACATCTTCTTGGGAAAGGATTCAGATCGAAGAAAGGATTGGATCGAAAACAATATCGATTTCAATACCACGGATACATTTACAATGGAGGTGGAAAAGAAGAATGAAAAGTAAGAAAGAAACCATTCGATACACTGAAAACATCGTCGATTCCCCTCTTTCGGATGTTCTCATCCAAGCCTTTAACCGTTATGCCAAGGAGGTCATCACGGATCGTGCCATCCCGGATGCCCGAGATGGTCTCAAGCCGGTCCAGCGACGCATCATCTTCGATATGTTTGATCAGGGACAGGTCTATTCCAAGCCGACTGTCAAATCCGCCACGATTGTCGGTCATGTCATGGGTCATTACCATCCGCATGGCGATTCTTCTATCTATGATGCCTTGGTCCATATGTCCCAGAGCTGGAAGATGGAAGCACCCTTGATCGACTTCCAGGGAAATAACGGCTCCATCGATGACGACCCGGCAGCCGCCTATCGTTATACGGAAGCAAGATTATCCAAATTGAGCGAATATCTTGTACGCGACATTGACAAGGATACGGTCAAGATGGTTCCGACATTCGATGACAAGAACCTTGAACCGGTTGTTCTTCCGGCACGCTACCCAAACCTGCTTGTCAATGGAACCAGTGGCATTGCTGTCGGTTCTTCCACCTATATTCCTCCCCACAATCTTTCCGAGATCATCGATGCCACCATCTACCGCATCAAGCATAATACGGCCACTTTGGACGATCTCATGAAGTATGTCCAAGGTCCAGATTTCCCAACCGGCGGCATCATCGACGACAAGAATACCCTTCATTCCCTGTATGAAACGGGAAGAGCCAATTTCTATCTCTACTGCAAATCGCATATTGATGAAGGTGAAAATGAAATCGTCATCACCGAGATTCCCTATGGTTTGGTGAAAATCGATTTTGTTTCCAGCCTGAACAAGAGAAAAGATAGCGATCATCTTGACAACATCGAGGAAATCATCGATGAATCGGCTAAGGATGATGTTAAGATTGTCATCAAGATCAAAGAGAACGCCTCCCCTTATGACATCTACAACTATTTGATGAGCAAGGGAGCATTGAAGACGACCATCTCCTGCAATTTCCTTGCCATCGACAAGGGACATCCAAAATGCATGTCCCTGATGGAACTTATCGATGCCTTTGTCTGCCACCAAAGAGAAGTCTCGACCCTCGCTTTCAAATATGACCTGAAAAGCGATCAGGACCGATTGGAAATCATCAATGGCTATGTCAAAGCCTATTCCATCCTCAATGAGCTGATTGACAAGATTCGCCAATGCAATGGCAAGGAAGGTGTCAAGAAGATGCTTCAGAATGACTATCAGTTCACTGAAAGACAATCTGAAGCAATCGCCATGATGCCTTTGTATCGTTTATCCAATACGGATATCCTTGCGCTTCGCGAGGAAAAAGATGAATTGGAAAAAGATATCGAAAGAATCAACGCGATTCTCAATGATATCCATAAGTTGGATGAAACTATCATTTCGACGCTTCAGGAAGTTAGGAAGAATTTCGCCGTCAATCGAAAGACCGAGATTCTTGATGAAAAGCTTTCCTTCGAAAGCGTCGATCAGACAAAACTGATTGCGAAGGAGGATGTCATGGCTGCCATTACCAGCGACGGCTATGCAAAGAGAACATCCTTGAAATCCTACCAGGCCAGTGTCAAGGCCAACAAGGATGAGAATGATCCTCTGACTCTTCCGAAGATGAAGCCAGGCGACCATCTTGTCTTCTCCCATCTCGTCGATACACACACAGGCATTCTTCTTTTCACAAGCTTAGGAAATTATGCCTATATTCCCGCCCATCTTCTCACCGATATGAAGTGGAAAGAGGAAGGAAAGCATCTGAACAATCTCACGAAACTGCAGCCGAATGAGAAGATTGTCAAGGCCTTCGAAATCAACGAATTCAGACCGGGACTCTATGTCTGCCTCTTGACAAAGGCCAATAAGCTTAAGAGAACTGCTTTGAAGGATTTCCAGCAGTCCTCTTTGACAAAAAAGCCTTTAAGAGCCTGCAAGATGCTCAACAAGGACGATCGACTCGTGGATGTCTGCATCTCCGGAGGCAATTCCGATTTGATCGTCGTGGATGAGTTGGGGCGATGCTCGAGATTCAACGAAGGGGATGTCCCAGTTGTCTCCACGATGGCGATGGGCGTCAAAGCCATCGCCTCTGGCATTGAAAATGCGCCTCTTGTCAGCATCATCTCACTGCACTCCAAGGAAGTAGCCCAGCTTCTCATCTTGGGAAACAAGAGAGCTGCCCGTCTGATTTCCACTTCGAAGATTGAGTGCACAGAACGTCTTTCCGCCAAGACAAGCCTCATCAAAGTCCTCAAGAAGAATCCTTGGAAGATCGTCAATGTCTCCAAGATCGAGAAAGTCAAAGGACAGCCGAATTATGTCTGCGTCACCACGCTCGATAGCATGGTTGCCATCGATATCAACAATCTCTCTCCTGTCGAAACGAATTCCGAACTGAGGGAGAATATCCCAAATCTTGGAAAACTTGATCTCATCGGCTATGATTCCAAAGGCGAAGTCATCGACGAGAACACGGTTGCAGAACAGCCCCGTCCCGCCAAAATCGAAGTCACGAAAGCCGATAATGATGATGCCGATACCCAACTCTCTCTCTTCGATCTCTTTGAAAGAGATTCTTCAAAGAAGTAGTTTTTTGCTATACTATTACATGAAATGAAAAAACAGAGAGTATTTGCCCACGCCAGAAGCGTCTATTCCGTTGACGATTCCTTCTTCGAGAAATATCCCATCAAGGCCCTTGTCGTCGATTTGGATAACACACTCGACTCTGCCTATGAGAAGAGTCCAGGAAAGGAAGCCTTCGAACTGAAAAGAAGGCTGGAGCTAAGGCAAATCACCCTGATTGTCATTTCGAACAACAGGGAAAAGAGAGTCAAAGCCTATTGTGAAAAGCTTGGTGTTCCTTATCTTGCTTCGGCAAAGAAGCATCGGAAGGGAAAAATCCAGAAATTCCTAAAAAAATTAGGCTATGAAACCTCTGAACTTCTTTTTGTCGGTGACCAGATCTTCACAGATCGAATTTACGTAGAGAAACTTCATGGAAGGCTGATTCTGACTGAGCCATTAGTCAGGAAAGATCAGTTCTTCACAAGGTTCGTCCGCAGATTGGATAGCAGAGTCCGAAAATCCTGGGAAAAGAAAGGATTATTGGGAATCTCTATCGGAAAGGAAAATGAATGATGTTCTTCAAGAAAAACAAAGAGAGCGGCTTGACCGCTGAAATCCGTGTTAAACGCTGCTATGGATGTGGTGCCATCCTTCAGTCGAGCGATCCGAATGATGCCGGCTATATTCCAGCTGCAAAATTGGATTCGGAAGAAGAAACGCTTTGTGAACGATGCTATAAATTGAGACATTATTCACAATACCGTGAATCCAAGGATATCAATGTGGACTACGTCACGATTTTGGATGATGCCAAGGAGGAGAATGCCTTGGCCGTCTATGTTTTCAACGCGTTTTCCATCAATGCATCCATTCTGGATGGAATCGGAAATTACCTTCCAAAGAAAGTCCTCATCGTCATCAATAAGAGAGACCTTCTTCCCAAGAGCTATTCGGATGAGTATCTTCTCAACCTGACCAAGAAGCTTCTTGAGAAGCAGAATATCCATCCGCTGGATATTCTCATCACCTCCGCCTCCTCGAGCAAATCAAGCAACATTCCTGCCTTGATTGATTCGATAAACAAATACCGCGATGGAAAGAATGTGTATTTCATCGGAGCCTATCAGGTCGGAAAATCCTCTTTGATCAATTCCCTTCTCATGGCTTATTCGAATAAGACGAACCGTGTCATCACGACAAGTCCGTATCCGGGAACGACTCTTGATGTCATTTCCATTCCTCTTGATGAGGAATCGAATATGTATGATACTCCTGGCATCTACAATTCTTCGTCCATCATTTCCAAATTGGAAGGAAAGATCATCAAGTATGTTCTTCCGAGAAATGAAATCCGTCCCGAAAGCTATCAGGCCAAGCCAGATCAGTCCTTCTTATTTTCCAATCTCTGCCGCTTTGATTTCCTCAAGGGAGACAGGACAACCTTCACTTTCTTCAAATCGAATGATTTATCCATCCAGAGAGCCAAGATCAGCAAGGCTGAGGATTTGTATGATTCCATCTGCAAGAACGAAAGTCTCGATACGAGAAGTGAACGCTTCACCTCAGCATCCAGCTTGGCAAAGACGCATCTGGCTGCAATCAAAAACGTGACCAATCGCATCAACGTCTATGGTCTTGGATTCATCGAATTCAACGGCACGGATCAGGAATTCGATGTCTATGCCCCAAGCGGCGTTGTCGTCGATATTGAGGAAGTTTCCGTCAAACTTTAATATGAAGAAATCCATCGTTTTGTTTCCCGGACATTTCTCACCGATTCACATCGGGCATCTGATGATCGCCTTGTCCAGTTACAATCTTCTCAATGCCGAAAAAGTCATTTTTCTGCCAAAGAAAGACGATATGTATGCTTCATTTGAAGATCGGACGAAGATGATTCGCCTCGCGTTTCATGACTATGGATTGGAAAGCAAATCTTTTTCCCTGTCCAATGCCTCTCTCCGGCTTTCCTCATTTTCGGATGTGGTTGCCTATTATAAAAGATCAAATCCGGAATACAAGATTTATGTTCTCTTAGGCGAGGATGAATTTCCTCTCCTTCTGAAGGAAAAAAATCTCGATAAGATTGCCTATCTTTCGACTTTTGTGCTGGTCAAAAGAGATGCTCCCATATCAAAGGAGATTGAGAATCGATTTAGTATCCGGTATCTGAATCTCTATCCGTTTTCGATTTCCTCATCCATGATTCGGTCCGGTCAGCAGCTTTACACGACGAAGAATGTCCTCAGCTATATTGGCTCTCATCGACTTTACTTCACTTCTGAGATTGCCTCTTTGATGAAGGAGAGTCGATATGTCCATTCCTTGTCTGTCGCCTTGACCGCCTATGAAATCGCCAAGCACAATCCTTCGAAAGCCATCGAGCCGGAGATTGCCTTTCAGGCTGGAATCTTCCATGATTGCGGAAAAGACCTTCCACTCGAAAAGCAAAATGAGATTGTCGATGAATTCTTCAAGGAATATACGCCCTGTCCGCATTTTGCCCTCCATCAATTTGTCGGTGCCTATCTAACAAAAGAAAAGTTCCATATTGAGAACGAAGATGTTCTATCCGCCATCTGTTTCCATTGCACTGGAAAAAAAGAGATGTCCGACTTGGAAAAACTTGTCTATGCTGCCGACAAATGCGAACCGAAAAGAGCCTTCCCAACAATGAAGAATCGCCAAGCGATGTATAAAGACCTCGATCGAGGGTTTGTCCATCTGCTTGAGGACCAAAAGGAATATTTCACAAAGAATAATATCGAATTCATGAACACTGCCTTAAGCAGGGACATGTACGAAAAATATACCAAAGGAGACTAATATGCTTAAAAAAACAAGTACAAAATCTGGTTCCATTCAGGATAAGGGAACCATCACTTCGCAGAGAATGATCCACATTGCCAGCGATCTGAGCTGGAATTACGGCGAAGATGTCGTTATCTATGACGTGAGAAACAATACTCCGTTTGTTTCATACTATATCGTCGCTTCCGCATCGAATGAAAGAAGACTCAAAGCCCTCATTCAGACTGCCAAGGATTCCCTGTATGACAACTATAAGGAACTTGAGCATACGGAAGGCCGAAATGATTCCAATTGGATCCTTTTGGATGCCACGGATGTCGTCATCCAGCTTTTCACCAAAGAAGAAAGAAAGAGAGTCGACCTCGATTCCCTCTATGCCTCCTGCCCGCATAAGGTCGTCAAGGCTGAAGAAGAGCCTGTCTATCGGAAACGCAAGAAACCGGCCTCCCAGAATGGTGGCATTTAAAGATGAAGAAGACTTATCTTGTCGTGACGGCGATGGACGAGGAACTCGACGGTCTCTTCAAGTCCTTTCAGGATATCAAGAAAATCGAAGAAAATCTTTTCTATCATGAAGATGAGAAAATTGCTTTCTATGCCATGAAAGGCGGCATCGGAAAGGTATCCATGGCCTATCAATTGGGATATTTCCTCGCAAAGCATAAAGTGGATGAAATCGTCAATGTCGGCGTGGCCGGGTCAATCCATCCAAGCCTCAAGCCGTTCATGACCTTGATTGCCACAAAGGCAGCCTATCACGATGTCGATGTGACCGCCTTTGGCTATGAATATGGCCAGATGGCCCAATGCCCGAAATATTATGTCGCTGATTCAAAAGGCGTTAAAAAGCTTCTGTCATATCCTTCCGACCAATTGATGAAAGGATTGATTCTCTCAGGCGATTCCTTCATCACGAAGACGAATCTTTCAATAGACCATGTTTCACAGTTTGATCACCCGTTGGCTGTCGACATGGAATCGGCAGCGGTCTCTCAGGTTGCCTACCTAGCCAAGATTCCTTTCCTTATCATAAGGACCATCTCCGATGACACTTCCAATGAGGATGGAAATAAAAACCAGTATGAAAACAACCTCGCCAAGGCTTCCTTCCGTGCCGGAGAATTGGTTGCATGGTTGATGAAATAAAATAGTATATAAATAGTACCAATTTGGTACTATTTTATTTTGATTAGGTACAATATGATAACATATAAGAATGGTAATATTTTAGTACTAATTATAGACTAAAAGTAAAATAAATATTTCGCCTACTCTGTGGATACGTATACAATCAATACGACTAAATAGGAATTAGTACTAAATTAGTATATTCTAGTATGAAACCTATTTCAGAGAGAAAACTGGCTTCTGTCTTTTTTTCTTCTTTTATATTGGATTTAGGCTACTTCGTATAATGTTTATTATGTTAATAAAACAAATTGAAAATCATTTCTACATACTAAATTAAATATTAGTGATTTATTAGTACTATTTTTATACTAGTAGAAAAAATCAATACTAAAAAATGGTACCTTCATCTAAAGATACCATTTTTATGAATTTAGTATCTATATAGTACTACTTATATACTAAGACTTATTCATTCAACAATTCGTCAATGGATTCGCCGATTTCGTTTTTCGATGGCTCTACCTGGAAATTCTTCAGGATGGTCTTTCCCATATCGGCAAAGGAGGCACGTTCCTCAAGCATTCTTCCCTTCTGATAGCCTTTGCTATAGCAGAAGAGAGGAACTCTCTCCCTTGTATGGTCAGTTCCATAGAAGGTCGGATCATTTCCATGGTCAGCGGTGATCAATAACAAATCATCATCCTTCAGATTCTCCATGAGTCTCTTCAAGTCGGCATCGAATTCCTCGATGCATTTTCCGTATCCGATAGGATCTCTCCTGTGTCCGTATAAAACATCGAAATCGGCCAGATTGACAAAGCAAAGACCTGTGAAATCATCCTTCTTGGCAACATCGATGGTCTTGAGCATGCCGTCATGGTTCGAATCGATATGGACGCTGTCACTCATGCCCTGTCCAGCAAAGATATCATGGATTTTTCCAATGGCGGGAACTATATAGCCGCTTTCGACAAGGTCCATCATCGCTGTCTTTCCATCCGGGGAGACAGAATAGTCTCGCCTGTCTGTCGTTCTCTTGAAGCAGCCTTTCCTTGTGCCTATAAAGGGACGGGCGATGACTCTTCCGACTTTCCATTCCTTCTTCATCGTGATTCTGCGGGCGATTTCACAGGTCCTATAAAGTTCTTCCAATGAAAAGACACCCATATTCGCTGCAATCTGCAGGACAGAATCCGCAGAGGTATAGAGAATCATCTTCTTTTCTTTGATCGACTCTTCGCCAAGCTCATCCAGGATGACGGTTCCTGAACTCGAATAGTTTCCTAAAAAGGACACGCCGGATTCCTTTTCGAGCTGGTCGACAAGCTCCTTGGGAAAGCCATGCTCGGTGAACGTGATTAACGGCTCGTTCGTGAGAATTCCCATCATCTCCCAGTGTCCTGTGAGCGTATCCTTTCCCATGGATTTTTCTCTCATCGTCAGGACATAGGAATGCGGATGTTCGACCTTCTCTGTTCCAAGAACTGGACACAGGTCATGAATGCCAAGCGAATTGATCGTGGGAACATTCATTCCATTCATCTTCTCTGAGATATGAAGCCACGTGTTGCTTCCGACATCATTATGTCCGTCATTGAAGAACTTCTCGGCGTCGGGTTCGCTTCCGATGCCGACAGAGTCCATCACGATGGCAAAGATTCTTTTGAATTTCATTTCGTTATTTTCCTCTTTCTTCTCATTATACTCTTTTTCCTTGCTCATTTTCTTCTCATTGCCTGACGATATTCTTCCTCTTCCTTCTTTTTGGAAATATGGGTATAGATCTGGGTGGTGGAGATGTCTTCATGGCCCAAGAGTTCCTTGATTTCCTTCAGCTGGGCTCCATTTTCCAAAAGCAGGGTGGCATAGCTATGGCGAAGGGTATGGGGAGAGACATGCTTTTCAATTCCAGCGTCTGCGGCGTATTTCCTGATCTGCAGGAAGAAGTATTGTCGGGAGACTTCCTTTCCATCCTGATGCACAAAGAGATAGGATGATTTCGTCTTGATCTGGTTTCTTTCCTTAAGATAGCTTAAAAGGCTATGCAGAGCCTCGTTCGAGATCGGGACGATTCTTTCCTTGCTTCTCTTGCCCAAGAGCCTGATTTGGCCGCTTTCGGGGTTGATTTTGTCTTTTCTGAGGCTGACAAGTTCGCTGACACGAAGCCCGCAGCTGAAGCAGAGCATGCACAAGGCAAAATCAAGTCGGCCTTTATAGGTATTCTGATCGATCGCGGCAAAAAGTCTTGCAATCTCCTCTTCGTTAAGGACATCGGGTAACCGCTGCTCTTTTTTTGGCGTCATAAGGTCGGATAGGACTAGGCTGATTTCCCCATCATTCTTTAGGAATTTATAAAAGCCTTTGACTGCCATGGATTTTCTGATCATGGAACTGTTCTTGTATCCCTTACCAGATAAATAGGCAAGAAAATCTCCGAGATCATTTCCATTGAGCTGGTATGCCTCTTTCTTGTCGACAAACTCGATGAACTGCTCCAAATCAATCCTGTAGCTTTCCAATGTTTTTGAACTGTCGCCCTTTTCCGTCATGAGGTAGGTGAGAAATTCCTCCTTGGCTTCATTGATCGTCATTTCTTCAGTTCCTCCATGGAAAAAATCTTTCCGCCTTTGGTCAGTTTTGAATTGATTTCCTCGATGATTTTCTCCTCTTTCCCCTTTTCTTTCTTGTGAACCTTTTCGACGCTCACGCCGATCAGGCGGAGAGGCTCATCATGATAGAAGGAATCGAAGATCTTCATGAAGCTGGAAAATAGGAGAGCCTGATCTGAAGTCGGATGTTCCAAGGTGAGCCTTTTGCTTTTGGTGACAAACTGGCTGTTTCTCAGCTTCAGGGACACGGAGAGAGCTTCCTTCTGATAGCTTTTCAGCTCAAGGACAACTTCCTTGGTGCAGCTTAGGATCATCTCCGAGATTTCCTCATAGGAGGTCACATCGTCTGGAAAAGTTCTCTCTGAGGAGATGCTTTTCGGATCCCAGCTCGAGGAGTCGACAAAATCATCGCCGATGCCATTCGCTTCATTTTTGAAGAAAGAGAAGGAGGAGCCTAAGATCTTCTTGATCCTCGCGTCCTCACAGTTGGCAAGATCGCCGATCGTTTTTATTCCGGTTTCGATAAGAAGCGGTGCCGTCTTTTTTCCGATTCCAAAGAAAGAGGAGATGGGAAGAGGATGGATCTTCTTTTCGATGTCATTCAGATGGATGATGGTGATGCCGAGAGGCTTTTTCATATCGGAAGCCATCTTGGCGAGAAATTTGTTGTAGGATAGTCCGATGGAACATTTCAGGGATGTCTTCTTAAAAAGATCCATCTGGAGATCGAAGAGGAAATCATTTTCATCATAGGAGGAAATCTCCTTGGTCATATCGATATAGCATTCATCGATGCTTGCCTTTTCTAAGATGGGGAATCTCTTTCTCAGATAGGAGAAGAATTCGCACGATTTTCTTTCATACAGGCCAAAATGAGGACTGACAAGGATCAATTCCGGACAGATGGCTTTCGCCTCATAAGAGCTCATGGCGGAAAAGACGCCTTTTTTTCTTGCTTCGTAGCTCGATGTGGAGATTACGCTTCTTTTTAAGGCATTTCCTACAGCCATCGCCTTTCCCTTCAGGCTTGGATCATTTAAAATCTCACACTGACAGAAGAACGCGTTCAGATCGATATGGCAGATTCGCTTCATTTTTCAGAGTGGAACTCAGAATAGAGTTCTTCGGCCGACTCGACCATCGTCTTGGAGACTTTCTCTAGGGAGAGCATCTTTGCAATCTGCTGAACCATTCCTTTTTCATCCAACGCGAGAGAGGTCGTAAAAGTCGATGCCCCGAGTGTCTTCTTTTCAATCAGGATGCCACCCTGGCAGGAAGAGACGACCTGCGGAAGATGGGAGATGACAAGAAGTGAACTGTCCTTGGAAAGGGATTGGATCCTTTTTCCGACAAGGTAGGCGGCCTTTCCATCGATTCCCGTATCGATTTCATCCAACACGAGAAGATCATAGGGGTCAAGGGAATTCAGGACAATCTTCAAAGCAAGCATCAGTCGGCTTGCCTCACCGCCGGAAGCTGCCTTGGAAAGAGGGCTTTCCTCGAGTCCTTCATTGAGCTTGACATAGAAAATCACGTTATCGTTTCCTTCCAAAGAAAGTTCTTCCTTCTTTGAAAGGCGGATAAAAAATCCACCCTTCCTCAATCCGAGGCTTGCCATTTCTTCCTGGATTCTCTTTTCAAGAGCACTCGCCGCGGCTTTTCTTTCATCAGTAAGAAGATCCGCTTTCCTTTTGGCTGTCTCTTTCTTTTTTTGGACTTCCTCTTCGATATCCTTCTTTTTCTCGTCAAAGGAAAGACAGGCATCCATTTTCTTCTTGTAGTCCTGGTATTTTTCGAGAATCTCTTTTGTCGTTGAGCCATATTTCCGCATTAGGCCCTTCAAGAAAAAAAGACGTTCGTTGATTCTGTCAATCTCGGATGGATCGATATTCAGATCATCATATTGGCTTTCCAGTTCGTTGAAATCCTCCTGAAAGGAAAGAAGGTCCTGATAGCATTTTTCTGCCTTCTCGCCCAATGGTGAATCCATTAGGGAACGAAGATTTCGCACAATAAGCCCGAGGCTATCCGAAAAGGAACTTCCGGAGGCGTTCATGTTTTCTTTCAATGTCTCATACTTTTCGCGTATGCGGTCAAGTCCGCGAAGGGCTTCGAATCGGGCGTTGAGGTCCTCGATTTCGTTTTCCTTAAGATGATATTTCTCAATCTCGGAAATCTGGAACTGAAGATAATCCACATCCAATTCCTTGTTTGAGGAAAGAAAATCCTCATATTCCTGCTTCTTTTTCAGATAATCCTGATAGGCATACTGATAATCTTCTTTCAGATGAGGAATCTTCTTGGACGAATAATCGACATAAAGGTATTGCTTCTCTTCATTTAAGAGGTCGCTTTTTCCATTCTGCGAATGGATGTCGATGAGGTGTTTTGTCACAAGCCGGATAGCATTGAGATTGGAGACTTCGCCATTGATGGAAAACCGACTTGTCTTGTCCCTGTTCAAGACTCGCTTTAGAAGGATGGTCTGATCCTCATTTAAATAATCAAGGAGTTCCTTATGTCGATCGAGAAACGGTTTCTCAACCTTGAATAGGGCACTGACACTCGCTTTTTTCTCCGGATTGCGAACAAGGGAAAAGTCGCTTCTTGTACCCGTCAAAAGCAAGAGGGAATTCACGATGAGAGATTTGCCTGCTCCGGTCTCACCGATCAAAGCGGTGCTTTTCTTATCAAAGACAAGGCTTGTCTCCTCGATTGTCGCAAAATTGGATATATGCAGTTCCAGAATCATTCTTCTTCCTCCTTCATCTTTATTTTTTTATAGACAGAATCAACATCCATCCCTTCGCTTTTGAGGATGTCCTTTATCTGTCCAAAACGGATGAATTTCCTTTCAAAGGCAAACGGAATGAATTCCCCCTTGAAATGATGAGAAAGAAGATAGCTTTCTAGATGAGACTGTGTTCCGTCTTTTGTCTGGTATGCATCATAAAAATAGATTCTTTCGTAAGAACAGAGATCAAGAAAATCAAGGTCTTCATCCTCCATGAGAAGATCCACCATGATCAATTTGTCAAAACTGTCATCCAGAAGAGTCAAAAGTTCGTATCCCATAGAGGAGATGCCGATATAGAGCTTCTTCTTCCTATTCCGATTGAAGAAGCAGACGCCATGCTCAAGTTCATAAGGAGGAACATGAAAGACAGGATTTCCTTTCGGGAACCGGATAAAATAGGGCCCGGTCGGATTGTTCTCATAATTCAAAAGAAGAAGCCGGAGCGAGTTGGAATCAAAAGGCATCACGACTTTTCGATAGGGAATATTTTTCACCATTCCGACATCATAGATGCCATTGTGGGAAGACCCATCCTCTCCCACAAGGCCTGCCCTTTCGACAAAGATGAGCAGAGGAACGTGATTTCTCGAGACATTCTCAATGATTTCGTCATAGTCTCTCTGGAGGAAGGTGGCGTAGATATCCAAAATGGGCTTATAGCCTTTTATGGCCAATCCAGAAGCCATGATCAAGGCATGTTCTTCACTGATTCCCGTGTCGATGCACCGGTCAGGGAAATCCTCGAAAAGAAGTTCGAGCCCGCTTCCCTTTTCCATGGCAGGAGTGATGATGATCATCTTCTCGTCCTGCTTCATCGGTCCGTAGATCAAAGACTGTTTCAGTGAAGTGAACGTCAGATTCTTCTCATCATACGTCTTCTGGTCGAAATTCTTTCCGACGCCATGAAAATCCCCTTTCTCATCCTTCATGGCCTGCGGATAGCCATATCCTTTTTTGGTCAGGAAATGGAGGATGACAGGCTGTTTGACACCTATGAACCTCGCCTTCTCAAAGCCGAGGTCCAGGCTTGAGAAATCATGCCCGTCATAAGGACCGATGTATTTCAGTCCCAGGGCCTCAAAAATGGTGCTGGAAAGAAGAAAGCCTTTGAGATGGTCTTTGATCGACCGCATCTTAAGAAACATCTTCCATGTCCATTTATGCTTCTCCATGCTTCGTCCGATCCTGGAGGACGTACGGAAATAGAAGCGGGAATTTCTCAGGTGATTGAATTTCTTGCTCAAAGGGCCATTGTTCTTGCTGATCGCCATTCCATTGTCATTGAGTATGACAATCAGTCTTTTGAGTTCCTTATGGCTGGCAAGGAAATCAAGTGCCTCATAGCTGATTCCATTCTCGATGGAGGCATCGCCAATGAAGGCGATGGTAAAGGATTCATCATTGCTCAAAAGCTTGGCCTTGGCGATGCCGATGGCCGTCGAAAGGCAATCGCCGGCATGGCCATTCGAATAGACATCATAGGGACTCTCCTCCCTCAGATTGAAGGGAGAGACGCCATCTGTCTTCCTGATCTCCTTGATGTCTCGTCCGGTCATCATTTTGTAGCAGTAGGCCTGATGTCCGACATCAAAGAGAATATCGTTTTCATCCGGAGGAAAATTCTTCAATAAGGAAAGCGTCAGCTCGACAGCCCCGAGATTGCTTGAAAGATGACCGCCATTGGAAAGACAGGCAGAGAGAATATCTGCCCGAATATCTGAGGAAAGAACGCGAAGCTCTTCCCTGGTCATCTTTTCCAATGCGTGAAAATCTTTCTTGTCTTCGCTCATTTTTATCCTCTTGAAACCGTATCGGTGACACTCTTCTCCAGTTCGGAAAGGCGCATCTCCATTTCCGCATAGACTTTCTTTCCGTATTCGAAAATCTTGCTTGCGTCATCCAAGGGAAGATCCTCCTTGGAGAGTTCCGCAAGGACATGATCGGCCTCTTTTTCGAGTTCCTGATAGCTCATCTTCTTCAGTTCATCATTCTTGGTTTTCTTTTCTGCCATTTTCATTTTCTCCTAAGATCTTCGCCATTCTTCGACCATCCGGATAGGTGATAGTGATAAGATCATCCGTTTTCAGCTGCGATATGTTTTTCACTTTTTCGCCATTGAGATAAATCTGCGCGTATCCTTTTTCCTTCATGAGAAGTGGGGAATGGGCATTGATTTTCTCGAGATACGATACGAGGGATAATTTCTTTTTTTGAATATAAGAGGACATCAGATGGTTCAGACGATGTTCTCTTTCATGATAGGAAGAGACTTCCCTTGCGATTTTCTTTTCATAAAGTAGAATGGATTCCTTTTTCTTCTTTTCAAGGCGTTCACACGCCATCTTCAGTCGGTTATCCAAGGAAAGATAATTAAGTTTCTCTTCGAAGGAAGAAAGAGCGTATTCCTTTGCCTCAAGAATCTTCTCCATTCTCTCTTTAAGACTTATAAGATAATCCTCTTTTGCCCTGCAGATTTCCTCTAGGGAAGGATTGATTTCGCTTGCGGCCTCCGTCGGCGTGATGCAGCTTTTATCTGAGACGCGGTCGGCGATTGCCGTATCGATGGTATGTCCGATACACGTGATGATCGGAATCGGGCTTTTGGCAATGGCTAAGGCAAGCTTTTCATCATCATAGCAGGATAAATCCGTCTTGCTTCCGCCTCCACGTCCTAAAAGGATGCAGTCAAAATCACCTTTCGTTGCCTTTTCCAAGGCAGAGAGAATGCTTTTTGGGGCATCGCTTCCCTGAACGATGCAGGGAAAAAGAACGCTATTGACAGGAAAACGGTCATGAAGCGTCTTCAAAATATCCTGATAGGCCGCACCTGTCTCGGCTGTGAGAATCGCCACTTTCTTGCAATATCTTGGAATCGGCCTTTTTCTTTTCGGGTCAAGATAGCCTAATTTATCCAACTTCTCCAATGTTTTTTTCTTTTCCAGAAGGTTCTTTCCTTCCTGGGTCTTGAGAATTTCGACTCTCTTCCCCCATAAGGTGACAGAGGAACCATGCGGATAATAGCTGAGCCTTCCTTCCACAAGGATAACATCTCCCTGTTTGATGCTCGTTAGATCACCAACGAAACGATCAAAACTGGAAAAAGCACACTTCAAAATCGGTGAGGAAAGTTCCTTTTTCCCCTGGTCTCCAATTTCAATATAAGTGAATTTCCCTCCGCGTATGGATAGGACCTCTCCATAGACGGGAAGAGAGGAGAATTTCGGGTTCTCAAAGCATGCCTTGAGAATATTGGAAAGTTCTCCGACAGAGAGTGCCTGGATCATTTAGTCGTTTGCTGAAAAATCGTATGGGAGAATGACTTTGTCTAAGACGGCATTGACGAATTTGTGATCGTTGAGCTTCAGAAAGTCTTTGGCGATGTTGACCCATTCGTTGATGACGACTTTTCTTGGCGCCAATTTGACATACAGTCCTTCGGCACAGCCGGCCACAAGGATGGCTTTGGCGACGTCGTCCAAACGGGAGAAGGTCCATCCGACGAGATGCTTGGAAATCTCCTCCTCCAATTCCTCGATATGCTCGAGTCCATAGGCGTAGATGGCCTTGGAGAACTTGGGAACGTCGTTGATGTTCTTCACGCCGAAGGTGGCATTGATGACCTCGGTCGCATCGATATCCGTCTTGTTCTCCAGATTGAGAAATACCTGGTAGAACGACTGCATGGTTTTGACTCTTTCGTCTTTTCGAGTATAGTTTTTCATTCTTCGTTTCCTTTCTCGATATGTATTTCATTCTGCTTGACAAGCATTTCTTTTTCGTAGCTGTTGATTCTTCTGATCAAGAAAATCCCATAGACATAGATGGCAAGGAAGAGGAAATGGAGAACAAACATGAAGATGTAATCATAGACCATCAGATGGACATTCCCTTTCAATGTCAAAGAAAGGATGAGATCGACAAAGCAGAATGCAGAATCGATTGCATAGACACCTAAGGAGAGAAAATAAGCTTTCTTTTTTCCCTTGACAGCGGAGGTCGAAAGGAAAATCATCGCCAAGCCCATGACGACGCCGAAAAGCCCTGGTAGGGACTTCATGATGGACAAAGAAGGCTTCAGGCCGATCAGAAGCGCCGTGAAGATCGAAACGGAATACATTTCGCCAAGGGTGTAGAGATTCGAGAAAAGCTGGGTATCCTCATGGAAATTGATGACCGTCATGAAGAAGAGAGTGAAGAAGAGATGGACAATGGCGACAAAAATCGGAAGAGAGGCGATATAGCCATACTTCTTTCGATCTAAAATATATTGTTTTTCCTTATCCATATCACTTGCTGTCCACGAAGCTGATGACAGAGACATTGACCTTGATGGAAGAGATTTCAGTCAGTTCGTTTAGGGATTCATACACCGAGGTCTGGATGAGGTTGACGGATTTCTGGACATCGGAATTGCGCATGGCGGAGAAATAGATATTCACTGTCACCTTGTTTTTTTCGATGATGGTTTCGACATTCTTTCTCTTCTTGTCTCCGTTTAAGGAGATGGCACCCTTGAGTTCGTGCTTTTCAAGATCCTGCAAGGTTTCTAAGGCAATCTGATTGAAGACGTAGTCGGCGATGTTGAGGGATCCTTTGGTGGAATTGAGCGTTGTGTAATAATTCATATCAGTTCTGTTTGACTCCTTTCATAGTCAGGGAAATTCTTTTGCGGGCAAGGTCGACATCTTTGACTTTCACTTTGATGATGTCGCCCGGCTTTCCGAATTGATGGACATTGACGACTCTCTTGTCGCTGATTTCGGTCATGTGGACAAGGCCATTGATTTCCACGCCGATGTCGACAAAGAAACCGAATTCGACGACATTGCGGATTGTTCCTTCCAGAACCATTCCGACGCTGAGGTTCTTGATGTCATTCACGCCATCCATGAGTTTCGCTGTCTTGAATTCCTCACGGGGATCTCTCGATGGGGCAATCCATTCATGGATGATATCCGTCAAGGTGGGAACGCCGACGGACAACTTTTCTGCAAGGCCTGCAATATCCTCCTCAGTCAGCTTCTTGAGGTTTTCTTTTGTGGAAGCAAGATCCGCACCTTTGACTTCCTTGAGGATCTCATAGGCAATCGGATAGGATTCGGGATGGATGGCAGTATCGTCGAGCATTTCCTTTCCATTGGGAATGCGAAGGAAGCCGGCACAGTTTTCGAAGGCTTTTGGACCCAATCCAGAGACTTTGAGAAGTTCCTGTCTGGTCTTGAAGGCACCATTTGTCTCACGATAGGTCACGATGTTCTGCGCAACCTTTTCCGAGATGCCGGCGATATAGCTAAGCAAGGCGCGGCTGGCTGTATTGAGGTTGACGCCAATGGCATTGACGCAGTCCTCGACCACGCCCTGAAGCGCTAAGGAGAGCTTCTTTTGCTCAATATCATACTGATATTGTCCGACGCCGATGCTCTCCGGTGGAATCTTGACCAATTCCGCCAAGGGGTCCTGCAGTCTTCTTGCGATGGATACGGCGCTTCTCAGGTTCGGTTCGAGATTCGGAAATTCCTTCTGCGCATCCTTGGTGGCCGACCAGATGGAGGCACCGGATTCGCTCACGATCACGACATTGACGTCCTTTAGATCGTAATAGGTCTCTTTGAGTTCCTTGAGAAGCTTTTCGGATTCGCGGCTGGCTGTTCCGTTTCCAAGGGCGATCATATAGCATCCATTCTTGATGATGCCAGAATGGAGTTCCGCAAGAGCATTCTTATAATTGATTTTCGAGTGGAATGGATCAGCAAGGACCTTGGTATCCAATAAGGTTCCGTTTTCATCGATGAAGGCAAGCTTGCATCCATGGGTGAAGCCTGGATCGAAGCCTAAGACTTTCTTATTTTTCAGCGGAGGATAAAGAAGCGTGGCCTTCAGGGAAATCTTGAACTCCTCGATGGCCTGGTCCGATGCTTTTTCCATCAGTTCAGAAAAGATATCGTTGCTGACGCTCTTATAGATGAGTCTCTGATAGCTATCGAGCACCATTTCCTCGAAACCTTCGCGATAGGGTGTCTTGGATGGAATCTCGAACAGCTTGATGTGATTGAGAATCGTCTCGTCATCGAAGACGAATTTCATCGTAAGAACCTTCTTGTTCACGCCACGGTTGATGGCCAAGATATGATAGGACTTCAAGTCGGAGATGCGCTTGGAGTAGTTCATGTAGTTGTCATAGGTCATATCCTCCACGCCATCAATCTTCGAGGAAGTCAGTAGGCCTTTCTTTTTGGCCAAATCCTTGATGAAGATACGATAGTTCGGATTGTCGCTAATTTCCTCGGCGATGATATCGTAGGCACCCTGGATGCAGGCGTTTACATCCTTGAATTCCTCGCAGATATATTTTTTTGCCTCTTCTGATAGATTGCCGGTCTTATCCGTCTTAAGGTATTCGCTTAACGGCTTCAATCCAGCCTTGATGGCCTTGCTGGCACGGGTGAGCTTCTTAGGCTTGTAGGGACGATAGAGATCTTCGACCGCGGAAAGAGTCATCGCTTCGGAAATCTTCTTTCTTAAGTCCTCATCCTGGATATTCTGTTCATCGAGCGATTTGAAGACGGTCTTCTTTCGATCCTCGAGATTTCGGTAGGAAAGAAGTTTCTCTTCCAAGTCACGGAGGTTCTCATCACTCAGGCCGAAGGTCACTTCCTTTCGATATCGAGCGATGAAAGGAACGCTGTTTCCCTCATCCAAAAGCTGGATGGCGTTATCCACACCCTGTTTGTTGAGCTTAAGTTCATCGGCAATGACTTGATTGATATCCATAATTTTGATTTACCTCTTGATTTTATAATCGATAGCAGATTGACTTCTCGACGGATTGGAAAAGAACGCTCAGATGATCCACCTCCTTCTCAGAGAGGAAATGAATCTTGACTCCATAATATATATTCCTTGTTTCATCCTTTTTTTCGGATTTCGGAACCAGATTGTATTCTTTTTCGGAATACCCTAGGAAATAGGCATGTTCCTTGTCATTGGTAAGAAGAAGCCGTACCTTCGAAAAGGATGTCTTGACATCTCCTAAGACAAATTCGACTTCATAACCACTCTCCGTCTTTTTTGAGGAATAGGACGATGAAAAATATTCATCGAACAAGACATAATCTTTTTCCTCAACGGAAAAGAGCGTCTTCTTATCTTCCTCGAGTGTCTTATAGACAACAGAGGAAGAGCAGGAGAGACAGAGAAACGGTAGAAGCAAGAAAAAGAGCGATTTTTTCATACAACAATTATAGCAAAAGAAGGAAAGGATTCGTTATTCTTTTTTTGACGGAAGGAAAGAATCATCCATCCTTAGTTCACGGTGTTCCCTCTTGGCTTTTTCCAGGCTTTCCATTTCGATTCCAGATTTCTTGATGAGTGCATCCATCTTTTGGGATTTTTCTTCATAGTCATCGAGGAAGGAATGCTCCTTTCCCTCTTCCTTGTAGCCTAAAATCATATCGAGATTCACATTCCCAGCCGCCATGAAGATGTTCTTTTCGACGACAGGAGAATATTCCTTGACCAATTGGGCAATCAGCTGTTTGGTTCTCGCTCTTTGGCTTCCGCCTGATCCATTGTCGCAGATGGAGCAGTTTTCGGTGAATCGGCAGGCACACTGGATGAAGGTGAGGTGATTGTATCTCTTGAAGTCGAGAATATCCTTTTCACGGATGAGATACATCGGACGGATGACTTCCATGCCTTCATAATGGTCGGAATGAAGCTTTGGAAGCATGGTCTGGAAACTGCCAGCATTGAGCATGTTCATCAAGGTGGTTTCGATGACATCATCATAATGATGGCCTAAGGCAATCTTATTGCATCCCAAATCCTTGGCGATGCGATAAAGGGCTCCTCTTCTCATTTTCGCACAGAGATAGCATGGCTTATGGTCGGTGGAATTGGCGATGTCGAAAATATCCGTATGGACGATATGGGCAGGAATATCGAGAAGTTTCAGATTGTTCTTGATAATCTGGAAATTGATGTCGTTGTATCCGGGGTTCATGACAAGATATTCCACCTCAAAGGGAAATTCGGAATATTTCTGCAGATGCTTGAAAAGAAGGGCCATCAGCATGCTGTCTTTTCCACCAGAAATGCAGCAGCAGATTTTATCATTCTTCTCGATGAGTTTGTAGATGATGTTGGCCTTGGTGAATTTACGCCAAATTCGATATTTATATGTGGTGATGAGGCTTCTTTCGATTTCCTCTGACTTAGTCAGAACTCTTTTGTTTTTCTTTTTATCTTCTTTATCTTCCATTTTCATATTCTCCTAAACAAGTAATCAGCGAGGCGATTTCTTCCTTCGTGACCTTTTCCGATAGGGATATGCGGAAGGAAGAAAGGGCTCTTTTTTTATCATGATAAATGCTGTTGATGACCTTCGAAGGGGTGTTGAGTATGCTGCAGGCTGATTTCTGGGATACGCAGATTCCTTTCAAGGAAAGATAGGAAACAATCTTTTGAGCGTTCTCATTTCCGAAAGAGAGATTCAGGATATAGGGATTTTCCAAGTTCGAATTGATCTGGATATCTTTGAAATCCTTTATTCCTTCCAAAATCTGTTCCTGTCTTTCCTTGACAATCCTGTAATTCTCCTCGCGCTTTTCAAGTGCAAGCTTCAAAGCCACATAAGTCGAGGCAATCAGGCCAACAGCCGGAGTTGAGGAACGATAGATGGACAGGGATTTTCCGCCATGATGTAGCGGAATGAGGGGAATGCTTTTTCTTTTGATGAGGATGCCGGTGCCGATGATGCCACCGAATTTATGGGGTGCAAAGCTGACAAAATCCTGATCACGGAAATCAAGAGGAAATTTACCCATCGCCTGGGTGGCATCCAATAGAAGATAAGAATCCTCTCTTTCATGCAATAGGGAAAGAACTTCCCTTTCATTCTGAATGGCTCCCGCTTCACTCTCGACCTTGCTTAAGCAGGTCAGAAGAGGTCCTTTATCCAGCTTGCTTTTCAGATCATCGATATCGATTTTTCCATCCGACTTCGTTTTGATCAAGACGACTTCGCATCCCTTGTCCTTCAGATAGGCGAGAGTGGAGTTGACGCTTGAATGTTCGAATTCACTCGAGAAAAATGTCGTGGAATACCCGCCATGGCTTTCATAGAGGCCTTTGATGACCATGTTGTTGCTCTCTGTGGCACTCGAGGTATAGATAATTTCATATTCGTCGGTCAAATGAAGAAGCTCATGCATTTTCTTATCGATATCCAATAGAAAATCGAGGCTTTCCTTTCCGAGAGGATGGAGAGAATTGGCGTTTCCGAAGTAGGTCGATTCCACCCGGACAAATTCATCCAAGACTTCCTTCCGAACCGGGTAATTGCTTGCGTAATCCAAAAATATCATATCCTTTCTATTATAACAAAAAACGTACCTTCTCTTTTCATTTCCATCCACCTTTGTAGATGTAATCGCTTTCTAAACAAAAAGAAGAAAAAGGGCTTCTTTCTTATCGTGAATTAGTAGCCACTAACTGTCTTTTGTGGTAAACTCATTCTACATGAATAAGAGGTTTACCTAATGGAACAAAAAATCACTTTGGAAGACATTTCTTCCTTTGAACAGGATCTGAAGAAGGTCTCGGACCTGAATCTAAAAAAATCGACCGTCATGAAGAATGGCATCAGTTCCTCATCGACTTTCATCGAACTGGAAAGAGAAATGAAGCTTGCTTTTTCCGTCGATGTCGAAAGTGGAAACATCACAAATCAGAAGCGAAGCGGACGTTGCTGGATGTTTTCCGGGCTCAATGTCATCCGCACGATTCTCTTCAAAAAGCTCAATGTGAAGAATATCGAGCTTTCACAGGCATATCTTCAATTCTATGATAAGTTGGAAAAAGCAAATTTTTTCTTGGAAAAGGCCATTCAATTCGCTTCAGAGGATGTGAAATCACGAAATAATGTCTTCCTCTTGGATTCGACAATCCAGGATGGTGGGCATTTCGTGATGTTCAGCAATCTCGTCAAGAAATATGGCGTCGTTCCGCTTGAGGAGATGCCGGAGGATGCCGTCTCTTCCGATACCATCGAACTCAATGATGTTCTGACTTCCTTCCTCAGCCAGGCGATGATGGATCTTCGCACGATGGTCAAGGAAGGAAAGAGCGAAAAAGAAATCGGTGAGAAAAAGAAGGAAGTCCTTTCTTCTATCTATCGCATTCTGACGATTTCGCTTGGAAGTCCTGTCTCTTCCTTCGAATATGAATATACGGATAAGGACAACCATTATGTCCATCTGAAGAAAATGACGCCTAAGGAATTCTATGATGAATATATAAAAGAGGACCTTGAAGACTATCTTCCTTTGTGTGATGCGCCTTTATCTCATATGAAGCCGTTGACAAGATACACCTGTGACATCGTCAACAATGTCGTCGGCGGATCTTCCATCATCTTCTTCAATGTTCCTCTTCAGGAAATGAAGAACAGCGTCATCGCTTCCTTAAAGACAGGCCTCCCAGTTTGGTTTGCCGCTGATGTCTCGAGCCAGTCGCTTCGGAAAGATGGCTATCTTGTCGATGGCATCCTTCTTCAGAATGAGCTTTTCTCCCTGAAGAATCATATGGACAAAGCCGCTCGATTGACATATCGTTCCTCCTTCTGCAATCACGCCATGACTTTCACGGGTGTCAACCTGACTGAGGAGAACAGGCCCAACCGCTGGAAAGTCGAAAATTCCTGGGGAAAGGACAATGGAAAAGATGGCTATTATGTCATGTCCGACAAATGGTTTGATGAATATGTCTATCAGGTCTTCGTCAAGAAGGAATTTGTGAATCCGGAGATTGTGAAGGCGTATGAGAATTCCGCTCTTGAGATGGTCGATCCGTTTGATACCCTTTGGGCGATGATGAAATAAGGAGAGAATAATCATGAATGAAGATATCGCATTTGCCGATTTAGACAAGATGGAAAAGACATACAGGGATAAGAAAGAGAACACCATTCTTCGACATGCCTTGTCCAATGCCGATATGAATGTGATTGCCACAAGCAAGGATGTTCCCGAAAATGCTTCCTTCACCTTCTCCATCGACAACAAGACTCTTCCTGTGAGCAACCAGAGACGTTCCGGACGCTGCTGGATCTTTTCTGCGTCCACCATTCTCCGTGAGATCATCAACAAGAAGATTCATGTGAAGGATCAATTCGAAATCTCCCAGAATTACATTTCCTACTTCGATAAGCTGGAGAAATATAATTATTATCTTGAAAACATCATCATCTTGGTCAATCAGGGCCGAGTCCATGATGATCGAAAGATGGCATTCCTGCTTTCAGGTGTTTCCGATGGCGGTCAATGGGATATGTATGTCTCCCTTGTCAAGAAATATGGCATCGTGCCAAAGAGCGTCTATCCGGAGACAAGCCAGTCTGAGAACACGCATCTGTCTTCTTCTTTATTGAATTCCCTCGTCCGCAAATTTGCCTGCGAAGTCACCAAGATGCATGAATGCAAGATCAGCTATGAGAAGATGGAAGAACTCAAGACCGAATACATGGAAAAGGTCTATGCCCTCTTAACGAACTGCTGTGGCCTTCCGCCCAAGAGCTTCGATTTCGAATATGTCGATGAGGATGGGAATTATCATATCGAAAAGGATATGACGCCTCTTTCCTTCTTCGAGAAATATGTCGGAGATGAAATTGACGAATATGTTTCCATCATCCACGCTCCGACAAAAGACAAGGAATATTATCAGACCTACAACATCGAATTGGTCGGAAATGTCATCAATGGAAAGCCGATCACGCATCTCAATCTTCCCTTGGAAAGAATCAAGGAACTTGTCATCGCACAGCTCTCTGACAAAGAACTCGTCTGGTTTGGATCCGATGTCTCCTATTATGGAAATAGAACATCGGGTGTCTGGGACGATGAAAGCTTCGACTACTCCTCCATGTTCGATATCGACTTCAAGTTCGACAAGGCCGACATGCTTGATTTCAATAACTCGGCCATGAACCATGCCATGGTCATCACCGGCGTGAATCTCGTTTCCGGAAAGCCAACGCGCTACAAGATTGAGAATTCCTGGGGTGATGATATCGGAAAGAAAGGATATTTCGTCATGTCCGACAGCTGGTTTGATTCCTTTGTCTATCAGGTTGCCATCAAGAAGAAATATCTGAATGACAAGGAACTTGCAGCATTGGAAACCAAGCCGAAACTTCTCCCGCCATGGGATCCATTCGGCACCTTGGCCGACTAAAGAAAATTGCCTTCATTCTTTTAATGGGAATGAAGGTTTTTATGTATTCTCTTTTCAATTAAAAAAATGTTTCTACCATAAAAGCCAGGCTGCCCTGGCTTTTATGGATTCATTCAATGATTATTCTGATTATGAATATCGATAGGATGGAAACAGATTCCATCATTCCTTATTTGATAACGATGGAGACAATCTTATTCTTCACGACGATAATCTTCTTGATTTCCTTTCCGGAAGTGGCCATGGCGACCTTTTCCAAGGAAAGAGAGAGTTTCTTGAGTTCCTCAAGTTCCTCTTCGCTGGCATCCTTCTTGAAGTCGATGGTACCCTTAAGTTTTCCATTGACCTGAATGGCATAGGTCACCGGCTTGCTATCGATGGCGCTTTGGTTGACGCTCGGCCATCTGACAAAATCGATCAATCCTTCATAGCCCAATAAGGAATAGAGCTCCTGCGCAAAATGCGGAACGACCGGAGCGAGAAGTTGGGCCAATCCGAGAAGGATATTCTCTGGAAGGGATTTTGCCTTATAGAGTTCATTGACCAAGACCATGATCTGGCTTAATCCGGTATTGAAATGCAGGATTTCATAGTCGTTGGTGCATTTCTTGATGGTGGCATTGTAGATGAAATCAAGTTCCGGATTGTCTTGTTTTGTCCATAAAGACTTGTAGTTTTCATCCCTATAGAGACGATAGACGCGGTCAAGGAATGTCTTGGCAGCCTTTGGTCCATCCGGACTCCATGGCATGGACTGGTCGACAGGTCCCTTGAACATTTCATAGAAACGAAGGCTGTCGGCACCATACTCACGGATGACATCATCCGGAGAGACCGTGTTCCCGAGAGACTTGGACATCTTCTGTCCATCGCTTCCCAGGATCAGGCCCTGATGATAAAGCTTCGCAAACGGCTCATCCGAAGAGAAGATTCCCTCATCATGAAGGAATTTATGCCAGAATCTCGCATAAAGAAGGTGGAGAACGGCATGTTCGGCACCACCGACATAGACGTCCACAGGGAGCCAATGATCAAGAAGTTTCTTGTCGCCGATGGCTTCCTTGTTGTGTGGGTCGATATAACGGGCATAATACCAGCTCGAGCCCGCCCATTGCGGCATCGTGTTGGTTTCCCTAAGCCCATGCTTGCCATCCACGGTGACATTCAGCCAGGATGTCGCCTTGCTGAGCGGCGGCTTTCCATCGCCGGTCGGCTTATAGTCCTCTAAGACGGGAAGACGGAGTGGCAAATCTTCATATTTGACAGGAGAGGTCGTTCCATCATCCATATGTATGACAGGGATGGGTTCACCCCAATATCTCTGACGGGAGAAGAGCCAGTCGCGAAGTTTATAGTTGACTTGATAGCGACCTTTTTCCATTTCGATGAGTTTTTCCGTGATGGCTTTTTTCGCTTCCTCGTTGTTCATGCCATCGGCAAAAGAGGAGTTGATATGCTTGCCATCGCCTTCATAGGCAGAAGAGGAGCAATCCCCTTCAATGACCTGAATCATTTCGATATCGTGTTTCTTGGCAAAATCGTAATCTCTCTGATCATGCGTCGGAACAGCCATGACGGCGCCGCTTCCATAGGTTGCTAAGACATAGTCTCCAATATAGATTTTCACTTTTCTTCCGTTGATCGGATTGATGGCATAACTTCCTAAGAAGACACCCGTCTTCTCTTTTGAGCCATCGGTTCTTTCCAAGTCGGATTTGCTAGCGACCTTCTTGAGGTATTCTTCAACATCCTTTTTGTGTTCCTCAGCGGTCAGTTTTCCGACCAATGGATGTTCCGGAGCCAAAACGACATAAGTGCATCCAAACAAGGTATCCGCACGGGTCGTGAAGACTTCGATTTTTTCTTCATGATCGACGACATCGAAGGAAACGACGGTTCCCTTGCTCTTTCCAATCCAGTTTTTCTGCATGGTCAGGGTGCTCATCGGCCAGTTGATGGTGCTGAGTCCATCCAAAAGCTTGTCGGCATAGGCCGTAATCTTCAAGACCCATTGTCTCATCGGCTTTCTTTCAACCGGATAGCCACCGCGTTCGCTTTTTCCATCGATGACTTCCTCGTTGGCCAAGACAGTGCCTAAGGCTGGGCAGTAATTGACAAGTCGATAGTCCTCATATGCCAGTCCCTTTTCATACATCTTCAGGAAGATGAACTGGGTCCATTTGTAATAGTCAGGATCGGTCGTCTTGATTTCACGGTCCCAATCATAGGAAAAGCCTAGACGCTTGAGCTGTCTGCGGAAATTATCGATGTTCTGATTGGTATAGATTGAAGGATCCTGGTTGTTCTTGATGGCAAACTGTTCGGCTGGAAGACCAAACGCATCATATCCGATCGGATGGAGGACATTGTATCCCTGTGCTCTCTTCATTCTGCTGAGGGCATCCGTTGCGGTATAGCCTTCGACATGTCCGACGTGAAGTCCGACAGCGGACGGATAGGGGAACATATCCAACACATAAAATTTCGGTTTGGAGAAGTCATAGCAGTCCGTTTTGTAAGTCTTGTTCTCCTCCCAAACCTTTTCCCATTTTTCTTCTATATTCTTGAAATCATAACCCATGTTCATTCGTCTCCTTCCATATAGGCAATAAATTATAATTCTTTTTTCCTTTTTTAGAAAGATGACATCTCTCTTTCTTTGTGCATTTTTCTATTCGTTTTTTTCTTTCTTCCTTTTCTGATAAGCGGTAAGGAAGGAACGAAAGAGTGCCTGGAGAGAAAGAAGAAATTCCGAAAAGATAATCAAAAGAGAGAAACTGCGATATTCCGTATAGAGACTAAAGGCAACATTTGTCGAATAGCCATCCAAGGAGAAAGCCTGTTTTCTTAGGCCAACCACGAGAATGAAGAGATACGTGGCAATCACCAAAAGAAGAATCGAACAGACGAACTGAAGGAAATCTTTTTTCTTAAACGAGAAGAAATCGCAGATGGCATAAAAGACGCATAGAACAAGTCCACCACTTGCAAATCCGATGAGAAATCTGTCATTGGATAAAAGAAGCTGACAGAATCCCTGATTCTCGCCATAATATCCTAGTGCATAATCAAGGAAGGTGATGCTCTTAGCCAGTCCATAGACCATCATCAGAAAGAGCATGGCCAAAAAGGCTGAGATGATCCGTTTATAATTTTCTTTCATTTCCATATATAAATCCTCGAATACCGAGAAGTAGTATAGGACGAAAAGAAAGAAAAGAGTATTGTTTCTTATCTTAACCAAAAAGGATTGAAGATTTTTCATTTTTTCCTTGCTTCTCATCCTTTGATTTGGTATAGTATTTTTCGCATTGCGTAGCACGCAAGTAGTTATCCGTCTGATGACGCTTTAGTAAGTAGCCTCGCTATAAAGGTGAACAACGCTCATCCGGGATAAATGAACTTACGCCTTTAGCGTTATTGCGACTGTAACGAAAGGAGAATAGAAAATGCGTTACACAGGTCCTGTCTGGAGACAGTCCAGAAGATTAGGTTATTCCGTTTTGGGAAATGGCAAGGAACTTGCCAAGCGTCAGTCTGTTCCTGGTGTCCATGGTGATGGACGCCCGAAGAAGAAGACTGAATACGGTGAACAGTTGACTGAAAAGCAGAAGCTTCGTTTCACCTATGGCATGTCCGAGAAGCAGTTCAGACGTTTCTTCACGATCGCCAAGGCCGATAAGACCAAATCCACTGGCTTATCTTTATTGCAGTTGTTGGAATCCAGATTAGACAATCTTGTCTATCGTATGGGTTTTGCCACAACAAGACGTCAGGCTCGTCAGCTTGTCACTCATGGCCATGTCACGGTCAATGGAAAGAAAGTCGATATTCCTTCCTACATCGTCTCTGTCAATGATGTCATCTCCTTCAAGGATTCTTCCAAGTCCTTAAAGGTTGTCCTTGAAGCCATCAACACTAAGCCAGCCATTCCGGCTTATGTTACGGTTGACAGCAACAAGGTTGAAGGAACCTATACAAGACTTCCGGAAAGAAGCGAACTCTCCAGCGAAGTCGATGAAGCTCAGGTTATTGAATTCTACAACAGAAAGCTCTAATCAAAATTTGTTTCATACTGGCTGGCAACAGCCAGTATATATATGGCGGATATGGTGAAGAGGTTAACACAAGCGGCTGTGAACCGCTCATTCATGGGTTCGATCCCCACTATCCGCCCCATTTAAGAAAAGCAAAGCCTGGCACAATGTGTCAGGCTTTTTCTTTAAAAGTGCAAGAAAAG
>CAVKZJ010000009.1:0-58720 GCA_963660905.1 bacterium | reverse complement strand
TTTTATAAAAAGGTCCTAAAAACTGACATGTAACCCTTTTCTAGGAAGAATTATATCCCCCCCCGCATTTTCTTGTCAATCTAAATTTATCTTTAAAAGATATATGCATGAAGCATTCCATGTTCTCGGTTCGAGTTTATAAATTATTATTTCCTACCCTATTTCCATTCCAAATTCTATCGGATAGTCTTGGATTTTTTCTTTAAACGGTCGATAATGGAAGTGCTTGATTGAAAATCAGGGGAATCGCTTATCAAATTCAATCTTGCAAATATCATGGATTGCAAATAAAAAGAAATTTGCCTTCCTTTAACGAGACTGAATGTCCGTCTCTCGTTGATGTTCTTAAATCTCTTCTCGATGTTCAAGAATTTTCATGCCATAATTTTTGCGCTTTTTGTCAAAAAAAGGTCGCTTTTTTATCATATTTTGCACCATACCTTGCTTTTTTATTTTGTTTTTTTATAATAATAGTCTCAGTTGACAGAAGACTGAGTCTTCCCTTTATTTGTCTAAAAAAGGGTCAATGAGATAGAAAGAATATTTATGTGTAATCAAAAAAACAGGACTGTATTTTCTTATCATCCATCATTTCTTTCCTTCTATAATGAAGGAATCTTTTCTTCATATGGCAAGAGAGGAAGGAAAAGATGAATCAGATAGAGGATGAAGGAGTTGATGTTGCTATGATGAATACCACTTTATTTTCCCCCGCAATGAAAAATAATGTACCTCCCATGGATGAGGAATCCTTTCAGGATGAAAAGGTTGTAGTTTCAGGTGGGAAATTCTATGCGTTCGTCAAGAGAACGTTCGACCTTGTCTCATCTGGAACATTCCTTATCCTCTTTGGTTGGCTGATTCTTCTTCTGATGCTGATTAAACTATTGGAAGATATCGGCGTGAAAAGCTATAAACTCGAAATCACTGAAAATGAGAAGAACGGAAAATATCTTTCCAAAAATGGAAAAAGATATGATTGCAAATTGATTCGCGATCCTGACGGCGAGAAAGATCCGACTGTCAAGGGAGCTCTTTATACTTCGATTCGTGTCGGAAAGAATGGCAAGCTCTTTAAGTTCCATAAAATCCGTTCGATGTGCCCAGGCGCCGAGAAGATGAAAGCTCAGCTTCTTCATTATGGAATCAACGAAGCAGATGAGCCGGCCTTCAAATTGAAGAACGATCCAAGAATAACGAAATTCGGAAAGTTCATTCGAAAAACAAGCTTGGACGAGCTTCCTCAGATTTGGGATATCTTTATCGGGAACATGTCTGTTGTCGGACCGCGAAGTCCGATTGTCGATGAGACAAAGAAATATACGAATTATCAGAAGAATCGACTCCTTGTGAAGGGAGGACTCCTCTGCCTCTGGCAGATTCAGCATAACCGCAATTCGCTTTCCTTCCAGGAATGGATTGACTTGGATATCGAATATATAAAGCATCGGAGCATTCGATTGGATCTCAAGATTATTTTCAAGGGATTATGGATGGTGCTCTTTGATAAATCGGGAGAATAAGTTTCGACTATCGAAGGAAATGAAGAGAACTGGATTCCATCTTATGGATACCATCTCTTCTTTTTTTGAGGCTATTTGATGAATTCATCATGATTCTCTATCCAAAAGAAACAAACTGAAGCGCAAATCGTTTATAATATACCTATGTTTACATTACTCAAGGAATATGTCAGAGATTTCCAGAAAGACAAAGAGAGCATCTTCAACCTTCTTCTTTTTCTAGCCTTAACCTGCATGATGCCTCTTTTTACGTTAGGAAATTTTTCTTTCTCAAAGGATGCCTCTGCAGTCGGAAGCCAGCCCTATTTCTACGATTTTATGAAATACTATCCCGGTGTCTCTCCAAGCCTTTATCTATCCATTCCTTTATCGATTCTCTATCTCTTCCTCTTTGTGATTTTCTATCAGAGAATCAGGGAAAACAATAAAAAAGAAAAAATGATTCTTTGTCTTCTTTTTTCATTCCTTTTGATTCGTCTCTTGTCTATTCTTTCCTTTCCTTATGGAAGCACTGCATTCGAATACGTGTCTCCCTTTGATCAGAAATCCTTTCTGATTTCCTATGATGGCTTTTCTGCCTCGGAGAGAATCACAGGCTTCTTATATGATTCCTGTTTCTATTCCTATTTTGCCATCTTCTTCCTTTCGATAAAAAAGATAGCCAATAAGAATCGACTCATTTTCCATCTTATCTATCTTATCATCGAATTGTTTGTTCTTGTTTGCATTGTCTTTTCTCTATTCACAGAGTTCCAAAAATATATCGACAATTTCGTTCTTATTTTCATCTATCCTAATTCATTCGAATTCAACACAATCACTTCCTTCGTCTTGAATCGAAATATCTATGGCTTCTTTCTCATGATTGGATGCATCTTCCTATTGGCAGAATTCCTCCACCATGAAAATATCCCCTGTCTTCTTCTTTTTCTTGTTCAGTGTTTCTTATGTCTCATCATCAAATCGAAAACGCCTTTCCTTGTGCTGAGCGTCTTCATCTTGTGTCTGATGATTTTTTATCCGATATTTCATTTCAGGAAACACAAAGGATATTCCATCCTGTTCCTGAGCGCTTTCGCCATCTCCTTGCTCTATTTTTTCATCTCCTACTTCTTCTTTAAGGATACGTATTTCAAGGATTATATTCTTCCGTTTTTCCATCAGATGACAAACTGGTCCACCATGAATGCAAGAAAAGATATCACCCGGGCTGCATTATCCATGCTCAACACTCCCTATTTCATCTTCTTTGGGTATTCGAGGTATCCATTCATGACCATCTTCGGTGCCTATAATTATTGTCTTCCCATCGACCACAGTGCCACCTTCTTCACTCACAATTCCTTTGCAGACATCCTCATGGACTTCGGTCTCTTCGGTCTTCTTTTCATGGCCATCTTCTTTGCTCTTATCGCAAGGAAGCTTGTTCTTCGTCTTCTCTGCGAGAAAAAGATATCCTATCTAAAATACATCATTCTTTTCATCTCGATGCTTGTCTATTCCTATTCCGAGCCTCGTTTTCTGCTTTTAGAGGAGGGAAGCGCCCTCTTCTTCGTGCTGATGCTTTCCTTCCCCTACGTCCTTGAGAGGGAAGAAAATATAAAAGCAAAAGAATTATCATGAAATAGAATAAAAAGAAAGAAAACGCAGACAAAAAATCCTATTTTCGATTATAATCTTCCTTGTATTGTCTTAGGAGTAATTGATTATGGAGAAAAAAATAAATATCCTCTTTGTCTGCCAAGGGAACATCTGCCGTTCCCCAATGGCTATGTTCATCCTTCGCTATCGTCTGGAGCAGATGGGACTTTCCGATAAATATAATGTCACTTCGGCTGCATTGGAACACTCGACAAAAGGAGAAGACATGTATATCGAAGCAAAGAAGCTGTTGGATGAAAATCACATCCCTTATTCACTGCACAGTGCACACCCGCTTTCTCCAAGGGAATATCTCGTCCAGGATTATGTCCTGTATATGGAAAACTATCAGAAAATCGAAATCAAGAGAATGATGTCGAACAATCATCCGGAAAAACTGCATCGGCTATATGACTACACCTGTGTAAAAAAAGATATCGCTGACCCGTACTATTCCGGTGACTTCAGAACCGCTTTTGAGGAAATCAGTGAAGCCATCGATTGGTTTATCAAAACCGAAATCAGTAAAAATTAAGCAAAAGAAAGAGGAGCCCTGACCTGCAGAGTTCCTCATTTTTGTTTGCATTCTATTATTTGTCGCTTCCGCGATGATGATATCCGCCATAGCCACCTTTATAGCCATATCCATAGCCATATTTGGTCGCATAGCCATATCCTCCGTTACCATGATCCTCATCGGTTGTGACCATCGTCATGGCAATGCCAATGACGTTCATTCTCTTTTCCTCAATCGATTTGCAGGCGGCGGCGACATCCTTCTTCTTGGAAACATGCTGGGTACAGATAACCAAGAAACCATCGACATCATGTCCGACAAGATAGGCATCCGAGACAACCAAGACCGGCGGCGTATCCAAAAGGACATAATCATATTCCTTCTTGAGTTCCTCAACGAGCTGCTTCATCTTGTCCGATCCCAGGATTTTACCCGGGAATGGTGTATGGGAACCCGCGGATATGACGTCCACGCCATTGCAATGATGAACGATATCCTCAATATCGGCATCCCCTTTGACATAATCGACAAGGCCAACCTTGTTGTGGAAATGGAACAATTTATGAATCGCGGGCTGACGAAGGTCTAAATCAAGAAGGACGACCTTGAGTCCCTTTTCCGCATAGACAGTGGCAAGGTTGCAGGCCATCGTCGTCTTGCCTTCCGCTTCCTGAGCGGAAGTGATGGCATAACAGCATATTTTCTTATCCAAGGATGCAAAATCGATATTCGTCTGAAGACGGATGATGGCATCTGCTTCTGGAGAGTTGAAGTCTTTGATCAATCCGGCATCGTTGACTCGATGCTGTTTGAGGTCGTTGTTCTCATTAGGCATTTTTCTTTTCTCCTTCCCCTGTTGTGGATGGTTCTTCTGTATTCACTTTGTTTTCATACTTAGGAATCATGCCGATAACCTTATATCCCGTGATTGTTTCCAATTCAGCTTTCGAAGAGACATGTGTATTGGTCAATTCACGGATGATGGCATAAGCAGCACCGACAACAACACCGATCAAAACACCGATCAGACCGATGACGAGCGTCGAAGTCGAAGAATCCTTGGCATAATTGGCGCTTCCCAACGTGACAAGAGAATCCTTGAGGTAGTCATAAATCTGTGACCCCTCCTGATTGGAAAGGTCGATGGTGGCGGAAGCGACATAATTGACGACATCGATGGCTAATGCTTCCGTCTTGCAGGTCGATGTGATGCTAAGGAAGACGCTAGTGCTATTGCTCGTGACGGTCGGTATGCTGACAGAATAGAGTTTCTTGACCGAAGTGAGGTCCAGGGTATCCGTATATTTGCCATTGGAATCCTTGATGTAGAAATTGTTTCCTTCCTTCTCATTAAGCTTTTTGGCAACCTCTGTGGCAACTTCATCCGTGGTGATATAGCCATAGGCGATTCTTGTCTTCGTGATGGCCGTATTGATGTTTTCTGTCGTGTTGCTTGTGGCACTCTCATGGCTGACAACCATCAATTGCACTGTCGCTTGATATTTCGGCGACTTGATGACCTTCGAATAGAACACACCGCCGATCAAGCCCACAAACACGCAGATGACAAGTCCGACCCAATGCTTGACAATCATGTGCCAAATCTGGGCTAACGTGATTCCCTGCTCTTCTTCCTCCGCCTCATAGCGAGGGGAAGGATTTTCACCATTCGGATGATTTAAAGAAATCATCTGCTGATCATTTTCATTAAGATTTTTATCCATTATCATACGCTCCTATATCAAATGTATTTTAAGCAAATATATGCTGCCATGGAAGAAAGATTTTAGATAATCTTCCTCATGCAAGAGGCTGGCAGATTGGAAACATTCGTCACGATCGGTGTAAGGATACTCGCTGTCGAGGAGAGATTTCCGCTGTTGACCGTAAAGAAGAGGATCAACAAGACAATGCCTAATGCGATACGATAGATGCCAAAAGCATTGAAGTTCTTGGTTCGAAGCATCTTCATGAAGAAATTGATGACCACCAAGGAGACGACAAATGCCACTGCCATGCTGACCAGGATCAGGCCAACCTGAATGCCTGTGATCGGGTCCGCTTTTCCCTTAGAGACGTTGATGCCATACATGATTCCCTTGATGAGGGATCCGCCAAGCATCGCCGGAACAGAAAGATAGAAGGAGAATTTCGCTGCCGACTTACGGTCGATGGAAAGAAGAAGGGCAGCACAGATTGTCACACCAGAACGGCTGGTTCCCGGAATCAGGGCAAGACACTGGGCAAGACCAATGACAAACGCATACTGAATGCTGATTTCTTTGACGGAATGAATGCGGAAGACAGGATAATTTGTCATGCTCTCCTCCGAAACATCATCGGAGAAGGTCGTTCCGCTTTCCTTATTGAGATGATATCTCTCCTTGATCTTCAATGCACGTCTTCGTATGGAGAATTCAATCGCCAGGAAGGCAACGCCATACACAATCAGGGTGATTGAGACGGTCAGATAGTTGAAAAGATATTTGTCCAGCAGATCATTGAATAAGACACCGAGCACACCGGCTGGAATGCTGGCAATGAGAATCTTTTCCCACGTGATCCAGATCTGCTTTTTTTCACTGCTCGATTTCTTCTTTCCGAAAGGCCAGAGTTCCTTGAAGAAGAAGAGAATGACCGCCAAGATGGCACCAAGCTGAACGATGACCAGGAAGAAATCATAGAATGCCGCTCCCTGCGTCTTTTCCAATGAAAAAAACTGATTGAGAATGATCATATGGCCTGTCGATGAAACAGGCAGCCATTCCGTGATTCCCTCTACGATGCCAAAGACAATCGCTTTAAGAAATTCAATAAAGATGTCCATAAAAATCCTCGTTTTCTAAATAACCGATTTATTTTACTCCACTTGCACTTCTTTTCCAAATTTTTCGTTGATTTCTCGTCTTAGTTACTTTTAAAAAAAGACATTTTCACTATTTCGTAAAAGGAAAAACACTCTTCTTTTTCATAAAGCGCTTTAGAGAAAGAAATAACGAATCGAAAAAAAGAAGAATAAGGTAAAATCTATCTCATGAAAAGAAAACATCCTTTTTATCATTTCATCTATCCGATTGTCTTTCTCTTTCTTGGCGGACTTATCCTCTTTGAAGGAGCCACACCCGGAAACAAATCATCCAGCCAAAGCAGTTTTTTCGCATCTCTTTTTGATTTCGGAAAGAAAAATGCCACCATCATCGCGCCGGAAAGCCTTGCCATCATCGGGGAGGATGTTCTTTATCTTGAAAAAACCAATACCTATGACATTCAATTCCTACCTCAGGATACCTCAGATAAAAGAGTCCATTATGAAATCATCGAGGGAAAGGAGTATGCTTCCCTGGATGAAAATTCCTTGACAGGTCTTTCCACCGGTGATGTCCTCTTGAGGGCAACATCCCTTGTCGATTCATCCCTTGTCTCTGAAATGAGGATTCATGTCGAAAAAGAACCGATTCAGACTCTTGCCATCTCAGCTTCCTCCACACAAGTCATCTCTGAATCCTCCTTGCAGATTTATCTTTCCTCGAATGTCAAGGAAATTTCCTTTGATGATGTCGTCTTTGTCTATGACCCCGATGTTCTCTCAGAAAAAGGAGATGGCATATTTCAGGCACAGAAAGTCGGAAAGACGATTCTCTCCTGTCATGCAAGGAAGGACAATTCGATTCTCTCAAATCAAATCGAAATCCAATGCGTGGAAGGAAACTATGTCGCCCCGACATCGATTGACTATGAATCGGACTTCTCTCTTTTTGCCCAAGAAAAGTTATCAATCAGTCCTGCCTTCAATCCCGGATGCACGGATACGATCTTCGGAATAAAGGAAGGGGATGAGGAAATCGAACTTGATGAAAAAAATAGTCTTTCCTTTTCTGAAACCGGAGAGAAAAATCTAGTGATCTATAGCAAAGTGAATCCTGACGTCAAGAAAGAAATCGTCGTCCATGTTCTTCCATGCAAGGCGAAAAGCATCACCCTGTCTCTTGGAAGCATACAGTATGGAAAAACATCGAAGCTATCCTATTCCCTCGAATCGGAAAAAGAAGGTGTCGATGTCACGAACCCAGAAGTCGGATTCCTTTCAGACGACAAGACAATTGCCACAGTCGACGAAAACGGATATATACTCGGCTATCAGAAAGGCAAGGTGAACATCACCGTCTACTGGAAGGAAGATGAAAAAATCTCTTCCACTGCCTCTTTGACCATCACGAGCATGGAGAGCAGCAAATATGATCGAATCAACTACTTGGTCAGAAAGATTCTCGGACACTTCCTCTGCTTTGCGGCAACCGGCTTCTTCGGGTATCTGACGGCAGCGACCTTCTTCTTCGAAAACAAGAAAAAGAAAATCATCTCACTTTCCTCGATTGCCTTCATCGGGCTCGTCCTCGCCTTCCTTTCTGAATTTCTCCAGATTTTTGCCGGCCAGAGAGGGCCGAGTTTCCTTGACGTCCTGATTGATTATTCCGGTTATCTCTCCGGCATGATTGTCATCCTCCTTCTTCGGCTTCTCATCAGAAAAATACAAAAAAGAAGAAAATCGAAAAGAAAGCTTAATCATCAAGAAAAGGCTATCCAGCAGGAATGATTCCTGTCAGATAGCCTTATTTTTATTCTGTCTTGTTTAGATAGTCTTCGTAGACTTCCTTGATTGTCTCATAGATATTATGCTGTGGTTCCCAGCCCAATTGCTTCGTAATCTTGGAATGATCGCAGCAGCTATACGGGTTGTCGCTTGGACGGATGAGGTTTCCATCGACGACAATCTTGATATCCATTCCTGTCAGGGAAACGATATATTCCACCAATTCCTCCAAAGAATAGGAAATGCCATATCCGATATTGTAGATTTCTTCGCTCTTGGAGGACTCGATGACCATACGATAGCCTTTGACAAGATCCTTGACGTCCAAGAAGTCACGGCTGACTTTGAGGTTTCCCGTGTAGAGGGTCTTCTCCGCACGGAGTCCTTTCTTGATTTCGGCGGCCTGCTTGGCAATCATCGGAACAAAGAAGTTTTCATTCTGTCCGACGCCGGCATGGTTGAATGGACGGACACAATAGATCGGCATGCCGTATTTTTCATGATAGACTTCGGCAATCTGTTCCTGTGTGATCTTCGTGATGCCATAAGGAGAGGTCGACTTCAGTGTCGAATTCTCATCGAGCATCTTCAATGACGGTGCATATTCATCGCCAGAACCCACAAGAAGGATTCTCGGCTTCATAAGGAAATCCTTGCAGGCTTCCAAGATATTCAAGGTTCCTGTCAGGTTGACGGAAAGCATTCTCTGCGGATTCTTCCAGGCCTGTCCGACACCGCCGACATCCGTCAGGTTGAAGATATGTGTCGGATTGATCAGATTGATCAGGTTGTTGACCGCCTTGCCATCTGTGACATCGCAGGTATAGAAGCCCTTGAAACGATAGTTTTCCTTCACTTCCTTGATGTCCGAGCCATAGACTTCATAGCCGTTTTCCTCAAGTTCCTTCCCTAAATAGACGCCACTGACGCCTGCCACACCGAATATCAACGCTTTTTTTAACATAATTGCACCTCCGCCTTGTATACAAGACATTGCTGATACTTATACTATAAACCATTGCAAACGCTTTCTCAACTTTAATTGTTCAAAAAAATGTTTTTCCAATCTCAAAAAGGAATTGCAAACCTCATCCTTTTCCTCATTCTCATTCATGAAACGTGATAAAATGATTCCATGATTGCAAACAGAATCCAGATTCGCCAATATTCACCAAGACTGAAAAAAGAAATGTCCCTGGCCATTTATGGAAAAAGCAGGGGATTTCCCGTTCTTGTCTTCCCTTCCCAGGATGGGACAAGTCTCGATTATGAGCATTTTGGGATGGTCAAGGCCCTTTCCACGTATCTCGAGAAAGGAACGATTCAGCTTTTCTGTGTCGACAGTCATGATAAATTCTCCTTTTCTGATCTGAAGGGGGATCCAAGAATACGAATCCAGAATCAGGAAAACTACTATAACTATATCCTCTATGAGGTTCTGCCGCTGATCAGAAAGTTCAGCAAATGCCATTCCAGAATCCTATTGACAGGGAACAGCATGGGCGGATACCATGCTTCGAACTTCTTCTTTCGAAGACCGGATCTCTTTGAAGGATTCATCTCCCTCTCTGGCATCTTTGATGCACAGCTCTTGATGAACGGATATATGTCAGACCTCGTCTATCGGAATTCTCCCATCCACTGCCTAGAGAACATGCCGATCGATCATCCCTATGTTCCTCTCTATAAGGACCGTTCCATCTTCCTTTGCGTTGGACAGGGAAAATGGGAAGAGGAAGGACTCAAGACCCAGCCGATTTTGACGAATCTTCTCTATGAAAAAGGAATCCCTGTCTTTTCCGACTACTGGGGAAAGGATGTCGACCATGACTGGAAATGGTGGAAAAAGCAGATTGTCTATTTTTTGCCGATGGCTTTGAAGCAGGTCAGGAAGCATTATCCGAAGATTGTGAAATAGTGTTTCTTTTTGCTTGATTTTCGACAAATCCGAGGATTTGTCTTTTAGGAAAACACTTTCTTTTACTTATCCATTCTTTCATTCTTTAGAATGAAAAAGATTCAGCTGAAGAAATAGGAGTCAATGAATATGAATTTTGTTTTTGTATCACCGAACTTTCCACTGAACTATTATCACTTCGTGGTCAGTCTTCATAAAAACGGCGTCAATGTCCTCGGAATCGGAGACACGCCAAAAGAAAGCCTCTGCGGACCTCTTCAGGAAGCTTTGACGGAATATTATTACGTCTCCGACCTGAACAACTACAACGAGCTCGTCAAGGCGATGGGCTATTTCACCTATCGATATGGGAAAATCGACTGGGTCGATTCGCTCAATGAATATTGGCTCGAGAATGACGCCAGGCTCAGAAGCGACTTCAACATCCAGACTGGACTCAACGCGAATGAGATTTCCCGCTACAAGCTCAAATCCGTCATGAAGAAATATTATGCCTTGGCTGGCGTGAAGACCGCCAAATGGCATTTGGTCAATTCCAAGGCAGATGCTTTGAAGTTCATCAAGGAAGTCTCCTATCCGGTCATCGTGAAACCGAACAACGGTGTCGGCGCAAGCGATACCTGGCGAATCGATTCTGAAAAGGATCTCGACACCTTTTTTTCGAGAAAAAGAGAAATCGACTACATCATGGAAGAATATGTCGATGGCTATATCCGCACATTTGACGGTGTCTCGGATTCCTTGGCTCGACCGATCTATTCCTGCAGCCATGTGGAAACCGACTCCCTGATGGATTGTGTCAACCTTGGCCATTCCGTATGGTATTACGTCGATAAGGATATCCCCTATGAACTCCGACAGGCTGGAGAGAAAGTCCTTCTGGCCTTCCAGGCAAAGAACCGCTTCTTCCATTGTGAGTTTTTCATCGCCAACAAGGACAAGCCAAACCGCTGGAAGAAAGGGGAAGTCATCGGCTTGGAGGTCAACATGCGCGCCCCTGGCGGATACACGGTCGATATGGAAAATTTCTCCGGCTCATTGGACCTCTACCAGGTCTGGGCAGACATGGTCGCCTATGGCGAAAACAGGCATTCTCTTGGAGATACCCGTTTCTATTGTTCCTATACCGCACAGAGAGACAGCAAGAAATATGTCCACTCCCATGAGGACATCATGGCAAAATATCCGAATATCAAGATGTATGGCGACATTCCGTTTGCCATCTCCGATGAGATGGGCGATCATTTCTACATCTGCAATTTCAATGACTTTGAAGATGTCAAGAAATTCGCCAAGTTCTGTCTTGAGGAAAAAGACGAGACGAAGGAGGACATCTCCTTCGACCAGGATCCAATTCCGGTTGTCAAATAGTCGATTTCGAAAACAACTTTTTTCATCATCATAGATTTTCTTTTTTATACTATCCTATAAAATCACTTCAAAAAGGAAGGACTCACTTCAGGCCTTCCTTTTTAAATGCTGGATTCAGTTCAGCGCGCTATATCCCTAGGCTATGAAATCCATCAAAGCCACAGCAGAAAGAATCAAAGGAATCCTTTCTGCTGTCATTTCTTTAAGCAAGAACAAGACAACATTCTGCTGTCGCATTCTTATGAAGGATTCTTTAGATTGATCAGAAAAAAACTCACTTCCAGTTCTTCCAAATATCCGGCTGATATCCTACCGTCGCCTGCTTTCCATTGCGGACAATCGGAGTCTTGATCAATTCCTGGCATTCGAGAAGTTTCTCTATCTTATCCTGCTCAGAAAGATATTCAAGAAGAGCAAGATTCGTCTTATCCTTCGTCTTCTCATCAATCAAGGAAGAAAGACCGATCGCCTGAATGACCGAGAGAAGTTCCCCTCTTGCGATTCCCTTCTCCTTCATATCGACAAACTGGAAACGGATGCCTCTTTCCTTGAAGAAGCGTTCAGCCTTCTTCGTATCGAACCCCTTATTGGTTCCAAATATCTGAATGTTCATACGCTTTTGATCCTTTCTCCTTCAAATGACATATCATCACCAAAGGAAATATCTTCTTTTTGTCCGACGGCATACTGATAGAATTCAATGATATCTTTCTTGCATTCCTCATAGGAAGAAAGAACAATCTCTTCCAGCTTCTTAATTTCCTCATCGATTTCATGATTCAGCTTCAAGGAGAACATGCTTTCCTTGTATTTCCTGAATTTTTTGGAAAAGGAAAGAAGGAATCGCGTCAGCAGTCTCTTTATCGGCAATCTCGTATTGAGAAAACCGGTGAGCCTTCTCATGGAAGAGACAGCAAGGGAATATTCCTTTGCGGCAATCGAGAGAATCGAAGGAATATAGGAAAAAGAACATCCTTTCTTTTTCATTCTTCCTGTGAAGCTGATCTTGGTGTTCTCCCTCAGCGCCGTTCTTTTGTCCAATTCCGCCTCCATGACATGATGCATTTGATTGTCCTTATCGACCTGATAGATATATTCATGGCAGTTCTTATCGAGGACGTAATGCGTGATATATCCAAAAAGAAAAGAGATTTTCTCTTTGTCTTCCATTGCGCTTCCTTTCAGGGTCTCCTTGATTCCCTTGGAATGAATCTCATCTCCTAAGGCAGAATAGGGAGAATGGGATAAAGGCTTATAGAAAAAAAGAGGATCCGGTCCTAAAGAGCCTAAAAGATAGGCGTTCTTATTTGAGGCGATGATTTCCCTTATTTCCTCAGGAAGAGAGGAAAGAAGATTCTCTGCAAAAGACTGGTGTGTATAACTTGATGGCATATTTTACATTATATATGGAAAGGAAAAAGAAAGTAAGAAAAAAATCCTGCTTTCGCAGGATATATATCTCAAGGTGGTGCCCGGAGCCGGACTTGAACCGGCACGAGTTATTAGCTCATTGGATTTTAAATCCAACGCGTCTACCGATTTCGCCACCCGGGCAATTCAATGGTGACTCGTATGGAACTCGAATCCATGGCCCCTTGATTAAAAGTCAAGTGCTCTACCGACTGAGCTAACGAGTCAAATAGTGTTTGTCTCTGATATTGTTTGACAGAATGGCTGGGGTAGCTGGATTCGAACCAGCGCATATCAGAGTCAAAGTCTGATGCCTTACCACTTGGCCATACCCCAAGTTAGCCAATGATGATAAACAAGAGAGTGGTGGGCGGTCGTGGATTCGAACCACGGAACCCGAAGGAACAGATTTACAGTCTGCCGCGTTTGGCCTCTTCGCTAACCGCCCAAATTGCCTGCTGCTGAATAGGGAGTGGTGGATGCTAAGGGATTCGAACCCCTGACCTCCGCCGTGTAAAGGCGATGCTCTAACCAGCTGAGCTAAGCATCCGCCAAAATTTCAGCGCTTTGATATTTTATCAAAGCCATTTTCATTTAGCAAGAACATTTTTAAGGGAACGCATCTTTTTTTCTATTTTTGATACGCTCCCCCAAAAATGAAATCCTTTACTTCTTCTGATATCCCGGTTTTCCCAACAGGGTGAACATATTCTTCTTATAGATTTCGACGCCTGGCTGATTGAACGGATTGACGCCCAAGAGATAGGCGGAGAAGGCGCAGGCGCGGAAGAAGAAATAGACAAGATTGCCCAAGTTATAGGCATCCATCTTCTCAATGGTCAAGACGATAGCGGGCGTATGTCCTTCCGTATGAGCCTTCAAAGTTGCCTCATATGCTTTGGAATTGATATAGGAAAGTTTCTTTCCGGCAAGATAGTTGAGGTTATCAAGGTTCTCTTCATTGGATGGGACGCTGACATCGTGAATCGGCTTTTTTGTCTTGATGATCGTCTCAAAGAGAACAGGGCTTCCCTGCTGAATGAACTGCCCCATGGAATGGAGATCCGTGGTAAAGATGGCGCTCGAGCAAAGCAAAGCCTGATTATCCTTGCCTTCCGATTCATCAAAGAGCTGCTTGAGCCATTCTGCAATCATCTTGTTCTGAAGGTCATAGCTGACAAACATTTCAGAGATATATTTTCCTTCACGGTTAAGGAAATAACGCAAAGCACCATAATAGTAGGCCGGATTCTTCATCATATCCTTGACGGAATATTCTTTTTCTCCCTGTTTGACGCCATCAAGAAACGCCTTGATGTCGATGCCGGCAGCGGCAATCGGAAGAAGACCGACAGGTGTGATGACAGAGAAACGTCCACCGATATCATCGGGAATGACAAAGCATTCATAGCCCTCCTTGTCCGCTTCGCTCTTCAAGGCACCTCTTGCCTTATCCGTTGTGGCATAGACGGCATCCTTCAAGGTTTCCTTTCCGAATTTCTTGATATAGAGATTCTTCAGCAAGCGGAAGGAAACGGCAGTTTCTGTCGTTGTGCCAGATTTGGAGATGCAGTTGATGGCAAAATGCTTCTTTTCAAGATGCTTCATAATCTGATAGGTATAATCAGAAGAAAGCGTGTTTCCGAGATAGAGGATTTCGAAATCATCATTCGGGAAAAGTCCATTGAGGGCTTCGATGACGGCTCTGGCACCGAGATAGCTTCCACCGATTCCGCAGACAACAAGGCAATCAAAGTTTTCTCTGATCTTCTTTGCGGCAGCGACCATTCGATCGATTTCGCTTTCCGGAAGCTTGGAGGCATAATCGAGCCAGCCCAAGAAATCATTTCCTTCACCGGATTTGGCTTCGATCATATCCGCGATTCTTGCGGATTCTCTTTCGACATAGGACAAATCGAGTTTTTCGGCTTCCTTGCCATACAGTTTCACATTGACCATAGTTTGTGGATACTCCTTTTCTTTATATATAATTATTTTTTCCTCAAAGGGAATAGTCAAGCATTTTTTGGCGCAAGAATGCTTTCAAGAAGTGAGAGATCATCAATTTCCGTCACTTTGAAATTTCTTGCCTTTCCTCGGACGATTTTGCAGTCAAGTCCAGCATTGACCGCTTTCTTGAAATCGTCGGTATCTTTTTTGTCATAACCTTTTTCATAAATGGAAAGAATCTTCGAATAGACAAAGACCTGAGGTGTCAGGATACGATAGAGATTCTTTCGGTCGACATAGGCCAATTTCCCGTTCTTTTCGCGGAGGATCGAATCATGCATCGGGAGAACAAGAGTCAAAGCATCATGATTTCGGATTTCCTGATGAAGAAGCAGGATTTCATCTTGATCGAGAAGCGGCCTTGCCGCATCATGAATGAAGACACCGCAGTCTTTTCCGATGTCCTTTAGGGAAACAAGTCCATGATAGACCGATTCATTGCGATCTTTTCCACCATAGACCAAAGAGATTTCACAATCCTCAGGAATTTCCACCTTTGTCTTCAGATTGAGAGCAATTCTTTCCTGATCCTCGCTGTCGATGACAAGAACAATCCTTTTGAAAAGACCACTCTCCAGAAAAGAATCCAAGGCGTAGAGGTAAAGTTCCCGATGATTGATCGGATAGAACTGCTTCTTGATCTTGATGTCCTGGAAGATACGTGTTCCCGACCCTGCAAGCAGAAGAATGGCAACATCCTTTTCATGTAAATTCTGTTTCATTTCATTCACCTCTAAAATAATAACACAAATGAGATGAAAAGGATTTCATTTCCTAGTTTCATCTCATCGGATAAATGCTTATAATATTTTTTTGAGTAATGGAGGCTCACAAATATGGATATTTCAATGTATAAGAATGTCATTTTGCTCGATCATCCGCTTCTGAAACATAAGATTTCGATTCTTCGCAAGAAGGAAACGCCAGTCAGCCAGTTCCGTCAATTGGTCAAAGAAATCGCCGTCATGGAAGGCTATGAAGCCCTCAAGGACGTCAAGACGTCCCTCGTCGAAATCGAAACGCCGATTGAAAAGACCAAGCAGCCCATGGTCGAAGGAGATAATCTCTGCTTCGTACCGATTCTGAGAGCAGGACTTGGCATGGTCGATGGATTCACGGAATTGGTTCCAACAGCCCGAGTCGGTCATATCGGTCTATATCGTGACGAAGTCACCCATGAGCCTCATGAATATTACTGCAAGCTTCCCGAAAATCTCGAAAGCAAGCAGGTCTATCTCATCGACCCGATGCTTGCGACCGGTGGCAGCGGCATCGATGCCGTCAAGCTTCTCAAGCAGCACGGAGCCAAGAATCTGCACTTTGTCTGCATCATCGCCGCTCCGGAAGGCGTCAAGGCTTTCTGTGAAGCCAATCCGGATATTCCGCTTTATGTCGGTGCCCTTGATCGCCAGCTCAATGAAAACGCCTATATTTGCCCCGGCTTAGGCGATGCCGGAGATCGCATCTTCGGAACGCTCAAGGAATAAGCACTTTCATAGAAAGAACAATTCATACGATTTTCTTCCTATTTTCATAAAAAAAGTCTTTTCTCATACAAAAATACGACTCTAAAGATAGAAAAGAACGAGATATTTTTGCGTCTCGTTCTTTTCATATCATTGAAAAAAAGAAAATGACATCGATAAAATAGACAGATATAGAAATTTAGATAAGAGGTTACACATATGAACATTTGGCATGACATGCAAAAAGAAAAAATCAAGGAAGACCTTTTCACGGCCGTCATTGAAATTCCCAAGAATTCGAACTGCAAATATGAATTGGATAAAGTGACCGGTCTCATCAAGCTGGATCGCCTTTTATACACCGCAACCAATTACCCGGCCAACTACGGATTCATCCCATTGACCTTCGCCCAGGACAACGACCCGCTCGACGTCCTTGTCCTCTGTCAGGAACCGCTCGTTCCTCTTTGCGAAGTCGAAGCCCGTCCGATCGGCATGGTCAGAATGGTTGACCAAGGCTACATCGACGAAAAAATCGTCGCCGTCGCTGTCGGCGATCCGTTCTATTCCTGCTACAAAGACATCAAGGAACTTCCAAGCTTTGTTGGAAATGAAATCCGTCACTTCTTCAGAGTCTACAAGAACCTGGAAGGAAAAACCACCCAGGTCACAGCCATCAAGGGAAAAGAAGAGGCAATGAAAGTCATTCAAAACTCCATGCTCGCCTATCAGGACTACAAGGACGGCAAATTCAAAGCCTATAAACCGGCATTCGAAGAAGGCGAACCCATCACCGAGAAAGTCGCCGAACGAATTCTGTAAACCTTTCATTAGAAATAAAAATCGTTTCTAATCATTTGCATTATCATATAAGGCACCATAGCGTGCCTTTTTTGTTGGTGTCATTTAACCAATTATATCTCATTTAGAACAGACTATTCTGTTATAACAAGAACAATTGGCCATCACTCCTACCGTGCGATATCAGAATATTGGAAGATATAAAAAGATGCAGTGTACGCGAAAGAAACCTGTCCCTTCGACATACTTTTCCTTGACAAGAGAAGGTTTGCCTCTATAATATACGGTATACCCCTATACTCTATATTTGGAGGATTATATGACTGAAAACATAAAATTCGATGTCCGTGGAATGAGCTGTTCGAGCTGCGTCAGCCATGTCGAGAAGGCTGTCAGGAAACTCGACGGCGTTCAAAGCGTATCTGTCAGTCTCTTGACCAATTCCATGCTGGTCAGCTTTGATGATCCCACCAAGGAAAAAGATATCATCCAAGCCGTCAAGAATGCAGGATACTCTGCTCGACGTTCTTCCGAAAAGGAAGATACTGCTGATTCGATCTCAGATGAAGATGAAATGAAGAACATGAAATGGCGTCTTTTCTCTTCTCTTATCCTTCTCATTCCTCTTTTCTATATCGGAATGGGCTATATGCTCAACATGGAATACAAAAAAACGATATTCCCATTGGGAAGTTTCGGCGAGAATGAATTCTTTGTTGCCTTGACGGAAATGACGCTTTCTTTGATCATCATGATCATAAATAAAAAATTCTTTATTTCTGGAGCAAAAAGCATTGTCCATCGCCAGCCAAACATGGACGCCTTAGTTGCATTAGGAAGCGGAATTTCTTTCCTTTATTCCTTCATCATGCTCTTTGTCATGTCGTTCTATGCAAAGAATAACGCATGGGGGAATGTGATGAAAGCAAGCATGAATCTTTCCTTCGAAACTGCGGGCATGGTTCCGACTCTGATTACCATTGGAAAAACTCTGGAAACGTATTCGAAAGGAAAGACCACCAGTGCCATCAAAGGGCTATTGAATCTCCAGCCGAAAAAAGCCCGTCTTCTCATGGACGGAAAAGAAGAAATGATTCTTGCCAAAGATGTGAAGAAGGGAGATAATCTCCTTTTGCTTCCTGGAGAGACCTTTCCTGTCGATGGCATCATCCTAGAAGGCGAGACCAGCGTCGATGAATCCTGCCTGACAGGAGAAAGTCTTCCGATAGATAAGACCGTCGGAGATAAAGTTTCTTCCGGAACCAACAACATCAACGGTTCGATAAAAATAGAGGCGACCCAAGTTGGTGAAGAAACGACCTTAAATAAAATAATCAAGATGGTCGAAAACGCCTCTTCGACAAAGACGAAGATTTCCACTATTGCTGACAAAGTCGCCGGCGTCTTCGTTCCAATCGTCTTAGTCATCGCTGCTCTCGTCTTTCTCTTTTGGATGATCTTCGGCATGGAATTTGTTTCCTCCTTGAATGATTCGACAACGCTTCTCACTTATTCGATCAACAAGGCCATATCCGTCCTCGTCATCTCCTGTCCGTGTGCCCTAGGTTTGGCAACGCCGGTCGCCATCATGGTGGCAAGCGGAAAAGGCGCCAAATGTGGCATTCTCTACAAGACTGCCTCCGCTTTGGAGGAAACCGAAAAAGTCGATTTCGTCCTTCTTGACAAGACTGGCACCATCACCAAGGGGAAACCATCCATGGTGGGAATGAAATCTTATTCTGTTGACGAGAACGAACTGCTCAGGATTGCCTCATCCCTGGAAATGAATTCCGAGCATCCGCTTTCATTAGCCATCAAGAAAGAAGCTGAAAAAAGAACGCTTCCCCCTTATGATGTCGCTTCATTCAAAGCTTTGATTGGCTATGGCGTAGAAGGAATCATCAACCAAAAAAAATATTGCATTGGAAACAGCAAGCTGATGGAAGAAAGAAATCTTCTTTCTGAGGAAGCAAGAAAAGATGCGCTTGCTTATGCAGAAAATGGTCAGACGCCTGTCTTTTTGGCCGATGAGGAAGGAATCCTCTCCATTTTCTCTCTTGCCGATCCAATCAAGGAAGACTCCGCTCTCGCCATCCAGGAATTAAGGAAGATGAATATCACCCTCGTTATGCTCACAGGAGACAATCGGAACACAGCCCAGACGATTGCAAGACAGGCTGGAATCGATGCTGTCGTCTCCGATCTTCTTCCGGATGGGAAACAGAATGTCATCAAGAAACTTCAGTCTTATGGAAAAGTACTGATGATCGGCGATGGCATCAATGACGCACCCTCCCTGACCCAGGCGGACATCGGAATGGCCATCGGTGCGGGAAGCGACATCGCCATCGATTCAGCGGATGTCGTCTTGACGAAATCAACACTGATGGATGCCGTCAAAGCCATTCAGCTCTCGAGGGAGACTTTGCGAAACATCAAGGAGAATCTCTTCTGGGCTTTCATCTACAACCTCATCATGATTCCGATTGCTGCCGGTGCATTCTCTGCCCTTGGCCTAGCCAAGCTTCGTCCCTGGATGGGTGCCTTCAGCATGGCACTGAGTTCTCTTTGTGTCGTCCTCAATGCCTTGAGGCTCAACCTCTATTCCTTCAGGGACATCCTGCCACACAGGAAAAAGAAAAAAGAACTTCCAAACGGATTTCTTGAAGAAAAACATGACGATGAAAAAACGAAAGTTCTTTTCATCAAAGGAATGATGTGCGAGAATTGTGTCAGCCATGTCAAGAAAGCCCTCGAAGCACAGAAAGAGATTTCTTCAGCCGATGTCATCTTAAAGGAATGCAAGGCCATCATACATCTCCATGAGGACATCGATGAGAAAACGCTGAAGAAGGTCATTCACGATGAAGGATATCAGGTCACGAAAATCATAAACGAATAGAAAATAGGAGGTCATTTATGAAACAGATTATTCAGGTTGAAGGGATGAAATGCAAGCATTGCGAAATGCATGTCGAAGAAGCAATCAAGAAGATTGCTTCCGTAAAAAGAGTAAAAGCAGACCGCTTTTCCTCAACGGTGAAAATCGAAGCAGAAAAATCCATTCCCGATTCCATCTTGGAAGCCGCTGTCAAGGAAGCCGGATTCACCTACAAAGGGACAAAGTGATATGGTCGCCGATCATAAAAGCATCGAAAAAAAGCTCAATATCGCAAAAGGACAGATTGATGGAATCAAGAGAATGATTGAGGAGGATGATTACTGTATCGATATCTCCAATCAGCTTCTTTCCACCATCACTCTTCTCAAGCATACCTACAACGACATTCTTTCCTGTCACATCCGCCACTGCGTCAAAAACGCCAAGGATGAAAAGGATCTCGATGAGAAGATGAAGGAAATCGACAGCCTTCTTGAAAAAATGTCACGCTAGGCAAAGCGAGAAATCACCGCACGAGAAATTCGACAATCCTGTCGCCGAAATCCGTGTGGATGATCAATCTCGCTTTTTCTTCTTTTTCGACTCGATGGCTGCGGACATAGAAAGAAACAGATCCGCCCTGAAGAGAAAGGATTTCCGGACATAGGCATTCGATCGGACCTTGCGTCTCCAAACGGATGGCAGGGAAGGCATAATGTTGCTGAATCTGATTCTGATCGACAAAAAGAACGCTGACTCTTGAGACGTCATACGTTTCTTCGTTGAGAAGCTCATTCTTGAATGAAGTGACCTGATAATCAAAGGAAACGGATGGTTCGAGAATCTTTGTCACTTTCTCTGTTCCATTTTGATACCCGACCAATTTAAAGGTAACGGCTTTTTCTCCCCAACAGGAGATGTATTTCGAGTACCAATCGTAGACCTTGCTTAATGAAATCTTATTCTTCATTAAGACAAGAAGTGGCTTGATCAGTTTCTTCTTCTCGACGTGTGCCATTCCGACATCGCCGACATAATTCAGAGCGCGTGCAATCACGGCACTGTCCTTTTTGTTCAGTCCTTCTTGAAAGGTTTCTCCGATGAAGTCATCGACTAGGAATGGTGGGTGCTTCAAGAAAGGATATTCCTTTCTCAAGGGAGAGAACGACTTGATGAATTTCTCATTGCGATACAATTTGATTTCATCGCAGTTGGAAAAAACGACGAAAGGCTTGAAATTGGCTTCATCTTGATCTCCGCTGACCGGAATATTCGTCACATGGATCATAGGATCTTCCTCTTTCTGGGAAAGATAGGCATAGGCGCAGTCCTTCTTGTTTCGATAGATATCCATCACGCCATGATAGCAGATATGATCGCCGGAGCCGAAATCCTTGTGCGTGTTGTAGTCAAAGGCACACCAGGCAATCTCGCCAAGATAGCCATCATATTTATAAGCATCATTCATGACCCGCAAATGACGAAGGGCATGCTCGGTTCTTCTTTGTGTGGGATCATACATCTTGCTCGGGAACATGTGTCCATTGTTTTCCGTATCGAGAAGCGCTTTTCCTTTCGCGCCTTTCACCGTCTTTGGATCATCAAGTCCATGGGAAAGCCCGCTGCAGGAAAAATCATTGTAGGAATAAAAATCCTCTAAGCAGTTCGAATCCTTGAAGTTTCTCACGCCTGTGGTCATACGGCTGGAATCGAGCTGATGGACAAGCTCATTGGCCTTCGAATAAAGATCGTCATCATCTTTTGATTCATCCACTCTCACGCCATAGGCAATCAGGGAAGGATGATTTCTTTCCTTCTTGACCATCTCCTGAATGAAGAAGAGGAAATTCCTTCTCCATGCTTCCTCCTTGGAGACATATTGCCATCCTGGCACCTCAGTCAAAACCAGAAGTCCGATTTCATCACAGCAGGAAAGGAAGTCCTCACTTTGAGGATAATGGCTTGTTCGGACAATGTTGCAGCCCAGTTCCTTGATCAGCATCGCATCTTCCTTTTGGGCCGCAGCAGGAAGACTCGGTCCGACAAACGGATAGTTCTGATGGCGGTTCAGACCAATCAGCTTGATTTTCTTTCCATTGAGATAGAAACCAGCTTGATTGATCTCCACATTGCGGAAACCGACTTTCAGAATCCGCTCATCGGAGGAAATATTGGCTTTCAGTGTATATAGATAGGGATCCTCAATCGACCAAAGATGAAGATTCTCAACGGCAAATTCCTTTTTTTCTGTCTGAAGAAGAAGATTGCCTTCCTTATCCAAAAGAGAATAGGTCACTTTCTCTTCCTTCTCAAGAATCGTCGAAACCTTCAATCCCGTTGAGTCGGCTTTTTCGATAATGACATCATGGATGAAATTCTCTTGATAGGAAAGAAGGGAAACGCTTCGATAGATTCCACCGAAGGTCAGATAATCCACAGCCTTTCCAAAGGGCGGGATATTCTCATCCTCTCTTGTATCCAAAACGACAAGAAGTCGGTTATCCTTCTCTTTGATATAATCCGTGATTTCCACTTCGATCTTGACCCATCCCGAAATGAAATGGCCAAGAAAATTCCCATTCAGATAAAGATCTGCCTGAAGCATCAGCCCATCAAAATGAAGAAAGTAACGTTTCTGTCCTTCTATCGAATCAAAGTATTTTTCATACGAATAAATACCCTGATAGCTTCTTTCATCAAAATAATTGACGGGAAGCCGTTTCACACAGTGCGGAATATCAACTTTCTCATAATCCTCAAAAGGAGTCAGAATGTCTTCCTTTGAAGAACCCTCCTTGAAATGCCAGTCAAAATTCAAAGATGTTTTCATATGTTTCGCCTCCAAGAGAATTATAGATGGAAATCCTCAAGAAAACAAAAGGAAAGAGACATTTCTCGTCTATAATAGATGCAAAGGAGAATGCATTCATGGAAGAGAGAACATTTCAATCCGGTGATATCGTCAGACACTTCAAAAGAGAAACGGTCAGGCAGGACACTTCCCTCTATCTCTATAAGATCATCGGCATCGCCATACATTCTGAAACGAGAGAGAAGATGATGGTCTATCAGGCCTTATATGATGATTGCAGTCTCTATTGCAGGCCCTATGACATGTTTGTTTCCGAAGTCGATCATGAAAAATATCCAAATATAATGCAAAAATACCGTTTTGAGAAAACCGTGCTAAGCAAAGAAGAAATAAAATGACAAACGAATACTGTCCAAAATGTGGGAAAGAACTCATCCTTAAGGAACTCCCTCATGAAGGCATGGTTCCTTTTTGCTCTTTTTGCCAGGAATACAGATTCCCTCTCTATAGCGTCGCAGTCAGCATGATTGTTCTTTCGCCGGACGAAAAGGAGATTCTTCTCATCCAGCAATATGGAAAGAAAAGATATATCTTCGTTGCCGGATACGTCAACAAAGGAGAAGATGCCGAGGACGCCCTCAAGAGAGAACTCCTTGAGGAAGTCGGGCTGAAAGTCGATTCGTTTCATTTCAACCATTCCCATTATTTTCCCAAGACCAATACGCTGATGCTCAATTTCACTCTCCGTGTCACCTCGAAAAGCGTGATTCCAAACGAAGAAATCGATTCCTATTCTTGGTTCACCCTTTCGGAAGCGAAAGAAAAAATTGCAAGACCATCCTTGGCAAGTCAATTTCTGGATGGTTATCTGACAGGAGAATATCACTTCGAATGACAATTTTTCATACCAAATAAAAAATGAACCAACCAAAGACATATATTTGCATCGATCTGAAGTCTTTTTACGCCTCTGTGGAATGCGTGGAGCGCCATCTTGACCCCCTGACGACAAACCTTGTCGTTGCCGATCCATCAAGAACGGAAAAGACGATCTGTCTTGCCATATCCCCTTCCTTGAAAGCCTATGGCTTAAAGGGAAGAGCAAGGCTTTTTGAAGTCCAGGAAAAAGTCCGAAGAATCAACATGGAAAGAAGAAAAGATTGTCCCTATCCTAATTTTCTAGGGGAGTCGAGTTCCTCTCTTGTCTTAAAGAAGTCAAAAGAACTTGCCCTTGGCTATATCATCGCTCCTCCGCAGATGAAGAAATATATCCAAGTCAGTTCCCATATCTATTCCATCTACCTGAAGTATGTCGCCAAGGAAGATATCCATGTCTATTCCATCGATGAAGTCTTCATGGATGTCACCAATTATCTCCATCTCTATGAGAATGACCCGCATAAGATGGCCCTATTGATGATTCAGAATGTGCTAAAGGAGACCGGTATCACTGCGACAGCCGGAATCGGAAGCAATCTCTATCTTGCCAAGGTCGCCATGGATATCCTAGCCAAGCATGTCATGCCAGACAAGGATGGCGTGAGAATCGCTTTGCTCGATGAAATGGAATATCGAAAAAAACTTTGGAATCATACACCCCTGACGGATTTTTGGAGAGTCGGAAAAGGATATGAGAAAAAACTCCATGAGATCGGTCTTTATACGATGGGCGACATTGCGAAATGTTCTCTTCTCGATGAAAAAGACTACAATGAGGACATCCTTTATTCTGCTTTCGGTGTCAATGCCGAACTTCTCATCGACCATGCCTTCGGGTATGAAAACGTCACCATCAGGGATATCAAAAACTACAGTCCATCGACCAATTCCCTATCCGAAGGACAGGTCATCCATTGTCCATACGACTATTCCCAGACACGGATACTTCTTTCTGAAATGATGGACAATCTCTCTTTATCCATCACAGAAAAGGGATTGCTTACCAATTCCATCTCCTTATACATCGTCTATGATGTTTCCAATCTCAAAAATGGATATGAAGGAATCATCAAGAAAGACTATCTTGGAAGGAATATGCCGAAGCCGTATAGTGGAATGATCAAACTGAAGAACTATACTTCCTCCTATCGGGAATTAGTTCAGGCTTTATTTTCTCTCTATGATGAAAATGTGAATCGAAATCTCCTCATTCGGAAAATCAACATCGCCTGCAACAATCTCTTCAAGGAAGAAGATATCCGTTTTCAATCCCATTCTGAAAAAATATCCCTCTTTGAGAATCCAGAGGAGACAATCCAGATAGAGAAGAAGGAGTCCGAGGAAAGAAGAAAAGATAAGCAAGTGCAGCTCGCCCTTCTTTCCATCAAAAGGAAATATGGAAAAAATGCTGTTCTGAAGGCCAACGACTATGAAAAGGATGCCACGCAGAAAGAGAGAAACGAACAGATCGGAGGACATAAGGCATGAATGACGACGTCCATGATTATTCAGATATCCTATTTGTCGAGCATCCGACAAGCCGAAAGCATAAAAGAATGTCCATCAATGAAAGAGCCAGCCAATTCTCTCCCTTTGCCGCCCTATCCGGATATAAAGAAGCCATTGCGGAGGCCGAAAAAAAGACGACGGCTAGAAAAGAGATTTCTTCCGAAGCAAAAGAGGAAATCAACCAGAAGCTCGTCTATCTGATTGAGAACATCCAAATGAAGATTCCTTTCCAGGTTACCTACTTTAAAAAAGAAGAGGAAAACGGAAACGGAAATTACATCATACAGGAAGTGAGGCTAAAAAAATATCTTCCCGAGAGAAATTCACTTCTATTGGATGATGATCATCTTCTTTCAATTGACGATATCGATGGCCTAGAAATTCTCTAAGTGAAAAAAAGGTGCCATCTGGCACCTCTTTTTTTAATCCTCAAGACTCGGATAATATTTTTTGATGGATTCAGCAGAATTCTTCAAGGCTTTTTCTTCTTCGGCGGATAACTTGATTTCGATCTGCTCAAGTATTCCATCCTCGCCAAGAACACAGGGCATGGACATCATGACATCATGAATGCCATACTGTCCCTCAAAGAGGGTCGTGACAGGGAGAATGCGATGCTCATCGAAGAAAATCGCCTTCACAATGCTTGCCACACTCGATGCGATGCCATAGGATGTGTTGCCTTTTCTTCTGACAATCTCGAAGCCAGACTGGATCGTCTCCTTCATCAGGTCTTCTTTTGTCTTCCCCTGAAGCATCTTTTTGTCATCCTCGACAATGTCAAGGAATCTTTTTCCGCCGACGCTTGCCGAAGAGAAGACCGGGACCGAGGTCGCACCATGTTCACCGACAATCAGAGCGGAGACCGATTTGCTATCAACATGAAGAAGATCGCCGATTGCGTATTCCAGTCGGATGCTGTCAAGCGTCGTTCCGGTTCCGATGACATGGCATTTATCAAGTCCTGAAATCTTCCAGGCATAATAGGTCATGATATCCACCGGATTGGAAATGATGATGAGAATGCCAGAGAATCCATTCTCCATGATAGAAGAGATGATGCTTTTCATGATGGCCTTTGAGGAGGAAAGGAAGGAAAGTCGATCACTCACATTCTTGTTCATCGGAGCCGAGGCGGTGATGATGACGATATCCGCATCCTTGCATTCCGAATAGTCGCCTGCCTTCACGTGGATTCTTCGATTCATGAAATGGGAAGCATGTTGCATATCGAAAGCTTCACCTTCCGCTTTTTGCATATCCCGATCGAGCAAGACGATTTCCTTGCAGAGTCCCTGATTCAGAAGAGTATACGCCGTCATCGACCCGACATTGCCAGCACCGACAATCACAACCTTCTCGGACACGTGTTTCATGGGCTATCTCCTTTTTTTGCAAAACAAGATAAATGCTATTTCTTTTGCTTTCTTTTTTCAAGAGGCGGTGGAAATTTTTTCTTTTTTCTTCGGAGTCCATTTTCGATTGAAAATGACACAAAGAGGCGTCTTCATGAAGAAATAGTACACCGGAACCGAGATAAGGACAACCATCAGTGTGCCGAGGATTGCCATCCCCATTTCCTTCAGGGCAAAAGGGGTCGTCTTTTCGATGCCTGCATAAAAATCATTGGCAATGATGTACTTGAAAAGCTTGATTCCGATTTCCTGCTCAATGGCAAGAATGATCATCGTCATCTGTCCGATGGTGATAAAAACGATGTTTTCAAGGGCATGCGCCAAAAATAGGATGCCGAAGACACCGACGAATGTCAAAGGAATGACATACTGGTATGGAGAATAAAGAGCATAGGTCCCACTGAAATGGGAACCGTCATAAGCACGGTAGATGGCAAGAGAAGCAAATAAGGAGAAGGTCAATAGATAGAAAGAAAGAAGAAGAGATACGCCTCTGTTCTGAAAGAGGAAGGAAAAGACTTTGTCGCTTTTTTTATGGACCAGAAGATAGCCCAAATAGAGATACACGCTTCCGATAAAAGCGGTATCCATGGACCAGAAAAGGAACTTGTGGAAGAAATGGTTATAAAGAAGTGCCCAAGCCATCATCACCGAGATCAAAAGAAGAGAATAAGGAATCCTGTCCTTGGTGATGCGGATGATGAGATAACAGAAGAATTCTGACCAAAACAAAGATGGCAGATACCATAGAGAATAGGTTCGAAATTCCGGAAGGATATCAAAGACGATTCGATTTAGAAAGAATTCCCCATTGATGGTCACACTCTCCATAGGAGAAAAGCTGATTTCGGCAATCAAAAGGAGAAACGCCAAAAAATAATAGGGGACGATGAACTGCCTGAATTTCCGATAGACAAAATGCGGTAGCTTCTCATCCTCCGATTGGAGAGAGAAGGCCATGCCGTCCAAGACAAAGAAAAGTGGATTCAAAAAGGAATCCAAAAAAGCTGTTTCCATATCGCAGGCTCTCATATAGACATACACAAAGAGCGTGATGCGGATACATTGGGCTGTCAGGGTTAAATTTCTTCTTCTCTCAATGGCTGATTCATTCATAGACAAAACATGTCGATTATATCCTATTCAGAAAACATGACGCAATAGAAAAAAGACAATTTAGGCAAAACATGTAAAACTTCTTCACCAAAAAGACCGGAACAAGTCCGGTCTAGGCGAATCAACTTAGAAATCGATGTCCAAATCGTAGTAGCAGGCTGTAAGGAGTTTTTCCATTTCTTCCTGATTTGGCTGTCTTGGGTTGGAACCGGTGCAGGCATCCGCAATCGCGTTCTTGGCGATGTCAGCAAGACGATCCTTGAAGACATTCTCCGGAACGAATCCAGTTTCTGTCGGATAGGAATCCTTGCCATAATGATTAATGGAATGCGGAATGTGCAAGTCATCATTCATTCCACGGAGATATTTGATGAGAAGCTGGACTTTCTCTTCATCGGAGCTTCCGCCAAGCTTCATGTAGTCGGCGATGACGCCATATCTCTTCAAGGCTTCCGGATCCTTGCTGTTATAGGCGATGACCTTAGGAAGGTACATGGCATTGGCAGCACCGTGGATGATATGGGCTCCATAGTCCTCGAAGGCAGCACCTGTCTTGTGAGCCATGGAATGGACAATGCCGAGCAAAGCATTGGAGAAAGCCATGCCGGCCATGCACTGAGCATCATGCATGACGTCTCTGGCCTTCATATCGCCGTTGTAGGACTTGACCAAATTGGCCTGAATCAATTCGATGGCATGGATAGCCAAGGCATCCGTATATTCACAATGAGCTGTGGAAACATAGGCTTCGATCGCATGGGTCATGGCATCCATACCCGTATGGGCGACGAGCTTCTGTGGCATCGTTTCGGCAAGTTCCGGATCGACGATGGCAACATCCGGCGTGATTTCGAAATCAGCGATTGGATATTTGATGCGGTCCTGATAGTTGGTGATGATGGAGAATGCCGTGACTTCAGTCGCAGTACCCGAAGTCGAGGAAATGGCGCAGAAATGAGCCTTATGTCTCAATTGTGGAATGCCGAAGACCTTGCACATATCCGGGAAGGTGATTTCCGGATATTCATATTTAATCCACATTGCCTTTGCGGCATCGATCGGAGAACCGCCACCGATGGCAATAATCCAGTCCGGCTGGAATTCTTCCATCGCCTTGGCACCCTTCATGACCGTCTCGACGCTCGGATCGGATTCGATGCCTTCGAAAATGCTGACTTCAAATCCTGCTTCCTTGAGATAGTCCTCCGCTTTCTGCAAGAAACCGAATCTCTTCATGGAACCGCCACCAACACAGATCATGGCTTTCTTACCCTGAAGATGTTTCAGATTCTCCAAAGCACCCTTGCCATGATAAACATCACGTGGTAAACAAAATCTCATAGTCTAGTGACCTCCTATCGCTTATGAATTACCAATTTTCATAAGCCTCAATCTTCATAACAATAGCATTGTAAAGGCTTACAATCAAGCGTTTTGAAAGGGAATTTTACATTTGCACAATTAGCAATCAATGAGCACATTTTTATCTAAAAACGTGCACGAATTGATTATTTTTAAGATACACTTGGTAACGAAATTCTCGAATTGAGTGTGCTATAAGTCAAGGTCTGTTCGACCGCAAAGCCCTTCAATTCATAGGTCAGTTTTACCTCATCGAGACTCAGGCTGGACTTATCGAAGGTAATCTCTACGTCACATGACTTGACGGAGGAAGAATCCTGGATGGTATTCTTCAAGAATGCAGAAACGTTTGCCTCCTCGACATTTCCTTTCACAAGATAAGTCGAATCGACTTTTTCATCGCTCGAAACACTGACTTTCGAAAAATCCATGCTCAAGGTCATCGGCTTGATGTCGCTTGTGCAATCGCTCGTCTTGTAGGTCCCATCGGAAAGCATCTCATACTTCTTTGTCGGAGAATAATAGTAGGAAGACTTCACGATGCTCTCTGTGGCATTCTCCTCAAGAGAGGAAAGTTTCTTCTGATAGGAAGTATAGAACAGCACCTTCGTATCATAGCCTTTTTCATCCTGCCCGATATAGACTGACTTTGAATCATAGCCTGTGATCATGACGACATCATTCTTCTTCACCTTGAAATCCGAGTCAACCTTATAGAATTCCTCGCTCTTTGCAAGGTATTTTTCAATCGTCTTATTTCCGCCATTTGCTTCTCCGGAATCCTTATTTGCCGAATCACCGGATGAGTTTGCCTCTGTTTTGCTGCATCCCACAAGAAGAAGAGAAAACAAAGAGAGAACCAATATTCTTTTTTTCATGATCAGAACCCCACTTTGATATCCGAAGAGACGTCATCGGCATCTCCGGACAAATCCTTGTATGCCTTCAAGACACGTTCGTATTTTCCCATCACATCAGAGGAGACTTTTTCTTTTTCTTCCGCAGTCAGATAGGCTAGGACATTGCCCGCCTTGATCAGGAGATAATGATTTTCACTGATTTTGGCTTCATCCATTTTTTCAACATATTTCGAAAAATCAGCCGCAACGAAATGAATGTCATCACTCGAACGGATGGAAAGATAAGGAAGATTCTTCGCCTCATCATAGCCGAAGACCAAATTGACATCGAAATCGCGGATGAAGGTGTTTTCCTCGAAGTCCTTCTTCGAATTCAAGGAAGAAACAGCCGTTCCCGCAAAGATGGACTTCACATCGACGGTATAGGTTCCGAAGTCGGAATAGTCCTCGTTGATATAGCTGACATTCTTTACGCTATAGGAACTTGTTGCCGCATCATGCGAACCAATCAGGGATGCCATATAGCCGGGCTGGGTGATTTCATATACCTTGAGATCGAGAAGGGCATTCTCGACGGAGAGTTTTCCACCTTCCTTATTATGTCCGGCGACAACGCCGACTTCCTTCTTCGCCTTCTGAATCGTCAAATAGCAGATGAGATTCTTAATCGACGTCTCTCCACGGTTTCGTCCGATGAGTCCGACGGCCGCGCCATCCGTATTCACGCTTCCCGAGGCAAACACATTTTCCATCTTCGTTGTGCAATTTGCCTCAAGTCCACCGGTAAGCAAGCCACAATATTTCGGGCAGACAATCGAACCTTGGAGTATTTCAACATTTTTAATCGAAAGTGTCTGAGGAGTGGATGAAGAAGCGCGACATCGACCACTCAAGAGTCCAAAATAACCTTCTCCGGCTTCCGATAATGTATTTTCCAACTCTGCGCTGCAAGATAGGAAATGGATGTTTTCATAATTTCCGCCATAAATATTGCCAGCGATCAAGCCGACATTTCCGGCTCCATAGACATGGCAGTTTTCGAAAGTGATGTTCTTTACTTCGCCATGGCAATAAGCAAAGATGCCGACACGATTTTCTGTCGAGGAAATCGTTAAGTTGGAAATCTTATATCCCTGTCCATCCAAGAGGCCCTTGAAGTCGAATTCCGTATTGGAATAATCCCAATAATAGTCTGTGAAATCCAAATCCGAAGTCAGCTTGAATGTCTGGCTTGCCGAATCGATGTCATTGGCCATCTCATAGAAATCATCAACGCTCGAAATATTGACCACAGTGGAAATATCCAAGGAAGAGGAAATGCTGCTGGTCGTGCTTTCATTCTTCAATAAGGCATAGACATCATATTTCTTCGTGATATCCAATGTGGAAGTGCTCAAAGTATTTTCTCTTTCCGAAACCATCGCGTTTCCGGAAAGAACCTTTCCAGACAAGGAGGCTCCACCAGAAAGAATTTCTTCTTTTGTCGGTGCCGTGCTACCCTTTTCCATGACAAGATAATAGAAAGTCGTCTGATCACGGTTGACCACAAAGGAAAGTTCAAGATAAGCCAAAGTGGCATCCGTCTTGTCTTTCTTCAAGGCACTCGACTTGAAAGACAAGAGGCTTGGAGCATCCATATCTTCATAGAGATAGACAATCTGATGGACCGTTTTCTTTTCATTGGTTGCAACAAGGGTGAATGTATGAGAATATTCGATGGCATCAACAGAAAGATTTGTCTTCTTTGTCTCAACCGTATAGTCTGTATTGTAGACAAAAGTCTTCGCTTCATCGAAGCGGTTGTGAACGATGAAATTCTTCGGATCGACTTTCGAAAGGCTCGTCAACGTCTCCTCCGTGGCAAACAAGGACTCGGAATAACCTTCAATCGTACCGATGCCATTGCTGCGGTTCGGATTCGTGACCGTCTCTTCTTCTAGGCCGATATGCAAATCGGACAGATAGGAGGCACCGACATGTTTTCCTTTCTTGTTCACAATGCGGAAAGAATCGACATCACCTTTTCCACCTGATGAGATGCCATAGGAGACATCATCCATCACAACCGTATCCGAGCTAGTGCATTCCACATATTTGTTTTGCTTGTAGTCATATAGATAGAGTTGGACATATCCTGTCTTCGGCTTGAATTTTGCCTTGAATTTAGTCCAGACCCCTTCGCTGATTTTCACATCATCGAAAGACTTATAAGCTCCAGAGACAACCTGACTCACTTCCGAAGATGAGAAAGAGATGCCTCCGACGATTTTTCCCTGGCTGAGAAGTTCAATGGCAACGCCATTTGTCTCGCCTGTGAAAAGGAAGTAGCCTTCCAAGTAGGCTCCAGAAGGAGCGTCCGTTGCCTTGATGTTCGCCTTTCTCGTATATCTTGTATCACTCGAAAGCGTCTTGGAAGTCAGCTTCAGGGCATGGGAGGAGACAAGGTCATTCACATTCTTCAGATTCTGATCCGTTCCATCGACAATTTCAGCCAAAAGGGATTCCGATCCGCTCTGTGTGTAGTTCGCATAGTCTGAAAGATCCAATCCAACACCATACGAAGAGAAATCCTCATCGATTTCAAGAGGAAGTTCCTCTTCTTGCATTTCTGCCGGCTTGATGACTTTTAAGGAGAATGTCTTGCTCGCTGCCTGGTCTTCGTGATCCTGAATGCTCGCCTTCAAGGTCAGGGTCACCGTTTTTTCTTCGGCGACTTCATGGACAACGGCGCGGATGCGAATCAGTTTTCCGGCATCCGACTTGACTTCCGAGATGGAAATCACGGAAGCATCGGAAGAAGTCCAGGAAAGACTCGTATTATAAAGTCCAAGAATTGGAAGATAAAAATCCGACACGACATGCTGCGTGTCAAATCCGAGCGAAATTTCGCCGACCGCCTCCTCACACTGCTGATGGATTGCATCATTCTGTGTCGCATAATAGCGGGATGCAGCATTCGAATTCTCCTTATTTGGAATCGAAAAGCCAAAGGCAAAGGACGATGCAAGAATAGATAATAGGATAATACTCTTTTTCATTATTTGCTTTCTCCTGATAAATCTGCCCCCAAGGGCTTGCCATCTTCGCCAAGTCTGTAGAATTCACTCTGTGGATTCACCTTCAGGAAATCTCCCAGCTTGATGGATCCATCCTCGGCACGGAGAAGAGAATGAATGTCAACCTTGTTTTCAACAGGCACATCCTTCAAAGCCTGTTCCTGTGGCGTCGTCATGGAAACGAAAGGTTCCTTGGCATCAGGCTCCGCATAAGCCGTTCCGCATTTTCCCTTCACAGAGAAATCTCCAGAAACAGGAGCGGTATATTTCAGCATGGAAAGTCCGGAATAGAAGACACTGTAGCTGATATTTCCTTTGTAGCGGTCTCTCGAATTTGCCTTGTTGACGCTTCCCGTGATCGGATTGACTCTATTTCCGGAGCAATAGGAAAGAAGATTCTTATAATAATTGACGCTGGTATTCACATCGCGGCATAAATCGAAGTTGGCAGCGTCCAAATCTCTCGTTCCATTATTGAAAGCCGTGCAGTTCTTGAAGGTGATGGTGCCTGGATTGCTGTTATCGGTAAATCCAGTCGCCAAATTGTTGAAGGCGATGCAGTTTTCCACGACATGGGAAACAGCGATGCTCTCTCCGCCAAGCTTAAATCCATTTCCATCCGAGTTATTCGTTCCAACACCCTGTGTCGTGATGCCGTTATTGAAGGCAATGCAGTTTCTGATCGTGACTGGGCCGATCGGGCCGGAGTCGCCTTTCGTATATAAATCCCATCCATCATCGACGTTGTTATAGGAAATGCAGCCGTCAAAGACATTTCCATATCCGGTGGTCAGCTTGCAGGCAAAGCCATCGCTATCTTCACCGGAAGGATCATGGTTATCATGGGAGGTGACATTCTTGATGAGATTGTGGCTAGGCCAAGTATCCAACGTATTGCACGAAGAGGATTTTCTTCCCAGCTGGAGACCGGAATCCTGGCAATCATGGATATCGAGATGTTCGACGATGTTGTAGTTTCCGCCGATATAGACGCCATTGTCGCCAGCCCCGAAGACTTCGATATCCTTCAAGGTCCAGTAATCCGAATTGAGGGAAACGCCTCGGTTGGAGGAATTGAACGTCATAGAAGAGAAGTCAAAGACGACTTTCGCTTTCTTGCCGTTGATCACCTCTGGCTGAATGGTTCTTCTTCCTTCCTCTGAAGTGACATGATAGGAATCCGTGGAATCGCTCACGCCATAGGAAATCATCTGTGTGGTCGAAAAGGAATACGTTCCCTCCATGAGATACAACGTATTTCCAGGTGTCAAGGTCTTGACGCCGGTCATGAAGTCATAAGGAGATTCTTTTGTCCCTTTTCCTTGGTACGTGCCTGTAGGAGAGACATAAAGAGGATGAGAATCGTCAACGACAATCGAGGAAGAAACACTCGTGCTTCCATCATCCGTGGAACTGAGAGCAGAATTTTCCTTGCTCGACGAATCTTGCTCGGCTGTGGAATCTGAAGTTGTCGTTTGGCATCCTGCCAGAGCAATCCATCCACAGTTGAGCAAGAGAGGAATCAATCTTTTTTTCATATATTCAAGTCCTTTCATTTGACTTATGCCTATTGTATAAAATTCTTGTATGCAAGCGGTTACTCTTTGTTCTAATAGCACAAAAATTTCCAAAAAACGTTTATTTTTTGTGCTAAAAACACAAAAATAAGAAAAAACAGTTGTAAGAACTTGTGTACAAGAATTAAATATTTGAAATCGTTTTCAAAAAGGAGAAAATTCATGAAACGTAAAATCATTCCGTTCATAGCCTTAGCCTCATTGATGCTCATCGGTTGCAGCACACAGGGAAAAGATTCGTCTGGAACATCCTCTGCACCAGCTACGTCGACACCAGCAGCGACAACACCTGCTCCGACGACAACACCAGCAGCGACAACACCTGCCCCAACAACAACGCCAGCAGCGACAACGACACCTGCTGAATCCTCTCCGGCTGAATCTTCCTCTCCAGAAGTTGTCCTGCCAGATTTTGCCTTGGATCTCACCGCAATGCAGAATTCCGAAGATAATCTGACGCAGACCGATGGCCATTTCACCGTCTATAAGAAGGACACAGCGGATAAGAGCGGTGTTGATAGCACCACAGCTCCTACACAGGTGAAAATCAGTGGAAACTCCGAATTCAAGACTTCCGGACCGATCAAGGCCATCAAATTCGTCACAACGAAAGCCGGAAAGCTTTGCATCGAATGGAAAGCCGGAACAAAAGGCGAGACTATGAGAGTCGGATATATCATCAAGGCCGATGCCAATGGCATGATTGAAAAAACAGTCGGAAGAAATATCATGACCGTCTCTGATGAAGGAGAGCACGAAGCCAATTGGGATTCCTCGGAAATCAATCTTCCTGAAGCCGGAACATACTATATCGCCGCAAATTCAGCGATTTCCGTTAGAAAAGCCGAAGTCTATTATGATTCGACAATCACGACATTGACTCCCGTCAACGAAGTCGGAACAGATGCCAATGTATTGAATGCAACCTTGAGTCTTCCGACATCCGCTAGCGGATACACCGCAGAAAAAGTTTTCGGAAACTATACGATGGGCATTGGTGTCCAATCGAAATTCTATGGAAAAATCGCAGCCGCCTCAATCGATGGCGATGATACTCGGATTCCATATAGCTGCTTCGAATTCGCGGATGGCGAAACCATGAAGTTCACTGCCCCTGGTGCAGGAACCTTGACGGTTCTTCTCACCGGTAGAAGCGCAAAAGACGCAGATGGAAACTATCCGACTTCTTCCTTCATCTGCAAAAAGGGAGAAACAGAAGTCACAGCCAGCGATAACAAGAACAAAGATATGGTCAGCAGCAGCAAGACGAAGCAATTCTATACAGCAACCTTCACGCTCTCGGCTGGAGAATACGCCTTCACCAGCACGAATGTGACGGACGTCTACTACGCTTCCTTCAACGAAATCTAAAGAAGCCCTCCTTTCAAAGATGCCATGAAAAATGTGGCATCTTTTTTCTTGTCCGTAAATACAAAATCCATAGTCTTAGGCTATAATAGAAAAGAAGAAAGAAGAGAAAATGACATGCTCACGAAAGATCAAAAAGAAAGATTATCCTTATTGAAAACCATGAATGGAGGCGAAATCTCCAAGAAGGAAGCCATCGATGCCCTCGAAAAGAACTTCTGGGACACGGCCATGGCTTTTGAATGGCTGAAAAGAAAGCAGAACAATGATGAAATCTCACTCGATGAATTCCATCAGAACTACGAGGAAGCAAGAAAGAAAGCCGTCGTCCTTCCGAGCGATCGCTATGACACGCCAAGCGATAATAAAGCACCAAGCAATCGAAGACAGAGAAGGGCTGCAAAAAAGAACAGCAAGAAAAAATAGCCTGATAGACATTCCATCAGGCGTATTCCTCAAGAGGACAGCATGTCCTCTTTTTTCTATTCGTGACTTTCCACGACGATGAAATAAGGACTTGTCGGGGAATTGAGAATATTGACTCTCGTGCAGGCAAAGCGGAATCGACTCAAGGAAGAGAGATAATCGACGACCATCTTTCCTTCCAGGTCTCCTTCTTCGTGCCCAGGATAGATCGCGATATTCAATATCGCATCCTTATCCATCAGATCAAGGGCCGCCTCAATGGCAGGAAGAGTCGTCTTTCGAAGCGTATAAATCGATTTGTCTCCACCCGGGAGCCAGCCGAGATTGAACATGCCTGCCTTGATTTTCTCATGCACATATTCCTTCACCTTATGATGGGAATCATGGATAAGGGTGTAGTTTTCTACACACCCGGATTCCACAAGATGCTTCTTGGTCGACAAGATCGCCTGTTCCTGGATATCAAAGGCATAGACATGTCCTTTTTCTCCAACGGTCTTGGAAAGAAATTCGGTATCATGGCCATTTCCCATCGTGAAATCAACTGCGATGTCACCGCTTTTCAGATGCTTCAGAATGAAATATTTATGTAAATCCAACAAATCGAGCATGGAATAAATTCTCCTTATCACCATTATAGTGAAAACAGAGATGACTTTCTATGGAAGAAATAAAAGTCAAATGTCAAATAATGATACAATCCAATTGCTATTGTAAATTTTCTTTGCTATATTGTATTCAAGAATGTACAAAGGAGGTACATGGAAATGTTTGATTACAAAGGTAAAGTCGTTGTCATCACCGGTGCTTCATCCGGCCTCGGCACCCAGATGTCCAAAGGATTCGCATCCCAGGGAGCCAATGTCGCCTTATTGGCAAGAAGAGTCGAAAAGCTCACCGCATTGGCCGAGGAGCTGAAGAAGGAATATGGAATCGACGCTCTTCCAGTCGCCTGTGATGTCACGAATCCAGAGTCGATCGAAAACGCCGTCAAAGCCGTCAAGGAACATTTCGGCCATGCCGAAGTCCTAGTCAATGACGCCGGCGGAGAAAAGGGGACCGGAACCAAGGCACTCGACTACAAGGATGAAGACTGGCAGTTCACCCTCAATCTCGATCTGACTTCCGTCTTCCGTGTTTCGAAAGCCTTCGGCGGGTTCATGAAGGAAAATATCGAGAATGGAAAACAGGGCTATGGAAGAATCATCAACATCGCCTCCATCTATGGCCTTGTCGGCAACACCGCCATTCCAACCATCGCCTATCATACATCCAAAGGTGCCGTTGTGAATTTCACAAGAGGCTTGGCTGCCGAACTAGCCACTTCCAAAATCACCGTCAATGCCATCTGCCCAGGTTATTTCTATACCGAACTGACCACTGCCACTCTCGATACAGACTACTTCCAGGCCTTCGCCAAACAGTCCGTCCCTATGCAGAGATATGGAAAAGAAGGTGAACTCAATTCCTGTGCCTGCTTCTTAGGCGCAGAGGAATCCTCCTATGTCACTGGCCAGATCATCGCTGTCGATGGCGGCTATACCTGCATCTAAATCGATTCGACATTTTTATCACATCAAATACGGCTTCTCTTTCCTGAGGAGCCGTATTTTTTTGATTGCCAACTTTTCTGATGTGTCGGAATTCAAAAACAGAAACACCCGTTTGCAGTCTAAAGAAAAATCTAGTCCAAAAATGGCCGAGGCATTTACCTCAGCCATTCGTCTCCTAGAAAAATCGATTAACGATAGTAAATATATAAGGAAGCGTATTCGATGTCTTCGTCTTCAATGACATGAATCAGCTGAACTGTGAAATGCTTTCCGTTGTCGAGCGTCTTGCTTGCCCAGAGGCATTCTGTATCCTCGACGGAGGCATAATCATACATATAAGTCCATCCGGTATCGTTGACTAAGGCATTGATCATATTCGTATAAATCTGGTCATCCCATTCGCTGCTCGAGAAGGAAATATACGGATAGGATTCATAATCGCTGATGTTGATTTCCGTATCGCTGGTATCACCCATGTAGAAATAAGGGATCACGTGATTGCTAAAGGTGTCGTTCATGGCGCTGAGAATCTCATCATTCCATTCTGTGGCACCAGAATCATCGATAAACGGAGATGAATACTGAACGGTCAGGGTGCCAGCATAGGTTCCCGTTTCCTGGCCGATGACACGATTGAATATGTTCATCAGACTGACCTTGACTTTTCCACCCGCCGGGAGAGCTTTGCTCGCCGAGAACATAAGTTCGTTCTGGTCGACGCTGAGACGGATATTCTCCCACGCATATTCTTTTCCACTCACGGTCTGCTTATCCGCGAGAAGAGTCTCATAGAACTTGATTTCCTGAACCTGGGAGATGGTCTTCGAGCCGACGAATCGATTGTTGTATGTCACTGTGCCAAGATCGACATAAGGAAGAGTGATGTCCGTCTGGTTTCCAGTCATGGTCGCAAACTGAGAAGTGACAGTTTCCGAATAGGTTCCAGTCGTGGAATAGGAGATGGATCGATTTCGATAGCACTTGAGAAGCGGAATGTTTTCATCATCATGATAGACAACAACGACAAAGTCATAATTCGTTCCATCGACAGCTTCTGTCTTGTAGGCGACAAAGGCGTTGCCATATTCCGTGCTGACAATATGACTCGTCCAGGAAGCAAAGGCAGTCTGAGCGGCTGTAAGGATCTTATCGCTCCAGCTTTCACCTGTGATGGTCAAAAGGCCCTCATAGGTATAGTTCGTATCGGTGAGCTCATCATATTTCATCTGTTCCTTGTTCGTTCCAAGATAGAGATAAGGAAGCGTGGTCTTGAGGCTCGTCATGCATTCGTCCTTGTTCTCGCTCACATAGGCTGTCGGCTGATTTTCATCAAGATAAATCGAGTTCTTGTAGACAAGAAGCTGTGCAATCTTGGAATAATTTCTTTGAAGACGAACCTTCACCTGATAGCCAGTGGAGAAAACCTTTACAGCCTCAAAATAGGGGTTGTATTCATTGGCATCATATTTTATCTTCTTCCAGCCGTCATCCGCAGTGAATACGTTTCTGGCCTGCGTGATCATGCCATCATCCCAAACACCGCCCGAGATGGTCAGGCAACGATTGTAATCCTCATATTCTCCCTCTGGAGATGTCGTTCTCAAATAGACATAAGGAATATCCATTCCTGCGAAATTGGTATCCAATTCTGTTTTGGCCGTTCCTGTCCATTCTCCGGATTCCGGAACGACATAGGCCGGGATATAAGTGATGCGCAAAACAGCAACTTTTGAGAAATCTTTCTTTAGTGTCAAAGAATACTGGGCACCATCGACTTCGGCTGTGGCCGTCACTTCATGCGAATATTCATTCTGCGTGAGTTCCCAATAAGTATTTTCATCTGCATCCAGCGCATTATAGCAATAATCGCCGATACGGGAGACCCAGGTTCCGCCACCAATCGTCAATGTGGAGGAGGATTCATCAAAGTTGGCCGTTTCGCTTCCGGTATTCATATAGAAATAAGGAAGAATCAAATTGATCTTTTCCTGCATCAATGTCTTGGTTTCCGACTGCCAATCCGTGCAATCAGCCGGAATTTCCAGGCCTTCATCCAAGGTGATACGGATTTCTGGCGTATCGGAATAATTCTTTTTGATGGTCGCCGTGAGAATGCAGTGATCGGAGGCAATTTCCTTCTTGAAGGTAACATAAGGAGAAGAGGATGTTGATTCATCATCATCGATCTCCCACCCTTCCTTCACCCAGTTTTCCATCGCGAGCGTAAGAATGGAATCATCCCAAGTCTGACCGGAGATGATCACGCACTTCGAGGCATCGCTATAGTTTGCCTTCGGATTCTTCGTTCCCAAATACGTGACGGGGATCGAATGGTTGTGGAGATAGTTCTTGATCACCGATTCCACACCCGAGGTATCCGGCCATGTCGAATAGGCATCCGGATTGAATCCTTCGATGAAGAGAACCTTCAGGACAATCTTGTCAACCACATTGCTGTTCTTGGACAATTCGAGCTGGAAGGAGTCGATGCCATTGCTTGCCTTGCCCGTGGCCGTAAGAATCTTCGTATCCTGATTCATGGAAACATTGAAGCCAAGAGTCAAAAGACGCGTGGAGACATCCGTCAGAACATTGTCGGTCCATTTTCCACCGGAAATGGTGAGATTCGGGGTTGTGAGATTCGTATCCTGATGATAGCCGGGATTCTTTGTTCCCAGATAGATATAGGGAAGAGTCGTCTCGAAGACGGTATTCATCTCAGCAAGGAGGTCGCTGTCCCATGCACTCGCCGAGGTCGTATCATAATCCTCATCATAGTTGGCATGAAGAGCGATATTGCCTTCATCATTCTTTTCATATTCAGCGGTCACTTTGCCCGTCGAATCTTTCGCTTTCACGAAAGTCGATCCGCTTGTCTGATCGACCGTCCACCCAGCATTGACAAAAAGCGTTTTGATTTCATTGGCAGTCGTTGTCGCATTCCAAGCAACATTGCCATCGCCTTCGATGGTCAGAATGCCAAAATCGGTCTCCGTCACTTCCCATTTCGAATATTGCTTCGACTTAGAAGAAGAAAGCTTGTAGAAAGGAACAACCGTTCCGCCAAGATATTTCTTCATCTCATCGGCAATCGAGTCCTTCCATCCGTCTGTGTAATCCACACTCGAGGAAGAAACGGAAGATTGCGAAGAAGTCGAAATCGGAGAAGAGCTCACCGGGCTCGAAGAGCTTTTAGCAGTCGAACTGCTTGTCGTTGTCTGAGCAGTCGAAGAAGACGTCGACGAAATCGCATCAGAAGAAGTGTTGTGTCCCGTACAGGCAATCAAGGAGAGAGCCGCCAAGGGCAATACAAAGATTTTTGATTTTTTCATGATATATCCTCTTTGAGATGTAATGATAAACATAAATCGTCTCAATTGCAATTGCAAATTCCAATCGACTCTCTCTATTTGCATCATTTTTAAGAAAAAAATGCTTTTTCCTTTTTCTTGAAGGATGCAAAATGTTATAGTTATAAATATTAGTGGGGGCTAACATGAAATCAAAAAATCCAAAAATGACCGATGAAAAATATTCATCCGAAATCTATATCGTCGATGAAATGATTGCTCTATATTGCCATAAGAAGCATAAGACAAAGAAAAATGAAGAATGTGAGGAATGCAAGGAACTGAGCGAATATTGCCATTACCGCCTCTCGTTATGTCCTTGGGGAGACAAGAAGCCTTTTTGTTCCAATTGCACCATCCATTGCTACAACAAGGAACACCGGGAAAGAATCCGCGAAGTCATGCGCTTCTCGGGTCCGAGAATGCTCTTCCATCATCCGATACTGGCCATGAGACACGTCATCGAAACCAAGAAAGAAAAAAAGAGGCTTGCGAAGAAAAATGGAACCAAAAAATAAATCGAAAATATCCAAACATAAGATCGTCCGCGTCCTCTTCCTGATTGTCGGATTCATCTCCTTGGGACTCGGAACAGCCGGCATCATCATTCCAATTCTTCCCACCGTTCCATTCTATCTTCTCACCGCCTTTTGCTTCTGCAAGGGAAGCGAGAAATTCTCGAACTGGTTTCTCAATTCCAAGCTCTACAAAAATCACATGGGAAATTTTGCCAATCATAGAGTCATGACCATCTACGGAGAAATGATTCTTCTTTCCTTGGTGACCGCGATGCTCTTATGCACGATGTGGTTTACCAACAAATTGGCGATGAGCATCGTCTTCGATGTTTTGATTTTCTGCAAATATGCCTATTTCGTCTTCCGCATCACCCCGATCAGCCACAAGGAATATCTTCAGATCAAAGAGGAAGATCGAATGCTTGCCCTAGAAAGTGAGGCTACCCATGATTGACAAAGATCTGCTCAACTACATAAAGGGGAAAAGATATTATCTCTTCCTCATCACCATGCTTGGATTTTTCGGGCTTGCGAGTTCCATCTCTGCAACCTATCTCTTATCCAAGAGTGTCGAAGCCTTTCTCTCAAACGGAAAGAATGGCGTGACATTCCTTCTTTTTGCCTTGCTCAGTGCCGTTCTTTTTGTCATCTTCTATATCGTGAAAGGCAAAATGGCAGAAAAGCTCTCCAATTATGTCGCCGATAAGATTCGAAACGACATCTATGACAAGAATGTCGCTTTAAGAGGAAATAGCCATCTCAAGGTCCAGGAAATTTCCCAATTGTCAAGCGAGGGAATCGAGCAGCTTCGCCTGTACTACACCTCCTATCTTCCTTCCTTCTTCTACAGCATGCTTGCCCCCATCTGTCTTTTTGTTCTCTTCTGCTTCTTCTCCTACAAGGTCGCCATCGTCTATCTTGTCTGTGTTCCCCTTATTCCTATTTCCATCATCATGGTTTCCAAATGGGCAAAGAAAATCTTTGCCACCTATTGGAATCGATATCTTTCTTTGGGAGGCGCCTATCTTGATTCCGTCTCGGGCATGAAGGAACTTCTCATTTTCCACTATGACAAGGACATGGAAGAGGAAATGAAGAAGAATAACGAAGAATTCAGAAGAATCACCATGAAGGTCCTTGTCATGCAGCTCTTCTCGACAACAATCATGGATCTTGTCGCCTATGGCGGTGCCGCCATCGGCATCCTTCTGACACTCTTGGAATTCAACAATGGAGCAATCAGTTATCAGATTGCTCTCTTCCTCATTCTGGTCGGAGCGGAATTCTTCCTTCCGATGCGAAGCCTTGGCTCCGCTTTCCACGTCGCCATGAACGGGGCTACTGCCGGAAAGAAAGTTCTTTCTCTCTTAAAGGAAGAAAACAAGAAAGACGGAAAAGAAATGGCATCTCCAATCACATCTATTACATTGAAAGATGTTTCTTTCTCCTATCCAGATGGATCAGACAAAGTTCTTACAAATATCAATATGGAATTTCAAAAAGGATTCTATTCCATCCTTGGCGATTCCGGGTGTGGAAAAAGCACCTTGGCCAAGATTCTATCGAAACAGATTGACTCCTATGAAGGGTCCATAAAAATCGATTCTACGGAATTGAAGGACTTATCCTTCATTGACTACAGAAGGCATGTCTCCTATATTTCCAACGATTCCTACCTTCTCCATAAATCCATCCAGGACGGATTCCGATTCTATAACAAGGATATTACCGAAGAGGAGATGTATTCTCTTCTCGAAAAAGTCGATCTGAAGGAGAGAATCCTCGACGCCGGTGGATTATCCTATCTTCCAAGAGAAGGCGGAAGCGATCTGTCTGGCGGAGAAAAGCAGCGTCTTGTTCTTGCCTATTATCTATCCACAGACAAGGATTTTTGCATTTTCGATGAAACGACGAGCAACATCGACAAGGAAAGCGAAGCCATCATCCTTTCCTCCATCAAGCAGCTCAGCAAGGATCATATCGTCTTATTCATCTCACACCGCTTAAGCAACGCTCTTCTTGCCGACCAGCTCTACCTTTTCGGAAAAGACAAGAAAGTCATTCTCCAAGGCAATCCATCCAGACTGATCAACGAAGAGAATGAATTTTCTCTTCGCGTAAAGCAGGAACAGAAATGGGAGGAAATATTATGAAAAAGAATTCTTTCTTCTCCTTATTGAAGGGCATGCTATCCCTGATCAAAGGAAAAAGATATCTTCTTGTTTTAGCCGTTCTGCTTGGAACGCTCGGCTACCTTTCCTCCATGGGAATCCTCTTTTTTGCCGGACTTGGCATTCTGAAGATTCTACATGTCGAGGTTTCCCTTTCCTTTTCTTGGATACTCACCCTTCTTGTCATCTCCGGATTCCTAAGAGGATTCTTACGCTACGGTGAACAATATCTCAACCACTATATGGCATTCACTCTGCTTGCCTTAGTGAGAAATCGCATGTTTGCTTCCTTAAGAAAACAGGGCGACAAAGTTCTTGATGAGAGAAACAAAGGTGAGCTTCTCTCCATCCTCCAATCGGATACGGAGAGTCTTGAAGTCTTCTACGCCCACACCATCACGCCTTTCTTCATCGCCATTCTCACAGAGGCTGTTGTCCTTGTCCTCTTCGGTGTCCTGATCAGTTTCTATTTCACTTTGACCGCCTTATTCTTCTATCTTCTTCTTGGTCTTCTTGTGCCTGTTCTTTTCTATCTTTCCAATCGGAATCTCGGTGTGGAATATCGAATGCTTCTCTCCGAAAGCGAAAATGAATATCTCAACTCGTGTTACGGAATGAAGGAAATCCTTTATCAGGAAAAGGAAAATGAGGAAAAGGAGACACTCGATCAGATTTCCAAAAAGCTCACTCTCCTCAACAAGAAACTCAACAACCGCTCCCTCGGATTCACTGGTGCGAGCAATTTCATCGTTCTTCTTGGCGATATCACTCTTCTCTTCGTCGGCTCCCTATTATTGAAGAACGGACTCATCGAATCCCCTCGCATCATTCTTGCCTATATGATGCTTGCCTCTTCCTTTGGTCCAGTGTTGGCATTAGCCAATCTTCCGAGCAATCTGACGATGTCATTTGCCTCCGCAAAAAGAATTCTTCCCATCATCTATGACCAGGGAAAAGTCAAGGAAGGGAATGAGAATTTCGAATTCGAAGAGATGAAAATCGATCATGTGTCCTTCGGATATGATGAAAAAGAAATCCTGCACGACATCCAACTCGAATTGAAGAAAGGCGAAATCATCGGCATCGAAGGGAAAAGCGGGTCGGGAAAATCCACGTTGTTCAAGCTGTTGCTCCACTTTGAGGAACCAAGCAGCGGCAAGATTCTCATCAACGGAAAAGACCTCTCTTGCTATTCAAGAGAAGCCATCAGCAAAAATATCACTCTCTTTAGCCAGACGACCTATCTTTTCAAGAATACCATAGAATATAACTTGAGGATTGCCAAAAAAGACGCGACAAAGGAAGAGATGGAACAAGCATTGAAGAAGGCCTGCATCTATGAAAAAGTCATGTCCCTGAAAGATGGGTTGAACACGCAAATCAGCGATCTGGGAGACAATTTCTCCAGCGGAGAAAAACAGCGACTCGGACTTGCCAGGGTCTTCTTGGCCAATACGCCGCTTCTGCTTCTGGATGAAGCGACAAGTAATGTCGATGGCTACAATGAGGCCTTGATTCTCAATACACTGAAAAAGGAAAAGGACAAGGCCATCATTCTCATTTCCCATAAGAAGTCAGGCTTGTCCATCTGCGAAAAAATCTATCATCTGAAGGATGGCACATTATGTTCCTAATTGATTTCACTGAGCATCGGGTCATCGGACTCATCGTCGGGCTTGCTATCGCCGTCCTCTCTCTCATGATCATCCTCATTCGCTTTCTTCTACGCGAAAGAAAGAAAAAGAAAGGTGAGGATATCTCTGAGTAAGTCCGTCATTCTAGCCCTTTTGAAAGCAGGCGATTGGATAATCTATCCAAAAGCCTGCTTTTCCAGTAAGTGGAAAATACCTTTTGATCACATTGAAAAAACATGTTCTTTTTATGTCTCATAAGCATGAAAAAAGACCACTGCAATAAGTCCGCAATGGTCCAATTTTTCATTATTCAATCCGAATGGAGGAATTTTTATTTCTTCTATTCAGATACAAATTCGATGGCGGAGCGAGAGAGATTTGAACTCTCGCACGGTGTTGCCCGTCTATGAGCTTTCCAAGCCCACCTCTTCAGCCTCTTGAGTATCGCTCCATTTGTCGTCTAGAGACAACATATATATTCTAATGAATTTGAACACAAAGTCAAGAAAAAAATGTTCTTTCTATCTTCACCTTCGTTTCTTCTCCATAGGGGAAAGGATTTCGAAGAATCATCTTTCTTCTTTCATTTCTCCAAAAGAAAAGAACAGTTCCTCTAAGGCGATCATATCCTCTTCTATGCATCGACTTCTTCAGTCCTCTATTCTTTCATATATTTCACCTTTGCATGAAGTCACACATTCTTTTTTGTTCCGATTTTGTTTATAATGATACGTATGAAATACATTATCACAGAAAACGAAGCTTCCCAGCGAATTGACAAATTTTTGAAGCGCATGCTCAAAGATGCCCCGATTTCTTTCATCTATAAGATGTTTCGTCAGAAAGATGTCAAGGTCAATGGAAAAAAAGCGAGCATCGATTACATCACAAAGGTAGGCGATGAAGTCGACATCTATATCAAACCTGCACTCTTAGAACAGTTCCACAAAGAAGCCCTTTTAAGACCCGTAAAGGCGGATTTCGAAATCATCTATGAGGATGAGAACATCCTCGTCATCAACAAGCCAAAAGGACTTCTCGTCCATGGAGACGAAGGAGAAAAGAGAATCACGCTTCAAAATATGGTTCTCAATTATCTGAAGGAAAAAAGAGAATGGGATCCAAATTCCTTGGACGGTTTCATTCCTTCCCCAGCCCACCGACTGGATCGAAACACATCCGGAATCGTTCTCTTCGGAAAGAACCTTCCCACGCTTCAGCAGCTATTGGAACTTTTCCGCACACGCGAACAAATCGAGAAGAAATACACACTGCTTGTCCGAGGAAACGTTTCCGAGAATGGAAAAATCGACTATGCCTTAGCCAAAGACAGCGACAAGAAGATTGTGCGCGTCGTCCCCGTCTCCAAAGGCGGCAAGCCAGCATTGACACTCTATAAGAGAATAAAGAATTATTCCTTCGGATATGCTCTTGTCGAAGCCGAGCTGATGACAGGAAGGACCCACCAGCTGCGCGTCCATTTCGCAAGCATTGGACATCCCATCGTCGGTGACGGCAAATACGGCGACTTCCAGGTCAATGAGATGTTCGAAAGAATGTATGGACTGAAGAACCAGTTCCTTCACGCATCCTACTTCAAGTTCAAGAAACTCGATGGGAAACTTTCTTATCTTTCGGATAAAGAATTTACGTCTCCATTGCCCGAAAAGGAACAGAAAATTCTGGATTCCATATCCAAAATCCACTAACCAAAATGAGTCTTTCCATTGTCTTGATTTTTCTATCCGCATTATTCTTGATTCCTACCTTCTTTTTGACAAGAAATAAACTGACCTTCTTTACCTTCTGCGCCTTTCCTCCAGCTCTTCTTTTCATTTCCCTTTTCACCCTCAATTTCTTCTTCCCTTCCATTGGAATCGAACAGAGCATGGGGAAGGCTTTTTTGGGTTTCTTTTCTCTTTTTGTCAAAAGAGATACCCTGACCATGGAAGAACAAATTCATGTTTCCTTTTATCTGAGCTTGATTCTTATGTATTTTATCCTCTATCTTATCGGATACATTCTTCTCAAAATTTTCTTCATCGGAAAGAATCCCGATATTCATAAAGCCTATCTCCGTTCTTGGACGATTCTTCTTCGCGTCGTCTTCTTTCTATCAAGCTACGGCATTCTTTTCTTGACCGCCGTCGAAATCCGAGAAATCCTTCCCCTCGCGGATGGATTTTTGGGTTTCCTATTCGATTTCATACACCCGATTGGAGCATAGGATTATGGACAATCAACTGAAATTCTATCTCCTTGCGGAAAAAAGCGGATGGGACTGTTCGACCTACGCCTATGAATATCGAAAGAAGATTACGCTCTCAAGTTCCTATCAGATTCTCTCCTACAATGCCATCGAAGCAAAAAAACATCTTTCGACTAAGGCGAAGGAAATCGTCAAGGAATACAACTCGCTGAAACTCGAACCGAGAACCCTTGAGGAAACCTTCATCCTCGAGACAAAAATCAACTATCTCTGTCTCCATTCCTTCCCGGAGTATTACATCAATCCGCTCTGCGTGGATCCGAACTATTCCGGCGATGTCACGACGATAGGAGATCTCATCGTCAATGTCGATTCCACAGACTATACCATCAATGAACTCATCAAAGACGAGACGATTCCCATCGAAAGAAAAAAGGAAGCCATTCGCGAAAAAACAAGTGAGTATGTAAAAGACATGAACGAACTTGTCCATCTCTCCTTGACCACGGTGGAGAAAAGCACAAGAAAAAAAGAAGGGAAAAGCGCCTTTCTCTCGATTCTTTCTCTTCTTGAAATCATCATCTTCATCCTTTTACATGCTTTCTTGGCATTCATTCTTCTTTATCCGCAGCCTCATTACTGGGAATGCTTCTATCATCCGAGGTTCAACTATGCCCTGACCTACACTTCCTATCTCTTCCCTATGGCATTAGGAGTCTATGATATCATCTTCATCATCTTCCACACCTACAAAGCAAATGTCAATGCATCCTATCACTATGCGAAAAAATTCCTGAAGAAGCAGAATCAGAAAATCTATGACGAGATTCTCCAGCAGTCGGAAACCCTTTTCGACTATATTCTCGGTGCCATGAACATTCATATGAAATTAAGCAACGACATCAAGATTTTCTCCGAACTTTCCTCGACCTATATCGATTTCAAGAAAGTCTTGGAAACCGACTCCATAAAAAGAAGAAAGAGATTCAAGGTTCTCTCTTCCTTGAATTACGCCTTTGCCACCATCATTTATCTCCTTTCCTTTGTCAGCTTCATCTTCTACCTCTATAGTACAATATTGAACATTTCATTCTAGGAAAAGATTATGGGATACATTTTTCAAGAAAAAACATACGAGAGCATTTTCTCAATCAGCAAGGAAATCGGAATCATCCCTGGATGGGAAAAGGAAATTCATAATGTGGATTTTCTCCTTTTCGTAAAGAAGGAAGACGAAAAGAAATATGAAAAAATCAGAAAACTGCTCCTCCAGTCCATCGATGAGGATGTCCTTCTTTTCCGAGTTCGGGAAGCGTTGAATCCCTTCCTTCCTTTCTGCTTCCATGGAAAGATCTTCGATACCATGAAGGAATTAGGAGAAACCCTACTTTCCTTTTCCCCAACTCCAAGTTCCATCTATCTTTCCGTTCTGAGGAATGACCTTGTCAGCGAATATCTGAACGCTACCCTCTATAGCAGAGAACATAAAAAAGAATATGAGGAAATCCGGGAAATCGAAAAGGAGTCGAGAAGAGATCTTTTCTACGCCTATTACTCCATGGGATATTATCTTTCCAAAAGCCAAAACATCATTTATGACCATGTGAAATACGAAAACATCTACAACTTCACCTATTTTCTGGCGAAAAAGGAAAAAGACCTCTCTGCGTTCGGATCTTATCTTTCTTTCTCACCGCTTCTTTTAGCCTACAGCAAATACGCAAAAGACGGAAAGAAAGTCGAAGAATATCTCCATTTGTGCTCCCAATTGGACAATTCACAGATGCAGGTTGAGAATTTCATGCTGAAGCGCAAAAAAAAGTAATCGCACCACTCAATATTTAAGCGCTTTCGTAGTATAATAATCACAACCATTTAGGAGGCACTATGGACTACTTACAGAAAATGGAATGCTGGTTGGCTTCCGATCTTGTCAGCCAAGAAGAGAAGGAAATCATCAAAAATGCCGATGAAGACACGAAAAAAGAAATGTTCTCGAGCGATCTTCATTTTGGAACTGCGGGCATGAGAGCCCTTTTGGGCCCTGGCTCTGCAAGACTCAACATCCTCACCGTCAGAAGAGCGACAATCGGTGTCGCACAGTTCCTTCTTTCCAAATATGGAAAGGAAGCATGTCGCGAAAGAGGATTCGCCATTTCTTTTGATAACCGTCATTATTCAAAGGAATTCAGGGATACAGCCGGAAAGGTCCTGACCGAACTCGGATTCAATGTCTTCACCTTCCGTGATCCCCATCCCACACCGGAACTTTCCTATACCGTCAGACATCTTCATTGCGTTGGAGGCTTGATGATCACAGCAAGCCACAATCCAAAGGAATACAATGGATACAAGGTCTACGATGAAGAAGGCTGCCAGGCCGTCTATGAGAATATCGACGGACTCATCAAGGAAATCGATGCTCTGAAGGATGAACTCAACGTCACCTATACCCCAGTCGAGGAATTTGGCAAAATCACCTATCTCGATGATGATGATGCCTATGACGAGGAATATGTGAAGAAAGAAATCTCGACTTCTCTCTACAAGGATGTCTTTGAAGGAGAAAGATTGACGAAGATTGTCTTCACTCCGGAATGCGGATGCGACTGCAAGGTCGGTCCGATGGCCCTTCGCGGTGCCGGATATGTCGTCTCGACCGTTCCTGGGCAGGACTATTTCGATCCTGATTTCACCAATACGCCCAACCCAAATCCGGAGACCGAGGAAGCCTATCTGGGTGCCTATAAGCATATTCACGAACTCAATGAGAAAGGTGAGAAGTTCAACCTCATCATGGCCACCGATCCAGATGCCGACCGTATGGGTATCGCCTTCATCAATTCCAAGGGCGAATTACAGCGCTTCACAGGAAATCAGACAGGCGCTTTGCTGATTGACTATGTCCTAGGCACGCTCGAAAGAAGAAGCCTTCTTCCATCCAATGGATGCATCTGCAACACATTTGTCACTGGTGCCCAGGGTGCAAAGGCTGCCAAGTTGTACAACATCAAAGTCAGAACCACAGCCACCGGCTTCAAATACATCGGAGACATGGCCTCAAGAATGCCTGAGGAAGGTGACAAATATCTCTTTGGATATGAGGAGTCCTATGGATACCTGTTGGCCGATTTCATCCGCGATAAGGATTCATTGCAGTCCATCATCGCCATTGCCGATATGTGTGAATTCTATCTCCGTCAGGGAAAGACATTGGATGTCGCCTTGAAGGAACTTGATAAGAAGACCGGTCATTATTATGACACCCAGGTCAACATCTACTTCAAGGGTGCCGGTTCTCTTGACAAGATGAACGAGGAAATCTCCAATGTCCGCAACAATCCTTTCTCCACTTTGGCTGGAAAGAAAGTGAAGACCATGTCGGATTACCTCAACAGAAAGATCATCGATTTCGAAAATCATTCCACCAAGGAAATGGATTTGCCGGACATCGATAAGACGAATTGTCTGAGATTCGATTTCGAAGATGAATCCTTCCTCTGCATCCGTCCTAGCGGAACAGAGCCAAAGGTGAAATTCTATATCGAAATCGTCAAGGAAGATGAAATCGCCAAGGAAGAAGCCAAGAAGATGGCAGATGAACTCAAGGCCATCATGCATTTGGCATAAGATATTCTTCCAAAAAGAATTGATATATCCTCTTATTTGATTTCATTCGTTGACAACAAAAAACAGGAACTGATCCTCTCATGGCCAATCGGTCGAAAAAGAGGTCAGTTCCTTTTTCTATGCATGGATTTCGTCTTCCTTCAGATGGAAGAAATCGAGCAAGGCATAATAGATGCCTTCATGATCATTGTCATAGGGTGTGATATAGCGAGCTATCTTCTTTAGTCTTTCATCTCCGTTTTTCATCGCAAAAGAGATTCCGGCATTCTTGATCATCGCCTCATCATTCATCGCATCCCCGAAGCAGATGACATGGTCATTGTCGATTCCATAATAGGAGGAGAGATAGTTCACGGCTGTCGATTTATTCGTATCATAAAAGACAAATTCGCCAAAGGTATCCGTATCTGCCCACCAGCGGATCGACATATCCGTGACAATCGACTCAAGATAATTCTTCATCGCATCCTTCATGGAGGGGTCCATGATCTTCATGACGCAGGTTCTCACATCACCCTGAAGATTTTCTATCACGCTTCCAATATGGATTTTCATTCCCTCTGGATGAAAAAAATTCACATAGTCTTGATTCTCATGAAGATAGTACTGATTGATTTCATCCTCGATCATGAGGTTGTCAAAGGAGGATTCCTTGAAGTGAGTCAAGAAATCAAGAAGAACTTCCTTTTTGATCACTTTATAGACGTTCTTGAAATCTCGGTCATAAGGATCTTCAATCAAGGCCCCGTTATATCCGGCATAGGGCCCATTCAAGGAAAGAAAATCTGAATATTCCCTGACGGATCGTCCCGGTCTTCCACTGGCGATGGAAACGATGTTTCCCTTTTTTCGAAGATAGGAAATGATCTTCTGTGTCTTTGGCTGGATTTTCTTTTCACTGTCGAGCAAGGTTCCGTCCAAATCAAAGACAATCAAATAGCTGTTGTTTGCGTTCTGGTTCATTTTCATACCCAACCATTTTAGAAAAAGCGGTTTTGCAAATCAATTTTTTGAACAAATAAAGTGCTTTACCATCTATACTATTTACCAGAAAGGCAAAATCCATTTACAATCATGCATAAATTTCTGAAAATCTTTTCCTTTGCGACCTGTCTGCTTTCCTTCTCCTTCACCGCTGCTCCAGTGAAGAAGGCAAACACGTTCAGCCTCGGCAAATATTACGACAAAAACACAATGCTGGATTTCTCCGATTCCACCGCAACGGAGATCAACACCTATTATGGAGATGTCGAATCAAAGACAGGCGATGAGCTGAAGGTCTATCTCTATTCGAAAATCGCCACGCATAAAGCCGATGATGCGACAGGAAAGAATTATTTCTTAACCTATTCCCAGGTTTCCGATTGGTATAAGCTGACAGATCGAAATTGGAAGATCTCTGCGAGTGTCACACCTGAGAACTTCACCCTGACAAAGGATAATACCTATTATCTCTATAACGCCTATATCAGCGACAGTGCCAATAACGATGTCACGAAAGCCTATTCGAATTACATCAATGGCTTCAAGACGGATTCCTCTTTGACTGCCATCGATTATACAAACAAGAAGAAGCCATCCAACATGATTCAGGTCGACAAGGAACATATGTGGGCAAAGAATCATGGCTTCAAATTGAAGGATTCCTCTGGCAAGGATATCGAGACGAAAGGCGCATGGACCGATATGCATCATCTCGTCGCCGCTGACCACAATACGAATTCACTAGGACACAATGACCACTTCTTTGGAGAGGTTGATCATTCCACGGCCACTGTCATCAAAAACTATCTCGCCGATGGAACCCAAGAGATTTCCGGTTGGCTCGATACATCGAGTGACACTTTCGAACCGACCGATGAATGGAAAGGAGATGTCGCAAGATGTCTTCTCTATATGGGAACAAGATATAGCTTCAAACTCGATAAGAACAGTCAGGAAGAACCCTATCTCTATCTGACGGATGATAAAACCTATACGGATGACGATGCAAATAGAGCCGATAGTGCCAAAATCTTCCATGGCGTCCAATACAATCTTTCCACCCTCTTAAAGTGGAACGAACAAGACCCTGTCTCCGATTATGAGATTCATCGAAACAATCTCATCTATAAAAATATCCAGGACAATCGAAACCCCTACATCGACCATCCGGAATGGGCAAGAAGAGTCTATGATACAAGCTATGTCTACGACGCCTCAAAAGAAAAAGGCCCAACGCTTGTCGGGTACAACAAGGATTCCTCCGACTCTGGAACGACAGACAAAGACAGTTCCTCGACTCAGCCTGACAGCAGTTCGACGCCGGATTCATCCGATTCCCAGACAAGCAACAACTCTTCGACCCAAAGCGGAGACTTCACGCTTTTCAACCTCACACCCAAGCAGACATATATTCTCATCATCGTTGTTGCCTCCGTTCTTCTTCTCCTTGTCATTCTCATCCTGGTGATACTGATCAAGCATTCCAATAAAAAGCAGAGAAAAACAGCCAAAAAGAAGATACAGAAGGCAGCTAAGAAAATCTATAAAAATAAAAACAATAAGAAAAAATAATTAAAGTCCAAACGCCTTATCGATTGCGTCAAGCAACTTATATGGCGGAAGATAGCTTTGCTCAACAAGGACACCCTTTTGGATAAAGAATTCCCTCTTGAATCCAACGTGTCCTTTTTCCTTGACCTCATCAAGGATGATGTTTGCTGGAAGAAGATAGACTTCCTGTGCTCTTTTGAAGGAGACTAAGAAAAATCCAATTCCGCCATAGGAAAGAATGGATTCGAGGTGTCGATACTGCTGTTCTCGGATCATCTTGTAGGGAATCTGATCATGAATCGTTTCCTTGCATTCGAAATCAATATATTTTCCCTTGTAGATGCCGACATAGTCGGTTGTGGATTTTTCCTCGAAATAAGCTTCCTCTATCATGCCGGCATGTGTCTTGCTCATCTTGACGACCTTGATCGGAGTCGGTCTTTTATAGATATCCGCTTTTTTCTGCTCACGATAAAAATCGCAGGACTTCGTGACGTCCGACTCAAAGGCCATGCCCATATTCGACCTAATCAAGGATTCCTTGATTCTCTGTGCTTCCGTCTTGTTTTCTGTTTTTCTATGATCGACGTGATCCCTCTTCTTTTCGTCGACGACAAGTTTTCTTCCATCCGGATAATTGATGATTTTCATAATTGCTCCTTGAGAATCTCCTTAAGATCTGTTAAATTCACCTCTCCCTTTTCGATGAGACGAGAGACAATCTTCTTGTCGATTTTCGACGTATGGGGATTCTTTTTATAATTTTTAAGGACCAACTCAATCGTTCTTTCCTCATCGGATACGTACGAAGAAAAAATCTTCATGAGATCAAGAGCGTCCGTCAAAGGGTCATGGAACATTCCTTCTGAGGAAAGAGAGAAAAGGGAAAGAAGTTTTTCGATGGAATAGGACTGTCCTTTTTCATTCGATATCCTCTTTTCGAGATAGGAATGGAAATCGAGATGATTCTTTGTCATGTTCTTGAAGAAATCGGCTTCCGTCTGGTTGTTCTCATCGATGGAAAGATGCATCATCTTCATGTCGAGACTTCCATAGCAGATGAATTTTTTCTTATATGGGCGAAGCATCTTATTGATTTCCAGAATCGCCTGATGAAGAGGAATTCCTTTCTTGTGAAGCAGATCGGCATTGATCTTCGTCATCTCTTCGACTATCGGGCCAAGAGGATCCTCTGTCAGGATATATCTCTGATATTTCCATGGATTCTGCATGTCAAAAAGAAGAGAATCCTTTTCCTTCTTGCAGGCGACAAGGCCGATTGAAATCACCTTATGGGAAAATTGTGTCCCTTCAAAATCAAGGAACACAATCAAATCAGAGCCATCCAAAAATTTATGAAGCGCAGGAAAAGACATCTTAATGACCTACGACCATCTCTCTGATATCCGGGGAAATCGCATTGGGTGAAGCAGAGATTTCCAATATCTTCAGAAGGTGCTTGGTCTCCTCCTTTCCCAAAAGCTGAAACCATCCAGCAAAAAGAAAATGGAGCTGATCATCACATTTCTTCAAATATTCTCTTCCCTCATCGGTCAGATTCACATAGACCTGTCTTCGATTCTCTTCATCAACGACACGGACAATATGCTTCTTCTGTTCAAGAAGACGAAGGTTGGCAGCAACATTCGGTCTTGTGACATTGAGTTCATCCGCGATATCCGAAGGATGGGCATCTGGATGGGTCGATAGATAGGTGACGATTCGATAATCCGTCTGGAAAAGACCAGAAAAGATATCCAATCCTCCATTATTTCGAATAGTATTGACATATCCCATCAATTTTTCAATGTCAGCCTGAAGGTTTTCAATGTTCTCGCTCATAGGATACCTCCTTTTTTTACATTATACCAAAAAGAAAAAAAGTTGAAAACTGTTTGCATATAAAATCATTTGCAGGATTTCCTTTCATTAAAAATAGGTGGGAGACCCCACCTATCTTTATTTCTGCTTACTTCTTGTTTTTGATGTATTCGTCGATGTATTTGGCACCTTTTCGACCAGCACCCATGGCAAGAATGACCGTTGCGGCACCCGTGACAGCATCTCCGCCTGCGAAGACACCATCCTTGGTCGTCTCATTGGTTTCCTCATTGACAATCAGACAGCCGTGCGAATTGGTTTCGATTCCTGGCGTCGTCGATTTGATAAGAGGATTCGGCGATGTGCCGATTGCGATGATGACGCAATCGCAGGGAATGGTATAGAAAGCTTCCGGATCTTCTTCGGCAGTGACCGGAACCGGCTTTCTTCTTCCGCTGGCATCAGGTTCGCCGAGTTTCTGTTTCTGAACCTTGATACCGATGACGGAACCATAATTCGGATTGAAATCCGCTGCTCTCGGAGATGGAGAACCCGTGCGGTCTTCCAAAATCTCGACAGGATTTCTCAGAAGATCGAAGATGACACCTTCCTGTTCTGCATGTTCAACTTCTTCTTTTCTGGCTGGAAGTTCGTCTTTGCTTCGACGATAGACACAGGTCACTTTTTCTGCGCCTAAGCGGAGCGGAGTGCGAAGAGCATCCATGGCGACGTTTCCGCCACCGACGACAACCACGTTCTTGGCATGCTGAATTGGAGTTTCCGAATCATCCTGATAAGCCTTCATGAGATTGACTCTGGTGAGGAATTCATTGGCGGAATAGACGCCTTTGGCATTTTCACCTGGAATGCCAAGGAAACGAGGCAAACCAGCACCTGTTCCGACAAAGCAGGCTTCAAAATGATATTCTTCCATCAATTCATCGATGGAGATGACACGGCCGACAACCATATCGGTCATGATCTTGACGCCCATTCTCTTCAAGCCTTCGACTTCGTTCTGAACGATGGCCTTTGGAAGACGGAATTCAGGAATGCCATACATCAAGACGCCGCCAGCGACATGCAAAGCTTCGAAAATCGTGACATCATAGCCATCCTTTGCAAGGTCATAGGCGCAGGCAAGGCCGGAAGGACCGGAACCGATGACAGCGACCTTGTGTCCATTTTTCTTGATTTCCGGAACACTTGGCGTGACGTTCATGCGATGATAGTCAGCAACATATCTTTCCAATCTTCCGATGCCGACAGCTTCGCCCATGCCCTTGACAACCAATTTTCCTGTCTCATCTTTTTCACGGACAGGCATTTTGGCTCTCAGACAGTTCTTTTCACATTGGGATTCCTGCGGGCAGACTCTTCCGCAGACAGCCGGAAGAGAGGAAGATTTGGAAATGACCTGATAAGCGGCTTCAAAATCACCTTTGGCGACTTCCGCGATGAAGCCTGGAATGTCGATATGGACAGGGCAGCCTGGAACGCAGCCTGGGTTCTTGCACTGCATGCAGCGTTTCGCTTCATCGATAGCCATCTCCTTGGTATAGCCGATGGCGACTTCGTCAAAATTATGTTTACGGACCTCGGGAGCCTGAGTTGGCATCTCGTTCTTGGTCGCTCTCATGTTGAATGGCATGATTATTTTCCCTCCTTGAGAAGGTTGCATTCTTCTTCGTATTTCTGTCTTTCCCATGTGCGATACATGGTATTTCTTTCAGCGGCAGAATCAAAATCGACTTCCCATCCGTCGAAATCCGGTCCATCAACGCAGGCGAATTTCATCTTTCCACCCACCATGACACGGCAGCATCCGCACATGCCAGTGCCATCGATCATGATCGGGTTCATGGAGACGATGGTCTTGATATTGTATTTCTTTGTAAGAAGACAGATGTTCTTCATCATGACGATAGGTCCGATGGCAATGACTTCATCGAACTGTTCATCAGTGCCCTGACGACGGAGAATTTCATTCTCAAGACCGGTTGTGACAAATCCCTTTTCACCCCAGGTTCCATCATCCGACATCTTGACGAAGGTGTTGGAAGCATCTTCGAATTCTTTCTCAAGGATAACGAGATCCTTGTTTCTGAATCCGGCGACAGAGCAGACATCCGCGCCCATTTCATGAAGTTTATAAGCAAGCGGATAGGCAATAGCGCATCCAGCACCACCGCCAACGATGGCGACATGCTTGAGGCCTTCCAATTCGCTTGGCTTTCCAAGTGGGCCGACAAAATCAGCAAGTTCATCTCCTTCATTCAGTCTGCTCAATTCCAATGTCGAAGCACCGACAACCTGGAAAATGATGGTGACGGTTCCCTTCTCGGGATCCTCACCGGCAATTGTGAACGGCACACGTTCCGAATCCTTGTCGGTTCTCAAAATGATGAACTGACCAGGCTGAGCCTTTTTGGCGACAAAGGGTGCGTCAATGACCAATCGAATGATTGTCGGGTTGAGGACATCCTTCTTTACGATTTTAAACATCAGATACGTTCCTCCAATATATCTATAGATTATTGTAGTTAAGCAAAGGAGAGTTTTCCATTCTTTTTTTGTATTTTCAATAAAAGGAAGCCCTTAACAGATGCGATTTGCCTATTTTAAGAAAAAAGATTGCATTCTGATATGTCTATTCAGAGAAATATTTTCATGAAAAAAGTCTGAATAGTTTAAAAGATTTTCTAGAATTCGTATGGTATAATAATTTGG
>CAVKZJ010000008.1:0-71889 GCA_963660905.1 bacterium | reverse complement strand
CACATAACGACTGATTTCTGAAAAAAGAAAAGCAGGAAGAAAAAACGAGATAAAAATGGCTTGCCGGATTGGCAAGCCATTTTCAGTCGATGGTGATATAGGAGGAGAAGTCTTCGTTCAGGAAGGCTTGCATCTCTCTTTTGACTTCATCATCGAGATGAGAGATCCTTCCTTTGTCCTTAACAAGAGGATCGATGTATCTTTTCTTGGCATATATCTGATAGGAATGTTCATTCGTCGGCTTATCTTCAAGCCGGACTTTCGATAGATTTCGGAAGGCAAGGAAATCCTGTCTGCTGGTCTTATCCCGAGAGAGCAACATTATGACGTTTTCTTCGGTTGTATAGAGATCGTCTTCTTCTAAAACATGACGTTGGATTGCCCTTTTGATGAGCTGGGCGAGATATTCCATGGCGAATCTATCTTCCTTGGTGACATAGATCTGACCGTTTCTTATGGTGAGAAGAGAGAATTTTCTGGCGAGTTCTTCCTTCTGAAAAGAAATCTCGTCTTCTCCTTCTTCGTTATGGGAAATGCATAGATCATCATACATCTCCTTGATTTCGTCGAGTGTCGCAAGATTATAGTTGTAGAAGTTGTGGAGAGTATATTCGAGTCTATCGGAAGATAATTTTGGACTGTCATTATCGGCGATGGGGTATATGTGGTAGTCATAGACTTCCTTTAAGGGGATGTTTTGTTTTTGAAGTTCCGAAAGAATGACATTCGAATTCGAAAGGATGGAGAGTGTTTTTTCTTCGGTGCTTTCCTGTTTTTCATGATCGTCATTGAGAAAATCGATGACGTGGGCAAAGGAAGGGGTGGCAATATCATGAAAAAGTCCGGAAAGAGACATCTTCATGCTATTCGTGAAATGATAGACAATCAAGGCCACGCCAAGAGAATGTTCATATCGGGAATATTTCGTAAAATCCCTATAGAAAGGAAAGGACGTATATTCCATTCCACAATGCATTCCGATATGATCGATTCTTTCCATTTCTGGGCTCTTCAGGAAAGGAAGAAGAAAAGAAGGGATTTCCTTATGGTATATCGAATAAAGTTTCTCGCTCATAGATTCTCCTTCTTTTGACATTCTTGGCAGATGCCATAGAGTTCGATATTCTGATCCTGCAGAAGAAAGCCGGTTTCCTTTTCGATTTTCTCATTGACCTCATGGAAAGGGCATCCCTTAAGTGGGATGCGCTTGTGGCATTTCGTGCATACGAGGATATGGTTGTCTTCCCTGTGATTCAGGGAATAGACGTTTTCCTTTTTCTCGTTGACTTCCTTTTTGAGGAGTCCTTTTTCCTCAAAGGCCTTGAGGCTGCGATAAATGGTGGAGAGATTGACATCCTTCTTTTTGAATGATAGATAGATTTCATCGGCCGTGAGAGGATGGGTGGATTTCTCCAATAGGGAAAGAAGTCTTTCTCTTGCATGTGTTTTTTTCAGATGATACTGTTCAAATGCGTTTTCTTTCATATGTATCTATTTTGTGCCTTTCTTCTTGCAAAATCAAGGGAGCATGCGTATATTATCAAACGCAAATGATTTGCAAATGCATTATGAGGCGTTCTGAATGAGAAAAATATCGATACTCTTTTCCTGGCTTCTTTTCCTTTCCTCCTGTTCATTGACGAAGAAAGAGACAGAGGAAAATATCATCTATACTTCCTTTTATCCAATCTATGATTTCACAAAAAGAATTGTGAAAGACAAGTTTTCTGTTATCAATCTGACACCTTATGGCGCAGAACCGCATGACTATGAACCGACGGCCAGGAATGTCGTTGAGATGACGAAGGCAAAGGCATTATTTCTAAATGGACTTGGCTTGGAATCGTATTCTTCCTCACTTCCCAAGGATTTTGAGAACAAGACGCATGTCGTGACAAAGAACATCAAGACAATCTCGATTGACAATACCATCGACCCCCATGTATGGCTCTCTTTATCCAATGCGATTCAGGAGATGAAGAATATCTTGGAGATCGTGAGTGAAATCGATCCGGACAATGCGTCTTATTATGAGAGCAATTATGAAGAACAGGAAAAGAAATTCCTCGATCTCAGGGAAGAATATTCCTCTAAGATGGCCAGTCTTGAAAATCGCTATCTTGTGGTCTCCCATGCAGCATTTGGCTATCTCTGCCAGGATTACGATCTTGTGCAGATTTCTGTCAACGGCTTATCTCCCGACCAGGAACCGACTGCCAAGGATATGGAAAAGATACTTTCTGCCGTGAAGGAATACCATATTTCCACCATCTTCTATGAGGAACTCGTCTCGGATGAAATCTCCAAGAAGATTGCCCAGGAAACCGGGGCAAAAACAGAGATGCTTTCCCCTTTGGAGGGGATGAGCGAAGAAGACATGAAGACAAAGGACTATTTGAGTGTGATGAGAGAAAATTACGACAAGATTATAGGAGCGTGCCATGATTGATTTTGAAAATGTCTCTTTTTCCTATCCGGATACACCGGTATTGAAAAACATCTCTTTCCATATGGAGGATGGACAGTTCATTGGGATATTAGGTCCAAACGGAGGAGGAAAATCCACCTTTCTGCGTTTGGCTCTAAAACTTCTGAAACCGACTGATGGAAAGATTGAAGTGAAAGAAAAAAGAATTTCCTATATTTCCCAGACAACCTCGATTTCGGATTCTTCCTTCCCATCGACAGTGGAAGAAGTTGTTTCTTTGGGCCTTGTGAATGGAAAACTTGATTTCCACTTCATGAGAAATAAACAGAAGGTCCATGAGATGCTTGAGAAAATGGACCTTCTTCCTTACCGGAAGAGATTGGTCAATGAACTTTCCGGTGGACAGCTTCAGCGAGTCAAAATAGCCAAGGCGCTGATTTCCTCTCCGAGCTTGGTTGTCCTTGACGAACCGGATGCCGGCATGGATGAAAAAGCGCATGATGGACTTCTGAAGATTATCGAAGAACTTCACGCTCGGAAAGTCGGAATTCTTTTTGTTTCTCACCATCCGCATGATCTATCTAAGGCAGATGTCATTTATTTTATCGAACAGGGTCAGATCATGACCTATGAAAAAGAATTGGAAAGGGGGCATCAGCATGTTGACTTATAGATTCATGCAGGTCGCGTTTCTTGTCTGTCTTTTCTTAGGAATCGCGATTCCGCTTTTAGGATCCAGTGCGGTCTTCAAAAGACTCTCTTCCTCAGGCGATGCCCTATCCCATTCCTCCTTGGCCGGTGTTGCCATCGGCTTGGCAGCTGGGCTGAATCCCCTCTTGATTTCGATTGTTGCCTGTATCGTCTCGTTTCTTATCATTGAGTTGCTGAGAAAGAAGTTCAATAAATATTCGGAAATCGGTGTTGCGGTGGTTCTTTCCTTCGCAATCGGCTTGGCCGGCATTCTCTCAAGCTATACTTCCGCAAGCAATTTTGATTCCTACCTCTTTGGCTCGATTCTTCTGATTTCGGATACGGAACTCTATCTGACCATGGCTTTGACGATTGTCGCGGTGGTTTTTTCCTTCTTGTTCCATCGTCAGATCTTCTCTAGCCTCTATTCAGAGAATGAAAGCCGGGTTGCTGGAGTCAAGGTGAATCTTCTTACCTTTGTTCAGGATCTTCTTTTTGCCATCACGATTGCCATCTCGGCCAAAGTAGTCGGTTCTTTAGTGGTCTCAAGCCTCGTTGTTCTTCCAACCGCGATTGCACTGCAATTCAAGAAAGGCTATAAATGGACACTCTTCTCTTCGATTCTCGTCTCCGTTGTTTCGATGATTGCCGGTCTTACTCTTGCCTACTATGTGAATCTGAAACCGGGTGCGACGATTGTCCTTTTCCTGGTCGGCATCCTCTTTGTTTCTCTCTGCTATAGTGGAATCCACTCTCTTCTTCGAAAAAAAGTGAAATAGAAAAAGACTGCCAATTTCTATCTATGACATTGATCCATGATAGGAAAGGCAGTCTTTTCTTATGCGACTTTTGGAAGCTTGAAACAGATATTGAATCGGAACTGGTATTCTTCCTTGTTGATGAATTTTCGATTATCCATTTTGCAGATTCGCATGATGGCGTGTTTTCCGCTGATGAGAGCGATGGGAAGGCCGCCTGGCGGCATGATCCATTGTCCGGCGAGAACGAAGGAATGGAGTCCCTTGATGATTCCAGGACGCATCAGGCCCTTGGTGAATTTCGTTGTGATGAAGGACATATAGGAACCTTTGTAGGCATTGGTATATCTTTCATAGGTCAGAGGCGTGGTGATATCGAGCAATTCGAGTTCGCCTTTCTGAAGATTCATCTTTTCCTTGACGAGTTCGAAGACTCTCTTTCCGAGTTCTTTTTTCTTGTTGACATATTCTTCCCTGCTGAGCGACTTGAGATCATCATAGACATTCGCATCGGATGGAAGAAGAACGGTCAATAAGGTTTCGTCGTGCAAGGAAGGGAGCGTTTTGTCGAATGCGAAATTTCGAATGCAGATATGATTGGTTTCCTTCCCGAAGACATCTAGCGTTTTACATTTGTAGTCCATCATCTTGGGGAAATGGTTCATGTTTCGATTCGTCTTGAAGGAGACCATGACTGAGGTGTTGACAGGATTGCTGATCGGATCAGCAAACTGTTCCTCAAAGCTCTTATCTTTATATTTTCCCTTCAAAAGGGAATATAAGACATGATAGGCATCGCAGGCTGCGATGACATAGTCGGCCATCACCTCTCTTCCATCTTCGAGTAGGATACCACAGGCATTGTTGTTCCGAATCAGGATTTCCTTGACAGGCGATTTCAGGAAGAGTTTTCCGCCCATGCGCATGAATTTCTCACTGACATGCTTCATCAGTTTCAATGATCCGCCTTCGATCATGCCGGCATCACCTTTGCTGACAGCCTGGCAGATATAGAAGAAGGAATGGATGTTGTAGCTTGGATCAAGGAATCGGGCGATGATCTCCCCAAGTTCGTGATTGTGGAAGATGGAGATATATTCTTCGATGGAGACGTGCTTGTAATGGAAGAATGGATAGGCGGCAGGAAGCATCTTCATTCCAAAGAGGGTGAAGCTGAAGAAGTTCATGAAGTCGAGCGGCTTCGTTGCCGGGACATGGATGGATCGATAGCATTTGACTGTCGATATGAAATTCTCGATGTTTCTTCGATCCTCCGGGAAGAAGAAGAGCATCTCCTTTCTCAGCTTGTCGAGATTGCTATAGAATGTGAAGACTCTCTGGTCATCGAGTTGGAATTTCGTGATGTATTCCGTCTCATAGATTTTCGGATTGTCATCGAATGCACCGATATGCTGCCAGAGCGGATAGAGTTCCGAATAGGGAGAGGTTCCGACAATCCAATGGGCACAGCCATCGATGTATTGTCCTCTTCTTGTCCACCCGGTGCATTCTCCGCCCGGGATGGAATGCTTCTCATAGATTTCCACATCAAAACCGTTGTCCAAGCCGTAAATGCCGCTTGTCAGACCGGAAACACCGGCCCCGATGATGATGATTTTCTTTTTTGTCAGTCTTGAGATTTCGTTCATGAGAATTTAATTATGACATACTCATAGGGAAAATCATAGGAAACAAAAAAACAGACTTTATATTTTGTAAAGTCTGTTATTGACAATGTATGTGATATGTAAAGATGTTAATCGATAGTATTATAGTTAGAACCTACAAAATCGATAGAAAACAAAGAGTGTTGAATTGATTTTAAGCCTTCTTTCTTTCGGCGACATAAAGAAGCTTATCCAATGGCTTTCTCAATTTGAAGCTGGCCAAGGAAGCAACGACAATCTTCGCGGCATCCCATAAGAGGAATGGAACAACGCAACCCATCAGGGCCGTGCCAAGACCGGTCGGCGTATTGTTGATGACATTCATATAGACTAGGAACCAGACGACACCGAATGCGTAGATGAAGAAAGTTCCAGCGACCATGGCAAGAGGATAAATCCACATTTTTTCTTTCTTCCATGTCGTCAGCATGGACTGGACAAAGACGCCGGGAATATAGCCTAAGAGGAAACCACCGGTGACACCGAAGAGAACGCTCGGTCCTGCATTGAATTTCGAAAAGACAGGAACGCCGACCAATCCAAGGATGAGATAGAGAAGAACACTGATGGGAGCCTTCACTGGATCAAGAAGAGCGCCGATGAGATAGATTGCCAATGTGCCGAGCGTCAAGGCGACAGGCTCAATCGGAATGGATATTGGAGCCAAAACGCATAAAAGCGCAGTGAACAGAGCGACAAAAGCGATGCTTCTTGTAGTTTTCATGAGGAAATCTCCTTTTTGTTTGAACACGAAAATATTATACTTCCCCAAAACGTAGAAGGAAATGGAATTTGAACTTCGATTTCTTTTCTCAGACAGAAGAATCAGAATTTGAAGATATTCAATCCGGTTGCATCATCCTTGACGCGGTCAACCTTTCCAGGAAGGACATGAAGGAACATTTCGACGGTTGCAGAGACTCTTGCGGAATTGAGATGTCCTCCGACAACCCTGTTCTCGATATCTGCACAGGCAAGATGAAGATGGCTATAGTATTCATCATTCATCGTCGAAATGTTGCCGACAAGGGAGACGATCTCATAAGCACCGTCATATTCCTTGGAGTGATATTCCTTTTTCTGAACGTCATACACGCCCACCATAAACGAATCGACGGCTCCGATTGCATTGACGCTTGCCAGAAGAATGTTCTCTTTTTGACAGACTTCTTTGAGAACGGAGAGGATTTCTTCTCCTCTATCCATGCGGATGACAAGATCATCCTTGAATCTTTTATATTCCATATTGTCTTTCCTTTCTTTTTCATGAGTATAGGTTTTTTTTCAGCCGCTGTAAATGTGGGTTATGGAAAATGCCAACAGATAGCCAAATGATTGCATATTTATAGAATATTGCATATATGATTATTTTATTTGATTTTTAAGCACTACATTTTTATTTCATTATAATAAAAAGCGAAAATTGCAAGAATTTGCAACCTCTTACAAAGTTATTTTTGCAATATTTATTTACCCTTTGTATGCTAAAATGTGACACGAAACAAGCGCTTTCACATACAGGGGGTGTATGAATGAGTAAACAAGCGAAAAAGCCCATTACATTTTGGGTCCTGACAGGCGTCTTTGGCGCATTGTCACTCTCGTTTGCCGTTGGAAGCATCGTGACTTTCCCGATGAAGGACATCATCGACAAAGGTCTCGGTCTTGAAGCGGCGGCGAACAAGCAGATTGAAGTTGGCGATACGTCGAAGATCGATTCGGAGTATTTCAAGAGGGAATACGGATCGGACGAAGAATTGAAGGCATCCGATAAGAAGATTGCCGAGGAACTTACGGAGGAAGGAAGCGTTCTATTGAAGAATGAGAACGATGCTCTTCCTCTAAGCAAGAATGCCAAAGTCACCATCCTAGGCCATTCGAGCTGCAACATGCTCGTCTGCGGAACCGGTTCTGCGGATATCAATGCGGATGGGGCACCGACACTCAAGGAAACATTGGAAAAAAGAGGCGTCGATGTCAACTCCACCGTCTGGAATTACTATGTTTCCCAGATCGACAAATATCCGACCAATCCGAAGAAGGGAGACAATTCCATCCGAGGTGGCGATGGAACCGTCAAGGGAAGCTATACGGTGAATGAGATTCCGTATTCCACGCTTTCAGCCTATTCCGGTTTTGTCGATTCCTTCAGAAATTACAACGATGCGGCCATTGTCGTCGTCAGCCGTCTTGGTGGCGAAATGTATGATCTTCCCAGTGATGTCGAGCATCAGGGAAACGCCTCGGAAACCGAGAATGGTTCGGGCAATTCCCTCGAATTGACCATCAATGAAAAAGAATTGATCAGCAAGGCAAAGGAAAATTTCTCGAAGGTCATCGTTTTGATCAACTCTGCCAATCCGCTCGAATGCGACTTCCTGACATCGGGCGATTCGAAGGTGGATGCCGCCATGTGGATCGGCTATACCGGTCTTCAGGGATTGGAGGGTGTTGCCGATCTTCTTGTCGGAAATACGAATCCATCGGGAAGACTTGTCGATACCTATTGCAATGACAATACCACGGCTCCGAGCATGCAGAATTTCTATTCCGCCGAATGGACGAATTCCACGGATGCCAAATATAGCAAGGATATGGTAGATGTCAGCTTGGATAGCAATAAATATTACAACGCTTATCAGGAAGGCATCTATGTTGGCTATCGATACTACGAAACAAGATATGAGGACACCGTCTATTCCAAAGGCAATGCCGGTGACTATCAGTATCTGAATGATGTCGCCTATCCATTTGGCTATGGCTTATCCTATACGACTTTCGAATATTCCAAGCCGACCTTCTCCTTCGATGAGAAGAAAGATGAAATCACTGTTTCTGTGACGGTGACGAATACAGGAAAGGTGAAGGGCAAGGACGTCGTTGAGGTCTATTTCCAGAGTCAGTATACCGATTATGATAAACAAAACGGCATCGAAAAGGCAGCTGTCGAACTCTGTGGCTTTGCCAAGACGAATGAAATCGAAGCCGGAAAATCCGAAAAAGTGGAAATCGTCGTTCCGAGAAGCGAATTCATCACATATGATTCCAAAGGAAAGAAGACATATATCCTCGATGCGGGTGATTACTATGTCTCCGTGGGAAGAAATGCCCATGATGCCTTAAACAACATCATCGCCAAGAAGGGAAGTGGAGCAAACACATCCTTGATGAAGGCAATCGGAAACGAAAGCGCGACTGGAAATGCCGATTATGTCTATTCCTTCTCGCAGGATTCCATCGATGATGAAACCTATTCGAAAGGCGAAAACGGAGAGAAGATCACCAACCAGTTCGATTCCGCAAGCTTAAGCTATTATGGCTTGGAGGATATGAAGTATCTTTCGAGAAGCGATTGGAATGGGACCTTCCCGAGTCATGTCGATATCGCCTTGAATGACTCTCTCCATGATGAAATGACCGGCATCAAGGAATACAAGAAGGAAACCATCGAAGGCGAGACGCTTCCGACGATGAATGCAAAGAATGGCATGTCACTGATCCAATTGCGTGGCAAGAGCTACGATGATGAGCAGTGGGATAAGCTTCTTGATCAGCTTTCTTATGAGGACATGTGCCAGCTTATCGGCCTTGGATACCACGGAATGGCCTCCATCACCAGTGTCGGAAAGCCTCTGACAAAAGATGAAAATGGTCCGCAGGGATTTTCTGGAAAATTGACGGATATTACCGGAAATGCCTTGACTGTCTGTGCCTATACCGATGAGAATATCATGGGTGCGACATGGAATGTTCCTTTTATGGAAGAAGTTGGAAAGCATATCGGCGAGGATGGACTTGCCGCGAAGTATACCGGTTTATATGGTCCAGCCATGAATACCCATCGAAGTGCCTATTCTGGAAGAAACTTCGAATATTATTCTGAGGATGGCTTCTTGGCCGGCAAGATTGCCGCAGCTGAGGTCAAAGGTATTCAGTCGAAGGGCGTTTATGTCTTTGTGAAGCATTTTGCCTTGAACGATGAAGAGACGCATTGCCGCAGCATTTCGACATTTGCCAATGAGCAAGCCATCCGTGAAATCTATCTCAAACCATTCGAAATCGCCATCCGTGAAGGCGGTGCACATAATGTCATGACAGCCTTCTCTCGTGTCGGCGTCATTTGGTCAAGTGCCCATTCGGGATTGATGACAAATGTTCTCCGCGGTGAGTGGGGAATGGACGGCTATGCCATTTCTGACTATACGACCTCGGGTGCGCCAACCACCGCCCACAAGAGAACGACCTACGATCCCTATCTGGCGGTTATTGCCGGAACGGATACGTTCGATAGTTCGATGAAGACAGCCCAGTATCAGTTTTTGATTTCTGTAGACTATAAGAATGATCCGCATCTTGTCCTTGCCATGAGACAGGCCTGCAAGCGTATTCTCTATGTCACAGTCAATTCGTGGGCTATGAATGGTGTCACTGATGGTACGATCATGCTCCAGGTCATGACTTGGTGGCAGATGCTTTTCATCGACGGCATCATTTACTTTGGCATCGCCTTTGTTGTCTTCCTTGTCCTGAGTATCCTCAAGCAGAGAAAATACAATCGTCTCGTTCTGGATGCAAAAAATCTTGGCACTGAAGTCGAAGATTCCGCTGAGACTGATTCTAAGACAAACGAAGCCTCACCAATGCCATTCGAAGACGATTCCATGAAGAAAGGAGAATCCGAAAATGAAAAAGAATAAATTTGCACTGCTCTCCTCTCTTGCCTTGCTCAGCTGTGGCATGCTGACCTCGTGCGACTATTCGAATTTCTCCCTCTTCGGCGCATTCTACAACCTTTGGGAGAAAGGATATGAAGAGGAACTCAAGAAGCCAGGAAGCAATACCTCTTCCTCGGATTCCACATCATCTTCGACTTCTGATGATGAGAGCACCGTCTTTGCAACACAGACCTATCTCAATACATTGGAAGAAAAGACTCTGGATAACGGAGCTAAGATTCAGGGCTATCAGCTTCTGACTATTCTTTCTAGTCAAAAAGCGATGCTTGTCAGCTATCAGAAATATGTGCCGACGAGCGGAAGCTCCTATACCTACAACTCTTATCAGACGGTTTCTGATTATACAAGAACTGACAATATCATCAATTTCGCAATGGGTCCATCGGCCTATGTCGACAGAAAAGACACCCAGAATATCGCCTACTATCCAGGTTCAGATGAAACGACATCCAAGGAAGCCTTCAGACTTGCCTTTGGAAGTGAAACAGCCTCCTTCTTATTGAAGGAAGATGGCACATTCCAGTTAGGAACAGAAACGAGCGGAAATCTCGCAACGGGTCTTACGACGGCCTGTACGTATTTTGACTATGATACCGCATCCCGTCCGACCTATAAGGTCATTACGCTTCTTGACAATAATGACTACTATCTCAACTCCTTGGCGATGAATAGCAAGAATGTCAATGAGCCGACCTCTTCCTTTGTCACAAAAGGAACCTATCAGAAGGTCGCAGAGAAATCGACAACGGAATATGATGTCGTCCATGTCAATCTTGGAAGAGGCCATATGTATGCCTCCAACAATGGATCGGATATGGAATTCGATATTCCGGATGACGATTCGTTCAGCCAGTGGCTTGGCATGTGCATCGGTCAGATTCATTCCTATCGTGTCACGAAGGTCGGTTTTGCGGGAACTCTCGGTCAGATCAATCCATATGGATTTGAGATGATGAGCGAAGAAGCAGCGGAAGATGAAAAGAGTGATGATACGGATCCGCTTGAGAAAGCTTCCTTGGTTCTCGAGGGAAAGAAAAATAAGGATATCCGTCTTGGTTTCTTTGCCGATAAGACCTATCACTTTGTCTGGACAGCCAATAAGATTGATGAGTCGGGAACCTATGCCTATGATTCTGAAACAGGAAAAGTCATCCTGACAACCACCGATGGCGAAAAGACGAAGACGAATGAGATCGTCAAGAATGCGGATGATGAGAATTATTCGATCACCTATGTTTCCATTCTCAACGAGAATCTCAATCAAGCCTTCGATGTGACAGAGAGTGACTTCAAGAAATACTTCGCTGCCACCTCTATCCTGAAACTCGATGGCGACAAAAAGGCCGAAATCGGATTGGAATTCTATTCCGATGGAAGCTATGTCTTCTCTTATGCGGGAACACCGGCCAAGGACGAAGGAACTTGGACCTATGATGCCACAAGCGATGTCGTCACTCTGAAGGTTGGAGACAAAGTCTGTGGAAAGAGCGTCTATTCCAATGGCTTATATGTCATCAGCTATACCTATTCGCAGTCTGAACAGCTCACCCAGAATTATACTTTGAGCAAGAAGGCCTTCGGAAAAGTCTTCGTCCATGCCCTTGTCACGCTCCGCGGCGAAGAAAGAGATACGGCTTCTCTTCTCAGCCTCAATTCGGATGGAACGACGAATATCGCCATGACTCCAACCGGAAGCACGACATCTTATGACATCCCTGGAAGCTATAACATCAAGGATGATGGCAGCGTCGAAATTCTCTCCTCCACGGGAACCGTCGCCGCGACATCGGCCTTGCAGGCGGATGGAAGTTATCTCTTCAGCTACAGCGCGGGCTATACGCAGAACTACAAGATGGATGCAGAGACCTTCAAGACTGTCTTCTCTGTCTCGGATTGCAAGGTGAATGGCGTCGTGGCACCAGAAAAGACCTATCTTTCCTTGAATCATGATCACACCTATACCTTCGCCTATGCTTTCTCCGGAGAGTGGCAGGAAGAAAACGGTGGCTGGGTCTATGATGAAGAAAATGATAAGTTCGTTCTGACTTTGGGCCTCACCGTCAATGAATTGACCAAGCAGGAAGATGGCACCTACAAAGGAAAATATCTTGCTCATGTCGATTCTCGACTTTCTCAGGACTTTGTCATCTCGAATGCGTCCTTCCTTCCAACGACTGTTTCGAATATCGACAAGACGAATGACTCGGGTACCCACTTCGGCTTCATCTTCTATAGCGATCATTCTTATTCCTTCCATTTCTACAACTACAATGTGACGGAAAAAGGAACCTGGTCGTATGATTCCACAACGGAGAAATTCTTCTTCCGCTGCAACCGCACGACATTGGAAGCTAGCAAGAATGAATCGGGTGACTATGTCTTCAATTACATCTCCTATAAGAGTTCCCAGATGACCCAAGAATTCACTCTGACAGCCTCTGAAGCTGCAAAAGTCATTCAGGCAAACTAAGACATAATGAAAAAAGGTAGGCAATGATGCCCGCCTTTTTTCTTGTCTTTTTGTGACAACGTTTTCTTATTTCTTTGTAAGTTGTCTATAGAAGACAAGGTCAAAGAGATATTGAATGAGTATCTGTATGAGGTTAAGACCGAAATAGAGGATAAGGAAGAGAGGATTGAAGAAGAAAGAATATCCGCTTGCTATTTTGAAGAACATCATGAAGAGGAGATAAAGAAGATACATGGATAGATTGCTGATGACAAAGCAAGAGGAAGAAGATAGGTTCGAAGAAAGGAAGAAGTCTTTCTTGCCAAGCCCGAGGAGGAAGTACTTTTCAATCTCCTCCTTTTTATTTTTCAGGCTCAGATATTGAGTGAGGGAAGTGCTGAAGAAGATTCCGAAAGCGAGAATGATATCGATATAGATGAATGTGGAAAGAATCGGATAGATGATCCCATAGAATCGCATGTAATCCTTCGCCGGATGAATCATGTCGTCAAAGATTGGTTTGAGAAGCCCTGTGGACATAGATAGCTTTGCGATTTTCGAAATCGTGCTTGTCGGAATTCTTTTGCAACGAATGCTGAAATAGCAACAATAGAATTCCATCTTTTCATTGATGAGATTCTGGCTGGAAATGGCAAGAGCCTGATTTTTCGAATTGAAGAAGGGCTGGAAATGGATTGTGCCTTCTTTCGTGTTCAGCAAGGAGGAATCGATCGGATCGAGAGATGTGTTTTCCTCGAAGGCGAAAAAAGAATCGGTTGGAATCTTCTTTGTATTGTCCTGAATGAGAAGGACATTCTTCTGTTCGGCATGATCTCTTGGAATGTAGCCGAAATTATGGAGGTTGGTCTTTTCCTGAACATAGAGATAGTCCCATTTGTTTTGTATGGTATATTGGTAGGAATACGTGACCTCTTCAATCTGATCAAAGAGTGGCGCGATTTCATCCTTATAGTATTCCATGGACGTCTCTTCTGCTTCCTGAAGGGAACATCTGAATTCTTTTCGAATCGTGATGATATTTGCATCCATGTCCGGATTATTGTGTTCATAATAAGGCCTGAAGAAGGAAGAAAAAGAAAATGCCAAGAGCAAAAGAAGACTTGTGATGGCTCCAAGAATGAAGAGATTTTTTCGCTTATAGGAGAGATTCAAGATGAACTTGAATCGGATTCTGTGATCAGATTTCATGTAAATGGTACTCTTCAATGGCATATGCTTTCGAAAAATAAGGAATCAGGTTCTGATCGTGGCAGGACATAATGATGGTTTTTCCTTTCTTCACGGCAATCTCATTGAGCAATTGGACAATCAGAATCGAATTTTCCCTGTCGAGGTGGCTTGTTGGCTCATCACAGATGAGATAGTCCTGACCGCTGACTAGGGCTCTTAAGATGCTGACTCTCTGCTTTTCTCCCTCTGATAGAGTGGAAATATCCCGGTCTAAAAGATTGCTGATGGATAATTCCTTTGCGAATTGCGCAAGATTCTCTGGGACATTCTTCTTTCTGAATGTCAGAGGGAGAAGAATGTTCTCTTTGACAGACAAGTAGTCAAAAAGGTTGGGTTCTGAGAAGATGAAAGCGAATGTATTCTTACGGAAGTCTTCCTTTTTCTTGATTTCCTTTACGTTCTTATTATTGATGAGGATATCTCCTATATAGGAATCATCCAAAAGGGATATCAAATTCAGAAGAGTGGTCTTTCCGCTTCCGGAAGGTCCATAGATGCCATAGAAAGCACTCTTGTCAAATTGGATATTGACGTTTTCAAAGATTCGTTTTGATTTGAATTCTTTTGTGAAGTTCTGCAGTTCAATCATGTTTCGCTCCTTTCTCAGTGGAATTTTCTTTTGGCTTCTTTTAGCGTATAGAAGACAAGGATAAGAAGGACATAGACAAGCTGGATGGCGTAATTGAGGAATGCCACATAGAAGAAGCTATTCGTGAAAGGAATCAAGATTGGGGTAAAAATGAGGATGGAAGCAAGAAAGCCGACAAGCATTTCAAGCATTCGTTCATTCAAAATGAGGAAATAGATATTTCTTTTTTTCATTCCCAAAAGATAGAGAGTTGTGTTTTCTTTCATGGATAGAGTCTGCATGGATGAAAGAATGAAAAACATCGAGAGACATGCGAAAAGATAGGGAATGAGAAAACCGATATAAATCAATGGCTGAAAGATTGTGTATCCTTCCTTATATTCTTCATTGAGGATTTTTCCAGAAATTAAATCATGCTTCTTGGCGAGATCTTCATGTCCGTTGACGATGATTTGACCTGATTTCTCATCATCGATTGTTTTTTCCACAAAAAGAGCCAACTGCATCTCCTTGATATTCGATGTCTTCAGACTGTTGATGACAGCGGAAGTCATTTCCAACTGGAAGGTAGACTTGATGGGATATTCCTTTCCTTTTCTGAATAGGGAAGATCCATCATGCCTATAATTCTCCGAGACGATGCAATAATCTGCATTCTCGAGGTCAGAAAACATGATTTTGTGTTTGACTTTCATATTGACAAAAAGACGGCTTGTCAAACGGATTCCGTATTCATCCAAAAAAGTATTTGGACTTACATAAGCTTGGAAAATAATCACATCATCTTCAACTCTATTTTCGATATCATAGGAAAAAGCAATATCTTTTTCTGGATAGATTTCTTTTGCCTCATTTATATTTACATCATTAATAGAGTAATAATTGTCGTTGTTGTATCCATAAGAATAGAGAAATATTTGACTAAAAAAATTCCAAGAAAAAAGGAATAAGATGTTTAGTGTTGAAAATAAAATGAAAAAAATCGAAGAAGACCCGAAAAACACTTTTTTTCGGTTTTTCAATCTTTTTGTGAATAGATTATGCATGGAGATAATAAATCGGTTTTTCTTCGTTGCCTTCGAGTTTCACGCAATAAGTGATGTAGGCTGTTTCTGGATTATAGGCGACAAGAGTGTTCGTTTGATTCACTTCGCTTGAATCACGTGACTCAAAATCGCCCCACCAATAATGATCATATACAGTATAGGTGAATTCGATTTCATAGGCACTGACGACGACACATGGACTTGCAAGACATTTATCGGGAACTCTACTGAAATCGAATGTTATTTCCTCAGATATTGTCTGTGATTCTCCATATGTATACGAATAGGATTCGATGGAAGTTGTGCTTTGCTTTGCTGACATCGCTTTAGAGAAGTCGATGCCATAATAATTGAATCCAGCAGCAAGCTTCAATGATAATTCATGCGTTTCCTGTTTTCCGAATGAAAAACTATATTCTTTGGATACGGTATAAGAGATTGTCTGAGAATAACTGCTCACAGCTTTTGGATTGATCATCGGATTTTGATAATAGAGAATGAATGCGTTTTTCGAGGCGTCATGGTATCTGAGGGAAGTGACTTTCCATTTCATATATTGACCGATTGGTCCATTTCTTTTTCCTAAATCTGTTGTATATTCTTTATCGACGTTTCTTGTTTCGCCATTGTATGAAAATGTGGAAAGCCTTGGGCTTTCTGTCGAGTTGTATTCATATAAGGTGAGCTTGTTTGGTGTCGTAAAAGAACATAATAAGAAAGTTAAGAGAGGAGATAGAAAAATACTTTTTCGTTTCTTCATAGGAATACCTCTTTTATTTTGATTGTACCCTAATTTTCGAACGAAAGCAATGTATTTACCATATGTTGAAAAATACTGTACTCGTGAATTAAATGACTCAAGTATAATATCCATGCTTTTCTTTGATTTGCTTTGCCATATGAATTTTCATCCTATCGAATAGAGGCTATGGGCAAAAGAGAAGACTCTATTCTTTTTTTTATCTTTTTTTTGGTGTATAATTTTGCCGTTAAAAAGGAGATCATTTTACATGACAAAATTAGTTTTGATCCGCCATGGCGAAAGCGAATGGAACAAGCTCAATCTTTTCACCGGTTGGACAGATGTCGAACTCTCTGAAAAGGGTGTTCAGGAAGCCATCACTGGTGGAAATCTTCTTCATGAGGACGGTTTCACCTTCGATATCGCCTTCACTTCCACTTTGAAGAGAGCCATTCATACCTGTTGGCATGTCTTGGATGGCGTGGATGAGGATTACATCCCGGTTATCAAGGATTGGCATCTCAATGAAAGACATTATGGTGCCCTTCAGGGACTCAACAAAGCAGAGACCACGGAAAAATATGGTGCTGAACAGGTTCATCAGTGGAGAAGATCCTTCGATATCGCTCCACCGGCCTTGGATCCAGAGGATAAGAGAAATCCAGCCTTGCAGCCAGCCTATAAGAATGTCGATCCAAAGGTTCTCCCTCTCCATGAATCCTTGAAGGATACCATCGCCAGAGTCGTTCCTTTCTACAACGAAACCATCGTTCCGGAAATCAAAGCCGGCAAGAAGGTCTTGATTGCCGCCCATGGCAATTCCCTCAGAGCCTTAGTCAAGTATCTTGACAACATCTCGGATGCCGATATCGCCGATCTGAACATCCCGACTGGTGTCCCGCTTGTCTATGAATTGGATGAGGATCTCAAGCCGATCAAGCATTACTATCTTGGCGATCAGGAAGCCATCAACGCAAAGATCAACGCCGTCAAGAATCAGGATGCTGCCAAGAAGCGCTAATTGAAGCATTCCAAGCCTCGGTGAATTCGAACTGAGGCTTTTCATGTGGAAAGAAGTCTTTGTTTTTTTTATAATATTAGTTGTGTACACGAGGTAATAAAAATGATTATTTTGCACATCAAAGACTTGGGTGACATCAAAATCGAACTCGATTATCAGAATGCCCCCATCAGCTGCGCCAACTTTGTCTCTTTGGTCAAATCCGGGTTCTACAATGGATTGACCTTCCACCGCGTCATCAAGAATTTCATGATTCAGGGCGGCGATCCAAAAGGTGATGGAACCGGAGGACCTGGCTATTCCATCAAGGGCGAATTCTCTCATAATGGCGTCGAGAACACTCTTTCCCATCGTCGTGGAACTGTTTCGATGGCTCGTGCCAGCGATCCGAACAGCGCCGGAAGCCAGTTCTTCATCTGCGATACGAACAAGGATAACTTCCTCGATGGCGATTATGCCGCCTTTGGAAAGGTCGTCAAAGGCATGGATGTCGTCGATAAGATCACAGCCATCAAGACCAATTCCTTCGATTTCCCGATGACGAGAGTCGTCATCCTCTCTGCGGAAGCCATCGACGAACCGGATACACCATTTGAAAAACTCTAAAGAAAGATGATCAAAGTCTTTTCTGGTCCGGATTCCGGTTTCACGATGCATCGCCTTGAGAAGGAACTGAAAGAAAATCTTTCTCTAGAGGCCTATAAGGAAATCATCCGATTTGATGGATACAAAGATTTGAGTCAGAGTGTGGTGGAGGATTGTTCCTCCATCTCACTTTTTGGTGATAAAAAAATCGTTGTCTATACAAACTGCTATTTCCTTTCCTCGTCGACTGGAAAGAAGGCTCCTTTCACGGACTCCCAGCAGGGAGGCTTCAAGGATCTGAAGGAATATTTCGCTTCTCCGAATCAGGATACGGATCTCTACATCATGGTCGATGCGGATCTCAAGAAGAGCGGAGACCTCTATTCCGCCTTGCAGGAAGGAGAGGAAATCTATCTTGAATCCTGCAATCTCCCAACGGATGATGATTATGTCCTTCTTGCCAACAATATGGCCAAGAAGGAGAATAAGGAAATCGATCCGGATGCAATCAAGATGCTTTTATCGCGATGCCGCATCATCGCCATGAATTCCTATGGGCCCAAGGGAATCGACTATCTGACCTTTGTCCATGGAATGGAAAAGCTTCTTCTTTATACAAAACATATCACTCCGGATGATGTAAGGAAGCTCATCTATCGTCCCTTGGAGGATAATGTCTTTGAGATCATCAATAAATTGATGGCGAAGAATACAATCTCGGCCTTGTATGCCTATCGGGATCTGAGGAACAATGGCGTGGAGGTACTTTCCATGCTACCTGCATTTGCGAGCAAATTCAAGGATTATGCCCTTGTGAAATATCTCATCGAGATGACCTACTCCAATGAGCAGATTGCCACGCAATTAGGCAAAATCCAGCAGAAGACGATCAAGCCGGGATCCATCTATTATCGAAAAAAGGAACTCGCTGTCCTCCCTTTTTCTTCGTGTCTGAAGATTCTTTCCGATCTGTCTGATCTCGAAAAAGGAATCAAGCAATATATGGATGATCCCGATGTCGTGATGGAGCTCTTCCTGACCTCCTTTGTCCGGAATTATCTTCGATAACAGATTTTTTTAGATTCTTATGCACAATCTTTAGGATGGATTGTGTATTTTTTTAGTAAAAAGAAAAAGCATGACCAAATGGTCATGCCCACGATTGTCCGTGAAATTCTTCATGAACAATTCATTTCTTGTATAGATAGAACAGCAAAAGGATTGGTTACTTAGCTTCGGCAGTAGAAGCCTTCAAGCTGTTGACGGCCTTCTGGATATGGGCCTTCTGACGGGCAGCCGTGTTGGCATGCTGGATGCCATTCTTGACAGACTTGTCAATCAAAGAAACAGCTTCAGGAAGTAACTTTTCAGCAAGGGCCAGATCCTTGGCTTCGACAGCAAGATTGACCTTCTTGATGGAATGTCTCATTCTTGTCTTGAAGCTGGCGTTGGCAGCGTGATTTCTCTCGCCGATTAAGATACGTTTTTTCTGTGATTTGATATTTGCCATTTTGAATAAATCTCCTTCTCGTGATTATCTATACAGTCGACAGCAGTAAACAATTATATAGAAGATGAGTCTTTTTTTCAATAGGTAAAGCAAAAAAAGTAACCGGTTTTATTCTATGAGTTGTGCTAGGAGAAGAAATACAGGCGATTTCTCATCATATTTCCTATCGAAATCCTTTTCTTTGGTATAATATTTCCATTGAAAGAGAGGTTTGTCGTATGGAATACAATCGTCTGATCGATCATACACTGTTGAAGCCGGATGCCACAAAGAAGGATATCGAGAAACTCTGCATAGAGGCCCGTGAGCATGATTTTGCTTCCGTCTGTGTCAATCCATGCTGGGTATCCTTCTCAAAGGAGATGCTCAAAGGCTCCAGAGTGAATGTCTGTACTGTCATCGGATTCCCTTTGGGTGCGACCAGCACAAAAAGCAAGGTGGAAGAGATCAAGGAAGCCATCAAGGATGGCGCAACCGAATTGGATATGGTCATCAATATCGGAATGCTCAAGGATGGGGAAGATGACTATGTGAGAAATGAAATCCATGTGCTCAAGGAAGCATGTGGAAACTTGATTCTGAAGGTCATCATCGAGACTTGTCTTCTCACGGATGATGAAAAGGTGAAAGCCTGTCTTCTTGCCAAGGAAGCCGGAGCGGATTATGTCAAAACATCCACAGGCTTCTCGAAAGGAGGAGCGACTCTTCATGATGTCGAGCTCATGCGCAAGACCGTCGGCCCAGATATGGGCGTGAAAGCCAGCGGCGGTGTCAAGAACCGTCAGGAGATGATCGATATGGTCCATGCAGGAGCGACTCGAATCGGAACCTCTCATGGCCTTGAGTTAGTCGATTGATTCCTAATACAATGAAAAAGCTGTACGGATTGGATTTCTCCTCTCAGTACAGCTCTTTTTAGTCTAGTTTTTCGACGCTGTCCAAGTCGATCAGCTGCACCATGACCATCGGTTCCTTGTTGGTTTGATGGATGATGAATTTGTTGATCTTCTCGGTGATCTTCTTCTGCATATCGGCGTTGACAAGCTTATTTTCCCTGTTGTTGAGATAATTGTTCAGGTTTGAGATAAGAATCTGATTCAACTGGTTCAGAATCGGTTCGTTGTCGCTAAGATACAGGAAACCTCTCATCTGGATATCCGGAGAGGAAATGATCTTTCTCTGCTTGGAGGAATAGGTGATGCCCATGATGAGGACGCCGCCATCGGCCATCTTCGTTCTTTCTTCGATGGCTGCTTCCTTGACGTCGCCAACGGAATTTCCATCCACCATGACATCTCCGTTCTTGACGACGATGTTCTTCTTCACAGCCTTGCCGTTTTCATCAAAGGCAAGCGCCATGCCGTTGTCATAGACAAAGGTGTTGAAGTGATTCAGTCCGACACCCAAATCGATGGCAAGATGGGCATTTGCCATCAAGAGACGATAGTCTCCCTTGACGGGAAGATAATATTTTGGACGGAAGAGAGAAATCATCATCTTGAGATCTTCCTGCTGGGCATGCATGCTGGCGATTTCTTTTCTCGAAAGCGTGATGACATGGCAATCGGTGCGGAAGATGGTATCGCTGGCTTCTGTTGCCAAGGCTTCGGTTCCGGGAACGCTCGGTGCGGCATCAATCCATAAGTCGCTTGGTTCCACCTTCAGGGAAGGAATCGTGTGATAGCAGATATCCCTGCAGAGATTGAAGAGGGCATCTCCGCTTCCGGTGACCAAAACGATGAGATCCTTGTTGGAGGTGATCTTGATATCGGCCAAGGAAATCTTCATATCCTCAGGAATGATGAGATTGCCGATTGATGCCATTCGGTTGAAGAAAGGCTCCTGAGACTTATTGGCAATGCAGATTTTCTTATGGAACTGCTTGGCGAGGTTGATGACTTCCTGGATGTTGTAGAAGTTCTGGGAATAGATGGAGACGAAGATCTTTCCGGTCTGATTTTTGAAGGCATCCTTGATCTTATCGGTAATCTTGTGATTCGGAGAGGCGATGCCAGGCTTATTGGCAGCTTCGCTTTCCGTCATGAGGAGGAATGTCTTTTCATTCTCGCTGAGTCTTGCGACCTTGGGAAGATCGAATTGGAATCCCTTCAGCGGGAAGTAGTCCGAGATGAAGTCGGAGGTGTAGACGATATTTCCGAATTTGGTCTTCAAGGCAAATCCGAAGGACTGACTGACCGAATGGGTCGTCTGGAAAAGGTCGAAGATATGTCCGGCGATATTCACCGTCTGACTTGGCTCGACGGTTCTGAAATCCCAGTTGACCATCTTCTTGAATTTCTTTTCATACTGGTCCTTGATGATGTTGATGGTGGTCTCTGTCGCATAGATCGGAGCATGGGTGATGTTCATCAAATAGGGAAGGGCACCATACTGGTCATCATGGCCATGCGTGATGATGATTCCCTTGATGCGATTGTTGATTCCTTTGAGGTAATCGAAATCGGGGATGATGATATCGACGCCGGGGATGGCTGAATTCGGGTATTTCAAACCGGCTTCGATGACAAAGGCATCATTGTTCACTTCGATGACATAGCAGTTCTTTCCCATTTCATTCAAGCCGCCAAGAGCGACGACCTTGATGGGATAGTTTCCGATTTCTCTCGAAAAAGGCATTGAGTTGGTATTGTTTAGTTGCATATTCTGATTTCCTTACATAAAAAATAAAAATAGGTGGTCTATAGGATACATATTGATTAGATAAATCTTATCATGAAATGTTTTCTCATTGCAAATGAAAGACGTTACAAATCGATGTCGAGCAAGACTGGACAATGATCGGAACCATAGCATTCATTCAGAATGCGGCTATCCTTGACAAGTGGGAAGATTTCTTCGCTGACCAAAAAATAATCAAGTCTCCATCCAGCATTCTTTTCTCTTGCATGGAAACGATAGGACCAATAGGAATATTGGACTTCGTCAGGATGAAGAGCGCGGAAGGTATCGATGAATCCCAAGGAGAGAAGCTTTGTGAAGCATTCTCTTTCTTCATCAGTGAAGCCTGCAGAAAGATGGTTTGTCTCTGGATGCTTCAAATCGATTTCATTATGTGCGACATTCAGATCGCCGGTCACGATGACAGGCTTCTTCGCTTTCAGGGTGAGAAGATATTCCCGAAGATCTTTTTCGAATTCCATTCGATAGGGAAGACGCTTCGGCTTGGCGTTCTTTTCTATGTTCTCTCCAGAGTTGGGAACATACATCTCGACATAATAGAATTTATCGAATTCGAGCGTGATGACTCTTCCTTCATCGTCATATTTCGAATCAAGAAGTCCATAGTGGACATTGAGTGGCTTCATCTTTGTCAGAATGGCCGTTCCGGCATACCCTTTTTTCGTCTTGCTGACTGTCCAATAGGGTGTATAGCCTTCCATCAGAAGAGGAAAATTCTCATGACAGGTTTCTGTCATTTTGAGTTCTTCAATCGAAAAGATATCGGGATCATATTTTTTCCATTGGTCCGTGAGTCCTTTTTGAAGATAAGCACGGATGGAATTCACGTTGAACGAAATGAATCTCATATCTTTTCCTCGCTATCGTCATGAAGCAGAATCGAGGAATACATCTCCGGTCTTCGATCGCGATAGATGCCCCAGTCTCTTCTTGTCTTGTCTGTCTTGTCGAGATCGAAGGTATGGACAAGAATCTCTTCCTTGTCGCGACTGGCGGATTCGACGATGCATCCCGTTTCATCCGTGATGAAAGAAGAGCCATAGAAGGTCATCGAGGATTTCTCTTCTTTTTCGGTTCCGATTCGATTCGAGGCGACAAGGGGAAGGATATTTAAGGCGGATTGGCCCACCATGGCATTTCGCCAGTGTGGCATCGAGTCGATGGGGAGCGTGGGTTCACTTCCGATGGCAGTTGGGAAAAGAAGATACTGTGCTCCCTTTAGAGCAAGGATTCTTCCGCTTTCCAAAAACCATTGATCCCAACAGATGCCTATACCGATTCTTCCGGCCTTGCTATGGAATACCTTGTATCCGGTATCGCCGGGTGTGAAATAGAATTTTTCTTCATAGCATTCCCCTGTCGGGATATGTGTTTTTCGATAAAGACCGAGCCTTTTTCCATCCTTGTCGATGACACAGAGGGAATTGTAGTAACAGTTTCCTCTTTTCTCAAAGAAAGAGATGGGAAGAACGACTTCCTGTTCCTTGGCGAGGTTGGAGAAATAATCCAAGGTCTTCGAATTCGTATATTCCTCAGCATAAGAGAATCGATCATAGTCCTCAATCTGGCAAAAATAGTTGCGCTGGAAAAGTTCCTGAAGAAGGATGACATCGGCTCCTTTCTTCTTGGCTTCCTTTACGATTTTTGTGGCATGGAGGATATTTTCCTCATAGATCGGAGAACAGGCCATCTGTGTGGCACAGAGCGTGACTTTCATTCTTTTGCATCCTCTTTCGGTTCGATATCATAGCCAGGTTCCATATAGGGTATCTGCTTGGTGATGCAATGGATATTTCCGCCACCGAGCAGAATTTCCCTTGAATAAACAGGAATGATGGTCTTTTCGTTCTGGTAGAAATCAGAAAGAATCTTCTTGGCAACTTCATCCTTCTCGTCATGGAACTGAGGAAGAATCAGGAAATCCTTTCCCATATAGAAGTTGACATAGCTGGCAGCCAAACGACGGTTCTCATTTCTCTTGATTGCCAAATCGTCTTGCTTGATTCCGCTTGCCTCTTCTTTTGAAAGATATTGTGGCTTTGGAAGCGGGAGCGAGATGATTTCGATTTTGTTTCCTTCAGCATCTGTTTCACTAAGAAGATATTCACGGTCTTTTCTTGATCTTTCATATTGTGGATCTGTTGGATCATCACATTCGGCAAGAGCAACAACACCTGGCTTCAGGAAACAGCAGATATTATCGATATGCCCGCTTGTCTCATCCTCATAGATTCCATAAGGAAGCCAGAGGATTTTTTTGACATTGAGATCTTTCCTGAGACGTTCTTCGATTTCTTCCTTTGTCATGGATGGATTTCTTCCGGGTGAAAGAAGACACTCCTCGGTGACAAGCAGCGTTCCTTTTCCATCGGTGTGGATGCTTCCACCTTCGAGGATGAAGCCCTTATCGGCATTGCGGTGGATCATCAGTTCAAGTAGAGTATTCTTTCCGACCTCGTTGTCGTTTTGATAGTCTGAATAGAGTCCGTTATAGTCTCCTCCCCAGCTGTTGAATCCGAAATCTATGCCGACCAGGCTCTTTTTCTCTTTATTTGCAAGAAAGACAGGAAGAGAATCTCTTGCCCAGGCGTCATCGTATTTTAAACGGAGAATATGAGTGTTCCTCATCTGGAATCGAGAGACGATCTTCTCATCGATTCTTGGGTCAATAATGACGACGACCATCTCATAAAGCGAGATAGCTTTCACGACTTCCAAATAGTTTTCAATGGCAGGCTTTGCTTCTTCTCTCCAGGTGTCTTCACGATAGGGGACCATGATGATCGTGGCTAAATGTTCTTCTCCCTCAAAAGGAAAGACATAGGAGGATAGGTCTGTTAAATCTTTTAAAATTGAGTTCATGATTTGACTTTGTTTTTTCCGTCCATATTATATAAAATATGAGAGAAGAAAAGAAAGAAACTTTCTTCATCAGGGGTAATAGATTATGAAATTATTGATGGTTGTGACCGATGGATTTGAAGATATTGAGGCCGTGGGAACTTTTGCAATCTTAAAAAGAGCGCAGATGGATCTCACTTTTGCCTGCATCGATAATACGAAGGCGATCGGAAGATATGGTCTCAGCGTGACGGATCTGATGAATCTGAAAGATGTCAATATCGATGACTATGACATGCTGATCATCCCAGGCGGTCCGGAATATGTCGCCGAAGAGAAGAATCCGGAGTTCCTTAAGATGGTCATGAATTTCGCAACGCATGATAAATATATCGCGGCCATTTGTGCAGGTCCGACGATTTTAGGTCATCTTGGCTTGCTCAAGGGAAAGAAATACACTTGCTTCACAAGCATGAACGAGGATTTCGGCGGAGAATATGTCGACCAGTATTCCGTTGTGGATGGAAAATTCATCACAGGAAGAAGCGCCGCTGCGACTATCGATTTTGCTTTTGATATCGTTGAGACTCTTTGCGGTAAAGAGTATGCAGATAAGGTCAAGGAGTCCATTTATTATTGATGGGTGTCATTGATCTGATCATCCTGATCTGCCTCTGCATGGCAGTTGTTTGGGGATTTCTTACCGGATTTTCGAAAAAAAGACTCTCATCCTTTGCGACGCAGATGGGAATTCTTTTTGCATACTGGTTTGGAAATCCTTTGCTCAATCTATTAAGCAAGACGAATCTCTGTTCCTTGATCCAGTCCTGGTACATATCGGCATTGCCGAGTACGGATGCCTTTCAGGATACGATTGCTGCTTCGGATGTCACCATAAGAAATTCTCAGATGTCGGTGGCCTTGAGCGAACTTCATTTCCCGAAATTCATCCATTCCTTTGTCACCACGAAGGCAAGTGATTTTTCCTCGAATGTCTCCTCCGCTCTGGCGAGTGCATTTGCCAATTGGACGATGCTGGTCGTTGTTTTTCTCTTTTTGTTCTTTGTCACCTATATTCTTATCCGTGTGCTTTTAAGTCCATTTTGGAAAGATGGCTCTCTCTTCGGAGAAAAAGGAAAATCCTTCTTTGGAAGGCTTCTTGGAGCTGCAAGAATGCTCTTCAAGGCTTCGTTCTCGATTTTCTTTGTTCTGGCAATTGTCAGCCTCGTCGCTTCCTTGGCGTATAAATCCGGCAATTCGTATCTTCTTGATTGGATCAACACAGATCTGAAGATGGATGACCCAAATGCGTTCTCCATCGGAAAGATGTTCTATAATACGGCGTCGTCTTTCTTTGAATGGATTTCCATGAATCCATAGAAAAGGCTTTTGTTCATGCAATATAAATATCACCATCCTGACAAATGGGTCAGTGCCAACATCGATCTCATCGAGGAAACGCTCGAAAAAAGGAAAAAGGCCGTCGTCTTCATCGCCGGTGCCTCTTCGAGTGGAAAGTCCTATTGCGCAAGACTCCTTGAAGATGTCCTGGAAAGAAACGGACATCATTCCTGCATTTTTTCCTTGGATAACTACAATGTCGGACTTAGCCATCTTATCCCGTTGAAGGTGAATCAGAATTATTATGATGGAAAATTGGAACATTTAGAGGAAATCTCTTCCTCCATAAAGCCGGTTCTGATGGAGATTCCCTTTGAAGAAAAATATTCAGAAAGCTCTTTAAAGAAAATAAAGGGTGTTCTTTCCTCTTATTTCCAGAATGAAGAAGAACTGAATCAGTTTCTTTCCTATCTGAACAAAGAATGGAAGGTTCTGAATTTTGATGAACCCATTGTCTATGACATGCCCTTGGCCGCCAAGGATGTGAAATCTCTTCTTCTTGACAAGATGGTGGAAAAGAAGGTGTATTCCAAAATCTATTCAGAGAGAATACCGAGCCATACCTATCTGAATGGAAAAGACTATGACTGCATCATCATCGAGGGAATCTATGCATTGAACAATACCCTGATCCGGCTTTTCCCAAGAGAGGAAATCATCACCAATTTCGTGGATGGAAATCCGAAATCCCTCTTCTTGAGAAGAATCATCCGGGATAGTCAGGCCGAGAACACCTCTGCGAGCTCGGCATTCACGACGAAACTCTATTTTAAGTACATCATCCCGAGCTATGTCTCGACGATTCTTCCTTCCAAGGAGAATGCAGATGTCGTTTATATCAATGACATGACTTTCCTTGAAAAGAAGAATGGAACGCTTTATGCCACGAAGATGGAAACGCACACCAATTCGAAGAAGGCAATCGAGGAGATTCTCAAGCAGTCCTTCATCAAGAAGATCACCTATGAGAAGGATACCTATTTTTCGACTCCGAATGAGGTTTCGCCTTCCGAGAATGTTCTTCGCCTTAGATCCTATTCGGATGACAAAGGAAATACGTATGTTCCTTCCAGTCTCGTCCATAAAGGAATCCAGAAGATTCGAAAGGATGGAAAGATCATCCGCCCGATCAACATTCTCATCAAGGAGGGAGATTTTTTCCATGTGTGGAAGGATGAGGCAGACTGCATGCAGGATTTCGCCACGGCTGGATTTTTGATTGGACCCATCCAGCATAAGATCAAATGGAAAATCGAATACAAAAGACAAAAATTGACCATCCGCTATGTGGAAGGAAAGGGATATTTCATCGAATTCGACAATCCAGAAGAAAACCTTGCCATACAACATGTCAATGAAATGCTGGAAAAATATCCGCAGTTCTAGTATAACTGTATTTCTACAATTTTTATTTTAAATTTATCTGCATACAATATTTCATTATTGATTTATTTCTATGCCGAAGGATGCTTTCTCTATTTATATATAAAATCATCGAGAAATAATGTATAATAATCAATCGAGGTAATTTTAGCAATTGTGATAAGTTCTCATTGTATACTGACGGAAGTGAATGATACGTTTACCGTATGGGGAATGCCGATGTGGATGGCATTTCTTGTCATTGCCGTTTTGCTTCTTTTGACAGGATGCTTTTCTGCATGTGAGAATGCCTATTCGACATGCAATAAATATCATTTCAGGGCTGAGGCGGAAAAAGGAAAAAGATATGCCAAAATCATCACAGGCCTTGTCGATCGATTCGACAATTCCTTGGTCGTCATTTTGGTGACATCGAATACTCTATCGACTTTGATGTCTTTCATCTCAGCGATGCTCTGGCTGAATATCGCCACGATCAATGGATGGGCTGATGGCATGGAAGCCATCTTCTCCACTGTTGTCATGGGCTTCCTTTTCTACGTTGTGGCGGATACCTTGCCCAAGGTGATTTCCAGAGCCATTCCTGATAAGATTGCCATTTTGATGGCATATCCTCTCTATACTCTTCAGATTCTTCTTTTTCCGATTGTCTTTGTCTTCAAAAAGCTTCTCTCTCTGATTCACAAGATGCTTCATCTTGAGGATGAGAATCTTCTCAGCAAGGAAGATCTTCTCTATGAAGCGGATAAGGCAGTCAATGAGGAAGATAATATCATCGAAGATGATGATAGTCATGAAGAAGACATGGAAATGCTCTTCGAGAAGGATGAAAAGGAAATTTTGAAGCACGTTCTGACTTTCGATGACATGAAGGTCAGCCAGGTCTATGTTCCCCTTGAAAAGACGTTCTATCTCACTGTGGATGACTTGACTGCCGACAAGGTGAATGAAACGATACAATCGACGACCTATAGCCGAATTCCTGTCTATGATACAGAAAAGAAGGAATTTGTCGGTATCTTAGTCGTCCGTGTCTATTTTGAAGAATATATCAAGGATCCCCATCTCAGCATTCCTTCCATTCTTGAGAAGATTGTGGAGATTCCTTTTGATATGCGACTGGATGATGCCCTTGATGAACTCAATAGCGAGAAGGTACATCTTGGCATCGTTATGAAAGAGAAGGAAGCCATCGGCATCCTGACGATGGAAGATATCTTAGAAGAAGTCGTCACAGATATTTCCGAGAATCCGAGTATGAATCCGAAAGACGAGGTGAAGCAACATGAATAATATTGTAAAAATCGTCGCTTATTCCATCGCCTTGTTCTGTTTTCTCTGCCTTTCTTTCTTCTTCTCGAGTGCCGATATGGCCTATGGAAGCGTCTCGATTCATCGTCTTGAAGAATTGGAAAAGACTTCTTCTGACAAGAAGAAGGTTGTCCGTGCCAAGAAATTGGCGATGAATTATGATACGAGCATCGCGACGATTCTTTTTGGAAATGATATCGTCAATGCCGGTTTGGATTCTGTTTCGACTCTCTTGGGCGTCAATCTCTGTTTCCTCATTCTGGGAGAGAATTCGACATACAGTGAAACATGGGGCTTTGTGGCTTCCTTGATTTTCCTGGTTTTGAAGATCTGCTTTGGCGAAATCGTTCCGAAGTCAATTTCGAAAATCAATAACCTCAAGCTGTCGAAGGCATATGCCAATATCATCGCCTTCTTAATCTATCTCTTCTTCCCCATCACCTATCCGGTTTCCCTGTTCGGAAAAGGAGTTTCGAAGATTTTTACCAACAATGTCTCGGATGAACCTGTGGCCGAGGAAGAACTTCATGAGATGGTCGATGATATTCAGGAGCATGGCCAGGTGGATGAGGAAAAAGCTGACATGCTTCATGAAACCATCAAATACACAAGAACACAGGCCAATGAAATCATGACGCCGAGAGTCGATGTCTATGCAATCGATATTGAGGACGACATGGAGGAAATCATCCATGATTCTGAACTCTATCGTCATGGAAGAGTCCTCGTGTATGAGTCGACAATCGACAATGTCATCGGCTATATCCAGACGAAGACATTGATGAAGGAATATCTATCCCATAAGGAATTCTCCATTCGCGATATTCTTCTCGAGCCGATGCGATTTCCGGATACAGCGGAAATCAATGATATTCTCCGTGAATTCAAGAAGACAAAAAAACAGCTTGCCTTGGTCATCGATGAATATGGTGGCTTGGATGGCATCATCACGATGGAGGATATCCTTGAGGAGATTGTCGGAGAAATCTGGGATGAGAATGATAGAACCCAGGAGCCGATTGTCGAACGAAAAGATGGAACCTACATCATCGATGGCAATGTCACCTTGGAAGATTTCTGCGATTTATTCGATATTCCGTTTGATGAAATCAATACGGACTACGTGACGATCGGCGGATTCATCATCGAATTGCTGGATGATCATTTTGCCAAAATCGGCAACGAAGTCGAGTTCGAGAATACGCATATGAAAGTCATCGCTGTGGATGAAAACGGTGCTGTGAGTCGAATTCTCGTCAGGAAAATCGAAAAAGAAGAGGATTAGCCTTTTGGCAGTCCTCTTTTTATATCGATTCGACAAGATAATTCTTTTGCAGGTTCCTTAAGTCTTCATCCGAGAGATGGAGTTCCTCGTGGATGAAATTGTCGATTGTTCCAGCCTGCTTTTCCATCTCATCAAACGCGGCTTCAATCCAGTTTCTTCTTACCCCGGCCACTGCTTTGACGGAATTGATGACGGTCTCATCTTGGATGTGGGCGACATTGCGGAGATATTCTTCCCTTTTTCTTGCTTTGTCGATGGTATTTTCATTTGTCTTCAGATAATCCTGAATGACGATCTCCTTCTCAACGCCAAGGCAAAGAAGAAGGATGGCTGCGGCCAATCCGGAACGGTCTTTTCCATCCGCGCAATGGAAAAGAATGGCACCTTCCCTGTTTTGGATGCAGAGACGGATGAATTTTTCATATTGGCTTTTTCCAAAGGGGCGAAGCATGCTCCGATAGACTTTTTCGAATGCGATGGTGATATCTCCTCTGAAATCCATTCGGAAGAGGTAATCGATGGTGTGCTGAATGGCTTTGTCATCGACCTGAATACAGGTATGGGGATTGTCATCTTCATATTCTATTTTCTCTTCCTGGACTGGGAGATGAAGAAACGTGACATTCTGCAATTTCACGTTTGGTCTATTGAGGATCTCATGCTCTCCGCGCATGTCGACTTCATACCGGACATGAAGATCATGGAAAAGAAATTCCTCATCCTTCTTTGTGATATTGGCTAGGCAATCGGAACGGATGAGTCTTTTATAGGCGATGAATTTCCCATTCTTTGCTTTATATCCGCCTAAATCCCTAGTATTTCTGGTTCCTTCAAGAGGAATTCTTTTTCCAAGTTCTGCTGTGTTCATAGGCTGTGATTATAGGAAAAAGGAAATAAATTGTAAAGAAAATGAATGGATTTTCTCTGTTTTGCCGAATATGTTGAAGTTTTCAACGGAAAGAGAAGGGAAATGATTTATAATCAAGAAAAGGAAAAACAACCATGAGAGATTTAGATTATTTGAAATTGCTGTCGAGGACGTTTCCGAATCTCGAATCCGCAGCGACGGAAATTATCAACCTTTCCGCCATTATGGAATTGCCGAAAGGGACGGAGTTCTTTTTGAGTGATGTCCATGGCGAGTATGAATCTTTCTCCTATCTGATGCGGTCCTGTTCGGGTGTGGTCATGATGAAGATGAAAAAGGCACTTGGGAATTCCTTGACTGCTGATGAATATGAAAGACTCGCGGACATGATTTATTATCCTGAGGAGAAGATCAATCTCTTCTTTGCCAAGTGTCCAACTTCAGAGGAACAGAAAAACACCATGGAGAATCTCATCCGGGTGGCTCGACTCGTATCGAGCAAATTCACCAGAAGCAAAGTGCGTAAAAGAATGCGTAAGCCATTCGACTACACTATGGATGAACTTCTGAATTCCAATTCGGATGACCTTAACACACAGACCTATCATGAAGCGATTTTGAATTCCATCATTTCGCTCGGCTTTGCCAGGGAGTACATTCAGGCCCTGGCTAAATTGATCCAGGCACTTTGCGTCGATCATCTTCATATCGTCGGTGACATCTTTGACCGCGGTCCGAGAGCAGATAAGATCATGGATGAATTGATGACCTATCCTGAGATCGATATCCAATGGGGAAACCATGATGCGACATGGATTGGTGCCTCCCAAGGAAACTGGACCTGCATTGCCAATGTCCTTCATATCGCCACACTCTACAATTCCTTCGATGTCCTTGAATCCGGATATGGCATCAACCTCCGTCCATTGTCCATGTATGCGGAGGAACTCTACAAGGATGATCCCTGCACGAGATTCCGTCCTCACCTTCTGGATAGCAATGTTTCGGATTCCGTCTCACCGGATTTGGCAGCCAAGATGTGCAAGGTCATCACCATCATCATGTTCAAACTGGAAGGCCAGCTCATCAAGAGGCATCCGGAATTCCATTTGGGAACTAGGCTCCTTCTCGATGGCTTGGATGTCGAAGAGAAGACAATCCATCTCGGAGAGAAGACATTCTCCCTATTGGATAAGAATCTTCCGACCTTCGATAAGGATGATATCCGTAAATTGAATAAGGAAGAAGAGAGCCTGATGAAGACACTCCAATATAGTTTCACCCATTCCGAAAAACTGAAGAAACATATCGATTTCCTTCTTGAAAAAGGAAAAATATATACTGTCTATAATGGAAATCTTCTCTATCACGCGTGCATTCCAATGAAGGAAGATGGCACTTTCCTTGAGGTTGATACCGAAGAAGGGTTCCTTTCCGGAAAGAATTATCTCGACTATTGTGAAAGAAGAATCCGTCATGCCTGCAAGCTTCCTCTTGATGATCCAAAGAAGGAATATGAAACGGATTTCCTCTGGTATATGTGGTGCGGACCCAAATCCCCGCTCTTTGGGAAAGATCAGATCACAACCTTTGAAAGAACCTTTTTGGATGATGCTTCCTTATATCATGAGGATTACAACCCTTATTATGAATGGTCGAAGAAGAAGGAATGCGTCGAGATGATTCTCAAGGAATTCTCTGCGGATGTCGCATGTGGCCATATCATCAATGGACATGTTCCTGTTTTGGTCAACAAGGGCGAATCTCCCATCAAGGCAGATGGAAGGCTTTTCAAGATTGACGGTGGATTAGCCAAATCCTTCCATTCGAAGACGGGAATCGCAGGCTACACCCTGATTATCAATTCCCATCATATTGCCTTGGCGCAGCATAAGAACTTCATCAAGGGAAAATCGAATCTGTCGAAAGTGAAAATCGTTGAGAAGTTCAAGAAGCGTATCTTCGTCAAGGATACCGACAAGGGAAAACTTCTTTCTCTCCAAATTGCAGACCTGAAGGAACTGATCAAGGCCTACCAGGAAGGAAAGATTCCGGAAACAAGAAATCAGGCATGAAAAAAGAGGGCGCAGACCCTCTTTTTACTTGATTATTTCTTCTTTTTGAACCAATTGAAGAATCCACCTTTTTTGGTTTCGATATCATCGAGCTTCTTGATCAGTTCCTTCTGTTCATTGTTGAGTGACTTCGGGAACTTGACATTGATGGTCACATATTGATTGCCAACTTTTCCTTTGGGAGTCGTGATGCCTTTTCCAGCCATCCGGAGGATGGTATTCGGTTCCGTGCACGGCGGAATGACTAGGTCACAGTCGCCGCTGACCGTCGGAACGGTCACCGTGGCACCAAGAAGGGCATCCGTATAGGAAATTGGAGCGTTGATGTAGACATCGGCACCTTTGCGGACGAAGGTCTGGGATGGGGAGACGGAAATCTGAATGATGAGGCTTCCGCTTTCACCGCCATTGACACCCGGTTCGCCTTTTCCGGCGATGCGAATGGTATCGCCTGTGTCGACACCCTGTGGGATATTCACTGTGATTGTCTCATTGACCTGGACTCTTCCAGAGCCATGGCAATGATCGCAATATTTCTTGACAGTCTTTCCCTTGCCGTGGCAGGTTGGACATTCATCTTCGCTTTCCATGACACCGAAGATGGTCTGTCTTCTCGTTCTTACCCTTCCTGTGCCACGACAGGTGGAGCAGGTGGTGACATCATCGGGCGATTTTGCACCGCTTCCGTGACAGGTTGGACAGGTCTGGACATATGAAAGAGGAATATCCACTTTCGTTCCGCGTACAGCTTGATCGAAATTGATCTTGACTTGGACAACCTTGTCTTCTCCGGTTCTCGGCATGTTGCTTCTTCTCGCTCTCGATGAGCCTCCTCCGAAGAAGGAAGAGAAGATGTCATTGATGTCTCCGAAGTCTCCAAAGTCGCCTTGCTGGAACCCGTTGAATCCCTGCTGGAATCCGTTTGCGCCGTTGTTGTCGAAGGCGGCAAAGCCAAACTGATCGTATTGTGCACGCTTCTGCTGATCGCTTAAGACTTCATAGGCTTCCTGGACTTCCTTGAATTTGGCGGGAGCATCCGGTGATTTGTTTAAGTCAGGATGATATTGCTTGGCCAATTTTCGATAGGCGCTCTTGATTTCATCCTGGGTGGCAGTCTTGTTGATACCTAGAACTTCATAGTAGTCGCGTTTGTTTTCTGCCATAGAAAATCCTCCTATTTAAGGAATAAGCCCGGAACATATTTCCGGGCTTGATTCCGAATTTATCAGTTATCTTTCTTTTCTGTGAAGGTTGCATCCACGACATGCGGATCATTGCTATCCGTTGTGGTGGACTGGGCATTTCCGCCTGCGGTCGAAGAGGAGGCATTGGCCGTCTGGTTGGCCTGGGCCTGATAGACCTGGTTGGCAGCCTGCTGGAGCTGGGCAATCTTGGCACGGACCGTGTCGAGGTCGTTCTTATCCAAGGCATCCTTGATTTCGTCGCGAATCTTCAAAGCGGAGGCTTTGGTATTCTCGTCGATTGGATGATCCTTGTCATTGACCTGACGATCGATGGAGTCGATCAATTGCTGGGCTTCATTTCTTGTGTCCGCATCTTTCTTTCTCTTGTCATCGGCATCCTTGTTGGCTTCGGCTTCCTTGACCATACGGTCGATTTCGTCCTTGCTCAATCCCGAAGAATTGGAAATGGTGATGTGCTGTTCCTGATTCGTATCCAAATCCTTTGCGGAGACGGAGACGATACCATTGACGTCGATGGAGAATGTGACCTGAATTCTTGGTTCACCGCGTCTTGCCGGACGGATTCCTTCCAACTTGAAGCGGCCTAAGAACTTATTGTCCTGGGCCATTGGACGTTCACCCTGGAAAACCTGGATTTCAACGCCTGGCTGGTTATCTTCGGCAGTGGAGAAGACTTGGCTTCTGGTTGTCGGAATGGTGGTATTTCTTGGGATGAGAGGAGTCATGACGCCACCTAAGGTTTCCAAGCCGAGTGTCAAAGGAGTGACATCGAGAAGGACGACATCCTTGACATCGCCACGGATGACACCGCCCTGGACAGCGGCACCGACGGAGACGGCCTCATCAGGGTTGACGGACTGGTTCGGCTTTTTGCCATTGCAGAGACGGGTGACAAGGTCAACGACAGCGGGCATACGGGTCGAACCGCCGACGAGGATGACATCGGTCAAGTCGGCAACGGAGAGTTTGGCATCGCTCAAGGCTTTTTCGAACGGCTGTTTGCAGCGGTCGATCAAGTCAGCGGTCAAATCCTGGAACTTGGCTCTGGTGAGCGTGGCTTCGAAGTTGACAGGGGCACCATCCTTGAATCCGATGTATGGAAGCGAAATGATGGTCTGTGTCTGGGCAGAAAGGTTGATCTTGGCCTTTTCAGCTTCATCTCTTAAACGTTGAAGGGTAGGACGATCGGCTGGATTGTTCTTGGAAATGTTGATTCCGCACTGGCTGGAAATCTCGCCAATCAGCCAATCGATGACATGGTTGTCCCAGTCATCGCCACCCAATTGGGTATCACCCGATGTGGACAAGACTTCGAAGGTTCCATCGCCGATATCGAGGATGGAGACATCCAAGGTTCCGCCGCCCAAATCGAAGACGAGGATCTTTCCGGACTTCTTCGAATCCATGCCATAAGCCAAAGCGGCTGCGGTCGGTTCGGAGATGACACGGACGACATCCAATCCGGCAATCGTACCGGCATTCTTGGTGGCCTGTCTCTGATCGTCATTGAAATAGGCAGGGCAGGTGATGACGGCCTTGCTGACACTCTGGCCGAGATATTTTTCAGCATACGACTTCATGTAGGAAAGGATCTTCGCAGAGATTTCCTCTGGAGTGAAATCCTTGTTGATGCAGGCGATGTGAGTCATTTCTCTTGTGCCCATCTTTCTCTTGATGGAGTGAATGGTGTCAGGATTGGTCAAAAGCATACGCTTTGCGGCATTGCCGACGATTTCCTCGCCATCCTTCTTGAAAGAGACGACGCTTGGGCAGGTGTTGGTTCCTTCTGGTGAAGGAATGACCTTGACGCCATGGTCATCCTGCATATACGAAACGACAGAGTTTGTTGTACCTAAATCGATACCTAAGATAATTTCTTTAGCCATAATATTTACCTCCTATAGTGGTTATTCGGCTTTTTCAGCTTTGGATTCCTTCTTGGTGGAATCTTCTTTCTTTTCTTCGATTTTTTCTTCTCTCTTCTTGGTTACGATGACACCGCATGGACGAAGCAGATGTTCATACATCTGATATCCTTTGGTGAAGACATCGGCGACCTTGTTGTCTTCCTCGCCTTCGACGGTGGAGAAGGCCTGCATGGTATTCGGATCATAGTCATCCCCCGGATTGGGTGAGACGATGGTCACATTCTGACTCTTCAGAACTTCGATGAGTTTGGTGTGAATCATTTTGAATCCTTGGAGATATTTCTTCAGGGTTTCATCTTCTGGCTCTTTCTTTAAGGCCATATCGAAGCCATCGAGTGCGGGAATGAGTTCCTCGATAAGGGATTTCTTGGCATATTTCTTGAAATCTGTCATTTCCTTTTCGAGTTGCTTTCTGGTGTTCGACATATCGGCATAGACTTGGTAATATTTGTTTTTCCATTCGTCTGCCTTCTTGTCGGCTTCCTCGAACTTTGCCTGATAATCGAAGACTTTTTTCTTCAATTCGGCAATTTCTTTTTCATAAGTTTCCTTTTTGGAATCTTTTTTCTCTTTGCCTTCTTCTTTTTCTTCCTGTGGCACAGAGGAAGCTTCAGCTTTCTTTTCTTCTTCCTTTTCTTCTTTCTTGTCTGTCACAGGGATTTCATTTTCTTTTTCTTCACTCATTTTTTTGCTCCTTTCTTAGAGGGTTGTCTTTTCTTTTTTCCTGGCTTCTCATCGATGACTTCTTTTGGTGTGGAAACGGGAACCAGGGAGGAGGAATTGTGCCCGTCTGAGAAATAATACCGATCTAGCATGTAGACGATATATTCCAGAGCGGAGAGAACTTTCTTGTAGTCCATTCTCTTCGGACCAACGACGGCCAACTGATCCTTGCCATTGAATTTCTTGGAGACGATGGCGAAATCGCCTTTGTTCTCATTGGTGAAGGAAACATTGACGTTTCCCAAGTCATCCTGTCCTGCGAAATTCTTTTCGAGGGCATTGGGATCCTGCAAGGCATCATAGGCGCTGATGAAGGATTCCTTGCTGTTGCTGAATTCCGGAAGCGAGAGCAGGTTCTTTTCCCCATAGACTTCATATCTTTTTCGAGTGAAAGAGACAAGAGCCTGAAGGAATGCCTCCATGATGATGTCACCACCTTTTCCGAATGTCTTGGATGCGATCGGCTGAAGTGCCTTCGCCTTGGCTTCAAGTTCGGAAATCTTTGTTCCGGCAAGCCGTTCGTTGAGCATGGACATCGTATTGGTCAGCTGATTGAAGGTGACGCCATCTTTGGGATTGATGACGAATGTCTTCTTTTCGACATATCCGGAATCCGTGATGAAGATGCCCATGGCGCTGTTTTCATTCAGCCGGAGAAGCTGAACGGAAATCAATGTTTCATTCGAACTTTTCGGACCGAGAACGACCGTAGCCATGTTCGTCATTTCCGAGAGCATCTGACAGGACTTGGAGATGACATCTTCGACAGATCTCGACTTGTTTCTCAGGACTTCTTGGAATTCTCTTTGGAATTCGAGATCGACGGAATTCATCAGGGACGAATTGTCAAGGTGGTCAAGATAGTACTGATACCCTTTGGCAGAGGGGACTCTTCCAGAGGAGACATGGGTCTTTTCGAGCATGCCATCCTTTTCGAGTTCGACCATCGCATTGCGAATGGTTGCACTGGAGCAGTCCATGTTGTATCGGCTCAAAAGGGATTTGCTTCCGACCGGCTGAGCGGTTCGGATGAATTCTTCAACGATATATTTGAGGATTTCGTCTTTTCTTTCTGTTTTCATACCGCCCTCCGTAGCACTCATTTTCTTGAATGCTAGAAATATTATATACTCAATTTTAGCAAATTCAAGAGAAGAGTGCTAATTTTTTAAATATTTTGAATTCGCATTTTCTCGCCTATATATAAGGTATAGAGAAACGGGCAATGAAAAACGAGTCCGGAAGAACGGACTCGCTGATTCGATTTCTTATTTCTTTTTCTTATGGGCAATCAGAACATGGATATCAACGCCTTGGACACGGAATTTCTTCTCATATTCCGTTGGGGGAAGGTAGTCAACCTTTTCAGAATAGAATGGAAAGATGATTTCATAATCGAAGAGGTCCGTCTCTTTGAAGTATTCGACAGAATCATTGAATAAGTCTGTATTGTCCGTGCGGAAATATAAGGTTCCGTCCTCTTTCAGGATGCGAAAATATTCCTTTTGGAGGGTAGGATAGGTCAAACGTCGATGGTGTTGTTTCTTTTTTGGCCAGGGATCGGAGAAATTGAGGTAGATATGGTCGAGCTGATTTTCTTCGATCAAGGGGAAAATGCGTTCGATCGGCGCATTCAGAATCATGAAGTTGTGATGGTCTTCCTTGATGCTGCTTAAGTGCTTGACAGCCAAGGCAAAAGCATTCCGATTGATTTCCACGCCGAGATATTTCTTCTCCGGCTCGAGTTTGGAGACTTCCATGAGGAAGCCACCCTGTCCCGAACCGATTTCAAGTGAGGAGAATGTCTTGATTTCCTCGACATCCAGATCAGAAAGATTTCGAGCGATGTCTTTGTTGTCATTGAGGACTTGGTCAGCCCATTTGCGGTGTCGGAGTCTCATTTCTTGGATGTCTTTCCGGATTTGAGATATTCGCCCAAATCATAGATGGCGTGGGCATAGATCTGCATATTGTCATAGAAGTCCGACAGAGGGAAGAATTCATCATCTCCATGCATGCGGTAGTCTCTGTTCGGGAATTGGGCACCAAAGGCAACGGAATTCTTGCTTTCTCTTGCATAGGTTCCACCGCCGATGGCCAATGGCTTGCTTTCCATATCACCCGTTTCCTTTTGATAGGCATTGAGAAGAATCTTGATGAAATTCGAATTCGGATCGGCGACAAATCCATCGCTTCCACCTAAAAGGGTGACTTCTGCATGTGTCTTTTCTTTAACGTTGTCTAAGATAGTATCTACCTTCATATCACTGGGGAAGCGAACATTGACATAGATAGTCAGAGTGGCACCATCGTACTGTATTCTTCCGACATTGTAGGAAGTTTCACTGAAATACTGATTCTTGAAGTTTCCTTTGATATTTTCGCCCATTCCATCATGATAGGAATAGAAGACATCGATAAGCGTCTTGTTCCCGAAGACTTCACCTAAGAAATGAAGCATGTAGAGGCCGGCATTGACACCATTCCATGGCATGGAACCATGATAGGGTTTTCCGAAGAATTTCAAGGTCTTTCCATCAAAGGAGGCCTGAACCTTCTTATGTCTCGATAAATATTCCGGCAATGCCTTCAGGATGTCTTCCTGGTGAAGGCTGACTTCACAGCTCGCCTCGGCGGGAACGATATTCAAGGCAGATCCAATAGAGAAGCTTCCCAATCCCAAAATCGTCGTAGGATAGAGTGCCTTATAGGCATAGATGGATTTTTCACCATAAATCAAAGGATAGTCAGCATCCGGTGAGAAGCCCAATGTCGGATAATCTTTTTTCATCTCTTCGAAATAGTGCTTCAGACAAAGGGAATCGTTTTCCTCATTTCCTCCAAAAAGGAAGCGAAGCTTATATCCGCCAAGCATGTCATTGTCCATCAGTGCCTTGACAGCATAAAGACAGGCCAAGGCTGGACCTTTGTCATCGGAAGTTCCTCTTCCATACATGGTGTTTCCTTCTTCGAGACGGAGTGTGAAAGGATCTCCGGTCCAGTTTTCCTTTTTCACCGGAACGACATCGCAATGTCCATAGATGTCGAGTGTCTTGCTTCCTTCTCCATAGGAGAGTTCGGTAACATAATTGTCGCAGCGATCGACTTTGAATCCCATCTTCTTTCCAAGTTCTGCGACATAGGCTAAAGCCTCATCCACGCCTTTTCCGAAGGGTGCTTTTTCGCTCTTGGTGGTTTCATCCAAGACGGATGGGATGGCGACAAGTTCCTTGAGGGACTTGAGGGCTTCTTCCTTATACGGATTGACTAATTTTCTCCATTTTGTGTCATTGATTTTGACTGGATTTGCATTTTCTTTCATTTTCATTACCTCTTTATCAAACGAATCATTCCTTCCAGACAGAGATTTTCGACGTATTGGAAATCAGGCATTTGGAAATCCTTTAGGGTATCCTTGATGAAGGGAGAATACCCTCCCGTGAGAAGTATCATGGGCTTCTTCAGATGATATTCCTTGACAATCCTGTTTGTCATTCCTGAAACCAGACTGGCCATTCCATAGATTGTCCCGGATGACATGCATTCATCCGTCTTTAAGGAAACAAGGGGAGGATTTTCTTTCAGGAATGTCTCCTTGAGCAAATCGGTTCCTTGATTCATCATCTTAAGAAACATTTGGATATCTGGAAAGATGGATGCTCCATGAAAGACCTTCTTTTCATCCAGATAAAGGATTTTTCCCACCGTTCCGAGATCGACGATGATCTGTGGCGTCTTCTCTCTTGCGATGATATCGCAGAAGAGGTCGCTTCCAAGATAGGCGGTGTTTTTGATGGTGTAGCCATGCTTCTTGGCGTACTCATCCATGAAGCTGGAATCGATCATCTCATAGGGGATCTCTTTTTTCTTGATTTCCTCTAGAATCAGAGAGAGGCCTTTATGATTGACGGATGAAATAAGGCATCGTGCGATGTGGACACAGTTTTTGGAAAGAAATTCGAGAATCGAGTCTTTCTCATCAATCTTGATTTTCGTGATTCCGGAAAGAATCTCCTCATCATAGAAGGCAAAATCGATAGATGTGTTTCCGATGTCGGCAAGCAGGATTTTTTCTTTCATAGCAAAACAATTATAAATACAATTCTTTTCATTTACAAACAAGACGATTGTCTTTTCCTGACAATAATTGAATTTCATCTTCTTTTTCACGCAAAAAAGGACGATATCATCCGAAATGATCAAAGACGATAAGTATATGTTGAGACCTCGTCGGTTCTTACATAGGGAATCTTGAGAGCTTCCAAAGTCCTGATCGTCTCCTTATGTGGATGATTGTAGCGATTGTTTTCTCCACAGGAGATGACGGCTAGGGATGGGGAAACCTGACTGAGAAATTCCATTGAGGAAGAGGTATTGGATCCATGATGACCGATTTTGATCACATCACATCTCAATTCCGGATGGTCTTTGATGATTTTGTATTCGATCTCCTTTGGTGCATCTCCCATGATTAGAAAGGTCTTTCCCTTGATGGTGAACTGATAGACACCGGAATTGAGGTTGTTGTCGCTCTTGTCTCCATAGCTTCCATAGAGGTTGTAGTCCTTGATAAGAAGACCATGGAAATCAAGTATGTTGTTCTCCATAAGAAGAAAATCATCCTGGGTATAGGTGTTTTCGACGATGAAATTATTTTTCAGGGATTCGAGCGCTCCATTGTGATCATAGTCCGGATGGGTGATGATGACCATGTCGAGTTTTCGAATCTTCTTTTTTTCTAGATAGGGAATCAGACATTCCTCTGCAAGGTCGATTTTGACATTTCCTCCGGTATCGATCAGAAAATTGTAGTTTTTATAGCGGACAAGGGTACTGTCTCCCTGCCCAACATCTAAGAAAGTAACGCTGTTATGGGGAAGAATATCCGGAAGAAAAGAGGTGAGAATGACAGCACAGAGGCTGAGAGAACTGATTTTTTGATATTTGCCGAAATGATATTGCCTGAAGACAAAGATTGCAGCGAAAAAAAGATAATAGAGAATCAAAAAGACAATGCCAGGCGTTCCCACGATCGCATAGAAAGGAACCGAAGCCATCTTATCGGAAAGATAGAAGAGAATCGAAAGGATCCCATCGGGGACGATGCCAAACTGAGGGATAAGAAAAAGAAGGAATGTGGATAAAAATAAGAGATGACTGATTGGGATGAAAAAAAGACTGAGCAACGGAGAAAGAAAATGAAACCTTGGATTTTGCATCATCCGATAGGGAAGAAAGAAGAGAAAAATGAGGATGGCAAAAAGCCTTTTTTCTTTCTTGTCCTTCTTTTGGAAGAGAGCAAGGAAAAACAAAAGAGGGAAAGGATAATAGAAAGCACCGTTGAGCAAGGAATAGGGCTCAAAGAACAGAAGAAGAAACGCGATGATGGAGATTCGATCCAGATAGAGAAGGCCCCATTTCCTTTTCTGATTCAGGAAGGAAAGAAGATGCATGAGAAATATTCTCCGGATAGAGTATTTCCATCCGGATAGAAAGAGAAGAAGAAAAAGGAATGGGAATTCAAAATAGAAGAATTTCTTCTTTTGCTTTTCCTTCAGAAAGAACTGGATGGAGGAAAAGAGAAAAGAGATATGAAAACCGGAGAGGGAGAGCGCGGAAAGGATTCCGAGTTCATCGAAATTCTTGCTGACACTCAGGTTGGAAATGGAATCCCCGCAAAGAAGGGATGCAAAGAAGATTCTCCCGTCTTCGGAGAGGTAATGAAAAAGGTAGTTCTTCAGAGGAACATTGGAAATTGGATTTTTAAAATAGATGGATGAATTCTTTTTCTTGAACTCATAGAATACGCCTTTTGTCTTGAGATATTCCCTGAAATTGAAGATGGATTCATAATGGGTGATGGATATTTTATTCACGTAGCCTTCCACATGAATGAAATCGAATAGGGAAAACTCTCCTTCCTTGTCGGAAAGATAATATTTCCCATGCCAGGATAAGACTATACAATACGTGTCCTTTCTTTCGATGACGATGCCTTCGAGTGTGCAGGCATCGAGATTTCCCCGGGGCAAAAGGAAGACAAGAAGAAAGCCAAGCATTGTGAAAAGAAGAAAGACAAAGGTCTTTTTTTCTTTTCTATAGAACAAGAGATAGGAAAAAGGTAAGAGAGTAAGAAAAAGAAGAAAGGGAGAGAAGAGAGAGGAAAGCAAACCAATCAGGAAGAACAGGAATGCGAAAAAGAAGAACATCAGGAAATGCAGATCTTGTTTTTGACTTTGTTGAAGGTGCTCGCACCGATTCCAGAGACGTTGAGGATATCCTCAATGGCTCCGAAGGCGCCGTTTTCATTTCTATAGGAGATGAGGTTGGCTGCCTGGCTTTCCTTCAGGCCGACGCTGACCAATTCTTCCTTGTCAGCCTTGTTGATGTTCGTCTTCTTGGAATTTGTTTCCACGCAGACGCCGCTATCGACCAACAGAGGTGCGATATAGAAGGATGTTCTTGTGCTGATGACAAGAGAGGTATTATAGGCTGTGGTATCCGCACTTGTGGTGACGCCGCCGGCCAAGGCAATCAGATCGCCGAGTGTCTCCTCCGGATTGATGTAGTAGGAACCGGGATGGTTGATTTCTCCGGATATGGAAACGTTGACCGTATTCTTATCAGATTGTGTTTCTGTTGTGGCATAGCCGTTGACAGATGTTTTTGAGCTGCTTCCGGATACCACGTTGTTGACTGCTGCCAAAGAAAAAAGACCGACGACCGTAACAATGATGCCAATAATGATAGTTTTAAGCATTTTGATTGCCTCCTATATAGATATTGTCCATTTCGGAGGCAAAGTTACGATTGCGGTCTTATTTTTTAGTATCTACTTGATATCGACGATTTCGACTTGGTATGGATTCTTGGCGTTGACGGTGACGACCGTTCCGATTTTCTTTCCAAGGATTGCCTGAGCAACTGGGCAGGTATTGGAAATCTTCTTGTTCATCGGATCGGCTTCAGAGGAACCGACGATGGAGAATTCATAGTCCTTGTTTGTGTCGAGATTCTTGATGGTGATGGTATAGCTGCCCATACGGACGGTTCTTGCATCGCCCGTTCCGATTTCTTCATCGATGATCTCACTGTGATCAAGAGCATACTGGATACGAGCAATTTCGGCCTTGATTGCTTCGGTTTTTTCTCTTGCTGCATCATAGTCGCTGTTTTCGGATAAGTCGCCCTGTGATCTGGCGAAATTCAGTTCTTCGAAAGCTTTCGGCTGTTCAACTTCGACCAAGTTCTTTAATTTCTTTTCTAAATCTTCTTTTCCCTGTTTGGTTAAGACATTCTTTTCTGCCATATTCTTTCTCCTTGCATTTCATCTTGTCATATAAAATAGCATTTGTCATTATATCAAAAATAGATTCTACTTTGGATAGTTTTTCTTTCTTGTGCATAGAATTCTTTCTTGAAAACGGTCTTTTTGGAATCAGAATCATCAAGCACGAGGAAAATAACTGATATGATCGGGAAATGAAGAAGATGATTTTTTATGGTTCGAATCCCTTTAGTTCATAGGTTCTGACAAGTTTCCTTGGATTCTTCCATAACTGGTTCAGACTCCGCATGAGGCTTTTTGAACTTTACCAATCCTGCCTTGTTTAGGGCCATCATCAAAGCGGGAATCAGAACAAGCTGAAGGATGATGCCGGGGAAGGCGTTTAGGAATGCTCCGGCAAAGAATGCCTGCCAAGTGAAGGTATTGCCAGCAAAGCCGAGAAGAATCACTTCGGCAAGCCCCCAAACGATACGGCCTGCAATCATGGATAGGAGCATGGATGCATAAAGGGTGACGATTCCCTGCTTTTTGAATCGGCTGAAGAGAAAACCGGCGACAAATCCATAGGTCGCCAATTCGAAGCACATGGCAGTCGCGGTGGGATAAAGAGGGGGCATGCCAAAGATGAGAGAACGCATGATAGGCACAATAGCACCAATGAGAAGTCCATATTGCCATCCGCAGATCAATCCACATAAAAAGACGGGAATGTGCATCGGAAGCAGCATGCTTCCGATCTGTGGAATCTGTCCTGTCAGAAAGGGAAGGAATAGGCCCATGGCAAGAAACATTGCCGAGAGCGTCAATTTTTTTGTCTGCGTTCTCATTTTTATACCTCATTCTTCATCTTGGAAGGAACGTCGTCAGCGTGCCTTCTTTGGAAAATAATAAAGAATGACATACTACTTAGTTCAATATTGATGACTTGTTTTGAAACCTAAATATCATACGCTATCTTTTCTTTTTTTGAAAGTATTCTTTTGAATGGGCTTTCATCAACGGACTTTCGAATTGGATATTTTATGAAAGTGCCAGATTGAAAAGCCTGTTCTCCTGATTGTACAAATAAGGGGTGATTGATATAGAAAAGATGATTGGATTTGCACTGTCATTCAAGAGGATAAGCCATCGCATCATTCCTTGTCATTCTATATATAAAATTCATAGAATATACCATGATGATTTACATGGTTTGTAGAGACAATCTTTATAGGCTTTCAGAAATCACTTACTATATCATTCCTTATAATTAAAAGAGAAAATGAAATAATGCTTTGACTTGTCTTTTCTATCTGCATATCTAAATTTCTGCGTTTATTGATTTTTGCCATAGGATGGTGTCGTCTTATTGTCATTGGAAACTTATGGAAGGAAAAGACAAGGTTTCATTTCACATCATTGATATGACGCATGCAGGTATTTCATGAACATGAATTCGTAACAGGAATGTTCTCTTTTTTTTGACTTTGCCTGAGAGTGGATAAAAAGAATTCGATAAAATTTTTTCTGAAAAATGTTGTTTTTTATGATTCGAAAGTTTAGAATATGCCCCGTAAAAGCGTTGATGAGGAAGAGTACTCACAGATATTCCCATAGAGAGTCCTGGACGGTGGAAGCAGGGCGGATAAGGGTGACGAACATGGCCTCTGAGCTGAGAAAGTGAAATAAAGTAGCTTTCTTCGGGTATGCCCGTGACAGCAAATGAGTTTAGACGATTGAACTCTCTGAGGCTCTATAGGCGACTATAGAACGAATTAAGGTGGTAACACGGTGAATCCCGTCCTTAAGCACATAGTTTCTTTATGTGTTTGGGACGGGATTTTTTTGGAGGTAAAAATGGAATCAGAAATCAGAATTGAACATTTGTGCAAAAGCTTTGATTCCCATATTGTCTTGGATGATATCTCTTTGGATATCAAAAAAGGGGATATCTATGGTGTTTTAGGATTATCTGGGGCTGGGAAATCGACTCTGGTCCGCTGTATCAATTCTCTTGAGACATTCGAATCAGGCAATATCTATTTCAAGGAGAAACTTCTCTGTTCTCCTTTAAAGAAAGCCGGAAGGGAAGAGAAAAGACAGATTGGCATGATCTTCCAATCCTTCAATCTTCTCGATCAGAAGAATTGCCTCGACAACGTGATGATTGGGCTAGAAATCCACAAGGTGGAAAGAAAAAAAAGGAAAGAGATTGCCATGGAGGCTTTGCGAAGGGTCGGATTGGAAGAAAAGTGGAATTCCTATCCTTCCCAACTCTCCGGCGGTCAGAAGCAGAGAGTTTCGATTGCACGCTGTCTTGCCTTGAAGCCAGAGGTGATTCTATCGGATGAGGCGACAAGCGCCCTTGATGCGGAGAACACGAAATCGGTGCTTTCACTTCTTCAGTCACTCAATAAAAGCGATGGCATCACCATCGTGATGATCTCTCATCAGCTTAACGCCATCGAAGCCATCTGCAATAAGGTATGCATCCTCGATAGGGCCAGGATTGTGGAAAATGGAAACATCGACGATGTGTTTCTTTCTCCGAAGGCGGAAATCACAAAACAGCTTCTCTATTCGAACAAGATTCATACGAATCTCGATGAAAAGAGAATGCTTCGCATCCTGTTTGATGGCAATGTGGACGAACCGATTCTTTCGCAGATCGTGCTCAACTGCAATGTCATGGTCAATCTCGTCTACGCCGATACCAAGGTCAAGGACGGAAAAGTCTATGGACAGACAGTCATCCAGAGACCAGTTGATGAAAAAGAATATCGGAAGGTTCTTCAATTCCTATCCTTGAAGAACATCCAGGTCGAGGAGGTGGAATTATGATCGGGTCTGTCAATGTCCTAAAAGCCCTTCTTGATACCATGCTGATGTCACTTCTTGCCTTGGGACTCGCTTATCTTGTCGGACTTCCCTTGGGTGTTCTTCTCAAGGTGACATCCAAGACGGGGCTCAAACCCAATCGCTGGGCCAACCTAATCTTAGGAGCCATCGTCAACTTCCTAAGAAGCATCCCATGTCTTATCATCACGGTGATTCTTCTTCCCTTGACAAGAGCGCTCTTAGGAAAAGGAACAGGAGAATGGTATACGATGGTCATTCCTCTCTTTGTTTCCTCCTTTGCCTATGTGGCCCGCATTGTCGAACAATCCCTGACGGATGTGGACAATGGAAAAATCGAGGCAATCCGTTCGATGGGGGCAAGCGACTTCATGATCGTCCGCAAAGTTCTCATCCCCGAAGCGAGAAGTTCTCTTCTCTTAGGTGTCTGCGTCACTTTTGTCAACATCATCGGCTACACATCCTTTGCCTACAACATCGGAGCAGGTGGCCTGATTGCTGAAATCTATGCCTACTATATGGGACATTCCAAGAATTTCGAGACAAGCTACGTGTTTTGGATCTTGATTGTCATCGTCGTGATCCTTGTCGAAGTCGTTCAGGAGTTTGGTCTATATTTAACAAAGAAATTGGATAAAAGGAGAATTCTCAAATGAAAAAAAGTATTTTGGTGCTTCCGTTGTTCGTCTTGTCGTTCACTTCCTGCAAACAGGATACATCCCATGTCATCACGATTGCCTGCTCTCAGAAGCCGCATGCAGAAATCCTCAATGGCGTCTGCAAGGAGGATCTGAAAGAAAAAGGATATGAATTGAAAGTCACCGTCCTTGATTGGTCCATCACCAACGAGGCGACAAACAATGGAGAATATGATGGAAACTATTTCCAGCATCGTCCGTATCTCCAGAACTATGATGGAGAACAGACTGTCTATTCGACATCCTATGTCTACAAGAAGCTCTTCCCGGCCGTCACAGTTCATTTCGAGCCGCTGAGAATCTATGAAGGAAAGAAGAAGGCAGAGGATTTCCAGTCGAGTAAAAAGACTGCCACCTATTGCATCTGCAATGATGTTTCCAATGAAATCAGAGCGCTTGATCTTTTAAAGGAAGCAGGTGTCATCGATAGCTATGAACTCGATTCGAATAACGCGCCAATCAATCTTCCTTCCAATATCCATCCTCTTTCCGAATCGGAACTTGCTTTATCCATCGCCGATTATGATTATGGTGTTCTTCCTGTCAACAGTGCCCTGACCGGTGGATTGGAAGCCAATGAATCTCTTCCGATGGAAAATGATACGGTTGCGGATAAAAACGCCAACATCCTTGCTTTGAGCGTGACGAAATACAAGGAAGATGAAACCTATAAGAAGAAAATGGATGTCTTGTGTGATTCTCTTTTAAGCGAGAAGGTGAAAAGCTTCATCAAGACGACCTATAAGGGCGTCATCGAAAGCTATCAGAAGGATTTGAGATAGAGAATTGGGTAGGCAGAAATGCCTATCCTCTTTTTTTGCTTCCTTTTTCATCCATTTGAGGCTGAAATGCGATAAAATAGGTTCAATGATGTAGGGGGTCAATATGAAACAGCACATTCAAAAAGGAACCATCCTTTCTTCTCTCCTCAAGGAGGAAAACAAAAAGGATTTCATTTGCGGGAAAGTCAATGGGAAGGTCAAACAGCTCGATTTCGCATTCGACAAGGAAGGAGATTATGAAATCGAATTCCTCGATCTGAAGGATCAGAATGCCAATCGCATCTATTCGGCAAGCTTAAGGTATGTGATCTCGATGGCTTGCCATGAGATCGCACCCAAGATGGATCTTCGCTATTTTTATAATATCTCCAGGGCGATGTTTGCTAAGCCCCTGTCCGGAAGGAATTCTCTTATTTCGCCTTCTTTTGTCCAGCAGCTTTCCAAGAAGGTCGAGGAACTGATCGAGAAAGATCTGAAAATCGAACGGCACAGTGTCTCCAAGGAAGAAGCACTTGAACGTTATAAGAGACTCGGATTCAAGGATAAAATCGATATTCTGAAGTACCGAAAAGAAAATTTCGTCCATCTTGATGAGTGCAAGGATGGTGATTTTCTCTATGACGACTATCTATATTCCTTCCTTGTCCCATCGACGGGATATCTGAAAAAATATTATATCCGCTACTATGCGCCGGGATTCCTCATCCAAGTCCCACGTAGTGAATGTGAAGGATTGATTCCGGAATTCAAGGATGAGCCCACCTACGCTCAGTCTTTGCAGAAAAGCTATCTCTGGAGCAAAAACAATCAGTTGGATACGGTTTTTGGAATCAACCGATTCATCAAGACGAATTCCTCGATGGCTTTCATCAACCTGTGTGAGGCAAGAGTTAATGACATGATTGCCGAGCTTGGAAGAATGATCACCTCTTCCGAGACACCCATCAAGGTGATCTGCATCGCAGGTCCGTCTTCCTCTGGCAAGACGAGTTTTGCCAATCGATTGATGTTCGAACTGATGTCGAAAGCCTTGCGCCCGATACGAATTTCGATGGATGATTATTTCCGAACACGCGAAGAGAGTTCGCCGGATGTCTCTCTTGAAAGCGTCAAGGCATTGAATCTCGAATTGTTCAACCGTCAGATGGATCAGCTCATCCGCCAGGAAAGCGTCACTCTTCCTGTTTATGATTTCGTCACAAAGAAGCGAATGCCAGGAAAAACGATCACCCTGCAGGACAATCAGCCGTTGATCATCGAGGGCATCCATGCCTTGGATAGCCAGGTCCTGGGGGAAGTCTCTCCTTCTGAGAAATTCCGCATCTTCATCGCTCCTCAGCCACAGGTCAATATCGACAATCATTCCCCGATTTCGATGACGGATATCCGTCTCTTGAGAAGAATCGCCCGGGATGTCCGAACAAGAAATTCGGATGCCATCGAGACAATCCGCATGTGGCCGGATGTGCGCCAAGGTGAATTCTCCTACATCTATCCGACGCAGGAAAACGCGGATTATGTCTTTGATTCCTTTGTTCCGTATGAATTTTCTGCCCTCAGGAATATCGTTCTTCCTCTTTTGGAAAAAATCACGCCGGAGCAGGAAGAATATCTTCTTGCCTGCCGATTGAAGAATATGGTCCGTTATTTCCTGCCGATTGAGATTGAAGACATCCCATGCAATTCCATCATGAGGGAATTTGTGGGAGGCTCCTGTTTCAAGGACGCAAGATAGAATGCATAGAAAAAGGTCGCCCGAAGAGAGGCGACCTTTTATTAGCATTATCTAAAAGTAGAAAAGCTAAGTTCTTTGGATTAGTCAGCGAACTTGATGTTGTTGGCTCTGAGACCCTTTTCGGTCGAAGCTGCTTCATAATCAACTTTCTGACCGACTTCGGCAGTCTTGAAGCCTTCCATCATAAGCTGGCTGTAATGGAAGAAATAATCCTTGCCATCTTCACCGGTGATGAAGCCATAGCCTTTTTCTTTGTCGAACTTTTTAACAGTACCCTTCATAGTCTAAACCCTTTCTTCGCATTGACACTTCAATGCTCTAAAAAATATATCATATTTTGAATTGATGTGATATAAAAAATTTTTCAATTTTCTTGTAAGCGGTTACCCCTTTTCTCTGAATCCATCCATGACCGTATCATTTTTCAATTTCACTGAAAGAAGCAGTCCAATCAGGGTTGTCAAAAGAATGCTGACAAGGAAAGAGATGAGGAATGGCATGATGGAAAAGGAATAATTTGAAAGAAGATCGTTTAATGTCTTGCTTAGAATCATCTCCGTCAATAAGGAGAGAAACAAGGAACCTAGGAATCCGAAAAATCCGATGGATTGACTCAATAGGAGATAAAAAGAGGAGATTTCCTTTTTTGTATAGCCTAAAGAAAGAAGAATGCCGATTTCTTTTCTGTCCTTATTGATGATGAGGTATAGAGAAAGAAGCAATAGACAGGATGCGGAAATCAAGGATAATATCGCAAAGCAAAAGAAGAGGGAGGAGAGACGATTGAGTGTCTTCTTGATTTCCTGGATCATGAGATACATGGGATAGGAAGAGGTATAATCGCCGCTTCCTCTGATCTTGTTCTGATAGTCCTCAATCGTATGGCTTGTAAGATCCGTCTTAAGAATCACTTGCTCAATCCTTGTTTCCTGACAGGTCAGTTCTCCACAGGAAAAAGAATAGCAGAGGGGGAAAAGACTGTCTTGATAGATACTGATCTTTTCTGAATCATATATGCCGGTAATCTGAACGCTTCCCTGCGTGAATTCATTTCTATATTTACCGTTGGACTTTATCGTACGGTCCAAAGTCAGCGTACAAAGATTTTTCCCGAGGGCGGCGGTCGCTGAATGAAAAAGAGTCTCTGCCATTTTCTTCGAGATTCCGATTTCATCATATCGGGATGGATCTTTCCCATAGTATGGTTTTATATCCGTATGATCAAGGCTGACAAAGGAAAGACCTTCCTTCTGATTCATGCTCGTGAGGAGATCGGCTTTGATCACGCCGGGAATCTCTTCGATGAGAGAACCCTGCAGCTGGCCTAGATCCTTATCGCTATATGTGGACTCATCCTCGATTTGATTGAGTTTTTCTTTGTATTTTGAAAAGAAAAAAGGTTTGGCAAATCCAGAGATGTATCCGGAGGCTGTGTAAGTGTAGACAGGAGAGGAATAATTGATGCCCAGTATATCTTTTTGGTTTTCTTTGATGAAGTCTTTTATTTCATTGAGATGGATTTTCGGAAGATAGTCTTTGACAACCAAAATATGATTGTGGGTTGTTTGATCATTCTTTTCATAATAATTGGGTGTCTTGAACATTTCCAGCGTATAGTCGTTGGCTTCTTTGTCCTCGAGAAAGGATTTCAGGAATTCACCCGCTGTGTTTGCTTTCAATCGATAGCCATCATATTTTTTCAGGGTCCATGGCTTTTTCTCGTCGATATCGTCTCCTACGTTGATTTCCTCAAAATGCATGATATCTGTTACGAAATGATTGGCAAAGGTCTCGCTTGGATTGATCAGGTAATTCTTCTTGTCGAGAATGATTCCTTTGATTCGATAGAGATAATCCTGGCTGTAGCGCCAGTCTGACTTATCCGCTTGGATTCGGAATTGGACTAGGTTGTTTTCAATCTGCCTGGATAGTTTCTCGATATCCTCTTCTTCCACTTCTCTGATTCTTGTATCGAACATCATGGAATAAAGAGCGATAATCTGATTCTCTTCTAAGGCAAGGATGATATCTTCTTCCGACATGTCTGATAAATCTGTATAAATTGTTTTGTCGATTGCTTCTTGTGGCATTCTATATTCTAAAAATGAGTTAAGAGATAATTTTTCGAGATTTAAAGATTTTCTATTGAACTGAATGCTCAAAAGCTGATTGTCATTGAAGATGTCATCAAAGCCGGTCTGATAAAAGGAAGTGATGCCGAGAATATAGGAAAAATGGTTTCTTCTGAGCCGATTGAGTGTGGCATAATCTGGATTTTCAAAAGAAGTCGAAGATAAGGAACTATCCTTTTTTGAAACGACCATGCAATTCTCATCCATATAGCTTTGCATCGATTTTTGCATTGCGGAGGAGACATTCGAGCTCAATTGAAAAGAAAAAGAGATAGAAAAAAGTCCGACCATCAAGGCAAAGAGCGTGATGACAAGAAATTCTTTTTTGATTTTCAAGGCAACCCATAGCGGGTGAAGCATTTCCTTGAAACCATACGTCTTTCTTTGATAACTGGTCTCTGCTTCTTTTCTTGGGGGCAGAACACCTCTTTTTTTCTCATAGATTTTCCCGTTTCTCATTTCATAGATTGTAGCAGATTCAGGAATCTCTTCTTTTTCATGGGTGATGACAATCACGAGTCTTTTTTCGCTTTCACTTTTGAGAACCTGTGTCATCTTCTTTCGCAGATCCGCGTTCAGGTTCGCCAAAGGCTCATCCACAAGGAGAACCTTTGATTCTTTTAGGATTCCTCTGGCCAATGCGATTCTTTTCTTCTCGCCACCGGAAAGATTTTTGAAAAGTTGATTTTCTTTTTCGGATAGATTGACAAGCTGAAGTGCCTGTTTTATTTTCTCATTCTTTTCCTTTTTCGATAGGGAAGTGATAGCAAAAATCTTGAGTAGATTCTCTTTGACGCTTTCCTTATCTTCGGCATGGTAGGATTGGAAGACAAAAGAGACATCCTGAAAACGATAGTTTGCTTTTTCCTCTTGACTGAATTCCTTCAAATCTCTGCCATCGAAGAGTATTTTTCCTTCATACTCTTCGTCTGCCAGTCCGAGAAGCTGAATCAAAGTTGATTTTCCTGCCCCAGATTTTCCGATGAAATAGAATAGGCCATGGCTTGGCAAGGAAAGAGAGATATCCTTCAAGGTCTCTTCTTTATTGGAAGGGTATCTTTTTCTTAGATGAATGATTTCGAACATCAGTCTTCTCCCTCCAGTTCCTTATTGATTCTTGAATCGCTGATTTTCCTTAGAGGTAGAAAGGATGCCAGGAAACAGCACAGAATCGTCAATAGAATGATCAGCAAAAACGCTTTGGCATCAAAAAAAGAAAGAAAACGGACGAAGTTGTTCTTCAGAAGAAGAGCATTGATGATCGTAGTCGAAAAAAGAGAAAGGACAAAGGTTAGGAAAAGGGAAAGAAAGATAAAAATCCATGCCAATCCAAGCACAAGTCTTCCGAGATTCTTTTTTGTGTTGAAGGCCTTCAAGAGAGCAAAGAGACGGATTTGATCTTCATATAAGGAATAGACAGATAAAAATTCCAGCATGACACAGGATATGGTATTCAAAAGAAGAAATAACGATAAGACCTTCAGAAGAGAAGAGAGAATATCTTTCGTGCTTTCTTTCATATCCAAGGAGGGAGAATTCACCTTTACTTTTTTCTTGAAATAATGATTGCTTAGCATGGAGATTCTCTCGGGGTTTTCATCTTCAGCATAAAGGCAATTGCTTTTGAAGTCATCCTGATCATATTCACTGTCCATAATCATGTCATAAAGACTTTTCTGCCGATCAAGTTCCTCGCTGATGTTGCATAGCTCGATTTTACGAAAGGAAAGAAGCATTTTTTCATAGGGATAATAGATGATCGGCTTATTGAATGCCTCCTTTTCTTTGGAGATTCCGACAATCGTGAAGTCAAAATCCAATTCAAATGGATCTTCCGCCTTGAATCTTGTGCTGTAGAGAAGAATCTCTTTTGAAAAATGAATTTTACGATTTAGAATTTGCTTTTCATCTAAGCCACTTTCCTTGACAAAAGAGAGATTGACGATGATGTCTGTCTCCTTTGTGGTCGATTTTCCGATTTTCAGTCTTTCCTTTTCTTCTTCCATGAAAGGATAAATCGATGACGTGAAGGTTTTCCTGTTCAGATTGATTTCATAGGCGGCAGGAATGAAATATTCAAGGGAGTAATGGACCTTTTTTAGGTTCAATATGGAAAGAACCTCATCGCTTGGAATGCTATTCTTCTTTAGATGGAGGTTTCCTGAGGATGCGACCTCTTCGACCATGGAGATGGAAAAGGTGTCATAGGCATAGTATTCTTTTATAAGATTGTCGATGCTTGTATCCATATGAAAATTCAGATTCAGCCCAAGGTAGAGAAGAAGGCAATTCAAGGAAAGGAAGAGAATCGAAAAGAAGGTCCGTTTCTTCTTCATTCTGAGAAATCTGAGATTGAGAAAAAAGGAGGCATTCATTCTCATTTTCTTCTTTCCTTTTTCGAGGCCTTTTTCTTTTCTTTGTTCTGGATGTATAAGACCTTGCTTGAGCAATTGTATTTTTCTGTCTTTGAGCAGATAGATGAAATCAGCATTTTCGCCTGCACGGATTTCATCATGCGAGACGAGGATGATGAGATGATCTTTGGAGAGTTCCTTTAAAAGCTGATAGATGTTTTCAGAATTCATTTCATCGAGCTGTCCGGTGGGTTCATCCAAAATCAGAATGTGCTCTCCTTTGATAAGCCCTCGACAAATGGATACACGGACTGCTTCTCCTCCGCTGAGCTGTCCTGGCAATTTGTCTTTCAGATTTTCAAGTCCGAGTCTTTTTAAATACGGGGTGGCACTTTTTTTTGCTTCTTTTAAATCATTTCCTTCAAAAAGGAGGGGCAACGCGATGTTTTCTTCCACAGTAAGGTAAGGAAGAAGAAGTGGACTCTGAAAAACGCAGCTCGGCGTCGAATCGATGGCGATTGTCCCACTATCTGGGAGCAATGTCTTGTTCAGCAAGGAAAGAAAGGTTGTCTTTCCGCTGCCGGAGGGGCCAAGCAACAGCACAAATCCATTTTCCGGCAAGAGAAGGGACAAGTCAGAAAAAATCACATGGTCTCCATAGGAGAAGTTGACATTTTGAATTTGAATGGACATATTTCCCTCCCTACAGATATATGGGAAGGAATGTGATCGAAATTTTGAAAGAAACGAAAAAAGCATAACAGAATGGACTGTTTGTCAAATTCTGTTATGCAGAGACTCATATTTTCTTTTTGAGATGGATTGCGTTGAGCAAGAGGCAATAGGAAGTCAATGCGCCGACTCCGCCAGGGACCGGTGTGTAACAAGAAAGGGTGTCTTCTTTTGGGATGAATCCTAAGTCACCGCCATTTGGGTTGAATCCACAGTCGATGATGGTTAGGCCTGGATGAAGACTTTCTTCTTTGATGAGGCCGCTTTTTCCAGTGGCAAGGACAAGGATATCGGCTTGCCTGATATATTCCTGGATTGTCTTTTCATCGACTTTGGAATGAAGAAGCGTGGTTGCCGCATTCATCTTGTTCAATAGCTGAAAGCAGGGATAGCCGACCTCGGTGCTTCTTCCAAGAACGACGGCTTTCTTTCCCTCTGTCGGTATCCTATAGTAGGAAAGAATTCTTCTGACGGACTGGCTTGTCGCCGTGAGATAGTCTAAATCTCCTCCAAAGAGGAATCCCCGATTGAAATCAGTCAGCATATCTGGATCCTGACTTGTGGGAATCAAGGAAAGAAATTCCTTTTCGTAATCGACTTTGAGAGGACGAGCCATCAGGATGCTTTTTCCCTCGCTTTCCTTTTTGAAGAGAGAAAGATTGGCTTCCCTGTCTTCTTCAGGATGGATGAATCCTTCCGAATAGGGAATCAGGAATGAGGCAAGTGTTTTTTTGATGCCATTGAGATAGGCTTGGCTTGCATAGTCCTCTTTGTTGGAATAGAGATAGAAAGAAAGAGAGACATCCTTGAGTTCTTTTTGGATTTCATCCTTCAACAGAGGACGAATTTCTTTTCCGGAAAGTATTCTCATATCAGTTCATTTTCTTGCTTGCCGGAATCTTTGGAAGACCAGGCATGGTGAAGATATCACCTGTGAGCGGGACAACGAATTGCGCACCTGTGAAGAGCCTGAGTTTCTTGACATGGAGAGTGTGATCAAGAGGGACGTTGAGCTGATGTGGATCGTCGCTTAGGGAATTCGGAACTTTGGAGACGCAAATATTGAAATTCTTAAAGTCGCTGTTTTCCAATTGATGGAGTTCTTTGAGGACTTCAGGGGCATATTCGACATCTTTTGCTCCATACATCGTCGTGGCGATTTTTTCGATTTTCTCTTCGAGATTCATGCCTGAAGTGACAAGTGGGGCGTATTCACATTCTTGTTTGCTTAATGTATCGACGACCTTCTTGGCTAAATCGATAGCCCCTTTTGGCCCATCCACATAAGAGGAATTGAGGCTATAGGGAATCTTCTTCTTTGAAAGATAATCCTCAACGACTTTGATTTCGCTTTCGCTATCATCCTTGAATTGGTTGATTCCAACGATGACAGGGACGTGGAACACTTGAACATTCTCGATATGCTTATTTAAGTTGGCTAATCCGATTTTTGTTGCCTCAACATTTTCATTGCCTAATTCTTCGAATTTGACTCCACCATGGAGTTTTAAAGCGCGGATGGAACAGACAAGCACAACGGCATCGGGGTGGAATCCGCCTAATGGGGAAACGATATCCATATATTTTTCCATGCCAAGATCGCTTCCGAATCCGCTCTCTGTGATGACATAATCGGATAATTTCATGGCTAAGTCGGTAGCGATGATTGAATTGGTTCCGTGGGCGATGTTGGCAAAGGGTCCGCCGTGAACCAAGACCGGGGTATGATATTTACTCTGGACAATGTTGGGATTCAAGGCAGTATGCATCAGCTTCTTGATGGCGTTGCGACATTCGAGCTGCTTGACAAAAATTGGATTTCCATCCTTGGAATAGGCAACGAGTATATTTTCGACACGGTCAAGGAAATCCTCTTCGTCTTTGCAAAGGGCGAATATGGCCATGATCTCACTTGCCGCTGTGATGACGAAATGCGAAGGATGGGGAATGGCTTTCTTGTCATTCAAGGACGTCTGGATGTCTCTTAGTGAACGGTCATTCATATCCATGCAGCGTGGGAAGACGATTCTTTCCGGATCCACGTTCAGGCTGGACTGCTGGAAGAGTTCATTGTCGATCAAGGCAGCTATGAGGTTGTTGGCAGAGGTGATGGCATGCATATCTCCGGTAAAATGAAGATTGATGTCTTCCTCTGGATAGAGAGTTTCTTTTCCACCGCCGGCACCGCCTCCTTTTACGCCGAAGACAGGTCCGAGAGATGGCTCTCGCAAGACAGCCATGACATTGTAGGACAATGCCTTGAGTCCATCGGCAAGTCCGATGGCCGTCGTTGTTTTTCCTTCACCAGCCTTTGTCGGAGTGATGGCGGTTGTCAGAATCAGTTTTCCTTTTCTTTTCAGATTGGAAGGAAGACTGTCCAAATCGATTTTTGCCTTATCTCTTCCATAATAAATCAAATTGTCTTCACTGAGGCCTAATTCTTCACAGATCGGCTTGATGTCGTACTCTTTGTTCATGATAGGGTCTCCTCGCTTGTACTATTGTAATGGAATCGAAAAAAGAAGAGAAGATTATCTTTTCATTTTTCGGCACAGGATTTCTTCGATTTCATCCTTCGTTCCATATGTGATGGAATCGAACTGATGCTTGAGGAATGTTCTCTGTTTTTTTGCATACTGATGAGTGTGAATCTTGATGAGATCAATGGTGGATGAATCGACTTTTCGATTTTCCTTGATGGCTTGGATGATTTCGATATATCCGATGGTGGAAAAAGGACGGGAATTCTCATTGTATTTCTGATAGAGGGAAGTCACTTCCTCGACGAGGCCATTCTTGACCATGTCATCGATTCTTTGATCGATTTTTTGATTTCCTTCTTCCTTGGAGATGTTTATGCAATAGAATTCTGTTGGATAGATTGGCTGACCGGAATTCTGATTGTGGATTTCTTTTTTGGAAGTCCCTTCATCCAATTGGACAAGGGCACGAAGAACTCTTCTTGGATTCTGGATATCGATGCTCTGATAGGTTTCCAAGGATTTTTCCTTCAGCATCTTTTGCATCTCATCCAAAGACATCTCCTCATAGGGACTTTTTCTTTTTTGGTCTTCCTTTTGGAAGACATAGTTGAAGAGAAGCGCTTTGACATAGAGGAAATTCCCCCCGACGACAAGGACATCTTTCCCTTCCTGAATGTATTTTTCCAGGATGGGTCGACATTTCTGCTGGAAATCATAGACGGAGACGTCCTCATCCGGTTCATATTCATCATAAAAATAATACGGAACAGAGCCGATTTCCTCTTTTGAAGGCTTATCGGTTCCGATCTGCATGATCTTATAGCATTGATAGGCATCGGCGGAAATGACGGGCAGGGAGAACTTCTTCGCCAGCTTCAGGGCAAGTGAGGTTTTCCCGCTGGCCGTCTGGCCAAGCAAACAGTAAATCAAAATCCGGTTCTCCTAAACATTTTCTCGACATCGGCTTTCGTGATTTTTATTATGGTCGGTCGTCCATGTGGGCAATTGGCGGGGTTTTTGCATTTGGATAAATCCTTCAATAGCGCTTCGATTTCAAAGAGCGACATATGATGATTGGCCTTGATGGATTTTTTGCACGCGATATTGGCAATCGTCAGATGAAGAAGACTGATGGGGTCTGCTGATTCATTGTTCAGACAGGAATGGACGCAATCAAGGATGACTTCCTCGTCGTTCTTTTCATTGAGGAAGGAAGGAATCTCCGTGACCTTGATGGAATTTCCTCCGAATTCCTCAATCTTGATGCCAATGGAAGCAAGGCGATTGATATGTTCTTCATCGTAGTTGAGACGTTCTTTATAAGTGAGCTCGACCGTGATGGGGAAAAGAGGGACGATGCGGCTGTGGATGCTCTTGAATAGGGCCTCGGTCTTTTCATAATTGACCCTTTCGGCTGCGGCATGCTGATCGAGGATGTAGAAGCAATCGATGCCATCGCAAAGGACATAGGTCTGCAAGACCTGTCCAATCGGATGCATCTCGGGAAGCTGGTAGGAAATATTCTCCTTATCGAAAATTGTGGAATAGTAGTCTGTGGAGGTATATTCAGCCTGGGGCTTTTCACTTGGAGGAAGAGAGAGGGAAGAATCTTCTTTTTCATTTCCAGAGATATGCGGACTTTTCAGTTCGTAGGTTGGCTCAAAAGGAAGGGAATCCTGAACATATTCGGGAAGTGCTTCCTTCTTGATTGGCTGGATCGAGGAGTAGTCCTGACTTTCCTGGGCTTTTTGCAAATCGCTTTGTTGAAGATCGGAGATATCAAAGGCATCTTCTTCAACCATAAGCGATTCGGCTTTCTTGTCTTCGCTTGCAAAATAGATAGGCTTCTTGTAATTGAGTGTTTTTAAGACTTCCTCTTTCACATCTCTTGCAATCTCCTCTTCCATGGAGATGCGCACTTCTTTTTTCGTCGGATGGACATTCACATCCACCAAAGAGGAATCCAACTGCAGATTGATGATGCAAAAAGGATATCGCAAAGGAGGAAGATAATCTTTATAGGCGTCTTCAATTCCTTTGTTTATTTTATAGTCATAGATACAGCGATTGTTCAAAAAGGTGAGCATGTCTTTTCTTCTGGAATAGTTGATTTCCGGTTTGGCAATGTAGCCAGAAAAAGAATAGGCGATGCCTTCCTTTTTTATCGGATAGAGGGACTGGGCGATGATATTCCCATAGATTTTCTGAATGGTTTCCAATAAATCGCCTCGTCCGCTCGTCTTGAAGATTTCCTTGCCGTCGATGGCTAAGGAAATGGAAACGGAAGGGAATCCTAAGGCGAGATGCTCGACTGTTTCGATGATGCTATAGGTTTCCACTTTTTGTGATTTGAGGTATTTGAGTCGAGCTGGCGTGTTGAAGAAAAGATCGCGGACTTCAAAGATGGTGCCTTTTCGATTGAGCGTATCCGAGACTTGAAGTTCTTCGTTCGGGGATGATTCCACCATCGTTCCACACGCGTCGTTTTCTGTTGCGGTTGTCAGTTTTACCTTGCTGACAGCGGCAATCGATGGGATGGCTTCACCGCGGAAACCAAGGGTACGGATTCGATTGAGATCATATTCCGTCTTTATCTTGCTTGAGGCGTGTCGCAAAAAACAGATTTTAGCATCTTCTCTGTCCATGCCTGTTCCATCATCCTTGACAAGAATCGTGCCTTTTCCGGCGTCGGTGACGCCGATGTAGATGTTCTTGGCTTTGGCATCGATGGCATTCTCGACCAATTCCTTGATGACGCTTGCCGGGCGTTCAATCACTTCGCCAGCGGCAATGAGGTTTGCCAACTCTGGCTTCATCAATTGTATCTGTGACATTATTTGCACCTCTTCTTCAGATCGATGAGATAGTTGAGAGCATCAAGAGGAGAAAGTGTCATTGGATCGAGCTTCTTGATTTCTTCTTGAAGCATGTCCTTTGGCTTCTCTTCAGCGACGACATTCTTCACCTGACTTTCCTTGATAGCAGAATTCTGCTCTAAGGAAACAAGGAGCTCATCGGCTCTTTCGATGATTTCATTTGGCAATCCGGCCAATTTGGCCACATTGACGCCATACGAGCGGTCCATGGAGCCATTTCTCATTTTGTAGAGGAAAGTGACTTTTCCATCCGATTCTTTCACATCGCAATGGATGTTTTTCACGGAGGAAATCTTTTCACTCAATTTTGTGATTTCATGGTAGTGAGTGGAGAAGAAAGTCTTTGCATGGACAAAGCGGACAATATATTCGATGATGGACTGGGCAATGGCCATGCCATCAAAGGTGGCGGTTCCTCTTCCGATTTCATCAAAGAGGAAAAGCGAATGCTCGTCGGATTTTTCAAGAGCGCTGGCGACCTCGCTCATTTCGGTCATGAATGTGGATTGACCCTTGATGAGGTTATCCGAGGCACCGATTCTGGTGAATAGGGAACCGAAAAGAGGAATTTCACAGCGATCCGCAGGAACAAAACAGCCGATCTGGGCCATGATGACGATGAGGCCGAATTCTTTCATGTAGGTCGATTTGCCGCCCATATTGGGTCCGGTGATAATCAAGACGTTGGTTTTCTCATCCATCGTGTAGTCATTGGAGACGAAGATCTTGTCTGGTGCGGCTTTTTCGATGATGGGGTGACGTGCGTTGATGACGTTGATTTTGCCTTCCTGGCTGAAGACGGGACGGATATAGTGATTTTCTGAGCTGATGAAGGCGAGATCGAGATAGTAGTCGAGTTCGGAAAGAGCGTCGGAGGTCTGCTGAATCTGCAAGGTGAATTGTGAGACGTGTTTTCTCAAATCCTTGAACAATTTGTATTCGAGGGAAGTGCGGTCATCTTTTGCTCGCAGAATCTTAGCTTCCTTTTCTTGGAGTTCTTCCGTGATGAATCTCTCTCCCGTGGTCAGAGTCTGTTTTCGGATATATCCATATTCCGGCTTGACAAGGTCGAGCTGGGCCTTGGTCACTTCGATATAGTAGCCAAAGACGGAGGTGTAACCGACTTTCAGCTTGTTGATGCCCGTTCTTTCCTTCTCTCGGATTTCCAACTGGGCAATCCATTCCTTGGCATCGCCAGTCAAAGAGATCAATTCATCCAATTGATCGTTATAGCCTTTCTTGAAAATTTCGCCTTCGGTGATGGCCATAGGACAATCTTCTGAAATGGCTTTTTCAAGAAGCGAAACCAGTTCATCATAATTTCCCAATTTATCCGAAAGACGGACAACTTGTGGACAATCTTGGATTTGCAAAAGATGTTTCTTGATGGTCGGAAGAATTTCTAGGGAACGCTTGAGCTGCAATAGATCATGGCCATTGCAGTTTTCATAGCCCATTCTTGCGATGAGCCTTTCCATATCGAAGACGGACTCGAGGTCCTTTCGAAGCGTTTCTCTTTCGAGATAATGATTCAAGAAGCATTCGGTCAGATCGAGTCTTTTTTCGATTTCGTTCTGGCTTGCGCTCGGGCTTGTGATCTGACTTTTCAGATAGCGGCTTCCCATTGGCGTCTTGGTCTGATTCAATAGCCAATAGAGAGTTCCATAGGTCTTGTTATCCAATGATTTGACAAGTTCCATATTCGCCTGTGCAGAATAATCCAGCTTCATGGATTTCTGTTCCATCTTGTTCTCAACCGGCTTGAAATAGGTCAAGTCTCGTCTTTCCATGTTCTTCAGGTAGTTATAAAGGAGAGCCGAGGCTTCGATCTGTCTTTCGTCTCTTAGGGCGCCGAAAAGAGAATCTGTCTCGATGGAAGTGGAGGCATCCTCATAATAGGAAATGCAGATATTCGAATTCGACTTGATGTAGCAGAGGAGATTGCTGTCCGTGTCTTTCTTTAGGACAAGTTCCTTTATATCCAGAGACAAAAGCTGCTCGACAATCCGAGAAAAGCTGTTTTCCAAAGAAAGTGCCTTCATTTCGCCAGTCGAGATATCGGCATAGGATAGAAAGGCCTGCCGCTGCTCTATGACTAATGAGGCAATGAAATTGTTTTCATTGTTGGTCAGATCGAGGTTGGCGCCGGGTGTGATGATTTGGATGACATCTCTCTTGACCAGTTTTTTGGCGAGTTTTGGATCTTCGACCTGCTCGCAGATGGCGACTTTATATCCGTGATCAATGAGTTTTTGGGCATACTGGAGATAGGCGTGGTGGGGAATTCCGCACATCGGAATGAATTGACCGTTTCCACAGGCTTTTTTGGTGAGGAAGAGCTGCAGCTCACGGCTGGCAATCTGGGCATCTTCCAAAAACATTTCATAAAAGTCTCCGATGCGAAAGAAGAGGATGATATCCCCATACTGCTTCTTGAAGGAAAGGTATTGTTCGACCATCGGGGTAAACCCGGTTTCTTTTGATTTCGTTGCCATAATGATGTCCTCTGAAACTGACGTCTTCTATTATACTTGAAAAACAAAGAGAGACGAACTATAGTTTCGTCTCTGTCAAAGGTTTTATGATGTCGTCGATTTCTTCTTTTACGGAAAGAAGATTGATGACGAGGGGATCGTTCTTGTATTCGATATCGAGTCTCTTGCAGAGAGAAAGAACCTCGTCTTTCTTCTCTGAAGAGATGTATTTCAATTTCGACTGGAAATCCTCTCTTGTTTTTTTTATTTCCTGAAGATGAGCATCCTGCTCGAGTTCCCGCTTGAGAAAATGGTAGCGCTGAACGATGTTCAAAGAAGAGAAGTCATTCAGCAGCTGATCAGCTTGCAAGTAGAGATCCTCAATCTCATTCATCGACGATTTCTCCAATCAAAGAGTAGGTATGCGATTCGGTGATCTTGACATTCTTGATTTGCCCGATCAAAGAGGCATCTCCTTTTGCATGGACGAGTTTGTTATGTGGATCATATCCGGAAATGCGTGTGGAATCTTTTTCACTGACCTTTTCGAACAGGACAGGCACTGTCTTCCCGATGAATTCCTGTGCGCGTCTCATGGAGAGCTCATCGATCAATGCCTTGAGCTCATCAAAATGCCTGTGCTTGATTTCCGAAGAGAACTCATCCTTCATGCGGCTGGCAGGTGTTCCGGGACGTGGGGAAAAGATGAAGGTGAAAGCAGCGTCGTACTGGACTTCTCTCACCAGGGAAAGAGTCTCCTGGAATTCTTCCTCTGTCTCATTGGGGAAGCCGACGATGATATCGGTGCTCAAAAAGACATCGGGAAGTCTTTTTCTCAGTTCATGGACGATGTCAAGATACTGCTCTCTGGTATAGCGTCTATTCATTCTCTTTAGAACGCTGTTGGAACCGGATTGGACAGGCAGATGCATATAAGGCATGATATTCTTGTATTTGGCCATCACATCAAAGACCTGCGTTCTGAAATCACTTGGATAAGGCGTGACAAAACGGACACGCTCAATGCCCGTCTTTGCGACATTTTCCAGAAGGGTGGCAAAGGCGTATTCATCTTTGAAATCCTTTCCATAGGCATCGACATTCTGTCCGAGAAGAGTGACCTGCTTATAGCCGCTTTCTTTCAGACAGTTGACTTCGGCGATGATGTCTTCCATTTTTCTGGAACGTTCTCTTCCGCGGGTATAGGGGACGATGCAATATGTGCAGAACTTGTTGCATCCATACATGATGTTGACAAAAGCCGTGTATTTGGACATTCGACCTTCCTGATTCTCAGGCAAGCCTTCGGGAACCAGATCGGAATTGCTTCGGACATCGACAATCGACTGATTGTGGGTAATGCAGTCATTCAGAAGTGGGTAGAATTCCACAAGATTGTTGGTTCCGAAAATCAAGGAAACGAAGGGGAAGTGTTCCAAGACATGCTTGACAGCAAATTCTTCCTGCATGACACATCCACAGATGGAGATGATTGTCTCTGGATTTTTCTCATATTGTTCCTTGGCTCTCCCGAGTTCGCCGTAGAGGTGATTTTCAGCATTTTCCCTGACGGCGCAGGTATTGAATAAAATAAAATCGGCACCCAAAAAGTCTTCCTGTTCTTTCATGCCGATGGACAACAACATACTGCGGATGATTTCGGAATCCCGGACATTGGCTTGACAGCCATATGTTTTGATACAAAAAGTCTTTCCCTGTCCCCAAGAGACAAGAAAAGACGTAGGTTTCATATTCACCTTTTCGTAACGAACAGTTTCGCTGAGATTCCGTCCCGCGGCTGCCTTTAAGTCAGGCAGCGATACAAGACGGCGGTTTTTCATACGATTGCTAATTACTCGCCAAGTGCTTCTTCGTGCTTGGGAACATCGGAGGACACAGCATGATCCGGATTGAATTCTGCTTTGGTGATGTGGAGAAGGATCGTTGTGACTTCTCTGGCAGCAGAATCAGACGGTTCGGTGAAGTTCTGCATCATGAATTCAGGCTGGATGGCGATGTCGCACTTGTTTTCATCATCCTTGAGAAAACGACGGGCGACAATGCAAGCCTTGATGGCCTGATTGAGTGCTGATGCACCAACCAAAGAGATTTGGACGGCACCTTCCTGACGAATGTTACCGGCAATCGCTCCTGCTAACTTCTGAATTTGTGTGTTTCCACTTGCTTTTAATGTTGTCATATAGAAAACCTCTTTCTAAGTGTCTATTATAATCTTTTTTTGCCTGAAAATGGTAGTTTTATCAACATTTTTCTTATTCTGAAAAAAACATAATGACAAAAAGAGAAAGTAGTCAAAAAAATAGAGGGGAGATACACACGAATCGAATCAAGAAATCTATTCTCTGTTTTTCTTGATTTGCACTGTTCTGTGACTCTCGGAATCCGCTCTTGAAACTGAAAAGAGGGTGTAAAACTTTACAAGACATCCCTAAAATTATTGATTGATGAGTCTTTTTTGTCGGAGAGAATCACTTGGAAGGAAGATGATTGTCGAAATTGCAGACATGAAAAAAGATGACCCATCAGCTTGGGTCATCTTGAAACGTTTCATTGATCAGATGGAAGGATACAGCCTGCTTTGTTTTCCGATTCACATCGAATTGGATGGCATTGACAAGCATTTTTCCGGTTCGTGGAACGGAGAGTGCGGTCGGAATCTGCGTGATCGTTCTTCGCATGGATGGCTCGATATCATCTCCCAGGGAGGAATAATAGGCACCATTCATGCCGACATCGGTTAAGAAGAGGGTTCCCTTGGAAAGAATCTTGGCATCGTTTGTCTGAACATGCGTATGGGTTCCGAATACTGCGGTGATCTTGCCATCGAGATATTCGCCCATGATTCTTTTTTCAGCAGTGGCTTCCGCATGGAAATCAAGAATATGAATGACATCTATTTTGTCTTTCCTGATTTCATCCATATCGTAGAATGGATTGCTCTGGACACCTGTCATATAGATTCGTCCCATCATATTGCTCACCTGGATTTCCGTTCCGTCCTCTAACTTGAAGAGACGGCTTCCGGTTCCCGGGCAGGCCTTGTCGAAATTGTAGGGACGAACCTGTCGGTCCATTTCCTTTGCGTATTTTGTCGCATCGGGCGAATTGAAGAAGTGGTTTCCGCTTGTGAGACAATCGATTCCATAGGAGAGAAGTTCCTTATAGTGGACGTAGGAGAGGCCATGGCCATGGGTTGTGTTCTCTCCATTGGCAATCACAAAATCGATTTCGTCCTGTTTTTTGTGAAGGGAAAGATATTTTCTGACTGCTTTTCGTCCAAGAGGTCCGACGATATCTCCGAAGAAAAGGATTCTTACAAATTCTTTCATATCCGACAAGCTTATTTTGCGATTTCGACAGCGCGGGTTTCACGGATGACAGAAACTTTGATCTGTCCTGGATACTGCATTTCGGATTCAATCTTTTCACGGATTTGGACAGCCATGACTTTGGCATCCTCATCGCTGACCTTTTCAGGGACGACAAGAACGCGAACATCTCTTCCGGACTGCAGGGCATAGGAGGTCTGAACACCATTGAAGGATTTGCAGATGGTTTCCAACTGTTCAAGACGCTTGATGTAGGTCTCGAGTGTCTCGCTTCTTGCTCCTGGGCGGGCTGCGGAAAGGGTATCGGCAGCAGTGACCAATTCGGAGATGAGATATTTCTTTGGGACATCGCCATGGTGAGATTCGATGGCGTTGACGATGATATCGGATTCATTGAACTTCTTAGCTAATTTCGAACCTAATTCGACATGGGAACCTTCCTGCTCGGCATCGATGGATTTTCCGATATCGTGAAGAAGACCGGCTCTCTTGGCGATGACTGGATCAAGTCCGAGTTCACTTGCCATGACAGACGCGAGATAAGCGACCTGAATGGAGTGGTCAAGGACGTTCTGACCATAGGATGTACGATATTTGAGTCTTCCGATATATGGATAAAGGCCAGAGTTGATTCTAGGCAAGCCGAGTTTGAAGACAGTCTGTTCACCGATTCTTCTCAGTGAGTCATCGAATTCATCGGATATCTTCTGATAGAGGTCTTCGATTCTTCCAGGCTGAATTCTTCCGTCACGAACGAGTGCTTCCAAGGTGAGCTTGGCTTTTTCTCTGCGGATTGGGTCAAAGCAGGAAACAGTCAAGGTTTCCGGAGTGTCATCGATGATAAGGGACACACCGAAGAGCTGCTCCATAGACTTGATGTTTCTTCCTTCACGTCCGATGATTCTTCCCTTCATCTCATCGCTTGGAAGAGCAACGGAAGAAGAGTTTCTTTCACAGGTGACGTCCTGGGCATATTTTTCCATCGCCATGGAAAGAAGAGTCTTGGCTTTGTCTTCAATCTGGGAACGGACTTCTTCTTCTTTCTGTTCCTTGAACAAAGCAAGACGCTTTGTCTCTTTTTCTTCGACACGGGCCAGGAGTTCTTCCTTTGCCTGCTCTGCAGTCATCGAAGCAATCTTCTCGAGTTCGCCAAGGACAGAATCGAGTTTGGTCTGCAATTGCTTATCCTTGTTATCAAGAGCCTGAATCTTCTGTTCGTATTCGCTTCTTTTCTGATCGATTTGAGCTTCACGGGAGATGATGGCATCTTCTCTCTTGTCGAGAGTGGATTCTCTTGCATCAAGCTTCGCTTCCGATTGGCTGATGGTCGCTTTTCTTTCGGCGATATCCTTTTCGGCAGCTTTCTTGAGTTCCTCGGCTTCGGCTTTTCCTTCCTTCTTGGCATTGTCGATGATGGTATCGACCTTGCTGTTTGCCTCATTGATGAGGTCTTCGGCCTGCTTCTTTGCCAATGTTCCCTGCTTCTTCGGCTTGACATGCATGAAGTAGAAACAGCATCCAAACGTAATGCCAAATGTCACGGCAAGTACAGCAAAACAAACTAAAACAACGTATATGGGTTCCATACAAAAAATATAACCTTTCTAGGGTTCAGTAAAATTTTTAAAGGTCCACTGTGCCCTTTTTGAACCTACTCTGAAAAAGACGTTACGATTTAAATATTCAACAAAACAAATTAAATCAAGTTTATCTTTTATATAAAACATAAAGCGAGTGACTTTATGTACAACTAAAATTATAACCCCGAAAGGCTTTTTTTGAAAGTGAATTTCCGCTTTTTTCTGCCAAAAAGAAGAAAGAAAAAATGAGAAAAAATGTTTTTTTCTTTAAATAAAAAAGTTGGCAATGAAAAAACTCCGAAAGAATTCGGAGTTTCTTTGATTAATTGTTTTCGCTTGCTTCTTCTTTGTCATCATCCTCGGATAAAGGTTTGTTTGACAATTTCATTCGGACGGCATCCTCGATTTGAGATTCAAAGAGAGGGTTATTCTTCATATAGTCATAGACGGAGGACATCCCCTGACCGATTCTTTCCCCCTGATAGGAGAACCAGGAACCGGATTTCTCGATGATTGCGAAGTCGACCGCCAACTGTGCAATCTCATGTTCCTTGGAGATGCCTTCTCCAAACATGAGTTCAATTTTGCAGCTGCGATACGGAGGAGCGACTTTGTTTTTGACAACTTTGACATTGACAATGTTGCCTAAGGCTTTATCGCCCTGCTTGATGGTCTCGGCACGTCGGATTTCAATACGGATGGTGGAATAGAATTTGAGGGCACGTCCACCAGTCGTGGTCTCAGGATTTCCGTACATGACGCCGACTTTCTCTCTCAATTGGTTGATGAAGATGACGGTGCAGTTCGACTTGGAAAGGACACCGGCGAGTTTTCGAAGGGATTTCGACATCAATCGAGCCTGAAGGCCGACAGAGGAATCCTCAAACGTTCCTTCGAGTTCTGCCTTTGGAATCAAGGCGGCAACGGAATCGACAATGATGAGATCGATGGCATTGGATTTGGCAAGCATGTCTACGATTTCCATGGCCTGTTCACCATAGTCGGGCTGAGAGAGGATGAGGTCAGAAATGTTGACGCCGAGATGTTTTGCATAATCGGGATCGATGGCGTGTTCGGCATCGATATAGGCAGCTCTTCCTCCTAATTTTTGCACTTCGGCAATTGCTTCTAGGGCAAGAGTGGTCTTTCCCGAGGATTCTGGGCCGTAGATTTCGATGATTCTTCCTTTTGGATAGCCGCCGACTCCCAAAATGGAATCCACAAGAAGACTTCCGGTTGGGATGACACCGACATCGCTTGTCGGTCTATCTCCCATCTTCATGACGATTCCTTTGTCATTGTAGTAGTTGCGGATATCGCGTAAGGTTGCTTCGATGGCAGAATCTTTTTCGGCTTCGACTGGATTTGTATTGGCTGCAACACTTTTTTTGGGCATAATGAGCACCTCCACTTATATTATTGATAGATGAAAATGATTTTTACGAATCTTTCTTGGATAATTTATCGATCAAAATCGAAAAGGCGAAATCTACACACTGTTTTCGTATGCTGTTTCGACTTCCGCTGAGATGCAATTCGTATACCAAGACTTCCTCGAGGAATTTGATTGCGATATAGACAAGACCGACAGGCTTGTTTTCGCTCTCGGAAGGACCTGCGTTTCCCGTGAAGGAAACGGAGATATCGCTGTTGAAGAACAGACTTGCCTGCAAGGCCATCTCCTTGGCACATTCCTTCGATATGGCGCCGTTTTCTCCGATGGTCGTTTTGGAGACTCCGAAGGCTTCTTTTGCTTCATCGGCATAGGTGACAGCACCACCTTTGAAGGCCTTGCTTGCCGATGGGATGCTCGTGAATGTGCTGGCAAACATGCCGCCTGTGAGAGATTCCATGCAGGAAAGAGTCAGATTCTGCTCCAAAAGAAGATTCAATAAATTTTGATATTCCATTATTTGTTATCCTTTAATACATTTCTATTTTGAACGAAATAAATGACCATAGACAACAAGGAAAAGAAAAGAGCAATCAGGACAAGGACATTGGTGATGACATAAGTGTATTCAAAGCGTGTGGAAAGCCATAAATCGATATCCGATGTGAAATTCATCAAGGAGAAGGGGAATCCGTTTAAGAACAAAACGGGAATCAAGCCCATCTGGATGGCTGTTTTTACCTTTCCATACATATTGGCAGCTAAGACTTTTCCATTCGCGGCGGCAATGCTTCTGAGTCCATCCATCGCCAGATCTCTTCCGATGAAGAGGACGGGGAAGATGGGCAAAATCTGGAAATGCCCTGCGAAATCCATTCTTGTTGCCAAAAGGATGAAGGCGGAATCGACAAGGAACTTGTCAGCCAATGGATCGAGGAATTTTCCGAGGTTGGTGACGAGATTCCTGCTTCGTGCGATATGGCCATCAATGGCATCCGTGATGGAACCGATGATAAAGATGACACAGCAAAGAAGGTCAATCCAGTTAAATCCGAAATGGAATCCGCATATGACGAATTCCGGTGCAAAAATATCGGACGCTGGAATGAAGGATAGACAGAAGATGAAAATCATCAAGATGGCCATGACAAGGCGCACAGATGTTATTTTGTTTGGTGTGTTCATAGATTCACCTTTCTAATAAAAAAGAGTTCCGATCCTGTAAGCCATGTTTTGTCGAGGATGACAATTTATCTAGGCTGACGCCTGTCCGTTTCGGTTCAGTTCCCGATTCAGACTTCCCTTACCAAAATTTAGGTTTCTCGCTTGCGGGGCTTTCCAACGTTTCATTCCGGAAATTTCTTTCCGTTTCGTCACTGTGGAGCTTTATGGAAAAAACACCATGGTTTCCTTTAGGTTTCTTTCCGCCGTATGGGACTCCTCCCACCCCAGGTTTATTGATTGACCTGGCACAGACACTGCCATCATCGCAGATGGCGCGAGCATGGACTTTCCTCTGACAATTGCTTGCCAGCAGTCATCCGGACCGGATATCAGTTCTCAATCGTCTTTGGATTGATTCCTGCTTTGGATAATGCTTTTTCCAAAAGGGAGATCCTTTTTAACAGCTCGAGATTACTCAAAGAGGCCTCATCATTGGATGAGACATCACCCAATCTCTGCTTGAGTGTCGCATTTTCCACTTCGACTTTGCTGAGTTGCTCATTGAGAAGGTTTACTTTTCTCTCCAATTCTTCAATCTGTCTTTCGCTATTCTGGATATAACCCTGAAAAGCGTCATAGTCTTTGATGACCAAATCCAAAAAAGAATCGACCTGTAAAGCGTCATACCCAGGTTTGGTTCCTTCAAAAACCTTGTGATAGATTTTATTCGAATCGAGCAATAACTTTAAAGCCATAGTTTCCCCCACCAAATTATTATACCATACGAATTCTAGAAAATCTTTTAAACTATTCAGACTTTT
>CAVKZJ010000007.1:0-84412 GCA_963660905.1 bacterium | reverse complement strand
ATGTTTGTTTTCTGGTACTATCTGATTTACTGAAGCAGATCTGTATTCTCGATTCGATTGAACATACAATATCCGTCATGATTGTAGACATCTTTTCTGTTATATGTAAATGGCTTGAGCTTCGAGTCAAGGAAAATGCCACCGGCTTCCAGAACTATCAATTCCGGAGCACAGGTATCCCATTCCTTGGTCTTATCTGTGAATCGGATTGAACAGTCGGCTTCTCCTTTGGCGATGCTGACGGCTTTTGTCGAGGCGCCAAGATAGAGGACATTGCTGATTCTATTCTTGTTTTTCCTGATGATAGCTTCTTCGCTTTCGAGATTGTGTGTCTTTGATTGAACCAGGATGAGGTTTTCTCTTCTTGAGGAGACATGCAGTCTTTCTTCTTTTCCTTCTTCGACGTAATAGGCGCCTTTGTTCTTGATTGCGTAGCTATAGACGTTTTTGGCTGGAATTCCGACAACGCTTGCAATCGGACGATGATCTTTTACCAGTGCGATATTGATTCCGAATTCATCATCATGATTCACGAAATCCTGTGTCCCATCCAATGGATCGATAATGAAGAGATATTCTTTTTCCAGTCGGTTCTCGTCATCTTTGTCTTCCTCGCTAAGCCATCCGATCTCCTGGAAGGGAGAAAGGATTTCGCGGATGATCTTGTTTGAAGCAAGATCTGCTTCCGTTACAGGGGAGAGGTCCTCCTTCTGGATGACATGGAATCCCTGTTTATAGATTCGCATGATTTCCTTGCTTGCCTCTTGGCAGGCTTCAATCATGGCTTGGACGACTTTGTCCATCAGTGCACCTCTTCCGCCTTATTGAGGGCTTCTAGGACGTCATCAACCTGATCAAAGGAATCCAATTGACATCCCGAGGCAGGAATATGTCCGCCACCCTTGAATTGGACAGCGACTTTCTGAACGTTGTATTTTCCGTTGCTTCTCAGTTCGGTACGGATTTTTCCATTTTCGAGTTCACAGAATTCAGCCCAGATTGGATGGTTTTCCAACAAGGAAATCAGATTGACTTGGCTTCCGGCTTCCTGTTCATTCATTCCATACTGTTCATAGTCTTCCTTTCGGACAAGGAAATAACAGACCTTGCCTGAGAAACGGAAGTGGCTATAGACAAAGGATTTGAAGCGCAGCTTTCTTTCGGATTGGACATAGAGATTATCGTAGATGAAATGGGTGTCTGCTCCGCTTTCGACCAGAAATTTGGCGACTTCGAATGTCTCTGATTCGGAATAGAAACGGAACCGATCGGAATCTGTCACCAAGCCCAAGAAAAGATAGGTTGCTGCTTCTTTTGGGATTTTATGGTATCGGGAAAGAAGGCATTTGGTGATGACATAGGTTGCAGAGGGGGCAGAGGTGTCCCGGACGATGGGGTAGTCAAAAGGTTCGCTCTTTTCATGATGGTCGATGCAGACGATATTGTTGCTGAGACGGATTCTCTGATCCTCGACGCGGGCCATGCCGGAAAGATCGACCATGACGCATAAGGATTCGCGGATGGTTTTCTCGTCGACGATGTCGCTTTCCTCGACAAAGGAGACGAAGGAAGGACGGCTTCCGACGCCATAGACTTTCTTCTCGGGGAAAAGTGCGCGGAGTGCGTTGCGAAGACCTAAGACGGAGCCGATGCAATCGCCATCGGGGTTGACGTGACCGAACAGAACAAGGCTGTCTGCCTGTTCGATTTTCGAAAAGACTTCTTCGATTTCTTTTTCAAAATAAGACATGTATTTTCTCCTTATGTGATAAAAAGCCCAATTTCTTGGGCTTGTCATTAGTTGTTTTCTTCGTATTCCTTATCAGCAGCGACAGAATCGATGTCGTTATCCGATTCTTCGCCAAGTTCCTCTTCCTGATCGTCGGAAGCAGGCGTTCTTTCTTCTTCATCGATTTCTTCACCATCTTCATCGGTGGTCTTTGGACTTTCTTCTTCCTCATCCTTGTATTCATCTAAGGAATAGACTTCGTTCATATCGATATGGATATCTTCGAACTTCTCGTGTTCACGCAAAGCCCAGGTGTTGTTCTCCTTGATGACAAAGCGGCCATCCAAAGTGAGGTCCGTATAGAAGCGGGAAGCGCGATCGATGAGTTCGTTCTCATCGGTCAGACCGATTTCAGCACCGACTTCCTGAAGAAGTTCGGCAAAGGCGACGGGCTTGAAACTGCTGCCTTCCGCTTCATAGCGACTATTCAGCTTTTCGTAGGCAGCTTGGACTAATGATGTTTTTGACATATTGGAATTTCTCCTTTTTCTTTCGTTTTGATATTACACAATTCACATTAAACTACGGGATGGAAAATAGCAAGAGGCAATCAATCTTTTTTATCGCTGGAGACCATTCTCTCTGGTGCACAGACGGCGATGAGATCCAACGCATTGGCTAAGACGTCCTTGCAGGCTTCGACCAATCCGAGTCTTTCTTCTGTCAGCTTCTTGTTCGTGTCGTCGATGACACGGCACTTGGAATAGAATTCATTGACGCTCTGGCTGAGAGTGTGGATGTAGTTGGTAATTTTATAGGGTTCGTTTTCATTTACGGCGGCAGAAACGACATTTTCATAATCCTTGAGAAGAAGGAGAAGATTCTTTTCGCTGTCGCTCGACAGGAGGTCAGATTCATAATCGAGTGGGAAGAAGTCTTTTCCGTTGTTCAGGATGCCACAGAGACGGGCGTGGGTATATTGGGCGTAATAGACTGGATTCTCGCTTCCGAGGGTATTGGCCAGGTTGATATCGAAATCAAGATGGCTGGATGCGCTTCTGGAGACGAAGAAATAGCGGATGGAATCGACGCCACATTCTTCCACGAGTTCCTTCATAGAGATGGCGTTGCCGGTTCTCTTGCTCATCTTGTATTCCTCGCCATCCTTGAAGAGACGGACCATTTGGATGAGAAGAACATTTAGATGATCGGGATTATGTCCAAGGTCCTTCTGAGACGACTTGATTCTTGCGATGTAGCCATGATGGTCTGCGCCGAACAGGTCGATGAGAAGATCGAATCCACGATTGAATTTATCGTTGTGATAGGCGATATCTGGAAGAAGGTAGGTATAAGAACCATCTGATTTGACCAAGACACGGTTCTTGTCATCGCCATCCTTCTTTGTATCGAGCCATAAGGCACCTCCTTCGGTATAGCAATACGGCTTGAGTTTCTCTAAGACGGCAGAGACGTCCCCACGATCACGGATGGCTTTTTCAGACGTGTAGACATCCTGATCGACTCGGAATTCATGAAGGTCCTGTTTGATTGCATCGAGAAGTCTTTCGCCACCGAACTTCTTGAAGTCGTCAAGATGACTTTCAGGATTTTCAACATAGGCGTCAGAGACCTTTTCCTTGAGTTCCTTGGCCAAGCGGATGATTTCCGGACCATGGTATCCATCCTCTGGCATGGCATAGTCATGAATGGAGAATTCCTCCAGGTAGCGGACCATTAAGGATTCGGCAAGATGATCCATTTGGCTTCCTGCATCGTTGACATAGTATTCTCTTGTGACGTCATAGCCGGCTTTTTTATAAAGACGGGCAAGGCAATCGCCGATGGCAGCACCTCTGGCATGGCCGAGATGCAAGGTGCCTGTCGGGTTGGCAGAAACGTATTCGATGTTGACTTTCTTTCCTTTTCCGATGAAAAGGTCGCCATAATGTTCCTTTTCCTCGATGATTTTCTTGATGACTTGTCCTAAGGAATCAGCCTTGAGGAAGAAATTCAGGAAGCCAGGCTTGACTGCTTCGACCTTCTCGACACCGTCGAGAACGAATTTCTCAGCAATCTGCTCTGCCAAGGCCAGTGGGGCAAGATGTGCCATCTTGGCTTTCTTGAAGGCGATGTTGCTGGCATAGTCGCCATGATCACGGTTATCAGAGGGGGTTAAGGTAATCTCCTCCTTTACTGCATCAATCCCGAGTTCAGAAAGAACTTTTAGGATGCTTTCCGTTATGTTTTCTTTTATATCCATATATGTACCTCTAATCTTTTATAAGAAGAACCTGACTATAGACAATGACGGCCTGGCTTTTTCCGACAGCGTCGAGATGTTCGCCTGTGTTGCATGATAGGCCGATTCGATTGACAGGAATCGACAGGAATCGGGAAAGGTTTTCTTTTATTTTTGTTCTATAGGGGAGAAGCTTTGGCTTTTGAAGAAGAATATCGATTACGGCATTGCTGATTGAATATCCTTCTTTCTTCATTTCGCTGAGGGCGAACTGAAGGATGAGAAGGGAATCGAGTTGCTCTGTTTCCTTTTTGTTGTCCGGGAAATAATAGCCGATGTCTTCTTTTCCGAGGGCGGAAAGAATCGCATTGGAAAGAGAATGAAGAAGGACGTCCCCATCCGAATGGGCTTTGATATGCAAATCGCCTTCCACAGCGACTTTTCCTAAAAGGAGAAAGGAGTTCTTGATTTCCTCAAGCTCGTGGATGTCGTAGCCAAATCCAGTTCGTATATCCATAGTTCTATTTTTTCTTGGCAGCAGAGCGGATGAAAAGAATGTCGCCATCCTTAACAATGTAATCTTTTCCGACTGTCATCATCTTTCCGGCTTCCTTGACTTGAAGTTCACTTCCATAGGTGATCAAGTCATCATAGGAATAGACTTCGGCTTTCAGGAAAAATTTCTGAAAATCCGTATGGATGACACCTGCGCATTCTGGAGCGCTCATGCCATCATGGAAGGTCCAGGCACGCACTTCATCTTCACCGCCTGTGAAGAAGGTTCTCAATCCGAGTATGTGATAGGCTGCCATGGTGATCTTATCAAGGCCAGTCATCGTCGTTCCGAGGGAGGAAAGATAATCCTGACGGTCTTCATAGGAGACCTTGGAGAGTTCCTCCTCGATGAGGGCAGAGACTGGAATGCATTCTGCATGGTGTTCCGCAGCAAAGTCAGACAAGGCTTTGTAGTATTTGTTTGCCAGGGGATTGGCATAACTTTCCTCATCAACGTTTCCAACATAGATGATGGGCTTGGCTGTGATCAGATTGAAATCCTTCAGGAAGGCTTTCTCATCGAACGAGAGCTCGATATCGGAGGCCATTTTTTCGTTTTCCATGCCCGTGATGAGCTTATGAAGACAAGAGACTTCCGTCAGTCCGTTTTTGTCCTTGGTGGTCAAGGCTTTTCTTTCGACTTTCTCAAGTCTTTTTTTCAAGACATCGATATCTGAAAGGATGAGTTCGAGATTGATTTCCATCGCATCGCTGACTGGATCGACCGGTCTTCCGTTGTAGGAAATGATTTCCGAATTTTCAAAACAGCGCACAACGTGGATGATGGCATCCGTGTTGCGTATGTTTCCTAAAAATTGGTTGCCCAATCCTTCGCCCTTGGACGCACCCTTGACTAATCCGGCGATATCGGTGAATTCGAAAGTGGCATGGACCGTTTTCTTCGGATGGAAAATTTCAACTAATTTGTCGACTCTTGGATCGTTGACTTCCACGACACCGGTATTGGGTTCGATGGTCGCAAAAGGATAGTTTTCTGCCAACACGTTTCCGTTCGTGATGGCATTGAATAAAGTTGACTTGCCAACGTTGGGTAAGCCAACGATTCCTGTAGTTAAACTCATGATGATGTCCTCTAAAAATGCACAAAAAAATAAACGCTTATATATTATATATATAAATGTAATTATTTCAAATAATGGACCGCTTTCTTTCTTGACTTTCCACTTTATGAGGTATGTCCGTGGACGTAAACATCCGTGTCTTCGTTCGGGACGAGTGTGGAGAGGGCTCGTCCATCTGAGAGAGTCAATGAGGTGTAGTTTCCAACCAATGCTTGGATTTGGTCAAGATAGTCTTCCATCCTGCCGTTTGGTATGACATGAAGTTTCTTGTCTGAGGTGGTTTCTCCTTCATAGAAGAAGGTCAGAATAATCGATTTTGTCATCTTGCGATAGAGATCAAGTGTGTTGATGTCCTCATGGTTCGAGGCAAGAGAGAATGGAAAAGCCGTTTTCTTCGTCATGGAAGAATCAGAGTAAAGTCCGTCATAGAGATAGACTTCGCCGTCTTTTGAATAGGAATCACGAAGAGTTGGGAAATCATTCTCAGAAATGCTTCCTTGATCAAAATAGGCTTGCAAAGAAAGACTCGTTTCCTCGCTGTATGCGGATGAAGAGTTGACATAGGTGTGTATAATTGCTTTTGAACGATAATCAAATCTGCAATAGATATCGAGGTTGGCATCTGGCATTTCCGTTTCAAATAAATCGATTTCCTTGCCAGATGAATCGTATGTATAGAAGTACGAGAAGCACAAAGATTCCTCATTGACTTTTCCTTTGAATGCATCAAGGAATGATGAAAGTTCTTTCTTTGGCTCAATAAGATATTCCTCGTCCGTATAGTCATCCCCAAGGAAATTGGTCGGAAAATCATAGTGAAGATTCAGTGTCGGATATTCATCATAGACAGCTGTCAATGTGATATCTTCTGCCGGTAACTTTTCAGACTGGAAATTGAATTCCTTGTCATCGAGAGTGAAGCATTTGAAGGAATGATTCTCTTTCGTCGGCGTGTGGGCCTTGAGGAATTCCGTTCCCAAAAGATCGTCCGAATAATAGGTGTCGATGACTTCACTTTCCCTGGAGTCGACAGATCCTCCATTGTAATCTAGGGTAATTTGAATCTTGCTATCCCATTTTATATAGAGATCGAGGTTCGATGTGGAAATCGGTGAATCAAGAGAGAAGAACTGAGTCAGTTCCTGATTTTTGTAGAATCCCTTGAATCTCTTTTTCTTTGTGTCGGAAGGATAGTAGTAGACATCTTTTGCCATCGTATAATCGATTCCGAGTTCAGATTTCAAAACCGTCTCCAATTCTTCTTCGATGGAGTCTTTTGCCTGGAAGGTATAGTCTTCCATTCCATCGATATTGAAATGGATTGTTATTGTGGGATCAGGAGTGAAATATGGATATAGTGTGATTGTTTTATCCAATAAGAATTGCATGCCATTTACGAATGCTGTATCGAATTGATAGACCCCTTCTTCCTTGGAGGTATCAAGCTGATAGTGCGTCGTGTTATTTTCATCCTTGCTTGAAGAAAGCGGGTATTTCGAATACCAGTATTGGAAATTGAGATGCGAAGAAAGGGTATCGACACTCGGAAGATAATCGATAGATGCAATCTCCTTGGATGCGTAACCACTCAGAGTGCAGTTGGAAAAATTTTCACTTTCATATTTTGGGGCGACGAGCTTGCATTCCTTTCCTTCCTCTCCGAGTTCGAATTGAATCGTGACGAGGGGTTCAAAGTAGGCATAGAATGTATCATTGCCATAGGGATAGTAGTAATAGGACTGACCATTTTCGGAGAGCTTTTTATTGATGACGCGATAGGAACCATCTTTTTTCTTTTCTCTCCATCCGACGAAGAAATAACCTTCTTTGACCGGATTGGGGATTTCCTGTCTGACTGGGGTTCCAGCCTCACCGACCAAATAGTTCGTCGAAAAGGATTCGTCTGTGAAAGTGCCACCTTCCAACTCAAAAATGATTTTTCCTGTATAGGCATTGCTGCAGGACGATAACGGCATGAGAAGTGTGAAGGAAAAGAGGGGCAAATAAATTTTATTTCTTTTCATTTTGTTCATTATAGCAAAAATAGTAGGACGAAAAAAGGGCTCCGAAGAGCCCTTTGGAAACTAATGGGAATGATGGAAAGGTTTCTTTCCAGCAGGACGCTCAGGTCTTTCAACATAGCCTTCTGGCTTTGGAAGGACTTCGCGGTGGGAAACATCGATTCTGCCTTGGGCATCGACACCTGTGACGATGACTTTGATCGTATCGCCAAGTTTGCAGACATCCTCGACTTTTTCGACGCGATTCCAACCGAGCTTGGAAATGTGGCAAAGAGCATCGGTGCTTCCATAGAGACGGACAAAGGCACCATAGGTCTCGACGCGGACGACTTTGGCATCGAAGACATCGCCGACGTTGACTTCTCTGGCGATATCCATGACGAGGTCATAGGCTTTTTCAATCATATCTTTCTTGACGGAATAGATGATGACTCTGCCATCATCGTTGATATTGATCTTGACTTCCTTGTTGCATTCATCAATGATGCCGTTGATGACTTTTCCTTGCGATCCGATAACTTCTCTGATTTTGTCAGGGTTGATATTGAATCTCTTCATCTTCAAGGCATATTCGGACAATTCCTGTCTTGGTTCAGGGATGGCAGCGAGCATGACTTCGAGAATCTGCTTTCTGGCTGGCTTTGCCTGATAGAGTGCCTCGCGCAAGACATCGAATGTGATGCCACGGATCTTGATATCCATCTGAAGGGCGGTGATGCCATTTGGCGTACCGGCGACTTTGAAGTCCATATCGCCAAGATGATCTTCCATACCCTGGATATCCGTAAGAATCGTATAAGGATGATTTCCGTCGAGAGGTCCGGAAGTGATAAGACCCATGGCGATGCCAGACACCGGCGCCTTGATTGGAACACCTGCATCCATCAAAGCCATGCAAGAGGCACAGATGGAGGCCTGGGAAGAGGAACCATTGGATTCACAGACATCAGCAACACAGCGGATCGTGTATGGGAATTCTTCCTCATCCGGAATGACATAACTCAAAGCGCGTTCGCCTAAGTTGCCATGGCCGATTTCTCTTCTTCCGGGTGTGCCCATTCTGCCCAATTCGCCGACAGAGAAAGGTGGGAAATTGTAGTGATGCATCCATCTCTTGGATGTTTCGCCTGTGATGTTGTCTAACAGCTGAGCTTCATCGAGGTCGCCTAATGTACAAGAGGACATGACCTGAGTCTGACCACGGGTGAACAAAGCGGAGCCATGAGCTCTTGGAAGAAGATGGACCTGGGCATCAAGAGGACGGATTTCATCAACTTTTCTTCCATCCGGACGGACTTTGTCGACAGTGATAAGACGTCTGACTTCATCACGGACAACCTGTTCGAGCACTTCTTTGGCTTCATTGACGGCCAAATCATGTGTTTGCATGGTTTCATATTTTTCTCCGGTAAGGAAGTTGGCCTTATCGACAAGGTCGATGACTTCCTTCTCGAGGGCATCGATGGTATTCTGTCTTTCGAGCTTATCGAAGATGGAAACCGCCTTAGTGATTCTCACCTGCTGAGTTTCGCTCTGGCCTTCGCTGATGTAGTTGAGACATTTGCTCTTGAAGGCTTCATCGATATGATAGATATTGAGTGGACGTTTTTCTTTTCCGACTTTGCTAACGATTTCTTTTTGGAACGCACAAAGCTTCTGAATGGCTTCGAAACCGACTTTCAAAGCCTCGAGCATTTCATCTTCGCTGACTTCCTGGGCACCCGCTTCGACCATGTTGATGGCCACATCGGTACCAGCGACAGAAAGATTGATATCAGACAATTTCATTTCATCTTCCGTTGGATCGATGACGAACTGTCCGTTGATTCTTCCAACGTGGACACCGGCGATTGGACCTTCGAATGGAATATCGGAGATGCACAACGCCAAGGATGCACCGAACATGCCGGCCATATCGGGGCAAGCGGTTGGATCGGCACTCATGACAGTGCAGGTGACTTGGGTTTCATTGACATATCCTTCAGGGAACATTGGACGGATCGGACGGTCAATCAGACGGGAAATCAAAGTTTCTCTTGTGGACTGTCTTCCTTCTCTTCTCAAGAAACTTCCTGGAATCTTTCCAGCGGCATACTGCCTTTCGAAATAGTTGATGGTGAGTGGGAAGAAATCCTGACCTAATTTTGCTTCTTTCGCACCACAGGCGGCACATAAGACCGCTGTGTCGTTGAAGCGCACAAAGACAGAGCCATCAGCCTGCTTTGCGATTTCTCCAGTTTCCACGGTCAATGTCTTCCCGTAGAAGTCGAGAGTGAACACGTTTTTTGACATTTCTTTACCTCGTTTTTAATGAATTCAATTATGTATTTTATCATATTGGCTAGAAAATCGAGTGAAAGAATTTCTTTCGGACGGAATTTCCTTTTTGGAACGATCTTTTTGAGAGTCGTGGAATAAGAAGAATGAACGGAAAAAGGAGAAATCAGTTCCTCTTTTCAGATGTTTTTCATCTTTCGCATCTTCTATCTTCATGAAAGAAAATCTATAATAGGAACGTTATTTTTGAAACTAGGAGAAACATATGGGTGCTATTCGAAGAGATTTAGAACAATTGTTTTCGATGCTTTCTGAAAGAGAGGCCAAGGAACATATCTGCAGCGTTCTCAGCTATGATATGGAGACGGCGGCTCCGAAAGGCGGAATGGAACTGGACGCGGAAAATATTTCGGCCTTGCAGTCCGAAATTTTCAAGATGAAGAAAAATCCGGACTATATCTTTGCCATACATAAACTGCATACGACAGATTTCGATTCCCTTGATGTGTGGTCGAAAAGACTTATTGTCCTTTTGCATCGTGAACTCGAACAGCAAAAAGGCATCTCCCCGAAATTGGATCAGGAGGCCAATGTCCTCTTTAGCAAGGCCTACATCACATGGCTGAAGGCAAAGGAAGAGAATTCCTATGAAGAATTCAAGGATACGCTCAAGCAGATTGCACAGATGGAAAGAAAATTGGTGGAAGCCCGTTTCTCCACATCGGAAAATGCCTATGATGTTTTGCTTTCCGATTATGAATATGGTTTTACAACGAAGGACTTGGATGTCTTTTTTGATGAACTGGAAAAAGGAATCGTTCCGCTTTACAAGGCCATCCGAAACAGCAAATATACCCCAAGACATGACTTCCTCTGCCGAAAGATTCCTCTTGCCAAGCAGGAAGAGTTTTCTCGCTATCTTCTGAAGTTCAACGGCTTTGATTTCGATCGTGGCTCGCTTTCGACCACCGAGCATCCGTTCACTGCCCAACTTGGCAAGGATGATGTTCGCGTGACGACAAAATATTTCGAGGATAATTTCATTTCGAATATGTATTCCATCATCCATGAAGGTGGACATGCCCTCTTTGGCCAGAATGTCCCGAAAGAGGTCTTCACTTATCATATCGGAGAAGGCTCATTGAGCATGGCAAAGCATGAATCGGTCTCTCGACTTTATGAAAATGTCATCGGAAGAAGCAAAGAGTACATTCATGCAATTTATCCATACTTCCATGAATTGTTCGAAGAAGAATTGGGCGATGTGACTGAAAAGGATTTCTACGAAGGTGTCAACTATATCGATGAAAACAATGCGTTGAGGACGGAGGCAGATGAGCTGACCTACACTCTCCATATCATCATTCGATACAAGCTTGAAAAAGAAATCATGTCCGGCAAGGCGGACTATGATACGCTCAATCAGAAATGGAATCAGATGCATCATGACTATTTCGGAATAGATGTTTCGGACGATGCTCATGGCATTCTCCAGGATGTCCACTGGAGTAGCGGATTTGGCTATTTCCCGACCTATGCGATGGGAAATGCGATGAACGTCATGTATTTCAAAAAGATGGATGAAGCCATCGGCTTTGCCAAGACCGTCAAGGCAGGAAAGATGGACGTCGTTCTCTCTTGGCTGAGAGAAAATGTATTTGCCAAAGCCCCACTTTTGGATACCAAGGATTGGATCAAGGCTCTCACTGGAGAGGAATTCTCCGCCAAGGCCTATGTCGATTATCTGACGGAGAAGTTCACAAAGATCTATCATGTGACGAAGACAGACCTGAAGAAGGCGATGAAAGGAGAATGAGAAATGCAGCATTTCAATGGGAAATTTGACAAACTGAAGGATGTGGAAATTCAGACGCCGGATAAAGATGACATCATCAAGGAATTTGCTCTTGTCGATGAGAAAATCACATCTGCTTCCTCGCCAAAAGAAGCCATCGAAGGAGTAAAATGCTTTTTCGAGAAACAGGATGACCTTTCGACAATCATCTCCCTTGTGAATTTTCATCACACGATCAATACAGCGGATGAAAGATATTCTTCCCTACAGGACCTTCTCGATGAAATTCTTCCTTTGATTGAAGAGAGCATCAACAAGGTGAATCAGAATATCTATTCGAGCAAATATCGAAAAGCGCTCGAAGAGGAATTCGGAACGCTTTATTTCCGTCAGATCGAACTTTCCCTGAAGACCTTCTCCAAGGAAATCATTCCGGATTTGGTCGAAGAGAATAAGGAAGTTTCCGAATATGTCCGTCTGACTTCTTCCGCCCAGATTGAATTTGAGGGCAATGTCTACTCTCTTTCGCAGATGGGAAAATTCACGACCTCTCTTGACCGCGAGACAAGAATTGCCGCTTCGAAGAAGGCCATGGATTTCTATAAGGAAAATGATGAAAAGATCGGCGCTATCTATTCTTCGATGATTCAGACGAGAACAAGAATCGCAAAGAAATTGGGCTATGAGAATTTTGTTCAGCTCGGCTATGACAGAATGGGAAGACTGGATTGGTTTCCTAAGGATGCCGAAGAATATCGAAAGAAGATCTTGGAATACATTGTTCCCCTTTCCAATGAGATAAGAAAACAGCAGAAGGAACGCTTAGGCTATAAGGAAGATACAAGAAGCGCAGATTACAACATCTTCTATAAGACAGGAAATCCGACACCGAAGGGAAGCGCTGATGATCTGATTGACAATGCAAAAAAGATGTATCAGGAACTCTCTCCTCTTGCGAGCAGATATTTCAATTTCATGATTGACCATGGATGCATGGATGTTCTTGCAAAGAAGAATAAAGCAGGTGGAGGATATATGGACTATATTCCTGGATTGAAGACTTCCATCATATTTTCCAATTTCAATGGAACGAGTGGGGATGTCGATGTCTTGACTCATGAATTCGGTCATGCCTTGCAGGGATTCCTCGGCGCAGAGACAACCTCTGTTCCTGCTTATCGAACACCAGGCATGGAATGTGCTGAAATGCACTCCATGTCGATGGAATTCCTCACCTATCCCTGGATGCATCTTTTCTTCAAGGAAGACACACAGAAATATCTTTATCAGCATCTTTGCGAAGCCATCACATTCATTCCTTATGGATGCATTGTCGATGATTTCCAGACGCGATGTTATGAGAACCCACAGTGGAGCCATCAGGAAAGAAAAGCCTATTGGAGAAAAATCGAACTGGAATATCTTCCCTATCGTGAATACAAGGACAGCGATTTCCTTTCTTCAGGTGGTTTCTGGGAACGACAGGCTCACATCTTTGAAAATCCACTTTATTATCTTGACTACACTATCGCGCAGGTCGTGTCTCTTGAATTCTTCGTGGAGTCGAGAGAAGACTTCAAGAAGGCTTTTGAGAAATATATCGCCTTTGATCGCTTGGGAGGACAATATCCTTTCCGCGAGCTTCTCAAGAAGGCGTCGATTCGCAATCCATTCGACGGTGACACCTTGAAGGACGTCTCCAAGGAAATCTTTGACTATCTCTCGACCTTCGATTTATCTGCCATCGATTGTTAGGCCAATAAGAAAAGAGGCAAGAAGACCCTATGGTCTTTGATGCCTCTTTTTGTCTTTTTCAGAAAATCAGAGAGTCGGATATCTTTGTGCATTTCCCTTGAATGGATTTAAGAAACCCATGTTCAGATAGGAATTGTATTTAAGGACTGCTTTATTGTAGGCATAGTAGGGAGAATGTCGATCATTGGAATCCGTGTAAAGATTGGCATTCAGTTCCTGATCGATTGAAGCATATTTTCCTAAAAGTTTCTTCTCTTTGATGTATTTGCAATAATAGATGATGAGAAAATCGTTCATGCCTTTGACTTTGGCTAGGTCGACAGGAATCTTTTCGAATTCCTTTTCGACTTCCATCGTCGATTCAACCATATTCTTCGGAAGGAATCGACCATCCTCTTCCATGGTCTTTTTTGCCTTGAGGATCACTTCATATCTCTCTTTTTCCTTGGGGATGATCTGCTCGAAAAGGGCATAAGCTTTCTTTTGGGCATTCTTCATCAGCATATGTATGATCCATGCGGAGCAAAGATAAACAAGAATCAAACCACCGAAGACGACAACATAGATCCACCAATCCATAATTATGACCTCCAAACGAAAACTATTATAAATGAGATTCTCTCTTTTTTCTATGTAAAAAAAGTGTCTCGGGATGAATTGTTTCGGAAGATAACATTTTACTATTGAAGAAAACTAAATTAGAATACTTAGGCTATGAAAAAAACACTTCCATTTGAAATCCTTTATCAGGATAAGGATATCATCGCCGTCAAAAAGAAATCCGGGCTGCTTACCATCGGGACAGATAAGGACAAGGAGCATAATCTCTATCATTATGTCCGTGAATACTGCAATCTCCATAGACAGAAAATCTATATTGTCCATCGCTTGGACAAAGATACGTCAGGGATTGTCCTTTTTGCGAAATCCTATGAACTGAAGGAGAAAATACAGAAAGCCTTTGAAGACCGTGCAGTGGAAAGAAAATATGAGGCGGTCGTCCGGGAAAAACTTCCTTTGGGATTTTCTCGAAAAGTGGTTCAGTATCTTTTCTTTGATAAAAGAAGCGGCCGTGTTTTTGTCACGGATGATCCAAAGAAGGGCTTGGATGCCATCACGATCGTCAAGACAAGCAATCATCTCGATATCGGTACGGCCTTGGATATACAGATTGAAACGGGGAGACAGAATCAAATCCGCCTTGCCTTGGTTTCCTTGCATTACACTCTGATCGGTGATCAAAAATATGCCCATGATGAAGCAAAAAAGATGCTTTTGAATGAATATTCACTGAAATTGCCTTCTTCTCTCCCATTGAAGAAGACGAGTTTTGAAATCAAGCCGTTGTGGCTATCAAAGAAAGAAGAATGAGATATGGTTATTACGTTGGTTGTTGATCTTTATGGCGTGAAAAATAATGGCACGACCGTGACAGCGATGCGAACCGCGGAAAATCTGATGGCGCTCGGCCATGAGGTGAGGGTCATTGCGTATGTTCCAGATGATGTCAAAGAAGAATCTCTTCACGGAGTGAAGCTTTTGCGTTGCAAGAAGGCGGTGGTCTATGGCTTTGAATGGCTGATCGAATCCCAGGGATTCACCTTCGGCAAGACGACGCCATCTGAGATTGCTTCCTTCATCAAAGGAAGCGATGTCGTTCATCTGATGTTCCCTTTTCCGCTTGAGAACATGGTCCGCAAGGTTGCGAAAGTCATGTCGATTCCCGTGACTGGGGCCTATCATCTTCAGCCGGAGAATATCACCTATACCATTCATTTGGGAAAGGCCAAAGGAGTGAATGCCTTTGTCTATTCTTTATTCCGCAAATGGCTCTACCGTTATATTCGCACCATCCATACCCCAAGTCTAACCATGAAGAAGGAAATGCTCGACCATCATTACAGGGGGGATATTCATGCCATATCCAATGGCGTGAGTCCTTTCATGCATGTCATCGAAACAAAAAAACCGAAAGAATATCAGGATAAATATGTCATCGTCATGGTTGGAAGACTCTCTGGAGAGAAAAGACAGGATCTTCTCATCAAGGCGATTGGCAAAAGCAGATACAATAGCCGCATTCAGCTGATTCTCTGCGGAAAAGGACCGAAGGAGAAAATGTATCTCCTGATGGGAAAGAAACATCTGAAGAACCCTTTGCAGATCAAATTCGTCAGCCAGGAAGAACTTAGGGAAATTCTCAACTGGACTGACTTGTATGTGCATTCTTCGGATGTGGAAAGCGAAGCCATTGCCTGCATTGAGGCATTCAGCTGCGGGGCGGTTCCCGTCATTTCGAATTCGCCTTATACGGCAACCCGTTTCTTTTCGTTGGATGAACATTGCCTTTTTGAGGCAGGCGATGCAAAATCCTTATGTGAGCGCATTGAGTTTTTTATTGAAAATCCGGAATATAAAGCAATGCTCTCTCCAAAATATATCGAGTTCTCAAAAGGATTTGCCGTAAAAGATAAAGCTGAGGAACTTTCCCAGATGATGGAACTGGAAATCCAAAGAGATAAGGAAGACAAGATGCTTCATCGCACCTACTATTCCTCAAAGAAGGAGAATCGGCAGTTAAGAAGAATCGCCAGGAAAGCCCATATCGAGAACCCCTATATCGTCAACAAGGATATCTATCATTCGAAATAATTACTTTGTGATTTTCTTTATGATGTCACGAACCTGTTTTTTGAGTTCACTTTTTTCTCCGTCGGTATGAAGAATGTAATCGAGCTGGTCTTTATGCTCATCATAGGAATTCAGATTGTTGAAGAAGACACGGCTTGGATCATCGCCTCTCTCAAGGAGATGTTCTTTTTGCTTTTTGGTTTCGACACCGACGATGATTGGGAATAGGTCCTCCATTTTGGCGTCAAAGAGAACCGGCATCTCAAAGATTTTATTTTTTCCATTATTCTGGATGGTGAAGTCATTGATTTTCTCACGAAGTCTTTTATAGAGGAAGGTAAGATATTTCTTCTTGAAGATCTTGTCGCTTTTTAGCTTTTCTGTGATGACTTTTTTGTCGAGCGTCGGTGTGAACAAAGCTGGAAAAAGATGTTTTAGACTCCTTAGAAATGCCTTGTCCTGGTACATCTTATGGATTTCTTCATCGGCTGAGAAAGAGAGAAATCCTTCCTCCCTGAAATAGGATGCGGCGAGTGATTTTCCGCTGGCTATTTTCCCTGTTAGGGCAACATCCAGTCCGGTTTTCTGGCAATAGGGACAATATTCCGTTCCTCGTCCCCCGACTTTTCTTTTTTCAATCTTATGATGACAGACTTTACAAGGCCGTCCTCTTCTGGAATAGACTTTGAGAAGGTTCTGGAAGGAACCGGACTGGTTTTCCTTTGCATGATAGCTTCTTATGGTCGACCCGTTGTTTTCGATGGCAAGGGCAAGAATCTTTCTTGAAGAGTTCAAAAGGTCTTTGCATTGGTCTAAGGTTAAGGAACATCCGGGAAGGAAGGGAGATATCTTTGCATCAAAAAGGATTTCATTAGCATAGATATTTCCTATGCCAGACATGATATTTTGATCAAGAAGCAATTCTTTAATAAGTTTATGAGAATGGCTGTACTTTTCATAGAGTTCATCCAGATGAATGTCAAAAGGCTCTTTTCCAAGATGACTTAGGGGTTCTTTTTCGCCTTCATGGAGATATTCGATGATGCCGAATTTTCTTGTGTCATAAAAGGCAAGACCATACTCCTCGTTTTCGAAAGGAAAAAAGGCAGAGAGGTGCTTTTCATTTTTTGTTTCTTTTTTTACGATGTAGAGTTTTCCTTCCATCCGAAGATGGAAAAGAAGATATCTTTCTTCACTCAAATGAATCAGAAGATATTTTCCTTCCCTTGATAGAGAAAGGATCTGTTTTCCTTTCAGGGAAGAAAAGTCCTCTTTTTTGGTCTGAAGGGCTTTTTCCACATAGAGAACTGGGGCGGAAAAGACTTTTCCGATGAGTTCTTTCTCAAGAATGCGCTTGATGGTTTCGACTTCGGGCAATTCAGGCATATCAGTGAGCCTCGTACCAGGTGAAGGCGGCGTTTCCATCGACTTCGAGCGGAACCGACAAAGTCATGGCATGATCCATGGTCGACTTCAAAAGCGGAGTGACAACCTCAAGTTCTTCTTTTGGAACCTTGAAAATCAGTTCATCGTGAATCTGAAGGATAATCTTTGTCTTATAGTTCTTCAGGACTTCCTGACATTTGATCATGGAAACCTTCATCAGATCAGCTGCACTGCCCTGGATGACGGAATTTGTGGCCGCACGTTCGGAAAAACTTCTTAGGGCGTGATTTGTCGAATTGATGTCCTTTAGGTAACGCCTTCGATTGAGGATGGTGGTCACATAGCCGTTCTGTCTAGCCTTTTCGACACAGTCTTTCTGGAATTCATCGATGCCGATGAATGCAGTCTTGAATTGTTCAATCAATTCCTTGGCTTCCTTTGAGGAGATGGAGAGCTGGTTGGCAAGTCCATAGGCGGAGATTCCATAGACGATTCCAAAATTCACCGCCTTAGCCTTTCGTCTCATCTCAGGCGTCACTTCCTCAAGAGGCACATGGAAGACGCGGCTGGCCGTCGAAGCATGAATATCATTTCCTTCCTTGAAGATTTCCTGGAGGGCATGGATGTCGGCAACGTGGGCAAGCATTCTCAGCTCAATCTGCGAATAATCCAAAGAAAGAAGATAGAATTCATGATTCGGATAGAAGAAGGCTTTTCGGATGCTTTTTCCTTCTTCGTTTCGTATGGCTATATTCTGAAGGTTTGGTTCAGACATCGAAAGTCTTCCCGTTGCAGTCAAGGCCTGATTGTAGAGTGCGTGAATCTTCTGGTCTTCCTGGATATGTTCTGGAAGAGCAGTGGTATAGCCGTTGACGAGTTTGGAATAGAGTCGATAGGTGATGATTTTTTCTATGATCGGACTTTCATGGATATGTGCTTTGAGCACTTCGATGGATGTTCCTTTTTCACCTTTGTTTCTTTCAAGATGCAAATCTGTGAATAGAATTGATTCGAGCTGCTTTGGCGAATTGATGTTGAATGTCTTTCCGGCGATCTCATAGATTTCCTTTTCGAGGGAAGTGAGCACTTTGGAATATTCGTCATTGATTTGGCCAAGCGTTCCTTTGTCGATCGGAAAGCCTTCGATTTCCATGCTCGCAAGAAGACACGCTAATGGGATTTCGACATTCGTCAATAGATTGCTTTCTTCATTTTTTGTGATTTTTTCCTTTATATTTTTACTGATGTCGGCAACAAGCCCACAGATTTGATAAGAAATATTTTCTTTTGTGTCATAAGGGATTTCATAACTGTTGAAGATATCCTCTCTCTTCTGTCCGCAGTCAGGATCAAGAAGATAGGTCGCCAAAAAGAGATCGAAATCCACTCCCTGTATGGCTTCGAACTGCTCACGATGAAGAAGGACCAAAAGACCTTTCAAGTCATAGACGGAGAGTTTCTTTTCCTTTGTGAGGAAGGCTTTGAAGGAATCGTCTTTTTTTGCATCCTCGCTATGCAAGAAATAGGTCTTATCCTTTGTTGAAAAGACAAAGGAATAGAGTTTTGATGTATTTTCGTTGTCGCTTGAAGAATCATAGGTCATGGAAAGAATCTCTTCCTTGATTTCGTCGAAGCGGTGAATTTGGAGGATTTCTCTCTTCTTTTGAATATCCTCTTTCATGAAATCGTCATCCGTGGAGAACAAAGACAACTGTCCGTTCTCGTCATCGACGATGCCGGGCATGCGATCGATGGCTCTTTCGAATTGGGAGAGCTGATATTTATGGTAGAACTTCGAGAGCTTGGACTTGTGATAGGGATTGTAGAGTGATTTTTCGTAGTCGCTTTTCATATCTAGCGTCGTTTCGATGGTGGCGAGCTTCTTGAAGAAGCAGGCTTCCTTTTCTCCGGCAAGAATCTTTTGGCAGACTTTTGAAGAAGGATTGCTTCTGCAGTAGTCAAGGATATGAGATAAGTCTCCATATTCGTTGAGTAGTTTCATGGTCGTCTTTTCACCGACGCCCTTGATTCCTTTGTAGTTGTCGCTCGGATCGCCGGCGATTCCCTTGAAATCTGTGATCTGGTTCGGGTTCAGACCGAAGAGTTCGTGGAGATTTGCTTTTGTATAATCGATTGTTTCACTCAATCCTTTCCTCAAGAAGCAGATGTGGATATTTTCCGACAGATCCAATAATTGAAGAAAGTCCTTGTCGGATGTGAAAAGAACGACCATATCTCCTCTTTCGCTGGCATGTTTTGCCATGGATCCAGCTAAATCATCTCCTTCATATCCTTCCAATTCTTTCCAATAGATATCCATGCTTTCAAGCATTTCTCTGGCGATTGGCATCTGTGCGACAAGCTCCTGGGGAGCAGGTGCTCTCTGGGCTTTGTATTCCTCAAATTCCTGTTTTCGGAAGGTAGGTTTTCCGGTATCGAAGGAGATGAAAAGGTGATCATTCTCCTTGAGCTGAGCCTTGATTTTCTTGATGAGATTGTGGAATGCGAAAATAGCATTGACGGGAATTCCTTCCTTCGTCTGCATCAGATTTCCGGTGTATGCGGTGGAATAGTAGGAACGGAAAAGGAGTGAGTTTCCGTCGACAATATAGGTTTTATTCATGTTTGACTACCTTTCTTTTCTTGTTCATCATCTTTTCTGGGTGGATGTAGTTTTCTTTTCTTGAGAAATTCGCTCGAATCAGAAGGAAATCGTATTTCTCAAAATCTTTGTCTGAAGTGACAAAAAGGCGATAACTCTTCCCTTCGCTTTCGATTTGGACGAGGCGGCTGATTTCCAAGAGGGATGTATCGCTGATGAGAAATGTCTCATATCCTTCCATGGAATAGATTTGTTTCAGTCGACAGGAGAGGATTCTTCCTAAGGCCATTTTCTCAAGATAGAGCATTTCTCCGATATCTTCCCCGTCATCCCGTATGGGTGGGACTTGTGTTTCATCCATGCCGAAATGGGCGAAATTAAGATAGGTGGAGAGTCGATTCTTCATGCCGAGTCTGGACTTGGAGAAATCATCGAAGCAGCCGGCATCGATCATTTTCAGAATGATTTTCTGTTCTTTCTCGAGAAGGACATTTTGGGTGCGGAAGAGAAAATCATAGAAGGAAGTGAAGGGTTTCCTTTCTCGCTCGGACAGAATCAGGGAAAGAAGCGTTTCGCTTTGGCAAATCAGATTCAGTGGCGGATAAATCTGTTTGCCTATGAATTTGTATTCATTTGCATCGGAAAGAGAAATGCTGGGCCCTTTAAGCCGGATGCCATATTGGCTCAGTTCATTGAGAAGCAGGTCAGTTTTTGGGGAACTTAGATTTTCTTGCTCGAGAGCACAAAGATAGAATTCTTCTTTGAAAAATGTTTTGTAATAAAGAAGCGTATAGGTGATGAGAGAATAGCTATAGGCATGGGATTTGTTGAACCCATATTCTGCAAATTTTTCGATATCCTTGAAGATGTCTTCTGCAGTTTGCTTGCTTAATGAATTTTTTTCACATCCTTGAATGAATTTTGCATGATAGGCTTCCATTTTCGAGATCTGCTTTTTGGAAATCGCTCTTCTGAATAGATCGGCTTCTGCCAAGGAAAAGCCAGCCAAGGCTTTCACTGCTTCCATAATCTGCTCTTGGTAGACCATGATGCCATAGGTTTCCTCTAAGATCGGCTTCAGGAGCGGCGATTTATATTCAATCAGGGATGGATTTTCCTTTCTTTTTGCAAATTCGGGGATATAATCCATCGGGCCAGGACGGAAGAGAGCAATCGCACTGGCTAAATCCGAAAAACTATTCGGCTTGAGGGTTTTGATCGTCTTTCGCATGCCATAGGATTCCAACTGGAAAATATCGACAAGGGAAAGCTGATTCAGTGTGGCATAGACTGCCTTGTTTTCCAAGTCAGAGAGAATCTCTGGAATCATTTTCTGGTTCGCAGTGATTCTTTTTTCGATTTTCTTGAGAAATGTCAGATTGCTCAGGGCAAGAATATCGACCTTCAAGAAGCCTAATTGCTCCATATAGGGATACTCGTAGGCGACGGTTCCGGTTTTCCCCTGTTTCATCGGACAGGATTTATAGATGGCTCTTTCAGAAAGAATGACACCCGGTGCATGGATAGAGGTGTTGATGGGGAGTCCTAAAAGCATTTCGGAAAGATCACACATTTTCTTATAGTATGGATCGTTATATAAGGAAAGGAACCTTTGTCCCTTGAAGGAATCTTTTTTTGCCTGGTCGAAAGTGCTGGCTTTGTCGGAGACAGCCTGGGTGAGCTTCTTTAGGTGATTTGGATTGACATTCAAGACAGGGCCTAAAAGATTGAGAACGGATTTGGGTTTGAGCCGTACAAACGTGATGATATCACTGACCCTCTCCTCTCCGTACTTCTGCTTGAGATAAGTGACGATTTCATTTCTTCTTTCATCCTCGAAATCGATATCGATATCCGGCATCGTGACGCGTTCAGGGTTGAGAAATCTTTCGAATGTAAGATGAAAGCGGATGGGATCTACAGAAGTGATTCCGAGAGAAAAAGCGACGAGTGATCCGCCGGCTGATCCTCTTCCTGGTCCAACTTTTATGTTCGATTGATGTGCAAAGCAGACGTAGTCTTCGACAAGGAGAAAATAACTTGAGAAATGCATTTTCTCAATGACGTACAATTCATAGGAGAGGCGGTCTAGATATTCTTGGCTAATCAAAGAAACAGAAAGCCTTTCTTTTAGACCTTTTGTGGCTTTTTCCTTTAAGACTTCATCCTCGTTTTCAAAATGAATCAGCTGTCCTCTTTTTTTTAAGAAATCAAATTGGATTCTCTTTCCGAATTCTTCAGCCTGTAGGACATCTTCTTTTCGATAAAGGGATGTGAGGACTTTTGGTGAGAGAAGAAAATAAGGACCTTCTTTTTTTAGCGTTTCGATATCGATGTCTTTCTTTTCTTCTTTGGCGAGCCGAAGTAGCTCGACCTGCAAGGCATCTTCTTTTTTCAGGTATTCCACATGAGGAAAAGCGATGGACTGGTATTTTCCTTCTTTCAGGAATTGATAGAGTGCTTCCGCCTTTTCTCTATCGAACGAAGAGGAAAGGCTGATTCCGAAGTAGAAGCAATCATGGAAGATTTTGTCCATGGCAAGGAAATCGCGTGCGTTTTCATTCAAGAATGTTTCGTCAAAATATGTGATATCGGTATTCAATACTAAGGCCAATCCTTCATGGAAAGACAAAAGTTCCTCGAGAGAGAATTCTTTCTTGTTCCTGCTTATAAGAAGGCATAAATTTTCATATCCTTTTTCATTTAGGACATAGAGGTTGGATAGGTAGCTGAGTCCGTTAGAGGAAGAAATGGAAAACTGATATCCGAATATGGCCTTCAGATTGTATTTCTTGCATTGCTCGGCGAGACTTGGATATGCGTAGAGATTTTCATCCGAAACGGCGATTCCACTATAGCCGAGCATGGCGGCTCTTTTAGCATATTGTTCGATACGAAGGCTTGAGCGATAAAAGGAATATTCTGATATCGTGTTCAATTGGTATGGCATGACATTATTATAAGGCATATCAATCTCACAATGGGAAAAATGAAGAGTGAACTTGTTTCTTCTTTTTGGCAAGAAGAGAAAAAACTTCTTAAGGAAATAAAGCAATTTAACGAACAATTTGGTATATTTTTTCTTGTGAGAAAAAATATGGCTTGAAGTTTGCTCTGATTTTGCAATTATTAATATTGGTAGTCTTATTTCAGGTCTTTCTAAGGAGATCATCATGATGGATAATACGAATCTTGTGTATGGAAAAATACCTGTTAAAAATGCTTTGACTGGAAAAAGAAAAGTTGTGCACGTTTTCTTGAATTCCGAGCATCCCGACAAAGAGATTCTCTCGTTGGCGCAAAAGAAAGGTATTCCGGTTAAAATGACAAACAATGGCCAACTTGCCCACATGGTTGACAATGCCAATCATCAGGGGGTTGTGGCCTCTTTGATGGAATTTAGGTATACACCTCTTGATGAACTTCTTTCTCTTGTCAAGGAGAAATCGGATTCTACGATTGTCATGCTCGATGGATTGGAAGATCCGGTCAATTTCGGTTCAATCATACGTTCGAGCTGTGCTTTTGATGTGGATGGAATCATCATTGGAAAGAATCGTCAGGTTCCTGTCACGGGAACTGTTTCGAAGATTGCCACCGGAGGCGAGGAAGTTGTCCCGATTGTCCAGGTTACAAATCTTTCTCAGACGCTTGAGACGCTGAAGAAAGAAGGCTATTGGGTTGTCAGCAGTGCCGGGGAAGGAAAGGATGTTTATGATCAGATCAATTATAAAGGGAAAATCGTTCTTGTGATTGGATCCGAAGGATTTGGTGTTTCCCGCTTGGTTAGAGAACATTCTGATTTCGTCGCGAGCATTCCACTTCCAGGAAAAGTCAAGGCGCTCAACGCTTCGATTGCCTGTGCCGTTTTCTTGAGTGAAATTAATTCGTATCGTAGAAAACATTCGTGATAATTTTATTTTTTTCTTTCAATTCTTTGAGGAGGTATATAGATTTTGAATGCAAAAATTTATTCGGTTGAAAGTCCTAAATGGATAAACCAGCTTTATGATGAGATGCAAACCGAGAAAACTGATGGGGAATTCACACAGACCAAATCCTATCTCTATGATTGCATGTCTTTTGATGAATTGGTGATGCAGGCAAAATATGAGCCGGAAGCATTTGGGGAATTGATTAGCCGCATGGCTGTGAATATCAAAAAAATGGTCACTTCCTTCTGCAATCGAAACCCCAATCTCGATTTCGATGACTGCTATTTTCGCATGATGGCTCTTCTAAAAAAGGCGATTGCGATCTATGATCCGGAAAAAGGGGATTTCCTTCATCTCTTCCGCAGGATGTACAAGAAAAATATGACGTGGATGGGTTGGAAAGAAAGCGTCCGCTATCAGAGAGAGTCGGAAGTGCTTGGAAAACGAGTTTCCTATGTCGAGGCAGTTTCTCTTCTTTCCGACGCAAACAATGAGGAAAATGTGTTTCAAAATCGAGCGACCAGCGTCGATCTCAGGGAATACATCAGCAAGCTTTCTTTGCGGAAAAGAGAGATTTTCACGCTCTATCTTAATAACTATACGGTGCAGCAAATCTGTGAAATCGTAAAGGAACCCTATTCCACCATATATACCATGGTGAAAAATCTTATCAACGAATTCAAGGACTATATCGGCGAAAATCATGATGAATAGTCGAAAAGTTCTTTTGTTCTATTTTTCTATCCACTAAAATATTCTTATGTACAAAACAGCTTTATCAATCATCATACCGGTCTATCGTGTCAAAGATTATCTTGAAGAATGTATCAAGAGCATTCTTCAGCAGGATTTTCATGAACCTTTCCGCATCCTTCTATTGGAAACGGGAAGCGATGATGGAAGTGATGAAATCTGTAGAATCTATCAGGAAAGATATCCTGATAAAATCGATTGGTTTCATTATAATGAGAACAAAGGAATCTCCTTTGCAAGAAATCTTGGGATTCTTCATTCTATTGGGGAATATGTTTCTTTTGTGGATGGGGATGATCTTTTGAAGCCGACTTTTCTTTCTTCCCTGTATAAGAAAGCAAAAGAAGACGAATCCCTTCAAATCGTCTTCTCGGGATATGAATTTCTTCAGGATTCCGGTGAGGCAAAAAAGGCAAAAAATGTCCATTTCGATGGAAGAGGAAAAGATGCTCTTCTTTCTTTTTATCGTCGATGCGATTACTATCGCGGCTATTGTTGGGGTGGAATCTTCAAAAGAGAATTCCTTCTTCGGAATCATCTCTTCTTCGATTGCGACATGAAGATGTATGAGGATATGCTTTTCCTCTATCATGCTCTTTATGAAGCGGATCACGTTCTCTTCATGAGGGAGTCGAATTATTCTTATCGTCAACATTCTTCTTCGACGATGGCCTCAAGCAAGGATTGGCTTCATCCGCATCTTCTTTGTCTTGAGAAATTCTATGGGTTTCTATCTGTACAGAATCCAGAATTCCTCAAGAAGATGAAGGCTTCGCATGCTTTGAAAAAACAGATTCTATTGGATTGCAGAAAGTCATGTCCAAAGGCTTCCTATAAGAAAACATATAAGTCGACGATGAACAAACTGAAAGGAATGAAATAAAACTTATGGGCTTTGAGGAGAATCTTGCCTGTCTTTATTGCCACCGAGAAAGCAGTTCCATCAAGAATGATTTTGGAAAAGTCCTCATTTTAGGTGGCTCAAAGCAGTATCCGAATGCTCCTTTGATTTCTTCTTTTTTCGCTTCGAAGTCGGGTGTCGGTTATGTCTCTTTGGGAATTCCTTCTTCCATTTATGGGATTGTGGCGACAAAAAGCATTCTGACGAATATCTTTGAACCGACAAACCAGGATGGGGATTTTCTTTCCTATGAGGAAGAACACCTCAAAAGAATATGCATGGACTATTCGGCGATTCTGTTTGGCAATGGGATTTGTGACTGTGTGGAAAATGAAAAAGTCTTATCCTTCCTCTTATCGCATTACTCGAAAAATTTGATCTTGGATGCAACAGGAATCAAGATATTTGCCAGGCTTGACGAAAAGAAAGACAAAAAGATGCCGAATATTTTTTTGACTCCGCATCTTGGCGAGGCAAGACTGCTTCTTCAAGCAGAGATTCATTCACGAAATCCAGAGGATTATCTTCCATATGCTAGGAATTACGCCCTTTGTCATTCCTGCAATCTTCTTTTGAAGTCCAATCATTCTCTTTTTGTCAATCAGAAAGGGGAAGTTTTTCCATCGGATTCCTATTCAAGCACGCCTTCCCTTGCGAAAGCGGGAAGCGGAGATGGATTGGCTGGGTATCTTGCAGGCATTCTTGCCTATGGAGAGAAAAGACTGAAGACGGAAGACTGCGTTTTGCTTGCGGACCGTGTCATCCACGAGGCAGCCCTTCTCTCCTCAAAGGAGAAAACGGAAGGAAGTGGAGATATTCTTTCCGCCTATGAGAAGATCGACGAGGTCATCTTTTCCCTGACTGAAAAGTAATTTTTGAAATTCCATTGAAATGCGACTTGATGATTCTATAGGAGTCTTCCATATTTTTTGACGTAGAGTTTTTTTGCGAATTGCGTCATAATTCCATATGCAAGGACTTCTGCAAGCAGAATCAGAATGAAGTAGGGAGTGATGCTGACAAGGTCAAGCGATTCATTCACGCCTGGGACATAAACGACAAAGAAGCCGATCAGGCAGGAGACGACGATGCCTAAAAAGAGGGTGATGGAAGGTCTCGACTTGAAAAAAGGAGTGCGATCGGAACGAAGGAAACTGAAGACAACATTCTGTGTAATCAGGGATTCAATGAAGAATCCACTCTGGAAGATGGTTAAGAAGAGAAGCTTACTAGAACTATCGAGACTTTCATAATTCGTATAGACAACGCCATTCGTTTTTAACATGAAGGGGCAGATGACATACATGAGAAGAGCAAAGGAAGTCATATCCACAAGACTGGAGAGCGGCCCGAATAAGAACATGAAGCTTCGGATTTGGGAAAGGGAGAAATTCAGTGGTTGGCGTATATCCTTTTCATCAACATTGTCAAAAGGAATCATGGAGCAGGAGATATCGCTGATGATGTCCAAAAGTATGATATGGACTGCTTTCAAAGGAGCAAAAGGCAACCAGAGGGCGCCGATGGATTGGGAAATCATGTTTCCGAAATTTGAGGAGGTCTGTCCTTTGACGTACTTCATCATATTCAGATAGGATTTTCTTCCTTCGATGATGCCATCTTTCAAGACGGAAAGGTCATTTTTCAGCATGATGATATCGGCTGCCTGCTTGGCGATGTCTGTGGCATCTTTGAAGGAAATGCCGATATCCGCACTCTTGAGCGCTGCCGCATCATTGATGCCATCACCCATGAACCCGACAATGTGTCTGTTTCTCTTCAATGCCTGGACGATTCTTTCCTTGTCCTGGGGTGTCAGTTTCACAAAGAGATTGTGAGTGTCCACTTCTTTCTGCAGCGTGGAATCATCCATCCTAGCGATTTCATATCCGGTCAGGGCACTGATTTCATCCATTTTGAGGGCTCTTGTGATGGCTAAGGAACTATCTAGGGAATCCCCTGTGAGAATCTTGATATTGACTCCGTATTCCTTTAGGGCATCGATGGCAATCTTTGCTTGCTTTTTTGGTGTATCCTCAAAGGAAAGGAATCCGATGAAAGTCAAAGCACATTCATCTTCTTTTTGAATTTGATCAAGAGAAACATCTTTTGTTGCTAAAATAAGTGTTCTTTTTCCTTTTGAGGACTCTTCTTTAGCCATATTCTTGATTCTCTGAATATCTTCTTTTGTGATATCTCGGATTCCGGAGGAGGTTTTGACATAGGAAAGGACTTCCATCATGCTATCGACAGACCCTTTTGAGACAAGGAATCTCTTTCCCTTCGCATCTTGTAGAAGGACAGTGAGTCTTTTTCGATTGAAGTCAAATGGGATTTCATCCAACTTGGTGATTCCTTCATTCACCATTTGAGAGACGGCCTTATTGGAAGACGCACACTGGATGATAGACTGGTCGATAATCGATTTGATGCCGGTCTGAAAATAACTGTTGAGATAGGCTAAACGAAGAATCTTTATGGATGATTTCGATTCGATATCGAAGTATTCACTCAGTGTGGATGAGTTTTCTGTCAAAGTTCCCGTCTTGTCCGTGCAGAGCACATCCATGCTCCCAAAGTTGAAGATCGTATTGATGTCCTTGACGATGACATCCTTCTTGGACATGTTGAGTGCTCCTTTTGCCAGGTTGGATGCAATCTGCATCGGAAGCAAAGAAGGAATCAGGCAGATGGCAACGGAGATGGAAAAGACGAAGGCGCTGATCCAATTCGAATAGGAGGCATAGTTTCCGATGACAAAGAGGCCGTTTTCCCAATGGAAGTCGAATCCATCGATCAGGAAGATGATCGGGACGAGAATGCAAATCAGGACGAGAAGCAGTTTTGTGATGGAATGGATACCAGATTGGAAAGCGGTGTTCTGCTTTGTCTGGATGACCTTGTCATTGAGCTGACCGAAGATGGTCTGGCTTGAAATGGCAAAAACGATGCCGCATCCGCTTCCGGATATGATGCTTGACCCGTTGAAGAGAATGTTCTGTAAATCGAATGGGCTGTGATTTTCTTTTTCCTGGAGTGGAGGTTCGGCCTTCTTTTCCACAGGAATGGATTCCCCTGTCAGACTGGATTGATAGACATAGAGATCTCTCGCCTGTAGGATTCGAATCTCGGCTGGAACCATGTCTCCAGAGGAAAAATAGACGATGTCTCCGACGACCAGGTCATCATTGTGGATTTCGACTTTCTTTCCATTTCGGATGACGGTGGATGTCGTGGCGGAGAGGTCGTTCAGACAGGCTGCGGAACGCTCGGATTTCAGATTTTCCCGATAACTGATCAATGAGGAAAGAAAGATGATGATAAGGATGATCAGCGGGGTGACATAGAAGGTTGCCTTGTCATTTTCTGATTCTGGAAAATAATAGGAAATGAATCCATTCAAAAGGGCGATGATAAACAGGATGAGATTGAACAAAGTGAGAAATGATTTGATGAATTTGACGAATCTTGAATCTTTTTTGGCTTTTTTAAGGGCATTGGAACCATATTGCTGATAGGATTCCTCGACTTGATTATCCGTTAAGCCGGATAGAGGGTCTACATGGAATTCCTCAATGATTTCTTCGATGCTTTTTCTTGAGAATGAATCGATTCTCTTGCTGGTGAGATTGAATGAATTCTCTTTTCTTGTGGCTTGTTTCATAAATCTTGTCCTCCTGTGATCTACATTGCTAACAGGGAGTAAGTTCGATGAAAAAAGATTTCCATTAAAAAAACCTTCCGACGCTTGAGCTTACACTTCTAGAGCATTTGAATAATGTTATCTTTTACCTTGGCATCGATAAGAGATGTTGACCAGTCATGAATAGTCTCCTTCCCATGACGGCAATTATCCGTGTCTGCTAGTTAGCATGGCCTTGCTTGAGGCGGAAAGAATATATCACTCGTTTTTTTCGTTTGCAACAGAAAAGTGAAATTTTACAATTGAAAAGCAACTAAAGGTTAGAATGACGAATAACATGGAACGGCATTGTGTTGAAAAAAGATAAGTCTGAATCTTTTGATTAAAATGAATAAATGAAAAAAATCATTTCTCACTCTCGCAACAAGAATGATTGATGAATTTTATTGCTAAAAAATGATTATAATTTTTAATGATTTGCGATTGAATCGTCATTATTGTTATTCTGCTGTTTTTCTTTTCTTTTTTTCTTGATGGCAAGAGGAATGGATATGATGCCATCGAAAAGACAAAGGATGCAAAGAATAAAAATACCAGCGATGTAATAGAGATGGTCGTATAGTTTCGCAGTATAGTGTTTATAGTTTGTGTAAGCAATAATCAGATAAATGAAATCCAAAATGAGTATGAGGCTGGATATCACAATTTCGATGATGGCTTTCTTGAGTGGATTTTTCTTCTTTTTATCTTTTTTCTCTTCTTTCATGATATATCAAATCTTTCTGTTTTTTGGATAGAAATGTCATTGATGGCAAGAGGAAGATAGAGCATGACAGATGCTCACAGTTCTTTTCAGAATCCGGTGTATTGAGAACTGGGTGAAGGACTAAAAAATCATAGCACAACAGTATCATAAGCACAACGATTGCATCGGTATAATCTTGATTAGGGCTATAGGAGAAGTGTATTTCATCAAGGCGTCGATTCTATATCAAACGGACTCTATATCCGATAAGAAAAGATTTTTCATTTTCTTTCGAATCTAATGATAAAACCATCCAAATCGTGTATAATATTCATAATGTAAACGATTACGGAGAATAGTTATGGAATTGAATGTCAAAAATGCACGAGGTGAGAATTTTCAGCTTCGGGACCGATTGTCATTGAAATTCGAGTCGATGTTGAATTCTTCTTCTTTTGATTTCTTCTGTTTATCTTATCCAAACGAATCTTATCTGCTGATGGAATGTCAAAATTCCTTCTTTCGCTTGGAAGATCTGATGTCGGATACTCTAATCGCACTTTTCTTTGAGAATCTTGATCTGACAAAATCCTATCTTCTTGAGTCGGATTCCTGGAATCTGTTTGATGAAAATCATCATCAGATTCTGATTGATATTTCGATCAAGGAAAGAATGGACGCTCTAAAAAAGGCGAATCAAAATTTTGGAGGATCCCTGAATGAAAACGGAGAGCAGATTATCGACCTGAAATGTACAAATGTTTCTCCACATTATGATGTGAATCTTCTTTTGGGAAATCGCATCGGGTTTTCCTATCCTTTGCAAAGCACTCCGAAAAGTGTTGTGAACCGTTTCTTTCAGGGGTCATTTCGTGCACATTCCTCCTACCAGGTCTTGGCGACGACCTGGGGATTAAGACCTGAAGAGAATGGATTTATGGCAAATCGTCAGTTTTATCTTCTCGAGGATGGAAAACAGATTTTCTATTCAGCCAAGATGGATGATTCCGTTTTGGAAGCGACGTGCATTCATAAAGTGAATCGTTCTGAGATTCTCTATCGGCTTTCATGTGGATTGAGAATCCAAAGAGAAATCTTCCTCCTCCCACAGAAAAAAGGAATTCCAGATGCCGTGGAAGTTCAGATGATTTCCATCACGAACGAATCGGACAAAGAAAGAAATCTCTCTCTTGTTTATACAGGTATGTTCGGGTTTTCAAACCCTCATTGCCAAGAAGAAGATGTTATCTATTCGACGTTGATTTCCCAGGCTCAGGCTGTTCAAAATGAGAAGAAGGAAATCGTAGCGATCACTCCGGATTATTATCCTGAATATTTCAAGCGGGAAATGAGATTCTGCATTCTTAGGGATGATGATTCATTTTCGACTTCTTTTACAACCAATTATACATCCTTCATCGGGAGAGGAAGCTTAGAGTCACCTGAGCATCTTTATCCCCTTGACAATGTCTTATCGATGAAAGGACCTTCATTTTTTGGCTTAGGGAAAAGCTTTTCGCTGAAACCAGAAGAGACAGAATGCGTGGACACCTTTACCGGCATGGTCGATGCAAGAGGAACGACAGGGGATGATCATCTTTTTGTTTTGAAAGACGAACTGAATCGACTTCTTTTGCTTTATCCGACGAGAAAAAAGGTTGTTCATGCTCTTGAGAACATGGACAAGGAAATGAGAAAGTATTCATCCTTCCTTCAGGTGAAAAAGGCAGATGATTCTTTCTTCCAGAGCTATGTCAATACGAATCTTCCCTTCCAGGTCTTATATCAGACTTTTGTCAGCCGCAGTTTTGCCATGACACAGAAGGGATATCGTGAAATCGGATTTCGCGAAATTCAGGATCTGTACGCATCGATGTATTATCTCTATGGATGCGGAAAAAAGAAGACGATCGAGTCACTTCTTTCCCAGTGGATCGAAAATGTCTATTCCTTTGGCTATGCGAATCACAATTTCTTCTATGTGGGAAAAGAACCAGGCATGTGCAGTGATGACGCGCTCTGGCTTGTCTTTGCCATCTCTCGCTATCTCGATCTCAGTGGGGATGAGGCTTTCCTAGACAGAAGATTTTCGATGGCGGACAAGAAAAAGAAGAGAAGTGTCTATGAGACATTGAAGGCGATTCTTCTCTATTCATCTCAAATCTCGATTGGAAAGCATGGGCTTCCTCTTTTGGACTGTGCGGACTGGAATGATTGTCTTCGTATCGATCCAGACTATCTTGATGGCATGAAAAAGGAGAAAGCCTATCGTCATCAGCTTCAAAAGAAGAAACAGCAGTTTGGCGTTCCTTTTGAGAATGAATATAGTGAATCAATCATGGACGGATTCCTTCTTGTGATTGCTCTAAAGGAGATGATGAAGATTGCCTTGAGAAGAAAGGATGAAGGTTATCATGAAAAACTTTCTTCTCTTTTGAAGGAAAAAGTGGATTCACTTCAGAAGCATGCCTATATTGAAGGCTATTTTTCCAGAGTGCTTCTCAATCGGGATAACAAAAATCATATTTCCTATATCGGAAGCAAGGGAGATTATCTTTCTTTGGAAAAGGATTGCCCTGGCTCATATTATCTGAATTCCTTTACATGGTCGCTTCTAAGCGATGTGGCCAGCGAAGAACAGATTGGGGAGATGCTTGAAAATGTGGTGGATAAATATCTGAAAACGGAAGCCGGATATCGGCTGTGCACGAGTCATGATCTTTCCTTGGCTGGAGCGAAATCCTCTTCGACGGATCATTATTTTGTCGGAGATAGAGAAAATGGCGGTGTCTTTAAGCACGCGACGATGATGTTTGCCCGTGCTCTTCTTTATCGCGCAAAGACGATTCAGAAAATAGAACTTAAGAAGAGAATGGTGGAGGATGCCTATTTTATGCTCGATAGGGTCTATCCCTATAAGACAATGGAGAATGTCTCACTCTATAAAGGAAATCCGAGATTCTGTACGCAATACAATAATTCGAATACAAAAGAGAATATCGGGCCAATGCTCAGCGGAACAGCTTCCTGGCTGACCTTGACTCTTATGGAAGCCTTTGGCATCCGTCTTGAAGGGGGAACTCTTTCTTTTGTTCCCATGCTTGATTTGAAGACGGCTTCTCTTTCTTTTGAATTGCGTCTTCTTGATGCCGTCTATGAAGTCTCTATCGAGAAAACGGAGGGCGAAGTCTGTGATGAAAAGAATAAGATTGTCTATCTCGATGGAAAGATGGTTTCTCTTCCAATCAATCTCACCAAAATGAAGTCGAAACATAAAATTCGAATCACCTTTTTCAAGGAAAGCGGTACAAAAGGTGTCTAAACGATTGCAAAATACGTCGAAATCCTTTACTTTGTAAAGAACAAACGTTTACATATAGATGTTTTATATCATTTTATGAGGGAAAGATGGTCAAACTAAAAGATATTGCCAAAGCCTGCAACACGTCTGTCGCGACAGTCAGCCGTGCACTCAACGGTTCATCGGAACTTTCGAAGGAAACAATCGAAAGGATTATGAAGATTGCCAAGGACATGGGATATGTTCCCAATGCCTATGCCCGCGCTTTGAAGAGCAAGAAATCTTATAATATCGGTGTCATCTATTATGATGCGACCTATGGCGGATTGAAGCATGAATATTTTTCTTCGATTCTGAATTCCTTGAAAGTAGAGGCAGAGTCAAATGGATTCTGCATCACCTTCCTTTCGAAAAGAACGAATCGAAATATGACATACCTTCAGTTGGCAAGATACCTCAATATGGATGGGGTCATCATCGTCACCGAGGAATTCGAGAATCCAGAAATCATCGAATTGGTCAAATCGGACCTTCCCGTTGTCACGATCGACTATATCTTCAATTCCTGTACGGCCATCATGTCAGACAATACGGAAGGAATGAAGAAAATGATTCATTATGCCTATCAGCTTGGACATAAGAAAATCGCCTTCATTTATGGTGAGAAGACCGATGTCACCAAGAAAAGATTGGCAAGTTTCTACGCAGGGATGAAGGAATGCAATCTTCCAATCCATGAAGAATATCTTCTCCAGGGTGCTTTCCACAATCCGAAGGCATGTGGACACCAGACGAAGAGTCTCATGAAGCTAAAAGACCGTCCGACCTGCATCTTCGCAACAGATGACATTTCCATGATCGGTGCCCTATCGGCCCTCAATGAGATGAAGTTTGAGGTTCCTAAGGATGTCTCTGTCATTGGCTATGACGGCATCGAACTTTCGAGAATCTTCCGACCGAAATTCACGACCTATGTTCAGAATTCCGAGGAACTCGGAAAGGAAGCGGCAAAACAGCTGATTGAACGCATCGACTCACCAGAGACCTTCGTTCCGATGACACTCACCATTCAGGGAAAGATTCAGGAAGGCGATACGACATTCAAAATCGAACGATAGAAAAAGGCTATCAAGAATCGGAATTCTATCCGAATGCTTGGTAGCCTGATTTTTTTTATCCTTTGACTGCGCCAGAAGTGAGGTTCTTGATGATGGCTTTGGAGAAGATGAGATAGACAACGACAACCGGAATGACGGAAATCATCATCAGCATATAAATCTGACCGAGATCGAATGTGTCGGGGTTGCTTGCCTTGAGGCCGGCAATGACAAGAGGAAGCGTTTTATATTTGTCTTGTTGGAGAAGCAATGCGGGAACGAAGTAGTTGTTCCAGTTGGAGACAAAGGCAAAGATGAACTGAACGGCAATGGCTGGTTTCATGATGGGAAGGACGATGCGATGGAAGATGCCGATTTCGCTATAGCCATCCACACGAGCGGCTTCGATGACTTCAAACGGAAGGATGGATTCCATATATTGCTTCATATAGAAGTAGGTGACAGGAGAGGAGATGGTTGGAAGAATCAAGACCCAAATCTGATTGAGCATATGAAGTTGGGTGTAGATGAGAACCAAGGAAAGCGCGGAAACCTGGGTCGGAATCATCATGATGATCAAAATGAATTTCTCGATGAATTTTCTTCCCTTGAACTGATAGATGTGGGTTGCATAGGCAGTCAGTGCGGAGAAGTAGCAGGTCAAAAAGGAAGAAGAGAAGGAGATGATGAGGGAGTTTCTGAAGCCGTGTTTGATGGGAATATTCGGATTCGACATCAGATTGTTCCAGTTATCGGCAAAGGAAGTTCCGAACCACCAGTTGAATCCCTGCTGAATCTCAGCATTCGAATGTGAACAGTTGATAATCAAGGTGTAGAAGGGGAAGATACAGATGAGAGTCAGAAGAATGAGAAAGATGTAGACGAATGTGCGGTAGATATAGAGCGAGACTTTTTCATTCTTCAGCTTCTTGTCTTTTTTTCTGCTCAATTGCGTGTCATCCACGCTCTTTGTTAGACTAGGCATTGCATTCACCTCCCATGGCATTCAAATCGTTTCTTCTGACACTTCCTTTCAGCCATCTTTCTCTTTTTTTGCGTTCCTTGGCCTCTGCCTTGACGGCGTTATAGGTCGGAACAAGCGTCTTGAAGACGATGATGGATAAAATGCCGGTGAAGAGGAAGATGATGACGGATAAGGCGCCAGATAGGCCATAGTTCTTACTGACGGAAATCATGTCATTGAGGTACATCATGATGGTCTTTGATCCGTTTTCTGGTCCGCCTGTAGATTTCGTGAAAATCTGAGCGGCATCGAACAGTTGGAGACCACCGATGAGCGAAGTGACAAGAACATAGACGAAGATCGGCATCAACAGAGGCATCGTGATTTTCCAGAATGTGCGGAAAGATCCTGCACCATCCAGTCTTGCGGATTCGAAGATGGATTCATCGATTCCCATGATGCCTGACATCAACAGGATGGCTGTATTTCCAAACCACATGAGCCAGTTGATGAAGGCGATGATGATTCTTGTCCATTTCTTGCTGCTTTCAAAGGCAAAGGCTTTATCGAGTATGCCAGAGGAGACAAGAATCTGGTTGATCGGACCGGAGTCGGAGAAGAGAACCAAGAACATCATGCCGAAGGCACTGGCCATGATGAGGTTTGGCATATATGTGATGGCCTTGAAGAAGCTTGAGGCTTTCAGCTTCAGTCGTGAATCGGTAAACCAGATGGCAAGAAGGAGAGAGACGATGATCTGGGGAATGAAGCCGATGATCCAAATGAGGACGGTGTTTCCGAGATATTTCCAGAAAGGTGAATCTGCGGCAAGAAGCTTTGCATAATTTTCAAATCCGACGAAATTTGGACCGACCTGCTTCAGACCGCCCTTGAAGTAGTATTCAAAGAAAGAGAAGAATCCTGTCTGGAGAAGAGGGAAGAGCTGGAAGACGAGGAAGATGAGAAGGAAGGGGATAAGGAAGATGTAGCCGTATTTGGCATAGGAGACCTTGTTTGCTCTATGCCTTTTTCTTTTATAGAACCTGCTGATATTGAAGTTCATATCCTATCCTCCTAGAAAATGGCTTTTTCCGTGACGGGATCGAAGATATGGCAATGGTTTAAGTCCATGCAGAATTTGACGGTTTCGCCTTTTTCGATGTGATGGCTGGATGGGAACTTCGAAACGACATCCTGATAGGCGAAATTCGTATGGACATAGTATTCGTTTCCTAACAGTTCAGCGAGGATGACCTTGGCTTCGAAGAGGGCGTCGGGATATAGGCTTGCCTGATAGCCATATCCATCATACATATCCTCCGGTCGGATGCCGAAGATGATTTTGTTGGGAATCTGTTTGTCAACGACAAGAGATTCTGGAAGCTTGACTTTCTGCCCGGTGACAAAAGTGACATATCCATCCTCATAGCGGGCATCGAAGAAGTTCATGGCCGGCGATCCGATGAATCCGGCGACAAATCGGTTGACCGGATGGTTGAAGATTTCGATTGGAGTTCCAATCTGCTGGACATATCCATCCTTCATGATGACGATGCGGGTGGCCATGGTCATCGCTTCGGTTTGGTCGTGGGTGACATAGATGGTGGTCGTATTGAGGTTGTTGTGCAGCTTGACGATTTCGCTTCGCATCTGGACTCTCAGTTTTGCGTCGAGGTTGCTTAGCGGCTCATCCATCAAGAGAACTTTCGCATGACGGACGATGGCTCGGCCTAGAGCGACTCTCTGTCTTTGTCCGCCAGAGAGAGCCTTTGGCTTTCGATCCAGGAAGGGTTCAATCTGAAGGATTCTTGCGGCGTTCATGACTCTCTCATTGATCTCCGCTTTGGATAGATGCATGACTTTCAAAGGGAAGGCCATATTGTTGTAGACGCTCATATGTGGATACAGGGCATAGGACTGGAACACCATGGCGATTCCTCTGTCTTTTGGTGCGACATCGTTCATGAAGTCGCCGTCGATGAAGAGGTTTCCGCCAGAAATGTCTTCCAAGCCGGCAATCATTCTCAAGGTTGTTGATTTGCCGCAGCCTGATGGACCGACGAAGACGATGAATTCATGCTCTTTGATGTCGATGGAGAAATCATGGACGGCATGATAGCCGTTTTCATAGATCTTGTTGACGTTCTTCAGGGAGACGAATACGCCTTCAGGTGCATCTTTTGGAAGAAGTTCGTCCTTCTTTCTTTGCTCATCAAGAAGTTGCTTTCCTTTTTCCTTATCTTCTTTTTCTTTCTTTTTTCTTTCGATGAATTTTTTGATCGGCCTGAAATTGAACTTCACTTCATCATCGTTGACCATTTTTCGATCCTCCTTTTTAAAAGACGATTTCGACGTCATATTCTTTGATGCCGTCTTCATATCTGACCAATGTCTCATCCTGGGAGTGTCCGTTGACAAAGAGATGACACTTCCCTTTCTTCTCATTCTTCATTTTTATGTGGAAGACTTTGTCTCGTATTTTTCTTGTGATTTCGACTTCCTTGAAGTTTTCGCTGAGGCATGGTTCGATTCTCAGGCCGTCAAGTTCGGGCTGGATGCCAAGCAGACCTTGGCTAAGACAGACGAAGGACCATGTGGCACTTCCTGTCAGCCAGGAGTTCTTTGCCTGGCCATAGGATTTCGAACCTCTTCCAGCGATCATTTGGGAATAGACATAGGGTTCGGTTTTGTGGATATCGCTCTTTTCTTCGATGTAGCTCGGAGCATTCTTCCTATAGAGTTCGAAGGCTCTTTCGGGTTCCTTCTCTCTGCAGCAGGCGATGGTCAGCCAAGGATTGTTGTGGTTGAACACCGATCCGTTTTCCTTCACGCCCGGTGGATAAGAGGAGACCTCTCCTAATTCTAAATGATAATGAGTGTAAGGTGGATATAAAATTTCTGCTCCATAATCATTTACAAGATATTTGAAGGAGGCTTCAATGGCTTTCTTTCCGAGGCCGAGGTCATGTCCGATGCCCGCCATCGTGCAGAAGCCCTGTGGTTCGATATAGATTTTTCCTTCTTCACAGGAAGAAGAACCAACCGGGTTGGAGAATGCATCATAGGCGCGGATGAAGTATCCTTCCTTATAGTCAAAGCCATATTGAATGCAGGCTTCGGAAATCTTCTTTACATATTCTTCGATATAGTCAGCATCCGCATCTTTCTTGAGATGTCTTGCAATCTTGATGAATTCATTTCCGTATTGGACGAACATTCCCGCGATGAAGACGGATTCTGCGACATGAGTGTCATTGTTTTCGACTGTCTGGAAGGATTCGCCATCGACTTTGGAAAAGCAGTTGAGATTGAGGCAGTCGTTCCAGTCAGCTCGTCCGATCAGGGGGAGTCCATGAGGACCGAGGTTCAGAATGGTGTGCTTTAAGGAAACAAGAACATGATCATAGAGTGGTTTTTCGCTTCCTTTCTTGTTATCGAAGGGTGTCATCAGATCAAGAATGGAATAATCACCTGTTTCTCTGATATAGCTTGAGACTGCACCGACAAGCCAGAGTGGATCGTCATTGAATCCGGAGCCGATATCTGCGTTGCCTTTCTTGTTCAAGGGCTGATATTGATGATATGTGGAACCATCTTCGAATTGGATAGATGCGATGTCGAAGATTCTTTCTTTGGCTTTTTTGGGAATCATATGGACAAAACCGAGAAGATCCTGGCAGGAATCACGAAATCCCATGCCTCTACCTGTTCCAGTCTCGTAGTAGGAAGCACTTCTCGACATCATGTATGTGATCATGCACTGGTACTGGTTCCAGATGTTCGCCATGCGATCGAATTTTTCATCGTTGCTTTTCACCTGGAAGCTCGATAAGAGCTCATCCCAATATTTCTTGAGCAGCAGGAATTCTGCTTTGACGTTCTTCATGTCAAAGTATTTCTTTTGCATCTGATAGGCTTTCTCTTTGTTCACATTTCCTTCTTTGTCCCACTTTTCTTCTTGCTTGTTTTCGACAAAGCCAAGAAGGAAGACCAATTCAATCTCTTCTCCGGGGTTCAGACTGAGATCGATTCGATGACAAGCTATCGGATAGTAGTCATGAACGATGGAATTGTAGGACGTTCCTTTATTGACAGCATCTGGCGAATCAAATCCGTTTTCCAATCCGAGGAAGGCATCTCTTGATGTATCGAATCCGTCATGCTTTCTTGAACAGCTATAGAAGGCGAAATGATTTCTTCTTTCACGGTATTCAGTTTCGTGATAGATGGCATTGTCATCGACTTCGACTTCCGCAAGATTGAGGTTTCTCTGATAGTTGTTGGCATCATCGACCGCATTATAGAGGCAGAATTCCACCATTCCATAAATCGAGAATGTTTTCTTTTCCTTGGAGAGATTTTTCAAGACAAGATGATTGACTTCCAGATTATCATGAAGAGGAACAAAGCAGGTTAAGGTGGCATGGAGATCATTTTTTGAGGATTCGAGGATAGAATAGTTTAGTCCATGTCTGCAACGATAGGAATCAAGAGGAGTCTTGGTTGGAAGATAACCGATATTCCAGATAACATTTCCTTCTTTGATGTAATAGAACCTTCCGGAGACATCGCGTGGAACATTATTGTATCGATAACGTGTGATTCGTCGTAATTTTGCATCTTTGTAGAAGGAATATCCTCCCAATGTATTGGAAATGAGGGAATGGAAGTTTTCTGTGCCAAGATAGTTGATCCATGGAAGCGGTGTATGTGGTGTTTCAATCACGTATTCCCGGTTTTCGTCATCAAAATGTCCAAATTTCATAAACACTTCTCCTTTTCTTGTACTTTATCTCAGATTTTTGCCATATCATTATTGCGTAAACGTTTGCGTTTCGTACTTTTAGTATAGCTTGATTTGCCAAAAATGCAACAAAAAATAGTCTCAAAAAAATTTTTTGAGACCGTAAATATAATAAATTATATTTAAAAAAATCGAAGTTGAATTTCGTTTCGATTGTTGTTGACAAATGTAGAAGTGTAAAACTATAATGGTAGCGTAACCGATTACGGAAGCCCTTACATATTGTCAGATGTCTATCGGCAATCAAAGGACAAGGACTGGCGATCCTTCCTTAACTCGCTTATTTGTTCGATATAGTGCAAAAATAGGAGGTAATTTATGAAAAAGAACTTATTTGCTCTATTCGGTGCCGTTGCTGTCGGTTTGGGCCTCGTCGGATGTACAGGCAACAATGACAGTTCGAAAGCTAGCACTACGGAAGAAGACAAAACAATCAATATCCGCTGCTGGAACACAGAATTCATGGAGAGATTCGAAAATTTCTATGCAGAGAAGATTGAAAAGAATCTTGGAGAAAAGAAATATCTTCTTAAGAGCGGCAAGACGGTTGTCTTCAATGTCGTTCCGAATGATGACAATGCTTATCAGAATGCACTCGACAATGCCTTGAAGGCCGATGACAATGCCAAGGCATCTGAAAAAATCGATATGTTCCTGATGGAAGCGGATTATGCCAAGAAATATATCGAAACTGACTATACCCTCGATGTCAAGAAGGATGTCGGCTTGACCGATTCCGATTTATCCGATATGTATGACTACACCAAGACAGTTGTCACCAATTCCGCAGGTGTTCTCAAGGGAGTCTCTTGGCAGGCGACTCCTGGACTCTATGCTTTCAGAAGCGATGAAGCGGCAAAGATCTGGGATGACTATCCGGCTGATAGTGCGGGTGCAGAAGCACAGGCAGCTTTCGTCCAGTCGAAGATCGATACCTGGGACAAGTTCAATGCCGTTGCAGCCACGGCGAAGGAAAAAGGAATCAAGATGCTTTCTGGATATGATGATTCCTATCGTACCTTCTCCAATAATGCTACCAAGGCTTGGGTCACAGAGGCAAGCGATGGAAAACTGACGGTTCATCTTGATGATCAGATCAAGAGCTGGATCAAGCAGACCAAACAGTTCTCAGACAATGGATATAACAATAGAACATCCTTATGGGACAACACATGGGCGAAGGATCAGGGTCCTTCCGGAGATGTCTTTGGCTTCTTCTATTCCACATGGGGTATCAACTTCACCCTTCTCGGCAATTCCTTGGCGGATTCGAATGGTGAGCAGAAAGTCGGAAATGGTCTCTATGGAAAATATCGTGTATGCCAGGGGCCTGCTTCCTATTATTGGGGCGGAACATGGCTTGCCGCAGCTAAGAACTGCAACAACATCGAAGATGTGAAGGATATCATGAAGACCATGACCTGCGATGCCACGGTTGCTGAAAAGATCACTAGAGAGACACAGGACTATACCAACAATAAGACCGCCATGAACAAACTTGCCAGTGATACCACCTACAAATCAGATTTCCTGGGCGGACAAAACCACATCAAATTGTTCAAGGAAAGTGCAGCGAGCATCAAGCTGGCTCCGATGTCTGCCTATGACCAGGGATGCAATGAAAAGATTCAAGCTGCCATGAAGGACTACTTCAAGGCAGAAAATCCAGTCTCATTTGCAGATGCAATCAAAACCTTCAAGACGAATATCAAGACAACATATTCTGAATTGGCTGATGCGACCTTCGATTCCTCCTTCGATAGTCTTTAAAGATTGATCCCCCAATGGCTGTCCGATAAGGGCAGCCATTTTGTATGATGGGCATGAAACCAGTTATGCTGAGAGATTCAGGGGAACCTTGTTTTCTTCATGAATTATCATTGCATAAATGAGTAAACAGAGAATCTTATTTTCTTTCCGTGATGATTTTGAGCAATTCATCACGTTCGTTTTTTGTTAGCTTCATCAACTCTTCATCTAATGTTTTGTCGTCTTGCGGTGGCGTTGTCTTTGTTAGAGTTATCGTATCTCCATCGCATTTTACTTCTACATAATCACCGATTTTGAATCCAGCAGCTTCAAGCCACTTGCCTTTGAGGATGATGGTTGAAACAGGGGTGTAATCAACTCCCATTGATGAATGGTGTACCTTTAGCATTCTTGCCATAAATATGACCTCCTATCTATATATAGGATGAAAGTGGTCAATTTTACGAAAAATAAAAAAGAACCTGACTGCCTTATGCAATCCGGTTTATGGTGACCCCGAAGAGATTCGAACTCTTGACCCTCTGATTCGAAGTCAGGTACTCTATCCAGCTGAGCTACGGGGCCAGCTAGATTATTATAACGATTTTTCTTTCGTTTGGAATGAAATTTCGTTTCTTTTTTCCTTTTGTTTGGCTATGATATTCCTATTATGATTCAAAAATACAATAAAGATCTAGATTATTCTTATACGGAAGGATTCTTCCCCACCTTCGAGATGATTCACTACAAGAAGGATGCTTTGAGGGCGATTTATGTTCATAGCGATTCCTTGGAGAGCGAGGGCTATCGAAAGCTGAAGACATTGGTCGATGAAAAGAAAATCATTCTCTCAGACAAGGCTTTTTCGAAGATTGCCTCGAAGGAGAATGCGCATGTCTTGGGAATCTTCGAAAAATTCTCTTCGACCTTGGATGAAAAAGAGAATCATCTTGTCATGGTCAACCCAAGCGATATGGGAAATTTAGGGAATGCCATGCGTTCTCTGTTGGCTTTCGGATATCATGACTTGGCATTGATTACACCTTGTGCGGATTATTTCAACCCGAAGGTGGTCCGGGCAAGCATGGGAGCACTCTTCAAGATTCGAATCGAGGAATTTTCTTCCTTTGAGGATTATATCCAGAAATACAAGAGAGAATTCTATCCGTTTGTGTTGGATACCTCTCGTCCCTTGAAGGATGTGAGATTTGCTTCTCCCTGTTCTCTTGTCTTTGGAAATGAAGCCACAGGGCTTCCAAAGGAAATTCACAATGAAAACAATGTTCGGATTGAGCAGTCGGATGAAGTCGACTCTCTCAACCTGACAACCAGCATTGCAATCGGCTTATACGAACTAAAGATGCAGCATACAAAATGATGAACGGGATGCTTCTATGTGAAGTGTCCTTTTTTCTTTGCTGAAAAAGCCACCCGGATGGGTGGCGATTAGGCAAGGATCTGATGGAAGAAGAGATTCGATAAAAGGAAATAGACGACGATGGAAAGAATATCCAGGATGGTAGAGATGACTGGCTGGGACATGACGGCGGGATCGAGATGAACCATCTTGGCTAGAACGGGAAGGCTCACACCGATCATCTTAGCTAAGACGATGGTGATAAGAAGGGTTAAGGAAACCACGCTGGCAATCAGGACGAACATGATGTTTTGGTTTCCGTTGAAGAAATTGGCCAGGACATTATTATCCGTCGTCGTTAGGCTGACCATTCCCGTATAGAGTTCAACGAGCATCCATCCAAAGGAAAATACAGAGAGGATGAGGGCAGTGATCATGGAGGCTCGAAGTTCCTTGAAGGCTGCTTTATAGTAGTTTTTCGTGTTGATATGTCCTAAGGCGAGCTCACGGACTGTGACGGTTGCGGTCTGGTCCGATGCATTGCCGTTTGTTCCCATGATGGAAGTGAGGAAGGCAATAAGGACCGGGAAGGAAAGCTGCAGAGGTGTCTCGAGATAGGACATCGTCATGCTTGTGAAGGTATTGAGAATCAAAAGGATGACAAGCCAGACAGTGTAGTTTCTCACGAGTTTCCAGATTTTTGTCTTTAGATAGGGCTCATCATTGGGGATGACGGCGGAAGTGATCTGGGTATCTTCGGTGACTTCCTGGCTATCGACGTCCATGGCGTCATCGAAGGTGATGATGCCGAGCATTCTCATCTGGTTGTTGGTGACGGGAATGACGGAGACGTCATATTTTCGAAATGCCTTTAAGACGACTTCCTGGTCGGTATTGACCGTAACGGAAATGAAATCGTTCCGCATGATCTCATTGAGCTTGGTTTCCTCATCGGATTCGAGCAATTTGTCGAGGGTAATGGTTCCCACGAGCTTTCTTGAATTATCGACGATGAAGAGTTCCCAGATGGTTTCCATATCCTGGCCGACGGCTTTGATCTTTTCGATGGCTTTCTTGACAGTCTCATCTTCTCTGACCTGAAGATATTCTGGCGTCATGATGGTTCCAGCGGAGTCTTCTTTGAAGTTCAGATAGGCAGAGACTCTCGCCCTGTCTTCTGGACTGGTTGCCTTTAAGACCTTGGAGATGAGGTTTGCTGGAAGATCGTCGACAAAGTCGACCAAGTCGTCGGTGGACATGTTGTCGACAAGTTCGTGAAGCTGCTTTGAGGTGAAGGCGGAGATGACATTCTCTTTTGTTTCCTGCTCGAGATAGGTGAAGACTTCGGCGGAATCGTCGCTGTCAACGGCTTTGAAGAAGAAAAGAAGGTCTTCCGGATCGAGTGTCTCGACCGCTTTGGCGACATTGACAGGATCATAGGAATGCACTGTCACATTGAGAATCTTTGTGTTTCTGTTGTGGATGATAGCCTGGAGGAAATCTGCACTTAGAGGATGATTGACTTTTCCTTGGATGGTGGGGTCGACCTGGATTTCTTCGATTTCAGGTTCTTGTACTTTTTCGTTCATACGTTTTGCCTCCTAAAATCCAATGACGGGAAGTGCTGTCAAAGTGCCTGGTGCAACGCCGTCAATCAAGGCTGTTGCGATTCCAAAATAGATGAGCAAGGTGACGATATCCATCAAGCAGGTCATCAAAGGACCTGACATGACGGCGGGGTCAATCTTGATAGCCTTAGCAACAATAGGAAGAATGCTTGCAAAGAATTTGGAGAAGGTGATGCCGATCAAAAGAGCAAATGCAGTGATGGCTGCAATGACTAAATAGACATTCTGCAATCCTCCGAATTTTGTGAGAAGCGCTGAATTGGCAGCAAAACTTTCAGTTTTGAGAATCGGCGTGTTGAGTTCGATCATGACCCATCCAAAATCAAAGACGGCAACAATCAGGCCAGAGAGGAAACCTACCCAAAATTCTCTCATTGCGACTTTGAAGTAGTCTTTCTTGGTGATTTCTCCGGTTGTCAGGGAACGGATGACCATGGAAGTTGTCTGGCTCGAAGAGTTTCCGACCGAGTCGTTGATGGAAGGGATGAAGGACGTGAGAATCGGAAGAGTGAGAAGGGCGTTTTCGAATCGCGAGATGATCATGCCGGTGAAGGTGTTTATGACAAGAAGGATGAGAAGCCAGATGACATAGGATAAGGCAATTTTGAAGACCTTGTTTTCCATATATGGGGCATCGGTTGGAGAGACAGCGCCCTGCTTGAGAGTATCTTCCGTGCTTTCCTGCTCCAAGACATCCATGACGTCGTCGAAGGTGAGAATGCCAAGCATCTCGCCGTTTTTGGATACGACGGGCAAGACAGGAAGATCGTATTCCTGGCAGATTGGAACAGCAGATTCCTTATCGGCAATCGGGGAAATATAGGCAAAGTCCCTGCTCATGACATCGTCGATTCTCTTGTTTTCGTCCTCGAACATCAAATCTTCGATTCTTTCGACGCCCAATAGTTTATTGGCATTATCCACGATAAAGATGGATCGGATTGTTTCGAGTCTCGGTCCATCGATGCGAATCTTGCGGAAGACATCCTTGATGGTTGTCCCGGAAAGGATGGAAAGATATTCGGTGGTCATGATGCTTCCGACCGTATCGTCAGAATAGGCCGAAAGCTGATTGATGATATTTCTTCTTTTGCTGGAAAGAAGAGAAAGGACTTTTTCTCTCAAGGATTTCGGAAGATCTTCCAAGAAGTCTGCCATATCGTCATTGGAAACGTTGGCCAATACAGGAAGAATTGCTTTCTTAGGAAGATTTTCGACCAATGCCTTTCTTTCTTCGACAAGAAGATAGGAAAAAATCTCACCTAATTTGTCATAGTCATTATCCAAGGTGGAATAAAAAAGGATGATTTCATTGTCCGTGAGGGGAGAAAGGCTATCCGCAAGCTGGACAGCGGAATTCTCTTTGAGAATCGTCAAAAGAGTGGCTTTGTCATTGGTGATCAAAGCCTGATGCAGTTGGGAAGGAAGAACTGGTTCATTGATGGACGCGTTTTCTTCGCTTTCTAGGTTCTGCGTCTGGATATCATCTTCTTTTTCAAGACGGAACGCTTCGTTTTCCGTATCATTTCTTTTTTCGTTGTTCATGATGATGACTCTCTTTTGATTAAAGAGCGATTTCCTCGATTTTCTTCTTCAGCTCACTGACGCTTGAAAAGACATTTCCCGGATTTTCTTTTTCGAGAAGTTCTTTTCCTTCTTTGTCAAATCCGCAATAGTCGACAGAAAGAAGATCGACACCAATCTTTCTCATTGTGTGGATATCGGCTATTGTATCGCCGATATAGACGATATTTTCTTTTTCTAAGCCGTAATCTTCTAAAGCCTGGAGGATATTTTCATCTTTGTTGATTCCGTTCATGCTTCCAGAATAACATTTCGGAAAATAGGACTCATAGTTGAGATAACTTAAAGAGAGATCCATGGTCTCTTTGCTTCTGCCGGTGACTAAAAGGAGAAGAATATCTCTTTTTTTGGATAATTCATCAAGCAATTCATCCATTCCGGGAATCTTCTTGATATATTCTGGCTGGACGCGGATATAGTCTTCCAAATAGGAGGCCCAGGCTTCCGGAAAGATTTTCTCCCCGAGGATATTTCTTAGGATTCCGGCTTCGGTCGGACCGAAATGTTCTTCGATATTTTCTTGAGTGATTTCAGGGTAGCCATATTCATGAATGGTATTCACGAGGGTCGATTTGACAAGTCTTGCGGTATCCGCAATGGTGCCGTCGAAATCGAATATGAGAACATTCTTTCTATTCATGATTTTATCCTCCATTTGTCATTCATTTCTTCGAAAATTATAGGGAAAGTTTCCTGTTTTGTCTACCTTGGTGGAAAGAAGTGATGTGAATTCTCGTATTTGTGATTATTTTTGTACATATCACACCTTATAATTATAGCGATGAAAAGAGAAATGGCGAACGTGCAAAGCGATTTCATGAAAAGGATGGGAGGGAATGGGGATGGGCAATATAATTTCGAACTCGAATCTAGATGAGTTGATGAAGGAATTCATGAACAAAAAGCAGAGTGACAAAGATTTTTTTGTGCCAACGATGATCGTTCTTCCCTCGATGAAAATGAATGATTATATTGTCTCACAATGGCTGAAGAATACGAATTCTGTTTTGATGAATGTCGATTTTGTCGAAATCAATCAGGCTCTGTTTTCTTTTATCGACCATAATGATTATCTTCGCCTCTTGAATAGAGAAGAGTTCAAGGTACTAGTCTTGAAGTACTTTTCGTATGCAGAAAAAGAAGATATCCCTATCGAAATGAAAGATTACCTCTATGAGGAGGACAATATCGATGCAATTCGTCTTTCTGATCTCTGTTCTCATCTTGCGGACATCTTCTTAGGATATGAAAATGACTGTTTTGAAATCCCCTCTGATCAAAAGAAAATCTATGATTTTGTTCTTCAGGAGGCCGAAAAGAATTATCTGACGACCCTTGCTTATTCATTCTCGAAGCGAAGAGGAATCAAGAAGACGGGAAGAAAGATTTATTTCTTTGGCTTTGCTTATTTTGAGCCAATTCAGAATGCCATCATCAAGGAAATCGAAAAAGAAAATGAATGTAATTTCTTTCTGCTGAAAGTAAACAAAGAAAAAAAGCCTCCCTATTTCATCACAGCCTGCCCATCGAAGCAAAAAGAAATCGAAAATGTCCACTCACATATCTGTGAACTTTTGAAGGATAAAGAGAACCGTCTTTCTGATTTCGTTGTCCTTGCCAAGAATATCTCCGATTATGAACCACTCATCAAGAGAACCTTTCATCAGGACAATGTCGATTATCCGGATATTCCCTATAGCATCATCGGAAGTCAGAATCAGTCTTCTGATGTGACATCGGCTATGAAGAAGCTTATCGAAATCTTCCATAAGGGCTATTTCACAAGAGTTGATTTCCAAGCTTTCGTTAATAACGCTGCTGTGATGAAGGCAAGAAACCTTACGAAGGAAGATTCGGACTCCTTTGTGCAGTGTATCCTAAGAGCGAATGTCTATCGAAATTCAGATCATATCGATGATTGGGATTATATCAAGAAAAGACTTCTGATTTCCAAGGCAGTGGATATCAACGACCATAATCAGAATATTGTTAATTTATCGAATGTGGATTATCTTCCTTATTCTTCCATTGATATGGATGATGAAAGAATCATCAAATTCATTTCATTGATTGATGATCTTAATTCATGGCTTGCCTTCATGAAAGGCGAATATCTGAATAAAGAAGACTATGAAGCTTTGAGAAAAGAACTGAATCATTTCTTTTCTGATCCAGAGAATGAAGATTTTGAGGAAACGATTGAATATCGAAAAGTCCTCTCCCTTCTTGTTTTGATGGAAAAGATGGACTATAAGTCGAATACCATCAAGAAAAACATAGTCATGAACTTCCTTCTGGATGCTTCTTTTTCTACAAATAGACTCAATGGATCTTGCTATACAGGCGGTGTGACCTTTGCGGATATCAATAGAAACACTCTTCTCCCTGCGAAATATGTCTTTATGCTCGGAATGGGATTTCAGAACTTTCCGACTCTGATTGTCAGAAACGAATTGGATAAAAGAGAAAAAGATGTCTTGACGGCAAAACAGGAAAAAGAGAATTTCCTTTTGCAATATGAAAACTCCTCTCAGTTTTTCGCTAGTTATCTTTCGATTGATTTGTCAAGTGATGCGGAATTATATCCTTCGTCCTTCCTTTCGGAATTGACGGATAAGAGAATCAAAGATGTCCAGAGAACATTGGAACTGGATGAAAAAAGAGACTATTCGGAACTATATACAAAAAGGGAATATTCCAATAAAGCCCATTTTCTTGATCTGACCAAAGAGAAAATGAAAAAGGAAATCGATTCGATTCCTCTTCGGCGCGGTCTTCCAAACAAGGTGAGATTGAAGGATTTGTCTGATTTTTTAGAGGAACCTCTGAAGTACAAGGCGAGTGTTCTCTTTGCCAAGGAAAATGACGATGATGAAAAGATGAGAGATGAGTTTGAGCCATTCTCTTTATCCAATATAGATGAGTCGATTGTTCGAACAAGATTGCTCGGTTATCTTTTGGATGAAAAAATCAAAGAAGAAATCGAATTTAAGTACGAATTGGAAATGAATCATATTCTTCCCTGCATTGATTATAACATTCAGGAATACACCTTCCTGAATGTCGAAGATTCTGCACGGAAAATTCTAAAGACAATTGGGTCAGATTTCGAATCTGTCAAGATGGATGATCTTGTTCTTCCCTTTGGAAATTCCTCTTTTGTCATCACACACGATCAAGAAATCATTCGCTCCTGCAGTGGAATCTCACGAAGCTATTTTTCAACGAAATTTGTAAAAAACACGATCTCAAACAAGGATTTCCTTCTTCCTTATGTGATTTCGTTGATGGATGTGGCATCTCAAGGAGAAATGGTGTACCAAATCACATTGAAAACGACAATGAAGAAAACGGATACGCCTTCTCATGTCGAATTTCTTCTTTCCCCATCTCGTGCTCGAGAAATTCTTATTCAGATCTACCAAGAGATGAATTCCTTTAAGGATGCGATTTTCCTTCCCTGCAATATGATCGATGCGTCAGGCGAGAATTATTCGAAATATAAGACAGAATTCTTTGACTCGCATGGGGCTTGGTCATATTATGGCGACAAGTATCTTTTTGATTTCAATTCTTCTTCCTTCTTATCGAGTGAAGAATTTGATGCTTCTTATTCTGAATATAAGAAGAAGGTCGAAAGCATGGTTCTCTTTTTGAAGAGCAAGCAAGCAGATGAACAAAAAAAGCAAGAAGAGAAAGAGGAGAAGGAGGAAAAGTAAATGAGTGAAACGAATAAATTTGAAATTAATAATTTTGATACGACAAAAAATTATGTCGTGGAAGCTTCTGCCGGTACTGGAAAGACCTACAACATTGTCGGTATTGTTGAGAAACTCATCAAGGAAGAGCACGAAGATCTAGATAGGATTTTGATTGTCACTTATACGGAAAAGGCCGCCGGTGAACTCAAGGATCGAATCAGAACAAAACTCTCTTCTCTTCCTGATGTAGATGTGGATAACGCACCAATCTATACGATTCATTCTTTCTGCATGAATGCTATCAAGGAATTTGGCATCTCTGCGAAAATCGCATCCTCCCTTTCTCTGATCGATGACAATGAAATGAATCGATTTATTCTGGAATATGTTCGATCCAACCACGTTCTGGAGAAACTCTCCAGTTTGTCTGAGATTCTTTATAATGCGAAATCCGATTCTTTCAATGAAGACAGCTTAGTAAGAAACATGCGTGCAATTCTCAATGCCTATTATCTTGATTCAGATTACAACGAGGATAAAGGTGTCATCTCCTTGATGAAAGAGGATGAGGAAAGAATGACAAATATGTTTTTTGACTTCCATCTGGCCGATTCCTCTGACGAGATTCTTAATAAGTATCCGGAAGTGAAGGAGAATTATGAGGCATTGCGTGACAATGATGTGAAAGGAGATGATGGAAAAAAGGCAAGGGAGTTGGCTGAGGAACTCTATAAAAATAAGTTTACGTATTTTACCCCATCGTCTTTTAAAAGCAATTTGTTTTCAAAGAATGCAACATTAAGAGAACCTTTCCTTTTCTTTAATAGCTTAATTAGAGATAAAAAAAGAAGACCGAAAAATGATGATCATAGAGAATTATGTTTTGATGAACCATCTATGATGAACTGTATTCCTCTTCTTTATGCTGAGGACATCTATAAGAAGTGGCAGGAAAGAAAGGAAATCAATCTTTCTGAAAGCTTCAACGATATGATTCGCTATGTTCGGGAAGCATTGATTCATAATGAGGCTTTCAAAAAGAAACTCAAGAGAAAATACAAAAGAGCCATCATTGATGAGTTTCAGGATACCAATCAGCTTCAGTTCGATATCTTCAAGTCTATCTTTTTGGAGGATGAAGATCATCAGATTATGGTTGTCGGCGATCCAAAACAGTCGATATACTCCTTTCAGGGAGCGGATGTCCAGGCGTATTTCAAGGCCAAGAATGAAATCATCAGCAAAAATGGACTCCTTCGTTCTTTGAACGTGAATTATCGTTCGACCGCTGATATGGTCACCTGCTGCAACGAATTATTCAAATCCTATCAATTTGATGGAACGGATTTTGAGCCATCAGGATTCCTCAAACAAGGTGTGACTAAGGAATATCATGATGTTCTTTATAAAGGAAAACCGATTGAGGCTCTTTGGATTGCCTCGAACCCAAAGAAAGAACTGGATAATGTCGATGAACAGGAAATGGACTTCTTGGAGGAAATGAAGAAAGATACTTCTTTTCCAAGAATTGTTGTTCAGACGATTCTTGACTGCTGTAAAAAGGATGAAAATGGAAAGACCAATCTGCAAGTGAAAGGAAAGGATGAGAATTCATTCAGGAATGTGACTTTCAAGGATTTTGCTATTCTTGCACGTAAAAGAAAAGAATTCATACCTTTTTCGACTGCTTTGAATAAAGCGGGGGTTCCCTGCTTGAAGTATAAGGACAATTCCCTTTTCAGAGGAAGAGAGTGCAAGAACTGGATTGTTCTTCTCCAGGCGATTGTCGCGGTTGATTTTACCGGAAGAAACCGAAGCTTTTTCAGAAAGGCCTTGTTTACGGATTTCTTCGGGCGTTCGTTGGAAGAAATCTCTTCGGAATATTTTGACCATGATGATTCCAAGGAAATGGAATTGATTCAGAATTGGAAACAGATTGCCAAGGATGAGCGATGGGAAGATCTGATGGATGATATACTGGATAATTCCTATCTTTCGAATAATAAGAGTTCTTTAAGCGATATTCAGTCTTTTGGTGTCTATGCCCAGATTGCTGATTATATGATTGACTATCTTCTGTTAGGCCATTCCCTGGAAGATATGATTCGTCAGCTGAACGCCAAGATGAAAGGTGAAAGCGTAGAGGATGATGCGGAAAGCGGAGAAATTATCGAAAGAAATACAAATTTCGATTCCGTTCAGATGATCACCTATCATTCCTCGAAAGGATTGCAGTACCCGGTTGTCATTGCCATCAGTGATGGAAGTAAAAAGGCGGATAGAGTCGTGACGCGCTATAAACAGGGTGTGATGACATATCTTGGAGTCTCAAATAATGAAAAAGAATTGGTGGAAGAAATGAAACGGCTCTTCTATGTAGCCTATACAAGAGCACAGTTTGTGATGATTCTTCCTCGGTATAAGGATTTCAAGCAGGAATTTTTAAACGAATCCTTGAATAATTATGTTTTGAATAAGAACCCGTATCGTCCGTTGTTTGATAATCATATGGAATATAAAGAACTGAGGAACATCTCCTCTTCTATTCTCATTTCGGGTGGTGATTTGAAGGATGATTCTTCCTTGATTGAAAAACAGAATCAAGTTCTTCATTCTCTTATCGGAACGCTTCCTTCCAAGAAGACATATAAGCACTCCTATTCTTCCTTATCTCATCAGGAAAATGAAGAGGAGGATGTCATGGAGAAAGAGGGACATGTTTCCGAAGGTCTTTCCAAATATGACAAAAAAGGAAAAGCCGTTCTTTGTGACTACAATTCGAATTCTTCCCCTCTTATATTTCCCGAAAAATTCCCAAAGGGAAATCTTATTGGATCTGCACTCCATGAGATTTTCGAATTGATTGATTTCCAAAACTATGATTGCCGTTTTGAATCTGTAGTGAAGAAATGCTTTGCTGATCAGACTCTGATTTATGATGAATCCTATCTCGAGCCGATTGATCATATGGTCCATGATGTCCTGACTGCTGATTTCCCGACAATCCAAGGAAACCAGTGTCTTGACTCGTCGTTCATGCTGAATTCACTTTCCCTTACCGATAAGAGAGCGGAGGTGGAATTCAACTTCAATCTTCTCAATGGACAATTGAAGAATTTCTGTAATGGATTTGTCGATCTCATTTTCAAGAGAGGGGAATACTTCTCCATCATCGACTGGAAATCCGATTCCTTAAGCGATGACTTTACCTCTTATTCTGATGCGGGTGCTTTGAAGAGACATGTCGATGATGCCTATTCGATTCAGAGAGTCCTTTATTCCTATTGCCTGATCCAATGGCTGAAGAATTATTATTCCGATATGACGGAAGAAGAGATCTTCCAAAAGCATTTTGGAGGAATTTATTATGTCTTCCTTCGTGGATGCAATGAGAATACGGGGAATGGCATCTATGCTCATACATGGGAAAATTATGCGGAGTTAAAGGAAGCATTTGATGAAATCTGTGCTTTGAAGATTGGAGGAAAGAAAGCATGAAATTCGATGAATTTTATGAATTGTTGGAAAAGAACCAGCTTATCAGCAAGATTGATCATTCTCTTCTCTTGCTGATCAGGGATGAAATCAAAGATGTGGATGAATATGAGACCTATCTTATTCTTTTTGCTCTCTATTTTTCCTTGATTGGGGATGGAAATATCTCGATGTCTCTGAAAAAAGGAATTCTTTCGAAGAAGTGGAAAGAAAAACTCGATGCCCAGGCCGTTCTTTTATCGGATAATCCGGATTCCATGGCTGAATTGGGAAGGATTGAGGAGGCATCTTTTCAGGCGATGGATTCCTGCTTAGATAAAATCGGCTATGAAACCCTTCCTTATTTATTTGATGAAAAAGGTCTTTTTGAAATCGATGATGGGAATCTTTATGTCCGGAAATACAATCTTGCCAGAAAAGGAATTCTTTCCTCTCTTCAGCGTCTTTTCTCGACTCCTCTGCAGAATGAACCTTGCTTTGATTATCATGAAGGCCTGATGGAAGGATTTCGTCTTTCCGCAGGACAGGAGAAGGCCTTCAATGTCGGATTGAATCGAAATCTAGTCATCACCGGAGGACCGGGAACTGGAAAGACAACCTCTATCATTTTCCTCTTGATGAATCTTCTTTCCGCAGATGAAAATAGTCTTGTCTATCTTGTGGCACCGAGTGGAAAAGCGTCGAATCGAATGAAGGAAAGCCTCATCAAGGGTCTCAATATCTTGAATGCGGATTTCAAGGAAAAATACAAAAACATCGTTGAGAAAATTTCCCGATTGGAAGAATCGACCATCCATAGGCTTCTTTCCGTCGATTATTCGACGCAGACCTATAAATATAATAAAGATCATCAATTCCCACAGAAATCCATTTTCATTATCGATGAGGCCAGCATGATCGATATCTGTCTTTTCCACTCGCTTCTTCAGGCGATCCCGACAGGTGCGAGAGTCTTCATCATGGGAGATAAGAACCAGCTTCCATCGGTCGAAGCTGGGGCTGTGTTTGGAGAACTTTTGAAAATGAAATCGTTGAAGGAGTCTGTCGTTCAGCTCGATGAGTCTATCCGATTCACAAAAGAAACGAAAATCTATGCTCTTGCGGAAAGCATCAACAATGGTCTCCCCCTTCCAGTCAGGGAAGAAGATTGGAAGGACTATGATGCCTTTGAAGTGAGAGATATCGAGGCGACAGATAAGACAAAACCGGTTTTCTACTATCATAGCAGCAAAGAAGATGTCAAGGAAAAGGACATCGTCGAGTCCATCACCTACAAATGGGGAAGTGTCTTCTTTTCCTCTCTTCAGGATGACGCTTCTTCTTTGGATGAGACGGATAAAGGACAATTGGATGATCTTTTTGAGAAAATGGAGAAATCCAAGATTCTCTGTGCGGAGAATCTCGGCCCGAGAGGCGTTTCGACAATCAATGGATTCCTTTTTCGAAACTTCATCGATAAGACGAAGGGAACGTCGATTGAAGGATATTATCCCGGTGAAGTGATGATGATCAATAAGAACAACAAGATGTTGGATCTTTACAATGGCGATAGTGGCATCCTTGTAAAATTCAATGGGGATGACACAATCTACTTCATGCTTCAAAAATCGAGTATTCTTATCAGCAGGGAAGGAAAGAGAACAGATAATATCTTTAAGATAGGCAAGTATATGTTTTATCCGATCCGTATGATTACAAGATCGGAAATCGACTTGGCTTATGCCATCTCGATTCATAAATCACAAGGATCTGATTATAAGAATATTCTTGTCATTCTTCCTAATAAGAAAGGGCATCCGCTTCTCAATCGTCAGATTGTCTATACGGCAATTACAAGAACAAAGGGAAATACCTATCTTCTTTCCTCTCAGGAACGCTTGGAGGAATCTAGAGATCGAATCATCATCCGTGATACGAATCTGGCATGAATGGATGCTTGATATGTGCAGCGCAAACGAAAAGGGACGACCGGATAGATGTCGTCCCTTTTGATGTGTATGACGGAATTTAGGCGAGTTCGACTTTTCCGGTATAGAGGTCGTAGTAGGCGCCCTTCTTGGCAAGAAGCTCGTCCTGGGTACCTCGCTCAATGATCTTTCCCTGATCAAGGACCATGATTTCATCCGCGTCTCGAATGGTGGAAAGTCGATGGGCGATGATCATGACGGTTCTGTTCTGCTCAAGGGCATCCAGACCTTGCTGAATGAGCATTTCGCTTCTGGTATCGATATTGCTGGTTGCTTCATCGAGAATCATGACAGGCGGTCTGTTCAGACTGGCTCTGGCCAAACCTAAGAGCTGTCTTTGTCCAGCCGAGAGGTTTCCGCCATCATCATAGAGCATGGTCTCATATCCTAAAGGCAAACGCTTGATGAAACTGTCGGCATGCGACATCTTGCTCGCTTGGATGATTTCCTCTTCGGTGGAATGCATTCGCACATAGCGGATATTGTCTGAGATGGTACCGGTGAAGAGATGCGTATCCTGGGTGACCATGGAGATGGCTCTTCGAAGAGATTCAAGTTGGATATCTTCGATGTTGATATCATCGTAGTAGATTGCACCGCTATCGAGCGGATAGAATCGGGCAAGCAGAGAAATGATGGTTGTCTTTCCCGCGCCGGTCGATCCGACAAAGGCGGATTTCTTTCCGGGATGGGATTCGAAGGAGATTCCTTTCAGGACCGGCTTTCCTTTCACATAGGAGAAGGTGACATCCTCAAAGCGGATTTCTCCCTTGAGAGGTCTCTTCTCGATGGTGTTGTCATGATGGATGATCTTCCAGCAATAACGCTTGCGGAAATCTTCTTCGTCGCTGATTTTGAGAAGGGTGACTTTTCCTTCGTCAACTTCCTCTTTTTCATCAAGGAAAGAGAAGATTCTTTCTGCGCCGGCGGCTGCGACCATGAAGTTGTTGAGATGCTGCGTAAAGAAGTTGAACGGCTGACAGGCATTTCTTGTCAGAACGAGATAAGACTGCAATTGACCGAATGTCAGCGGACCGGCCCATCCGGTGCACAAAGCCAAGACGCCGGCGACGGAGGAGATGGAGAAGTTGAAATAACTCAATGACACAAAGAAAGGAATGTTGACTTGGGTATGGAAGAAGGCTTTCTCTGAGGATTTTCTCCATTCATTGTTGGCTTTCATGAATTTGTCGAAGGATTCCTCTTCATGGCTGAAGGCCTTGATGACCTTTACGCCGGAGACATCCTCCTCGACGACAGAGTTGACATGGGAGAGAGATTTCTGCTGCTGACGGAAATATTTCTTGCTGGCTTTCGTGTTGAAGTACATGAAGACGAACATGATGATGATAAAGCCGATCACGATCAGAGTGAGATAGACATTGATGAGGAAGAGGGTGACAATCGTCGAAATGATCTTGACAGAGGAGAAGAAGATATTCGAGAAAGAATCATTCAGGGCATTGACGATGCTATCGACATCATTGGTGAAATAGGACATGATTTCTCCATGCGTATGTTTGTCGAAAAAGTTGATTGGGAGAACTTGCATCTTATGCATCAATTCATTTCTGATTCTGAAGAGAACTCTCTGGGTGACTCGGACCATGATGAAATTGTAGAGGAAGGCGCAAAGGAAGCCGATGGAGCAGACGATGATGATGGGAACAAGGTCATTGATGAGTCGATCAAAACGGACTTGGGATGTCTCGTGGATATTTTCCAAGATGCCGTCGGTGACATTTCCAGCCATCCTCGTGACGAGAGTCTCCGTGACACCGGAATAGAGAGCCATAAGAATGACGAGCAGGATGAGGGGCCAGATGTCTTTCATGTAGGAGAAGAGACGAAGAAGGGTCTTTACAAGATTGTCGGGTTTTGTTTTTCTTTCCATAGATTATTTCCCCTCCATTTGGATGTGATAGATATCTTGATAGATGGAATCATTTTTGAGCAATTCTTCATTCGTTCCGATGGAATTGATTTTTCCTTCATTCAAAACGATGATTTTATCGGCGTCCTGAATAGTGGATACTTTCTGGGAAATGATGATTTTCGTCATATGCGGAAGTTCATTCTTGAGATTGCTTTTCACTTCTGCCTCGGTGATTCGATCCAGTGCGGAGAAAGAATCATCTAGGATGAGAATCTTCGGATTTCTCAAAAGGGCTCTTGCGATGCAAAGACGCTGTCTTTGTCCTCCGCTGACATTGCTTCCACCCTGTCCAATCTGGGTAGAGAATCCTTCCGGAAGCTTGTTGACGATGAAATCATAGCAACAGGCGATTTTGCATGCCTTGATGATTTCCTCATCGCTGGCATCCTTTCTTCCCCAGAGAAGATTTTCTTTCACTGTCCCTGTGAACAAAATCGGGTTTTGGAAAGAGATTCCGATATTTTTTCTCACTTCGTTCAGAGGATAATCCTTGATATCGTGTCCGGAGAGAAGGATCTTTCCTTCGTTGATATCATAAAAGCGTTCAATCAGATAGATCAGCGTGGATTTGCTCGAACCGGTCTGGCCGAGAATGCCGATGAACTGTCCGTCATCGATGGAAAACGTATTGTCCTTGATGACATATTCCTTGCTGGTTTCCTTGTATTTGAAAGAAACATGATCAAATTCGATGGATCCGTTCTCGATACGAAGAGCAGAATTCTTGTTCTCCTCGATTTCTGGCTCCGCTTGGAAGACTTCGTGGACTCTCTTCTTGCTCGCTGCACTTCTTGTGAAGATCATGAAGACATTGCTGAGCATATTCAGGGAAGCCATCATCTGGTTTACATAGCTTAGGAAGGTTGCGATATTGCTGACGGCCTTGGCGTCCTGCGCCTTCAAAATGGCTGTCTGTCCTCCGATGAATAAGACCGCGATGATGCAGGCATACGTCATCAGCTGCATGAATCCCATATTGAGTGAGGTCAATCCCATTGCGGAATTGCCGATTTTTCTCGATGTCGCATTGACGTTGGCGAATTTTTCCTCTTCGTAATTCATCTTCGAATTCGCTCGGACAAGACGAACGGCAATCAGGGATTCCTGGGTGGTTCTATTGATGCTGTCGAGTGAGGTCTGCAATTTATAGAAAAGAGGTCTTGCCTTGATGACGATGAAGAATAAGGCGATGCCAAGAAGAGGAACGGCAACAGCGAAAACAAGGCTGAGTTCTTTCGACATGAGAAGAGCGAAGATGGCTGCGAAGACAAGCTGGAGTGGAGCTCTCAGCACTGGACGCAGCATCTGGCAGAAGGAATCGGAGATGATTTGGATATCATTGGTCATTCTCGTGATTAAGGAATTGATTCTGAAATCATCCAGGTTGGAGAATGTGAATTCCTGAATCTTCTGATACTCTTGTTTTCTCAGCTCATAGCCAAGTCCTCTTCCCGCCTTGGCGGTAGCCCTTGCCGTAATCATGCCAAGCAGGAAGGCTATAACGGCAAAGGAGAGCATGATGCCTCCCATAATCAGGGTATAGGAGAGATTAAGGGTATATTTAGTCTGATCCTGAAAGTCCATCGTCATGCCGTTTTGAAGAAGCAGGTTCATCAAAAAAGGCAGGGATATTTCCAGTCCACATTCGATTAGAATTGTGCTGACAGCCAAAATCAGATGTTTCCGATAAGGCTTCAGGTAAGTGAAATAGCTGAATTTATCTTTTTTCTTGTTCGTCATTTTTCTTATCACCTTTCCGTGGTATTAGTATAGAACCGCCAAAAAGAATTTCAATTCCTACGCGGTTTTCCTGAAATGAAAACGCTTGTATGAGCGTAAGCATTTCTATGGAATTGGCTTGATAAAATCGTCTATAATAATGCCATATTGGAGGTAACCCTATGAAAGAAGAAGATTTTAAGAGACTGAAAGGAAGCAAGACGGAAGAAAACCTCAAAGCTGCCTTTGCCGGTGAGAGCCAGGCCCATACAAAATATGCCTACTATGCTTCTGTCGCCAAGAAGGAAGGAAGACAGGATTTCTATGAACTCTTCATGGAAACGAGCCGAAATGAAAATGAACATGCCGAACTTTGGTTCAAGTATCTGCATGATGGAAAGATTCCTTCGACAGAGGAAAATCTCAAGGATGCGGCTGCCGGTGAAAACCATGAGCAGACCATCATGTATCCGGAAATGGCCAAGATTGCCCGTGAAGAAGGATTCCCGGAAATCGCAGCCAAGATGGAGATGGTTGGAAAGATTGAAGCCAGACATGAAGCCAGATACAATGGACTTCTTGAACAGCTTGCCGGAAACAAGGCCGTCATCAAGGAAGGCGTCCTTGTTGTCTGGAAATGTCAGGTCTGCGGACATGTCCATATCGGCAAGAATGCCCCGGAAATCTGCCCGGTCTGTGGACATAAGAATTCGTTCCTTGCCGACGTCATCACCTACGATTGGAAAAATTAGTCTTCGAGAGTGGCCAGTGGTATGCAATCACTGGCTTTTCCTTTGCTTCATTGAAAATGAAAACGAGAAAAGTCCGAGAATCAAGGGAAAATTGAAAAATCATGAAAATATTTTCATAAAGGGTTTGTATCTCAAAGCCCTTCCATTATATAATGTTCCAAAAGGTGAAAAACTAAGTATTTTATACTTAGGGGAGGAGAAAGAAATGGAAGACAACAAGAAAATGTACAAGGATCGTGTGACGATCTACGAAGTTGCAAAAGTCGCCGGTGTCTCTTTGGCCACCGTCAGCCGTGTCATCAACAATCATCCCAATGTCACAGAAAAAACAAGAAAAGCGGTCAATGAGGCGATTCAGAGACTTGGCTACAAGCCAAGCGCATTGGCCCAGGGTTTGGCCAATTCCAAATCCACCAATATCGGCATCATGATTCCGTCCACCGGATATTCCTATGTTTCCAACATGCTCGATGGCATGATCGATATTGCTAAGATTTATGGCTATATCACATCCATCTTTGTCACCAAGAGAACCAAGGAAGATGCAGCCCAGATGATCGAATCTTTGATCAAGAGCCATGTCGATGGCGCTGTCATTTATGATGATGAACTCGGAACCGATGAAATTCGTTCCATCCAGAATTATCATATTCCGCTCATCGTTGTCGGACATGATATGGAAGGCGAAGCCCTTGGAAGCATCATCATCGAATACAAGGAACCTGTGATGGATGTCGTCAAAGAGCACCTTATGCAGGGAAATGATGATGTCTATATTCTCGATATCGTCAACCAGGGAAAGATGCTTGGCGAAATCCGTGATGGCCTCATCGAATATGGACAGAACAACGGAAAGCATATCCAGACTATCCAGTTCAACGATTCTTATGGCATCGTCTATGCCGGAATGAAGGAATTCTTCAAGACGCATCGTAGCGGATATTTCGTTGCTCCGAGAGATTCTCTTGCGGCTGCTGTCGTCAATGCAGCCCAGGAATCCGGTTTGAGAATCCCTGAGGATGTCCAGGTTCTTGCGGAAATCGGTTCGAAATATTCCTATATCGTCCGTCCGCAGGTTTCGAGCTTTTCCATCGATATGTTCAAAGTCGGATCGATTGCTGTCCGTATGCTGACCAAGCTCCTCAATGAACCCGATGGTGTCAAGCAGAAGACATTCAAGATCCGTGCCACATTCAATAAGAGAGAAACCACGAAGTAGTTTTGGAGAATAAATCAATGCCTACTTATTTTTTGCTTAGCGGTGCGGGTATTGCTGGAATTGTCATCGTCGCGATTGCTGCGGCGGTCGGTCTCTTCTTTCTCTTTTATGTTTTCTACAAGAAGAGATTCCGTTCCGCTTCTTCGAACCTGAGAAAGACTTATGATACCTATCATCTGCAATTGACGTCCGATTGCCAGAACATGGTCAATCGACTCAAGACTCTCGGTGCGAACAATTCATACTTCAATTCCATGTATCTTGAAAGACAGAAGCAGTATGATGATATCGTCAACAAAAGGGATAAGGATGTCGCAACAGCCTTGGATTCCCTCAATGACCTGATCAAGGAAAAGAACTACAAGGAATACAAGAAAGCTGAAAGAGAAACAGCCGATGCCATCAAGGATTTCAGTGTCGCTGTCTGCAACTTCAATTCGGATCTGACAAGCATCCTTCAGGATGACAATGATATTCATTCCAATGCAGTCATTGCCAAATCGAAATATCGTGATATCCATTCCTTCTATGAAGAACATAAAATCGAACTGAGCCCACTTGAAAAACCATTCGAAAAAATCTTTTCTGCCAGTGAAGAAAAATTCGATTTGTTCGATAAATATTCAGATGAAGCCAATTTCGAGGAAGCCAAGAAGATTCTTTCTTCCCTGGAAAAACTCTTCGATGCAGTCAACAATGTTTTGCCAGATCTTCCTTCCCTGGAAGTCTCCGTCAGTACAGTGATTCCTCAGAAACTGAATTCTCTGATGGAAGAATACCAGAAGATGATCAAGGATGGGTTCATCGTTTCGGAAATGCATGTGGATGAGAAGGTAAAGGCGATGCGAGAGAAGATTGCCAGTATCCAGTCCCAGCTCATGGTCTTGGACATTCGAAACGCCAAAGAGAAACTCTCGCAGATTCAATCCCAGATCACAGACATTCTTGCCGGATTCGAAGAGGAAAGAAAAGCCAAGGAAATCTATTTCTCCAGACAGAATTCCTTAGCCGATTCCTCCTTCAGCGTCGAGAAGAGATATGCAAGAATGATGAATCAGCTTCCTCTCTATCAGAAGACCTTCGTTCTGGATGAAAAATATGTTTCCCAGATCAAGAGCCTGAAGATCGATATCGAGAATATCGGCATTCTAAAAAGAGAGTTGGATTCCTATCTCGATACATCGGCAAAGCAGCCTTATGTCGTCATCACAAGAAAAATCGCCGATATGGATAATGAGATGACCAAGGTCATTCAGGTCATGGATGACTATTCGAATTATCTCAAGTCGCTCAAGGAGGATTCCTCTCAGGTCTTCTATGGTCTTAGGGAATGCTTCACTCAGCTGAAGAAAGCCCAGAATACAGTGGCTCAGATCGGAGTCAATTCCTATACGAATTCCATCAAGGATGTTTTCACGAAGGATTTTGAGACGATTAGACATATCTATGAGATTGTCACGAGACAGCCGATCGACGTTCCCAAGGCAAAGAGTGAATTCTTCCCGTTCAAGGAGGAAGTCACTGGCTTCATCCATAGCGTTGATGCCACCAAGGAAGAAGCGAACAAGGCTGAGGCGGCCATTGTCTATGCCAATGCCTACAGAAGAGGCTATTCGGATGCCCGTCCTCTTCTCGCCCAGGCGGAGAATTCCTTCATGGAAGGTGATTTCTCCAGAGCGACGTATATCGCCCTGAATGTTGTGAAAACCTTCTCAGGAAGTTCTTTTTCTGAATAAATATCTCCTTCCTCTTTCTCGGGGGAAGGATTTTTTTAGAAAACCATCTCTTTTTATAATATAATGATTTGTCTATTTGATCCAAGGAGGTATTGGCTATGATTTATTTTGACTGTGCAGCGACGACAAAGCCCTATAAGGAAGTCTTGGATACCTATGTGAAGATTTCCAATGATTATTTTGCCAACGCCTCATCCAATCATGGACTGGGTTTTTCTTCCTCGAATATTCTTGAGAAGGCCAGAGGACAGATTGCCAAATATCTTGGCGTTCTGTCTCAGGAGGTGATTTTCACGAGCGGTGCATCCGAGGGAAACAATCTTGCCATCAAAGGGGTCGCCTATCACAATATGGGATGGGCAAAGAAAATCATCACGACCAAGGCGGAGCATCCGAGTGTGACGAATGTCTTTCAGCAGCTCGAAAAGGAAGGATTTGATGTCGTCTATCTTGATTATGACATGGAAGGACATCTTGATCTGGAAAAGTTGAAGAAGGAAATCGATGACCACACCTCGCTTGTGAGCATCATGGCGGTGAACAATGAAGTCGGCTATATCTTTCCGATTCATGAAATTTATAAAATTGTGAAAAATACGAAGGCACTTTTGCATGTTGATGCCACGCAGGCAGTCACCAAGGAAGAACTCTCTCCGCTTGATTATGACCTGATGACGTTTTCCGGACATAAAATCGGTGGCTTGAAAGGATCTGGTGTTCTTGTGAAAAAGAAGAATGTCGAACTCGATCCTCAGATTCTTGGGGGAAGCCAGGAAGAGAATCTCCGTGCCGGAACTAGCGCGACCAATCTCGACTGTGCCTTGGCCTGCGCACTTCGCATCTCTTCCACCAGCAGGAAGGAAAGAAGAAAGAATGCATCGCTTCTGAATCAGTCTCTTCGGCAGGAACTCGAAAAGATTCCAGAAGTGGTCATCACTTCCCCTTTGACGGCGACGCCTTTCATTCTTTCCTTTGCCCTAAAGGAACATAAGGGAAGCGTCATTGCCGAGGCATTGTCGAATGCGGGAATCTATGTCTCGACGAAATCAGCGTGTTCTTCAAGGGAGGCGGGCTATTCCACTGTCCTGAAGAATGCAGGCTATGATGAAAATATCGCTTCGAACGGAATCCGCCTTTCCTTCTCTGGGAATGAGCCGATCAGTCAGGGCGAGGAATTCATAAAGAAACTGAATCAGATATTAAGTGAAATCAAAGTGAGGCAAAAATAATGGCAACAGATATGATCATCGTTTTCTTTGGCGAATTGGGAACCAAAGGAAGAAACATCATGGATTTTATCCGTCTTTTGGGAAAGAACATCAAGTATGCTCTGAAGGATTTTCCCACCCTTGAATACGAAGTCAAGAAGGATCATATCTATATCCTTCTTCATGATGAGGAATTCTCCAAGGTGAGCGAGAAACTTAGAAAAGTTTCCGGCATCGGTTCTTTTGCCTTGGCGAAATGCGTCGAAAAAGATCTCGAAGAAATCCAAAAGGAAGCTAGCGCCCTCTATCAGCGCTCTGGAAAACATACGTTCAAGATTCAGACGAAGAGAGCGGACAAGACCTTCCCCATCCATTCGGATGAGGTCTCGAGAAAAGTTGGCGGCTATATTCTGAAAAATAACCCGGATTCCAAGGTGGATGTCCATCATCCGGATCTTCTCATCGATGTCTATATCCGTGAGGAATCCGCCTATGTCTATGGCATCAAGACGAATGGATTGGGTGGCTATCCTCTTGGCATCGCTGGAAAATCGCTTTGTCTTCTCTCGGGAGGAATCGATTCGCCTGTCGCTGCCTATCTGATGATGAAACGAGGCGTCAAGCTGGAATGCATCCATTTTGCGGCCCCTCCCTATACCTCGCAGGCAGTCATTGAAAAAATCCACGACCTTCTTCATGTGCTGAATGATTATCAGCCGGACATCAAACTGTATATTGTTCCATTCACGGATCTGGAAAGAAAAATCTATGAGGTCGCCGGTCCGAGCTATTGTGTCACCATCATGCGAAGAATGATGCTTCGCATTGCCGATGGCATCGCCTTTAAGCACAATGACCTTGTTCTCTCAGGCGGAGAGTCGATCGGTCAGGTTGCGAGCCAGACGCTCTATTCCATGCAGGTGATTGAAGAGGTTGGACAGCATCCATTCATACGACCATTGGCGACATATGATAAAACCGAAATTATCGACTTGGCCAAAGAAATCGGAACGTATGACATTTCGATTCGCCCTTATGAAGATTGCTGCACGATTTTCACCCTGAAAGACCCGGTGACTCATCCGAATATCGATGTTGTTCATGAATTGGAAGAGAAATTCGATTATAAGACAATGGTTCATGAATGCATCAAGAATGTTCAGGTTGAACACATCACAAATAACGAAGAAGAATTCTAAAGGAATAAGAAAAGACTGTCTGTTCCTCATCTTGGAAGATGGAGTGAGGATTTGACAATCTTTTTAGGAGTCGTAATAAGAAAAATATAGAATTGAGTGCCATTGGACAAATTGGTTGCAAATCTAATTAGAGTTTCTAGTAAAGGATGGGATACTTCAATTATGGATGAATTAAATATTCGAAGAGCAAATGAAAATGACCTAAAAGGCTTGATCAAATTATTATTTGAGGTTCAAAAGGTACATAGTGTCGCCAGACCGGATTTATTTGTGGCAGGTGCCAGAAAATACACCGATGAAGAATTGGAAGATATATTAAAGGATGAAACGAAACCGATTTTTGTTGCGGAAATCGATAATGAGATCATAGGGTATGCTTTTTGCATTGTTTCAACACCTGTAAGCCATTGTTTACAGCCGATAAAGAGTTTATACATCGATGATTTGTGCGTCGATGAGGAGAGCAGAGGACATCATGTTGGAAGCAGTCTATATCAATTTGTCCTGAATTATGCCAAAGAAATTGATTGCTATAATGTCACGCTCAATGTGTGGGCAGATAACAAAAATGCGGTTAAATTCTATGAAAGCATTGGACTGAAGGTTCAAAAAATAGGGATGGAGAAGATAATCAAATAATCAATGGCCTCTAGGATTCATACTCCTGGAGGTCTTTTCTTGCAAAGAAAAACTGCCAACGTTTCGGATGCTCCGAATTCGTTGACAGTGATTTCTTACTTTGCTTCTTTGCTGATGGCTTCCTTGGCAGTGTCCACGAGAGACTTGAACTGTTCAGGATTGGTTGCGGCCAATTCAGAAAGCATCTTTCTGTTGAGTTCGATGTTGGCTAATTTCATGCCATACATGAACTGAGAATAGGAAATATCATTGAGCTTGCAGGCGGCAGAGATACGTCTGATCCAAAGCTTTCTGTAATCCTGTTTTCTTTCCTTACGTCCGTTGAAGGAATGGGCATCGGCCTTCAAGACAGCTTCCTTGGCAGTCTTGTAGAGCTTATGTCTGGCGCCGAAGTAACCTTCAGCTCTCTTTAAAATACGTTTGCGATTGTCGTGACGGACTGTACCACGTTTAACTCTCATTGTCTAATACCTCTCTTTACTTGCTGACTAAGGCAGTCATCTTCTTTCCCTGAACGGAATTCAGATATCTGGCTTTTCTGTTGTGACGGATCATCTTGTGGGTCTTGTTGTGGGACAAGTGGGAAGTGTTCTGATTCCACTTTTTGACCTTGCCGTCAGCAGTGAATTTGAATCTCTTGACAGCACCACGTTTACTCTTCATTTTTGGCATAGCATTGCCCTCCTATTTTACTTTTTTTTCGGACTTAACACGACATAGTAGTCACGGCCTAACATCTCGGGTTCCTTCTCATGGGTGGAATAATCCTTCACCATGTCCAAGAACTTATTCAGGGTTTCGGTGACAATGTCCATACGGCTTCTCATACGGCCTTTGATGAAGACAGACACCTTGACTTTGTTTCCTTCTTCCAAGAAACGGATTGTTGCCTTGGCTTTGGTCTCCAAGTCATGGGTATCGGTTGTCGCCGTAAAACGAATTTCCTTCACGACAGTCTTCTTCTGGTTCTTTTTGGCTTCTTTGGCTTTCTTGTCTTTCTCGAATTTGTACTTGCCGTAATCCAAGATTCGGCAGACAGGTGGCTTAGCATTGGGTGAAACACAAAGAAGGTCCATACCGGCTTCGATGGATTTCTGCTGAGCAACTTTCATCGGGACGACACCGAAGGCTTCTCCTTCTGGTCCGATGAGAAGGACTTCCTTGAAATGGATTCTCTCATTGACCAAATCAGAATTCTGACTCTTGTTCGGGCGTGGACGATTGCTGTTGTTTCCTTGATAAGTGTTTATAAGCGATTCCTCCTATGGAATGTCTAGAAAAAAGAGTTCTCCAGGATGGGAGAACTCTTTGTATCCATTGAATAGTCTATACACAATAAAAAAATATTGCGATAGAAGTACTCAGGCATTTGACCTACCAGAACAAAATCCAGTCAGGTGTGAACAAAGTTCTCTTTCCTAGTCGCGTTTTTTCCGCGTAGAACAATATATATGACTTCTCATTCAAAGTCAAGAAGAAAGATGAAATTCATACTCGTTTTCTACGTATTGTGATTGCAATTTGATTCATTGACACATTAAAATAGAAAATATTGAAAGAAAAGGAGGGGGAATGTATGGAAGCATCGAGTCAACGAACCACAGAAGAACTCAAAGATGTGGAATACAACTATTTTCGCTATTATCGAATCAAGCCCTCTGAGAAAGATATAAATGCAATCGATGCCATCATCAAGAAAAAAGCGAGCGACACCAATCCGAAAAATCCGCGTCTGGCCCGTGACTTGAAAAATGATGCTGTCGAAATCCTTGTCCATGATGCCACCTATAATTCCTCGACAAAACAATATATTCCCAATTCAGGGGGAAGAAGGAAGGAACTCCTCGCCCTGAAGAGGCTTTCGATGCAGAATTCCTTGGGATATCTTTTGAGTGCGTCGAAATCGACAAAGATCGTTCTTCCTTCCCTGATTCAGAAGATCACGGATTCTCCTGAGAATCGCATTTCGAACGAGAACATCTTCACGTTCGAGGAACTTGTCAGCGAAGCGGAACAGAAAGGCTTCTGGGTCTTTGAAGAGGAGGCTCTTGATGAACTGATGCCGAAAGATGATGGGTTCGCTTCGTTTGATGGATTGGATATCTATTATTCAATCCTTGGGTGTGAAAATCTTTATGAATTTTTAGGTGTTCCTTCCTCTGCGTCGGATGATGAAATTGTTCAGGCCAAGGCTAAGAAAGTTAAGGAAGGTGCCACGATTCCGGCATCGAATCTCTCAAGCAAGAAGAAGAAGGAAGCCTATTCGAAACTCAACGGCAAGGTCGGACTTGTTCTTCAAAAGCCAGATCAGCGGAAGATGTATGATTATTTCATCTCTTTTTATTCGGATATCTGGTCCGTCTTCAAGGATAAGAAGCAGTTCAATGACTTCGATGTGGATTTCGATCAGTTTTCCCTTTATGTTTCCATGATTTCGAAACGAAGAAGCGTTTCCCTCAAAGAGGCCTGCAAGATCCTTCTTGTCGGTGTTCGTCATTATGGCTTGAATCTCCCGTTCGGAAATGAGGAAGAGAAAGTCGAACTGAGTGTCGATGAGATGCTTTCCAAAGCGGAAGTCCTCCTTGATGACGGGAAGTATGAGAAGGCAGACCGACTGCTTGATAAAGTCCTCTATAAGGAAGCGAAGAATGGACAGGCTTATCTTCTTAAGCTTTTGGCTGAAAATCACTGTGGAAAAATTGAACAGCTGAAAAATGTCTCAGAGCCTCTTGAGTCCTGCATGAATTATCATCATGCCTATGAATTTGGAGATGAGAATCAGAAGAGAATCCTATCTTTGACCAATCAATCCATCATCAAAAGAAAACAGGAAGAGGAGTTCTTGAAAATCTATTCTACTGCCATGAGGCTCAAGGCTGAACTGAAATATCAGGAAGCAAGCCAGGCGTTTTCGAAAATCCTGAACTATAAGGACAGCAGGAAACAGGCGGAGGACTGCTTAAATCTCCAAAAAGAAGCTCTCTATCAGAAGGCGATGGTTCTCAAGGCCAAAAAAGAATATAAGGAGGCGATTCTTCTTTTTGAAAAGGTCAAGGACTATAAATCCTCTTCCATGCAGATGGTCGACTGTCGAAATCTTTATCTGAAAAATCAGTATGTCACGGCCATGGAGCTGAAAAAGAAAGAACGATATGACGAAGCGAGCAATTTCTTCAGGAGCGTGATCAATTATCTCGATTCGAAATCCCAGATGGAAGACTGTCTCCGTCTGAAGGAACTCAAGAGAAAGGAAACGATGTATCGTTCCTGTCTCTTTGACGGAGAAATCTCCCCTTCGAAAGACTATTCGAGACTGAAGAAAAACTGCATGGTCCTGAAATCTCTTTCGGGATACAAGGATTCGAAAATCCTTCTTTCCAAATATGAAAAGATCATTAAGGACTATGAATATGAATGTGAGAAGGAAAGAGAGGAATTCGAACGCCTTCAGAAAAAGAAGAAAAGGAAAATCAAGATTCTTTCGATTGCTTCCGCGTCGGGTGCTCTCGCTCTGACAGGTGTTCTTTTATTGACGTTCCTTGTTTTTGTTCCGAATGGACGAGAAAAGACGATTCTGAATCTGATCGATTCGAAAAACTATGCTGAGGCTTCTTCCCTTCTGGAAAAGAATGGAAACCATGGAGACAGTGCGAATCTTTCCGTGATGGTGAATGCTGGAATGGCATTTGACAACCTTGATTATGAAACAGGAATTGATTATATCTACAACATCGGTGGAACCATCGATGTCACCTATGACGGAAATGGTGGAAATGCGAGTAAAGCGAATGAGAGAATCAAGAAGTCCAAGAGATATATTGAGAACGATGCCATTTGGACCGGATATGATTTCTCAAAATGGGTCCTGAAAGACTATACTCTCGATTCCAAGAATCACTCCGCAAGCCTTTCCCTTCAGGCGACGTATGATCTCATTTCCTATGAAATCGTTTATGACCTCGATGGTGGGACGGGAGAGAATCTTCCATCCTCCTATGACTGTGAGACATCCTTGCGTTTGCCAAATCCCATGAAGAAAGGCTATACCTTTTTGGGATGGACTTCCTTGGATTTATCGACACCGACAAAAGACTATGCCTTGCCGAAGGGAAGCGTCGGAAAGAAGTGCTACAAGGCCAATTGGAAGGCGAATGAATATACAATCTATCTTGATTCGAATCAGGGAGAGATTTCAAAAGAGGAAATCAAAGTCACCTATGATGCCTCCTATTCTCTTCCGATTCCGACTCGATATGGCTATACCCACAAATCGTGGCAGGATGAAAACGGAAACAGCATTCAGAATGAAGGAATCTACCAATTTGATCAAGACCTTCATCTGAAGGCCGTTTGGGATGCGAGGAAATATTCCATCACATATCTTCTCGATGGTGGAACGAATTCTTCTTCGAATCCTGCTTCCTATACGATTGAAGACGAGGTCTTTTTCTCATCTCCTTCAAGACTCGGCTATACCTTCAATGGCTGGTACAGCAATGGAGAGAGAATCACCTCGATTCCAAAGGGAACGAGTGGAGATGTGGTGCTTGAGGCTAGATGGACCATCATCACTTATTCGATCAACTACCATCTCAATGGCGGAACCAATGCGTCTTCGAATCCAATCTCCTACACGATCGAATCCGATACGATTTCCCTTTCCTCTCCGACAAGATATGGGTATGACTTCAAAGGCTGGTATCTTGATTCCTCTTATTCGAACCAATGTGAAAAGATCACAAAAGGAAGCTATGGACAACTCGAACTCTATGCCAAATGGGAATGTGTCGATTATCTCATCACGTACAATCTTGATGGCGGCACAAATTCAGTTTCGAATCCAAGCAAATATACAATCGAGGATGAGATTGTCCTCTCCTCTCCGACAAAGGATGGCTATACCTTTATCGGCTGGTATTCAGATGGCGAGAATGTCACCGGCATCGAAAAAGGATCCACGGGAAATCGAACCTTTGAGGCAAAATGGAAAGCAAACCAGCAGAATCTCTCTGTGACAAGTCAAGACGAAATGAAAGGGAGTGTCACGATTCTCTCCGGCCAAGGCTATACTGGCGAGACCATTACAATCAAGGCGAGTGCGAACGAGAACTATTCCTTTGGCGGATGGTATGATGGAACAGAGAAAATCAGCAATCAGGAAACCTATTCTTTTGTGATGCCGGCAAGCGATGTTTCCCTTGTCGCCCATTTCTTGGCGAAGCAGGATGCAGAAGAACAGAAAAAATTAGGTATCCTCCCCTCTCTTGATGAAGAAACATCGACCATCACGTATGGTATCTATCCACAGACGCATGTGTCGGATAACACTCTTCTTTCCAACCTGAACGCATTGACCACAGCCGAAGAAAATGGCTATTACTTCTATAATGGTTCGTATTATGCAAAGAAGATGGCTTCCCCTCATGAATCCACCTATACATTCGATGATGGAACGACCATCCAGGATGCGACCCTCTATTGGTTCAAGTGTGAACCGATTGAATGGAAGATTCTTTCCAGTGAAAATGGAGAATATTCTCTCGTCTCTTCTTTTGTCCTGGATTCACATCGCTATCATGAATCCTATGATGGAAGAAAGAATGGCTATTATGCCAATTGCTACAAGAATTCGGAAATCCGATCTTGGCTAAATGGTGATTTCTATCAAACCGCCTTCGCTTTCGATTCCACCTCGGTCCAACAGAAGAATGTGGATAATTCTGCTTCCACGACATCGAATAGCACCAACCGCTATGCGTGTGAGGACACAACAGACCGCTTCTATCTTCTTAGCTATCAGGATTACAAGAATACGACCTATTTCTCTGACGATTCCTCCCGTGTAGGACGATTGACAGATTATGCTCTTGCCATGGGTGCTGTCTCAGAAACGAAAGGCGGCATGAATCATTGCACGTCCTATTGGACGCGTTCTCCAGACAATACCTTCACTCGCTATGTAAACGATGTGAGCACGTCAGGAAGACTGGAAACCTCGATTGTCAACCAGGATTCCTATGGCGTTCGTCCGGGAATGACAATCAAAATTTGATAAAAATGATTCGAAGCAGAAGTGATTATCGAATATTATAAGATGAAGCGAAGAGAAAGGAAAGACTTTCATCTGTGATAGAGTTTTCATGAAATATCATTAGGGTTAAGGGCTTTCACATTGTATAATCAAATGCATTCTATGGGGAGGTTTGTCTTATGGAAAAGAAACATTATGATGCAATTATCATCGGGGCTGGCCCAGCGGGCATTTTCACGGCTCTGGAGCTGACGGCCAAGAAGCCGGATGCCAAAGTTTTGATTGTCGATCAGGGAAGAAATCTTGCATCAAGAACCTGCCCTGCAAGAAAGTTAGGGTATTGTGTTCATTGTGATCCCTGCGCCATTGTCAATGGATGGGCGGGAGCTGGCGCATTCTCGGATGGAAAATTATCTCTCAATGATGAAGTCGGCGGACACATCAATGAATATGTCGGACATGAGAAGGCGATGGAACTGATCCATGATGCCGATCAGTACTATCTTCATTTCGGAGCGACCGAAGAGGTCTTCGGCCAGGATGATCCGCGCGTGGAGGAAATCGCTTATGAATGTTCGAAATACAACATTCATCTTGTTCAGTGCCCGGTGAGACATTTGGGAACTGAAAGAGCAGTCTCTGTTTTGATTGGCATGCATGATTACCTTGTCGAAAAAACGAATACCACATTCTTGGAGCTGACCACAGCACATGACATTCTAAAAGAAAATAACAAGGTTGTCGGTGTGAAAATCCAGACACGCGGCAAAGAGGAAGAAATCGTCTATTCTGAACACATCGTTGTCGCCCCGGGAAGAGGCGGTGCTGACTGGCTCAGCAAACAGGCGACGAAACTTGGACTTGTCAATACGAACAATGAAGTCGATATCGGTGTCCGTGTCGAATGCCCGAATTCCGTCATGGATAAATTGACCAAAGTTCTCTATGAGGCCAAGTTGGTCTATTATGCCGATACCTATGAGAACAAAGTCAGAACCTTCTGCATGAATCCGGGCGGTGTCGTTTCCGAAGAACATTATGAAGGTGGATTGGCGGTCGTCAATGGACATTCCTATGGCGATACCAAGCTTTGGACGAACAATACGAATTTTGCCGTCTTGGTTTCGACCAAGTTCACTGAGCCATTCCATGAACCGATTGAATATGGTCAATATGTCGCTACGCTTGCCAACATGCTGACCGGCGGGCCGATTATGGTCCAGCGTTTGGGTGATCTTCTCAAGGGAAGAAGAACCACGGCATCCCGTTTAGCGAAATCCACGACCGTTCCGACTCTGAAGACAGCTGTTCCGGGAGACTTGTCCTTTGTCTTGCCGCATAGACAGCTGACGAGCATTGTCGAGGCTCTCAAAGCCTTTGACAACATCGCACCTGGCCTTTATAGCAAGAACACTCTCCTTTATGGCGTCGAGGTGAAATTCTATTCCTCAAAGATTAAGGTAGACAATCGCTTCATGACGGATATCGAAGGCCTTTATGCCATCGGTGATGGCGCAGGCGTCACCAGAGGCCTTATGCAGGCCAGCGCCACAGGTGTCTCGGTCGCCAGAGATATCGCAGAAAATCTGAAATAAGTAGGAAAGGCTTGGATTTCCCTTCACGTAAAATGGAAATCCAGGCTTTTTATTCAAATAAAAAACATGAAAAAAGCTCTTTTTGTCATCAATGGATATCAGAACAATCCAAACAATGCCTATAAAATCAAAAGACTGAAAGAAGAATTTCATCCCTATGGAGTGGAATGCGAAGTGCGGGATGCTCTCGCTCTTCTTCCATTTTGCCGTGGCGATGAGATTGAATTGGATTTGAAGGATTATTCCTTCGCTCTTGATTTTGATAAGGATATGTATCTTGCCAAGGTTCTTTCCATGAAGCTTCCCTTATTCAATTCCTATGAATCGATGATGCTTTCCGATGATAAGATGCTTTCTATTCTTTCTCTTCAGAATAAAGGCGTTGCTGTGCCAGAAACGATTCCGGCCCCTTTGTGCTACACGGCAAATCCAGAAAGGGAGAAAAGAATGCTTTTTCTTGATGTCCTTGAAAGGAGACTTGGATATCCTCTTGTCTTCAAGGAATGCCATGGCTCCCTTGGAAGACAGGTTCTTCTTGTTCGCAGCCGAGAGGAACTTGAGGAAATCGAGGAGAAATATTGCTTTACGCAGCATCTTTATGAGAAATTTCTCTCGGTTCATCAAGGCCATGACTATCGTATCATTGTCATCGATCAGAAAGTTATTGCCTGCATGGAAAGAAAGAACAGCCATGATTTCCGATCGAATATCGCACTTGGTGGAACAGGCAGGGATGTGACTGACACGCTTGATGAAGCCTATAAGCAGCTTGCCCTACAGGCTAGCAAAACACTTGGACTTCTTTATGCAGGCATCGATGTCGGTATCTCCGATGAGGGAAAGCCTGTCTTCATTGAAGCCAATGGAAATGCCTTCTTTACCGAAATCGAGGCAGTCAGCAAAATCAATATCGCTAAGGAACTTGCCCTTGCCATATTGAAAAGAATTGGATAGAAAAGTCAAAGAATATTCTTTTTTTGTGATTCTTTCTTCGGATAGCCTCATAGACGGATGGTTTGATCAATGATTATTCAGTTTTGGAAATGGCTGTCGGATTTTTAGACTCCGATTGCTGATGAAAGATTTTCGGATTCACCGATTTCCCTGAGATATGTTTCGAAAGAGACAAGAAAAGCCAGGATCCCTCATGGGGCGCCTGGCTATCTTGCTTATTTTGCAGCAGCTTTCCTTTCTCTTTCGAGTTTTCTTTCCGTTCTTCTTTTTCTGACGGCAGCTTTTCTCACATAGGCGAAGACAAAGAGGCCAATGATGATCAGGAAGGCAGCAAGAATGAGGAAGTAGGACCAGATTGGAAGAGAGGTGTTCTTTACCGATTCCCACATGAGGAGCATGCTGGCGTTCTGCTCTCCGAAATCGGCCATGACGGCCAGATGAGGGAGTTCCTCTTCGGCGGGATATTGGGTGTCGAACTGCTTGTTCTTGCTATCGAGAGAGAGGATGAAGACACCATCTTCATCGATGTCTTTTTCTTCGAGCGTATCCTTGAAGAAATAACGGATATCCTTCGTGAAATAATTATCGGAGAAACCATCGTCATCCTCATGGATGGAATCATAATCCATCATATCCTCCTCGGCATTGTATCTCTCGTCATACCAGGACTGGATCAGATTGAGGATGGCATCGCCTGCGATGACAGGCGTATAGCCGATATATTCCATATTGGCGGCAGCATGATCGGGCATGGAGAGGAAATCGACAAAGCGGCTTGCCCATAATTTGTTGGCGCCTTTTGGCATGACCCATCCGTCAAACCAGATGTTGGCTCCAGTTTCAGGAAGGACGTATTTGAGATTCGCTCCGGATTTCGCATCTTCGACTTCTTCGCCTTCGATGGTTCCGGATTCGGAATATTCGTCAGCCAGATCCATGGCATAGGCGGCATCACCCGACCAGGCGAGGTTGATAGCGAATTTATCACCTTTGACCATGTCGGTCTTTCCACTGTCGACTTCAAAGCCGAATGCCTTCGACTTGAGATCGACAAGCTGTTCGCCGACTCTTTTCAATGTGGTGTCATCGCAAAGATTGAAAATCTCCGTGACTTTTTCGTTGTATTCTTCATCATTGAGCTTGTTCTCATCGTGAAGATTCTTCAAGGTCGATAGACCCTGATATTCTTTTCCGTTGAGCTCGAAGTCTTCGTTATAGGTGTGGAAGATGCCAAGGGCGTAGGTATCTCTGACGGAGTCCTTGATGGAAAGGAGATTTCGATATTTCTCATTCCATAAGGAATCCCAGGATTTCATATCCTCGTCCATTTCCTCGGAAGTGATGTTTCTGTTTTTCAAGGCGAAGTAGTTGTCGTTATATAGGATGCCGAGAGTTCCCCACATATAGCCGCGGATATAGTTTCCGACAAGGTTGCTTACGCCATTGATTTCGATCGAATTGATTTTGCTTAAGACATAGCGAGAGACGTATTTGTCATAGTTGGGGGTCGAGCCTTCATCAAATGGCTCAATCATGTTTTCTCGGATCATCTTCTGGACGACATAGTCACTCGGACAGACAAGATCATAGTTGGCTTTTCCGGTCTTGAGTTCGGAAAGCATGTTTTCATTGGTATCGAACGTGGAATAGTTGACCTTTACGGTCGTGCCATATTCTTCTTTGCAGTAATCTTCGAATTGAGAAACCAAGCCAGGAACGAGTTCCTTCTTTCCTTCGTCGTTTTCCTCGTAGGAATCCTCAAGGATGTAGTCTGCGGAGTTATAGACGTTTAGGATGATGGTTTCATTCGAGGAGTCTTTTGCACTCATTTCACTTTCCGCACAGGCGGGAAGCGAGAGAACAGAGAGAATCGACAAAGCGACAAATAAGGGAAATTTTTTTCTTTTCATTATTTGAACTCCTTAAGGACCAAGGAATTTCTCTTCTTTGCATGTGCGTTGAAGAGTTTATTCTTTGATTTCTTTGCCTGACGATTTACCTGAATCGAACGGAAGATGACAATCGCAAGAACAATCAAGAAGATGATAGTTGTGAGTGCTCGAAGTTCTGGCGGAAGTGAACCTTTCTTAATCTTGGTCTGAACCAAAGTGGAAAGTGTCTCAATCTGGCTCGAACCGCTTAAGAGTCCGCTTCCTCTTGTGAAGGCGGTGATGATGAAATCATCCAAAGACAGGGTGAAGGAAAGCATGAGTCCAGAGATGATGCCGGGGACGACTTGAGGAAGGATGACCTGATGGAGAGCCTTGGTCGGTGTGGAACCTAGGTCCAAGGCCGCTTCGTATAAGGCGGGATCCATCTGAGCGAGCTTGGGCTTGACGTTTAGATAGACAAACGGGATGCCGAGTGCGCAATGACCGATCAGGAGTGTCCAGAAGGAGAAAATGGAGGCGCCATTGAAGATGTATTTTCCGATGAAGACGAACATGACCGTCAAGGACATGGCGATGACGATTTCGGCATTGACGACCGGAATCTGGTTGATGTTTTCCAATAGGCTTCGAAATCCCTTCTTGCAGTAGAAGAGACCGATGGCGCCAAGAGATCCGATCAAAGTGGACACAACGGCGCTGATGGCGGCGATGATGAGGGTATTGCCCAATGCGGTGAGCGTTTCCTGATTGGTGAATAAGTCGCTATACAGCTTGAAGGAAAATCCCGACCATACACCTAAGGTGGTGCTGGCGGTGAAGGAAAAGACGATGAGATAGAAGACTGGAAGGTAGATGAACAGAAGAATCAGATAGATGTAGCAATAGGATAAGATTTTCTTTACCATGAGCTTGCTCCCTTCTCTCCCGTCCGTTCGAACTTTCTTGTGGCAAACATGACGATGAAGATGATGATCAACATGATCAAAGACATAAAGGAACCACCGTTCCAATCAGAATAGGAGAAGGAAAGATAGATGGAGTTTCCAAACAGCATGATTTTTCCTTCCGACAAGGTATCGGAAATGACATAGGAGGAAATGGTCGGCATGAAGACCATCATGCCGGCAGAGATGATGCCCGGCATAGCCTGTGGAATGATGTTTCTTGTGAAAACTTCAAACGGATTGCAGCCTAAGTCGGAGGCTGCTTCGATCTGGCTGCGGTCGAGTTTGAGCATGGTCGAATAAAGAGGAAGGATGGTGAAGGGGATGTAGTTGGTAACCATGCCGATCATTGTGCAGAAAAGAGGGTGTTCGCCAGTCGTTGTGTCAAACCATCCGAGAATGATGGTCAAAAGGTCTCGTAGGGCACCGGTTCGCAAAACGAAGTTGATCCACATCGGCATGACGAAGAGCATGACGAGAACATAGTTTTTGTTGATTTTCGGATTGGCAAGAAGATAGCTGAGTGGGAATGTGATGAGAAGGCAGAGGAAAGTGTTGAAGATGCCGATGAGAATCGAGATGAGAAGGACGTTGAGCTTGACCGTGTTGGTGAAGAAGCTGACAAAGGCGTTGAAGGTGAAATTCCCATTCGCATCGGTGAAGGCATAGAAGATGATGAAGAGAATCGGAATCAAGACAAAGAGAAGAAGGAACAAGGCAAAAGGAAGAGAGAGGGATTTCACGAATTTCTTGCTATTGCTGTTGACCTTGTAGTGCTTTCTGGTTTTTGGGGAACGGTTCTTCTTATTTGGGTTGATGACGTTGATGTTGCCCGTTTCAGTGAGAGATGCTTCCATTTCACTCCACCTCGTAATCATCCAGATTTCCCTTGAATCGCATCTGGATGTCTTCCTTGTTGATTCTCAATCCGACGATGTCGTCGGGGTTGTAGGTATCCGGCGTGGAGACGATGAAGTCTTCCTCATCTTCGCTGCGCACAAGGATGGAATAATGATCGCCCTTCCAGACAGAGTTGATGACTTTTCCGACAATCTGGGCTTCGCTCGTGTCATCGCTGATGAGGATCTTGTGTGGATCGACGGTGACGACGACATCGGCATCGGCGAAGTCGTAGTGCTTCTTGTCATAGGTGACAATCAAATCTTCGTTGACAGTCGAATTCGGGAATAACTTGGTCAAGTCGCATTCGAATGGCTGATCATCGATATAGACGAGATGGTCTTTTCCGATGTAGGAATCCGTATAGATGTTCGTGTCGACGGACTTGTGCATGAGATGGATGCCATCGGGAAGGATGTTGAGATAGATGGGTGCTTCCTTGTCATAGTCATCGATGGACTGTGCCAAGACCTCGTCATGGCCGACCATGATGACATATTGATAATGGATTCCCTTAAAGACCTTGGATTGGATTCTTCCCTGAACGTATCCTTCAAGCGGGACTTTGGACAGTTTGAGATCCTCGGGACGGACGACGACGTCGACTCTTTCGTTTTTCTCGAATTCGTCCACACAGGAGAATGTCGCATTGAGGAATCTGACTTTCTTGTCGCCAAGATAGGTGCCATTGTAGATGTTGGAGGATCCGATGAAATCGGCAACAAAGGCGTTGACTGGTTCATTGTAAATGTTTTCCGGAGAACCGATCTGCTGAATGACGCCATTGTTCATGACGATGATGGTATCTGACATGGTCAAGGCTTCTTCCTGATCGTGAGTGACGTAAATGAAGGTGATGCCAAGACGCTTGTGCATTTCCTTGAGCTCAATCTGCATGTCTTTTCTCATCTTGAGATCCAAAGCGCCCAATGGTTCATCAAGCAGAAGAATCTGCGGTTCGCAGATGATGGCTCTGGCGATGGCGACTCTCTGCTGCTGACCGCCGGAGAGTGTCGAGATGTCTCTGTCTTCCAATTCATCGAGGTCGACGATGGAAAGGGCATGGACGACTTTGTCATCGATTTCCGTTTCGCTCAAATGCTTATAGCTATAGGCGGGAACTGGATTTGCCAAGGTTTCCTCGAGTCTCTTTTCGAGTTCGGAAAGACGTTCATTTCTTTCTTCTTCGGAGATGATCTTATCCTTCATGAAACGCTTAATTTGGCTGCGGAGATATTTGACCTGAGCTTTATCGACTCTCAGGACAGGCTTTTTATCCTTATCGAGTATCGGAACGGGGATTTTCTTGTTTCTCAGTCCGAAGGCAACGTTGTCATAAACATCAAGATTTGGAAAGAGGGCATAGTGCTGAAAAACGGTGTTGATTGGTCTTTTATAAGGCGGGACAGGAACGATATCTCTTCCGTTGAGAAGAAGGTCGCCTGAATCACAGGTTTCAAAGCCGGCAATCATTCTCAGCGTTGTGGATTTTCCGCATCCCGATGGTCCTAGAATCGTAACGAACTCACCTTTGCGAATGTTTAAATTCATTTTGTCGATGACAGTGGTGCCATCAAAGATTTTCGTGACATTTTTCAGTTGGATGATGTATTCGTTTTTGTCAGCGGAAACAGCTTGTGTCGAAGACTTTTCAGTCATTTTCTGCGACCTCCTTTTTACAAGTAAAAAAATATAAAGATTTTTGATTGAAAAAACAATGTTTTTTTCAAAAATTCCATCCACAAAAAAAGTGAAAAAGAAAATGTGTTGTTATGAATGAAAAGTCTAAAAACGATTTGATTAAGTAAATATTGTCAAAAGCACTAAAAGTACATACGTAAAAACTTTTGATTTAAATGAAAAGATTGTGGATAGAAAGCGAAACGTGATTTTTGCAAAGAAAACAACGAAAAATCGGCCCGATTTTTTCGAGAAAAAAATAGCAGGGAAAATGATATAATTTTCTTGAGGTTTTTTAACATATGAACAAAGAGTTTCAAGCATTTGTTTTCGATATGGATGGGACGATTGTCAACACGAATGAGGATATCTGTGATGCTGTCAATTTTTCCCTTGAAAAGCATGAGTTGCCGACTCTTTCCTATGAAGAATGCGAGAGTTATCTAGGAAATGGATCGGTCATGCTGATCAAAAGAGCAATGAAAGGAAAAAAAGAAGACCAGTTCCAGTCTGTCTTTGACGTCTATTATGAATATTATCTGAAGCATTATCGGGAGAAGACAAAGCCATATCCTGGAATCGTTGATACACTTCAAAAAGTCCATGAGGAAGGCATTCATTTATTTGTCTATACCAATAAGCCAGAAAAGATTGCTGAGGAGATTGTCGACCATCTTTTCCCGAAGGGACTCTTTTCCCAAATTGTCGGCGTTCCTTTAGGCGGGAAGACAAAACCGGATCCGCTTCCTTTTCTAGAGCAGGTGAAAGAACAGCATCTCGACTTTTCCCGTGTTGCCTATTTCGGGGATTCCGTGACGGATATCCAAACAGCTTATAATCTTGGCTGTGGATGCATATTTTCTGTTCTCTGGGGGTATCAAAGCAAGGAAAAACTGATGAGTTATCCTCTTCAGCCAACAGGTTTCCTCGCCGAAACATGCGAAATCTTTACAAAAGTCTTAAAAAAATAAGGGTTTTCTTTACTTTTTTTAAATTTCAAGACTATAAAGCGATAGATTAAAGTAAATAAAATCAATATTTCATTAAGACTTTAAGGAAATACATATATAACAATCTCTTTAGATTTGGTAGATTGTTTATCGGTGAAGGGCTTTTATCTTTGCGATTTGCTGTTTTAAAGGAAATTTTCATGAAAAATAATTTTTTTTGATGAAAAAACACTTGTATTCACTTTATTTCGTTTCAAGCGATTACTATAATTGTAAATGAGTTTCATAAATAAATACTTTAAAATCTTTTAAGATATTTATATATATAACTTGCTATGAACGATGAGAGCATTATGAGTTATTCAAGGAGGAATCATGGCTATCGAAGAAATTGAATCAGTCGACCCAGAAGAGCCTAGCCAAGACGTCAAGAAGGAAGATGCTCCTGCCATACAAGAGGATGACATAAGTCCTTTTGAAATGGTGAATTCGGTTGAATCGTCACCGGCAGTCGAAGTGACATCGGAAACAGGAGAGAGCAAATCCGCCGTAGAAGATTTCGTATCTGAAGATACTGTTGTTCCGCCTGTGGAAAATGAGACTCCAGTTGAAGCGCCGGCGCAGGAGGAAACTCAAAAAGAAGCCGAGAAAGAAGCGGTCGAAGAATCTAATGAGGCTTTATTCTTGGATTATGAGAAATTTGAAACACTTCTTCTCAATTACTTCCAGGGCATGAAGACGATGATTTCGTCTTTGAATCAGAAGGATCGAAACGTTCTTGATTTGAGCAAGGAACTTTCAGATTATCGTAACGGACTTGAAAAGTCTCTCTTCAAATCCTTGGCTTCCTATCTAATCGGATTCCGTGAGAGCCTCGTCAAACAGAATGATGATCTAAAGAAGTACGATTATGATCTTGCCACGCTGAAGGATTATTTCAGCATGTTTGCGGATTCTTTTGAGGGATTGCTTCAGGATATTCAGTTGGTTGAAGAAGATGATGGAACGTTTACTTACAATGGAAAGAACATTTTTGCATCCAAGGCGACTCCTTCCTTCGAGACCACCCTGCCCTTGGCGACAGACATCGAGATAGAAAAGCCGATCTTCCATTCGATGGAAGATATCGAGACCTACATGAATGAGGTAAACGGAAAACTTCTCAGCCTTCTCAAGGAAAAAGAGGTGACGGATGCTCTGATTGGCCAGGCCATAAAACTGAATGCGTCGGTGAAAAACCAGGAATGTCAGGTCATCCTTTATCCAGTCTTGAGAAAATTGCTTCGACTGAAGAATGAGATTCAGGCTCAGATTGATCTGATCAAAGATGAGGAAGATAAGGACACCTATGTGAAACTATTCAAGAGAGCTCTTGATCGGCTTATATTCGAAATGGATGAAATTCTCTTCGAATGTGGAATCAGTGTCGAAAGCATGCCGGAAATTGATTCGGCTTATGATACGAAAACACAGATGTCTCTTGGCTATGTCAATGTCGGAGAGGACAAACAGGAATTGCATGGAAAGGTGGCGGAAGCCATCTCACCCGCTTATGTCTTTGATGGAAAGGTGCTCAAGCGCGCCAAAGTGAAGATTTATCGATTAGTGAAATAACATAAAAAGGAGAAAAAATTATGGGAAAAAGAATCGGTATTGATTTAGGTACGACTTATTCTTGCGTCAGCTATGTCGATGACACCGGCATTGTCAGAGTCTGTGACAACCAGGAAGGTGAACAGACGACTCCGTCTGTTGTCTTCTTCGATCCGAACGGAGAAAACACCGTTGTCGGTTCCATGGCTCGCAGTGAAGGTGCCATGAATCCGGAAAATATCGTTGAACGCGTCAAGAACTATATGGGTGATCCGGACTACAAGTGCTACGTCAACGGAAATGAATATTCTGCTGCCGCTGTTTCGACAATCATTTTGAAGAAACTGATTACCGATGCGGAAGCCGCCTTGGGTGAGCAGGTTGAAGGCGTTGTCATCACTTGCCCGGCCTACTTCGGTGAAGAAGCCAGAAATGCAACCAAGTTTGCCGGTGAAAATGTCATCTTGGAAGACGGAAGACATGTCGAAGTCCTCAAGATCATGGACGAGCCGACTGCTGCTGCCATCGCCTATGCTCATGAAAAGGCCGCCGATATGAAGAAACAGGTCCTTATCTATGACCTTGGCGGCGGTACTTTCGACTGTACTGTCTTGAATATCGATTACACTTCGGAAAACAAGTCTCTCAAGGTCATCTGCACGGATGGAAACCATCAGTTGGGTGGCAAAGACTGGGATGCCACATTGGCTGACTATGTCCGCAATGAATTCTGCATGAAGCATTCGGAAATCTCCGAAGAAGATATGGCGAATGATCCAGAATCCAAGGCATGGTTCTCTGAGAACATCGAAAAAGCCAAGAAGGCTTTGACGAATAGAGAATCCACATTCTTGATTCCTTCTTTCAATGGCGTCAAGGAAAAGATTGAAATCACCAGAGAAAAGTTCGATGAATTGACGGAATCCCTTTTGCAGGAAACGGTTGATTTGGTCGACAAGATGCTTCTTGAAAAAGGAATCACCATGGACAAAGACATCGATGAAATCATCCTTGTCGGTGGTTCCACTTTCATGCCGCAGGTCAAGAAAAAACTTGAAGCGACCTACAATAAGCCTCTTGGACAGTTCGAACCGAACAAGGCTGTCGCCATGGGCGCTGCTTTGATTGCCAGCCGTGTCTTATCGGTCAGCGAAGCCGAAGAACTCAAGAAAGAAGCAGAAGCAAAAGGCGAAGATACCAACAAGTTCATGGCTGGTTCCCTGACGGCGGCTGCCGGTGCACCGGAAATCCATGAAATCTGTACAAAGTCCTATGGATTCAAGTTCTATGACCGTTCGAAGAATACCTCTTTTGTCAACAATGTCATTATCAAGGGAATGGATAAGCCTTCCTCAGGAACTGATTCTGTTGAAGGGGGCTTGGTTCTTTCCAATGATCCGGCCACGGTTTCCTCTGTTGGCATCTACATCATGGAAAATGATTCCATGGAGAGCATCGTTCCAGTCGAACAGTGCGTCGAAATCTATGAAGAAGAGCCAGTTAAGCTTGAGAAACCTCTCCCGGGTGATTCTCAGGTTCATATCGGCGTCCAGATTGATGCCAATGGTATCATTTCCTTCGATTTGATCGAAGTTGCAACTGGAAATACATATCATTGTTTCCCGAAGAGAAAATCGGATGAAGCGAACAAAGCAGGTATCGAACAAGTTCAGAAGATGTCTTTGATGTAAACTTTTGAATAAGGAGCAGAAACATGAAAAAAGTGGATGTTGGCATTGACTTGGGCACAACCTATTCGACCTTCG